>JAUNDV010000004.1 GCA_030525875.1 Eubacteriales bacterium
AAAATGGCTGATAATGTTGATTTTCAAGATGCTAAGGGATGGTCTTATCTTCATAGAGCTTGTCAAAGCCACTATATAGAAGCAATAAAGCTATTATTGGATTTAGGTGCAAATCCTAATATAGATGATAAAAGAGGATTTTCTCCTATTATGGAAGCAATAGGAAGTATAAATGAGAATAATAATGCTATTCTTGAAATAATGCTACAACATGGATTGGATTTGGACAAAATGGAAGGGCATATGACGCTAAAAGAACAGATTGAATCCTTTGAAGATGATGAAATGAATAAAATTATACAGAAATATTATTACAAGTAGGGTTATATTTTAAAAGAAAATTGACAATTTCCAGCTTATCGAAAAGTTAAGTAACTCAGAACCTATATTTAATTGCCGATATATTAAATGGAGAAAGCAGTTTTTGATACTGTCAGCTTCCTAAATTAAAGGAGTAAGAAAGAATGTTAGATTTCAATCATCCACCTCGACAAGAGAAACTTGTATTGTATATGAAACGGGCATTAGTGTTGTTCGTTTCTGTCTGCCTTTATATTGGGCTTTTTCAATTATGTTTTTCTTTTATTTGGAACAGATATGGAATAGACCATGAGATCCTTGCATGGGGGTTTTGCATTGCTGTGATAGGGTACTTTTGGATTGTCGGAGGTCTGTTTTATCATTATCTGGGCTTACAGCGGTGGCAGCTTTGGGTTGCCATGAATATCATAGGTTTTCTCCTTAGCTTTCCGGTCTTTCACCGTTTGGAACCGTGGCAGGAAGAACTGGATATGATTGTGCTGACATTTTGGGTGGTATCCTATCTTATTGTTGCCTGGGGAATAATAGGTGTTGGGTATATTTGTGTGCAATTCATTTCTAATTTTTGGGAAAAATAATAGAAATATTGACTGAAAAAGTCCATGTTCTGTATGCTTCTGCAGCCAGTACATTATTAACTTTTTTAAGGAAAACTAAAAATATTAAAAAAAATTTGAATGTGAAAAAATTGACATTTTCCTTTTGTAAACATATAATGTTTAGTAAAGTGCTTTAGGACGTTGATAATGGTGTCTTAGAGTATAGAACTTGACAAATAAACTTTGAAACTAGTATACTAATCAAATTGATTGTGTGATGTTTTGTTAAAATATGAACGGTGGGTAATGAAGTATGGATGTTAAAGATAGAAAAAAAATATCACAGGCGATAATAAAAAGACTTCCAAGATATTACCGTTATCTTGGAGAGCTTTTATCTCAGGATGTAGAGAGGATATCGTCAAATGATTTTTCGAAGCTCATGGGAGTTACAGCATCCCAGGTAAGACAGGATCTTAATAATTTCGGAGGCTTTGGACAACAGGGCTATGGTTATAATGTAAAGAATCTTTATGAAGAGATAGGAAAGATCCTTGGACTCGACAGAGTACATAATATAGTAGTTATAGGTGCAGGTAACTTTGGTAAGGCACTTGCCGGATATAAGGATTTTGAGAAGAGAGGCTTCAAGATTAAGGCTATGTTTGATCAGGATCCTGACAAGATAGGCAAGTCCTATGGTGGAATAAATGTTTATTCTATTAATGAGCTTACAGATTATATAAAGGCTAATGATATAGAGATAGCTGCTCTTACAGTTCCAAAGGCAGCAGCCATTCAGCTTGCAGGCATTCTTGCGGATGCAGGTATAAAGGGAATATGGAATTTCGCACATACAGATTTGAAAGTACCTAGACAGATAGTTGTTGAAAATGTCCACCTTTCTGAATCTCTTATGAGACTTAGTTATAATCTTGTAAATTCTGGTAATAAAATGAAGAAATGATATACGGAGTAGGTACAGATTTAATAGAAACTAAACGCGTGGAAAGTGCTCTCAGGAATGAAGCCTTTTTAAAACACGCTTTTACTGAAGATGAACGCCGGCAGGCCGATGGTAAATCCAAGAGGCTTGTCGGTGATTTTGCGGTTAAGGAAGCTGTTGCGAAGGCGCTTAAGACGGGCTTTAGAGGATTTGAACTAAAGGACATAGAGGTTTTAAGAGATGATTTAGGCGCACCCTATGTTAAGCTACATGGAAATACAAAAGCACTTGCAGCTGACATAGGTATAAAGAATATACAGGTTTCTATCGCAGACATAAAAGAATTTGTTACAGCTTATGCAGTTATAGAAATATGATCAGAAGTAAAAAATGATCAAAAACGATCAGAAAAACAATCGGAAAAAAGATCAGATATAAAAGGATGAAATATTTTGGGATGTTTAAGGATTCAGATGTAAAATATCAAAGGGCTGTTGCAGAAATAGACCTTGGGAGAGCAGTTCACAACATTATTTCAATAAGAAATCATATGAGGAATGGACTTAAGCTATGTGCAATAGTTAAGGCAGATGCATATGGACATGGTGCTGTTGAGTATTGCAAGGCAGTAAATGAATATGCAGACTATTTTGCGGTAGCAAGCCTTGGAGAAGGACTTGTACTTAGGGAGGCAGACATAAATAAGCCGATACTCATTCTTGGGTCTATATTTCCAGAAGAAATAGAAGAAGCTGTTAAAAATGATCTCAGCATGACTATTTTTCAGATAAATAGGGCAGAGCTGATTTCAAAAAAGGCAGGAGAGCTTGGAAAGACAGCCTCTGTGCATTTTGCTGTTGATACAGGTATGAGCAGGATAGGTCTTCTTCCAGATGAGCAGGGAGTAGAGGAAGCAGCTAAGATAGCTTCTCTTCCTAATATAAGTATAGACGGAACATTCACACATTTTGCTACTGCTGATGAGGGAGATATTTCTGCTGCCAGGGAACAGTATAGAAGGTTTAAATATTTTCTTGATTTTATGGCAGAAAGAAATATTCCAACGGGGCTCAGGCATTGTTCCAATTCAGCCGGTATAGTTAAAGAGCTTGGAACTGAGCTTGATATGGTAAGAGCTGGAATGATTTTGTATGGATATGCTCCATCATATGAAACAGATTGCGAGCTCCTGGATTTGAAGCCTGTAATGAGCCTTAAGAGCAGACTTGCATATATCAAAACTGTTAAACAGTTTACAAAGATAGGCTATGGCGGCTCTTTTACAGCTCCATATGATATGAAAATAGGTACAGTTAATCTTGGATATGCAGATGGATATTATAGGAATCTAAGTAACAAGGGTGCTGAAGTCCTGATAAGAGGAAAAAGATGCAGAATAGTTGGACGAATCTGCATGGACCAGTTTATGGTGGATTTAACAGATATTAAGGATGTATCAGAGGGGGATGTTGTCACGCTGATAGGAAGAGATGGTGAGGAGGAAATAACTGCTCTCGAGCTTTCCAAGCTGGCGGGACATGTACATTATGAAATTCTTTGCGCAATAAATGGAAGAGTGCCAAGAAAATATATATTTTAATGAGGGAAAACTAAAGTATGACAAAAAGCTATACTCAGTCTATAAAGGAAACCTTTAAGGATAGAAAATTTTTGAAAAAAGCAATGCTTATTGCAGTGCCAATAGCACTTCAGAATATGCTCAATACTATCACCAACCTGGTAGATACCATGATGATAGGAAAGCTGGGAGCTTCTTCTATAGCAGCTGTAGGACTTGCAAATAAATACTTCTTTGTATTTTCATTGTTTATATTTGGTATATGCTCAGGAAGTGGTATTTTAGCTGCACAGTTCTGGGGAAGTGGAGATAAGCGAAATATTAGAAAAGTACTGGGACTTTCATCCATTATAGCTATGATAGGTGCAGGCTTGTTCTTTATACCTGCGTTTTTTAAGCCAGAGTTTGTAATGAGAATATTTACTACTTCCAAGACTTCTCAGGAAATAGGTGCAGTATATCTCAAGATAGCCTGTCTTTCATATCCGTTTATATGTTTGAGCAACGTTATAGTTGCTATGCTGAGGGCAGTAAATAAGGTAAAAACACCGGTAGCTACTTCATTTATCGCTATTTTGATAAATATTATTCTTAACTATGTTCTTATATTTGGACATTTTGGGGCGCCTAGACTTGGAGTTGCAGGTGCAGCAATTGCTACACTTTGTGCACGTATAGTTGAGTTAATTCTGCTTTTAATTGCTATACTTGCCAAGAATTCCATTTTCAGAGCTCCTATTAAGGATTTTGTTGGCTGGAATAAGGCCTTCTTAACAAGCTTTGCTGTAAATGCAACACCAGTTATACTTAATGAGTTTATGTGGGGACTGGGAACAACCCTGTATTCTGTTGCCTACGGACGTATGGGTGACGATGCAGTTGCTGCTATTACCATAGCAACTACAATACAGGATATAGTAATAGTTCTCTGGGCAGGACTTTCAGCTGCAACCGCTGTTATACTTGGTAATTATCTTGGTGCAGGCAAGCTTGAAAAGGCGGAGGATTATTCCCTTAAATTCTTTACTCTGTCATTTGTTTTAAGCTTATTTGCAATGATATTTATCTATATCATCAGAGGTCCTATAATAGGCGCTTATTCTATAACACCTGAGGTTGCAGAATCAGTTAAGAAATGTATCATGGTATTTATAATATATACAATACCTAAGATGTATAACTATATTTTGATTGTAGGAGTACTTCGTTCAGGTGGAGATACAAGAATGTGCCTTTTCCTTGATACAACCGGAGTATGGTTTATAGGAGTTCCGCTTGCGTTCCTCGGAGCACTCGTATGGCATCTTCCTATACATCTGGTATATGCGCTTGTACTCTCAGAGGAAATATATAAATTTATTTTGGGTACACGTAGATATAAGCAGAAAAAATGGCTTAAAAATATATCCATGGAAGTATAAATGCTTAAACAAAGCCTATATCACTTGAAAGAAAATTTATATAGTGTTAAAATGTATAGGCTTTTTAAATAATTATTATGAATCAGTAAAATACAAACAGGAGTGAAAAGATATGTCAGGACATTCAAAATTTGCCAATATTCGTGCAAAAAAAGAAAAAAATGATGCAGCAAAGGGAAAAATCTATACCATCATAGGAAGAGAAATTGCAATTGCGGTAAAAGAAGGTGGACCGGATCCGAACAATAACTTTAAGCTTAAGTTTGTAATTCAGAAGGCAAAGGCAGCTAATATGCCTAATGATACAATCGAGAGAGGTATCAAGAAGGCAGCAGGCGGCGGAGATGGTGTTGATTACCAGCAGCTTAGATATGAGGGATATGGAGTTAATGGAGTAGCTATAATTGTAGATACTCTTACAGATAATAAGAATCGTACAGCAGCCAATGTAAAGTCAGCATTTACAAAGGGACAGGGTACACTTGGAACACCTAATTCAGTTTCTTATATGTTCGATAAGAAGGGACAGATTATCATTGACAGAGAAGAGTGTGACAAGGATGCTGATGAACTTATGGAGCTTGCTCTTGAAGCAGGAGCTGAGGACTTCAAGGAGGAAGAGGACAGCTTTGAAATCATCACAGCAGAGTCTGATTTTGATGCTGTAAGAGAGGCTCTTGATGAGGCTGGAATCCCTATGCTTCAGGCTGAGGTTGCTATGATTCCACAGACAACTGTATCTGTAACAGATGAGCAGGCTGTTAAGAACTTAAGAAGAACACTTGATCTTTTAGATGAGGATGATGATGTTCAGCAGTACTATACAAACTGGGAAGAAGAATAAATTTTAATATGACATACAGCGCTTTAAGCAGGAATGGATGTATTTTTGCTTAAGGCGCTTTTTTTAGATTCAGTACATGGCGACGTACATTTTGTGTTATAATAAGCAAAATATAAAATATGAAGGATGATATTATGCCTGACAATAAATTACAAGCGAACAAGTTAACAATAATAGATATAATTACATCGGAGCTTTCTATAAAGAAGTGGCAGACAGAGGCTGTTATAAGGCTTATAGATGATAACAATACGATTCCTTTCATTGCAAGATACCGAAAGGAAGCCACAGGAAACCTTAATGATGAGATACTTAGAAAATTTGATGAAAGACTTAAGTATCTTAGGAATTTGTGGGATAGAAAGGACTCTGTAATCGAGTCAATTGAAGAACAGGGAAAACTTGATAAAGAGCTTCTTGAAAAAATACAAAATGCATTAACCATGGTTGAGCTGGAAGATATTTACAGGCCATATAAGCAAAAGAAGAGAACCAGAGCCATGATAGCTGTAGAGAAGGGACTGGTTCCTTTGAGTGAGCTTATATTAAGCCGTTCCGAAAATGTTGACATATACAAAGAAGCAAAAGCTTTTGTGGATCCTTCAAAAGAAATAACGGATGTAGATACAGCTATAAAATATGCTTCGGACATTATTGCGGAAAAGGTGTCTGATGATGCCTTGATAAGGCAAAAGGTAAGAAATAGAACTATAAAACTTTCAACAGTAAAAAGTGAAGTAAAGAAAAAAATTGAAGATGAGTCTAAGGCTTCTGTCTATGAAATGTATTTTGATTTTAGTGAACATTTTCAGAAGATACAGCCACATCAGATTCTGGCACTTAACAGGGGCGAAAGAGAGAAGATATTAAACGTAAAGATGGATGTGCCTGTTGACGAAATTATTGAGAGTATAGTGAAGGATGTATTAGGCAGACAGAGTAAAAACAAGGTAGCTGATGAAATAATAAGATCAGCTATTCATGATGCGTATAAGAGACTTATAGCTCCTTCTATTGAAACAGAGCTTCGAAATGAGCTTACAGAAAAGGCAGAAGCTGGTGCAATAAGCATTTTCATGAAAAATCTGAAGCAGCTTCTGCTTATGCCTCCTATGGAAGGTAAAGTGGTTCTTGGATGGGATCCTGCATTTAGAACAGGATGTAAGCTAAGTGTTGTAGATCCAATGGGAAATGTGCTGGATACTACAGTTATATATCCTACAGCTCCTCAAAATAAAATAGAAGAAGCCAGGTCAGTTATAAATAAGCTTGTAAAAAAATATAATGTAGATGTCATTTCACTTGGAAATGGAACTGCATCAAGAGAGTCAGAACAGATAATAGTAGATATTATAAAATCTGATGAGATGAAGAAAATAAATCCTAATCTGGCTTATGTAATAGTAAATGAAGCTGGTGCAAGTGTATATTCGGCCAGCAGTCTTGGAAGTCTGGAATTTCCAAACTATGATGTTGGTTTAAGAAGTAGTATATCAATTGCAAGAAGGCTGCAGGATCCGCTTTCTGAGCTTGTAAAAATAGATCCAAGATCCATAGGTGTAGGACAGTACCAGCATGACATAAATCAGAAAAAGCTTACAGAAAGTCTGGAAACGGTTGTAGAGGATTGTGTAAACAGTGTTGGAGTTGATCTTAACACTGCTTCAGAGGCACTTCTTTGTCATATTTCGGGAATCAATAAAACGATAGCGGCAAATATTGTTAGCTGGAGAGAGGAAAACGGACGCTTCAGAAATAGAAAGGAATTGCTTAAGGTTCCAAAGCTTGGACCTAAAGCGTTTGAACAGGCAGCTGGATTTTTAAGAATAAGGGGCGGAGATGAGCCACTGGATATGACGGGAGTGCATCCTGAATCATATAAGGCATGTAAGGAAATAATTTTAAGATCCGGACTAGATATAAATGATATAAAAAATGGTGGCATAAGAGGTATAGCAGGCTTGTATAAAGATAAGACTGAAAATGATAAAATATGCGAAGAATTATCGATAGGAAGCCTCACCTTTAAGGATATTTTGGAAGAGCTTGAGAAGCCTATGAGAGATCCTAGAATGGATATGCCTAAGCCTGTTTTAAGAAGTGATGTGTTAAATATTGAAGACCTGAAGCCAGGTATGGTATTAAAAGCTACAATCAGAAATGTAATCGATTTTGGAGCATTTGCAGATATTGGAGTTCATCAGGATGGACTTATACATATTTCTGAGCTTTCAGATAAATTTATCAGGCATCCGATGGAGGTTGTTAAGGTTGGAGATATCGTGGATGTAAAGGTATTGGATGTTAATATCCAGAAAAAGAGGATCGCACTTACTATGAAAGGTATATAAGATTTATGGAATTATCATTTAGGGAACAAAAGGACAGGTTTAATGGAGTCCTTCTTGCAATAGTAGCAAATCTTATATATATGGGACTTGCTTTAAGGATTAATGCTTTTGTATTAGATACATTTCCAGCGTATTTGAATTTTTTAGAAAATCATCTTATGCTTGTCAATGGTTTTATTACAGTTATAATAAGTACACCACTGGTATATATTATTATGAAAATTACACCTGCTGATATAGATATCAGCAAAAGAAAGCTTAGCTTTTCTGAACTCATAAAGCTTTTTATGATGTGCTATGCAGCTATGGTCATAGGAAATATTGTAAGCAATATATTTTTAAGTATTATGAACATGGGTGGAAATAATTATGTAAGTGATGCAATAATGAGTTCATCCATGTTAGAAACCCTGATATTTGCAGTTATACTTGGTCCTATAGCAGAGGAACTGGTATATAGGAAGCTGGTTATAGACAGGCTTTTGTTTATGGGTGAAAAGACATCTGTTTTTATGTCAGCTCTTATATTTGCTCTTATGCATGAGAATTTTTATCAGTTCTTTTATGCATTTTTAGTTGGATTTATTTTTGCATCTATATATCTTAGAACAGGTGAAATTAAGTATACTATTGTAATGCATGTAATTATCAATTTTATGGGAAGCATAGTTGTCAATTTGGTAACTGGCATGGGTTTGATAACTCAGATTATTTATCTTGCAGGTATTTTTATTATTACCCTTGCAGGCATATTTTATCTGTTTAGATTTATTGCCATGTACAGACTCAAGGATAATGCTGAACTTAAGGCATTTTCATTGCCATGGTTTAAGTTTGTCTTTAGCAGTCCTACATTTATTATATTTTTGATTATTACAGTAGTGAGCTCTTTCCTAAAGAGTATTTGAAAATAAAAGGAGGCTGTTTTATAAATGGCTTATGATGGAATTGTGGTCGCAGCCACAGTAAAAGAATTAAATGATAATTTGCTTGATGGCAGTATTACAAAAATTGCACAGCCGGAAAAGGACGAGCTGCTCCTTACAGTAAAGTGCAATCGTAAAAATATAAGGCTTAGCATGTCTGCTAATGCTGCAATGCCTATGGTTTATATAAAAGAAGATAATACACTTTCACCTATAACAGCTCCAAACTTCTGTATGACCTTAAGAAAACATATAGGAGGAGGCAGAATCAAGAGAATATATCAGCCGGGGACAAGGCTTTCAGAAGATGGACTCGAGAGAATAATTGTTTTTGACATAGAGCATCTGGATGAAATGGGTGACAGAGCCATAAAAAAGCTTGTATGTGAGCTTATGGGTAAATACAGCAATATAATTTTGCTTAAGGATGATGAAACAATAATTGACAGCATAAAGCATGTCAGCCTGTCGGTGAGTTCAGTAAGAGAGGTGCTTCCGGGAAGAGAGTATTTTATACCGGGTTCAGAAAATAAAGTAAATCCATTTAGAATTTTAGAAGAGGGCTTTGACAGCTTTGATGGGATACTTTGTGGAAATGGAGAGAGCATTTTCAAGCAGCTTTATGGAAGGATTACAGGACTTAGCCCGGTTATGAGCGAGGAGCTTTGCTATAGAGCTAGTATTTCTTCGGATAGAACCTATGATAGCCTTTCGGATGCGGAGAAAAAAGAGCTGTTCAGAACATTTTCAGAGCTAATTACTGATATACAAAATAAGAATTTCACTCCAAATATTGTATATTTAAAGGATATACCTGAAGAATTTGCGGCCGTTAAGCTGTATTCACTTTGTGGCAGTGATTATCAGGAGCACTGCTTTTTGTCAATGTCTGAGGTGCTTTCAATATATTACAGGGAAAGAGCTGACAAGGGACGTATAAGAGCAAAGTCAGAGGATATAAGACATATTCTCAAGGTTCTTACTGAGAGAACTGCAAAAAAGCTTGAGCTTCAGGAAAAACAGTATCAGGATGCAGACAAGAAGGATAAATTCAGAGTATATGGAGAACTCATAAATACTTATGGCTATGGACTTTCCGGAGGAGAGAAGGAACTTGTATGTCAGAATTATTATGATGAGGGCAGAGAGATACATATACCGCTTGATAAGGATCTGGATGCGAGAGCTAATTCAAAAAGATATTTTGATAAATATCAGAAGCTTAAGAGAACACAGGAAGCATTGGCACCGCAGATTGAAGAGGGAAGGCAAAAGCTATATCATCTTGATTCTATTTCCAATGCTTTACAAATTGCAGAAACGGAAGCAGATCTTAACCAGCTCAGACAGGAAATGGCCGAGTATGGCTTTATAAAAAGACAAAGTGGTAAGAAAAAGCTTAGAAAGGAAGAACTTAAATCTGAGCCGATGCATTTTGTGTCTTCTGATGGAATTGATATTTATGTAGGAAGAAATAATTTTCAGAATGAGGAGCTTACTTTTAAAGTTGCAGATGGAAATGACTGGTGGTTCCACGCTAAGAATATGGCAGGTTCACATGTAATAGCTAAGACTGGAAATATAGAGCTTCCAGATGCAACCTGCCTTGAGGCAGCAGCGCTTGCAGCATACTATTCTAAGGCCTGTGGAGACGATAAAAAGAACATTAGTGAGAAGGTTGAGGTAGATTATATTCAGAAAAAGTTCCTAAAGAGAGTTCCTAAAGCAGCCCCTGGATATGTTATATATCATACAAATTATTCTATAATGATTGAACCAAGAAGTAAGATTTGATATACTAAAAGTTACATTTAATCGAATAAGGCTGAATATGCATAAGGATTAAGTGGATTATATTTTTACAGGAGAGGTTGTATGAATACAATTAACAGTATGACAGGCTTCGGAAGATGTGAGATGATTACTGAGGATTACCGCATTTTAGTGGAAATCAAGTCAGTCAATCATCGCTATCTGGATCTTTCAATTAAGATGCCAAGGCGCTTTAACTGCTTTGAGATAAAGCTTAGACAGCTGCTTAAACAGTATCTTGAGAGAGGAAAGACAGACGTATATATTTCCTATGAGGATTATACGGATGGAAGCAAAAAGCTTAAATATAATCATGATCTGGCAGAAGAGTATATGCATTATTTTAAGCAGATGGCAGAAGATTTTGATATAAGAAATGATGTAGGATGTTCTGTACTTTCAAGATGTCAGGATGTACTCATAATGGAAGAAAGTACCGAGGATGACGACAGACTTTGGGAATTACTTAAGCCAGTCGTTGAAAAGGCTGCTTCTGATTTCAGGCTTGCAAGAAGCAAGGAAGGTGAAAATCTTAGAGCAGATTTGTTTACAAAACTTGACAAGATGAGTGAATATGTGGAGCAGATAGTAAACTTTTCTCCTTCTGTAGTTGAGGCTTACAGAGCAAAGCTTACAGATAAGATTAAGGAAACACTTATGGATTCAGGTTTAACAGCTGATGAAGGAAGAATAGTTACAGAAGTAACTATTTATGCTGATAAAATATGTACTGATGAAGAGATGGTAAGACTTACTTCTCATATTGATGCAATGAAAAACAAGCTTCTGGCAGGAGGAACCTGTGGAAGAGAGCTCGACTTTATTGCACAGGAAATGAACAGAGAAGCTAATACAACTCTTTCAAAGGCAAACAGCTTAAAGATTGCTGATACTGCAATATTACTAAAAACCGAAATAGAAAAAGTGAGAGAGCAGGTACAGAATATTGAATAATAACGAGTTTAAAAAGAGGGGAATGCTTGTAGTTATTTCAGGCTTTTCAGGAGCAGGTAAGGGGACACTTATGAAGAAGCTTATGGAGCAGTATGATAATTATTCCCTTTCTATTTCTGCAACTACAAGAGATCCAAGACCAGGTGAAGTTGAGGGTAAGGATTATTTCTTTGTTGATAAAGACAGATTCATGGAGATGATAAAGAATGATGAGCTCCTTGAATATGCAAATTATGTAGGAAATTACTATGGAACACCTAAGGCTTATGTAGAGGCTGAAATGAACAAAGGCAAGGATGTAATTCTTGAAATTGAGATTCAGGGAGCGCTTAAGATAAAAGCTAAATATCCTGATTCAGTGCTCATTTTCATTACGCCCCCTTCAGCAGAGGAGCTTAAGGCAAGACTCATACACAGAGGTACAGAGACTGAAGAGATAATAAATAAGAGACTACAGAGAGCTGCCCAGGAGGCAGTTGGCGTTGAGGGATATGATTACATTCTTATCAATGACAATCTGGATAAGACTACAAAGCATCTCAATTATCTGATTCAGGACCAGCACAGAAGAGTTCCACAGCAGATACATTTCATTGAGCAGCTTCAGAAGGAACTTAGAACAGTACTTTAATATTTTTTTACAAATGGAGGAATAAATTATGGCAATGTTACACCCAACATATAATGACCTTATGGATACAGCAAACAAGAATGTAGCAGATGGAGAAGCACCAGTAGTAAAGAGCAGATATTCAGTTGTTCTTGCTGCTGCAAAGAGAGCAAGACAGATAGTAGCAGGTGCTCCTGAGCTTATTGATGCCAAGGATAAGAAGCCTTTATCAGCAGCGGTTGAAGAGCTTTACGAAGGAAAGATTCAGATTTTAAGTGAGGACGGAGATTCTGCAATAGAATAATGGATATGAAAAAATTACATCTTGTTTCATTAGGCTGTGATAAAAACCTCGTTGATGCTGAAAATATGCTTGGACATCTTTATAAGTCAGGCTTTGTTTTTACAGATGATCCATATGAGGCTGATATTATAGTAGTAAATACATGCTGCTTTATTCGTGATGCAAAGGATGAAAGCATAGAAACTATCCTTGAGATGGCAGAGGTTAAGAAAGAGGGCCGCTCAGAGCTGTTGATTGTAACAGGTTGTATGGCTGAGAGATACAAGGATGAGATAATGGAATCTATACCCGAGGTCGATGCTGTTTTAGGAACAAATGCATGGCAGGATATTTCTGAAATTGCATCAAGACTTATGAAGGGTGAAGAAAGTATAGTTTCTATGAAGCCTCTTTCTGAAACACATTTTGATGAACAGAGGGCAGCAGGCAGAGTGGTTACAACAGGCGGTCATTATGCTTATCTTAAGATATCAGAGGGTTGCAATAAGCGTTGTACATATTGCATAATTCCTTTCTTAAGAGGAAATCAGAGATCGGTTCCTATGGAGGAGCTCATAGAAGAGGCTAAGAGGCTTGCAGCTGATGGAGTAAAGGAACTTATCTTAGTCGCACAGGAAACCTCTGTTTATGGCACAGATCTGTATGGCAAAAAAATGCTGCCAGAGCTACTTGAAAAATTGAATGATATAGAAGGCATCGAATGGATCAAAATCATGTATTGTTATCCAGAAGAGGTAACAGATGAGCTTATTCAGGCGATAAAGCGACTTCCTAAGGTTTGCCACTATCTGGATATACCTATTCAGCACGCCTCAGACCATATATTAAAGCGTATGGCAAGAAAGACGACACGTGCTGAGATTACTGAGCGTATTAATGCTATAAGAAAAGAGATTCCTGATATAGTATTTAGAACAACTATGATTTCAGGCTTCCCGGGAGAAACAGATGCAGATCATAAGATTCTTATGGAATTTATTCGTGAAATGGAATTTGACAGACTCGGAGACTTCACATATTCAAAAGAAGAAGGAACAAAAGCCGCAACATTTAGTCATCAGATTTCAAAAAAAGTAAAAGAGGAGAGACGAGAGGATGTAATGCTTCTCCAGCAGGAGATAGCATTTAGAAAAGCGAAGTCTCAAATCGGAAGAAGGCTTAGAACCATCATTGAAGGCAGACTCACAGATACAGACGAGGATGGAAATGTATATGTAGGAAGAACATATATGGATGTACCTGGTGTAGATGGATATATTTATATCAATACAGGAAATCGTGAGTTTATGACCGGAGATATGGTTGATGCCGAAGTTATTGATGCCAATGAATATGATTTAATAGGCAGACTTGTTTAAAAAGGAGTTTGTAATATGAAAATGAATTTACCTAATAAGCTGACATTGTTAAGGGTTATTATGATACCGTTTTTTGTGGCAGTAATGGTATATTCCGGTCCTGGAAGCAGGATTTACGAAGAAGCTTTTAGCAAAGCTGTGATGGAACCATATATAAATATGAGAATCATTGCCTGTATTATATTTTGTGCTGCATCATTTACAGATTTTTTAGATGGATATATAGCAAGAAAGAATAATCTTGTTACAAATTTTGGAAAATTCATGGATCCTCTTGCAGATAAGCTCTTGGTTACTTCAGCACTTATTCTTCTTTGTGGAGAAGGCCTGCTTGATTCATGGATTGTTATCATTATAGTAGGAAGAGAATTTATTATAAGTGGATTCAGACTTGTTGCATCAGACAATGGCGTTGTAATAGCTGCCAGCTGGTGGGGAAAATGGAAGACAGTTTCACAGATGCTTATGTGCATTTTGCTTATTCTTCCAAACACTGTAGCCTGGCTTGGTGTATGGCCAATCCGTATTATTATCGCTCTGTCAGTTATTTTGACAGTAGTTTCACTTGTGGATTACATTATAAAAAATATTAAAGTCATAACAGACGGAGGCATGTAATGGGAGAGGATAAAAAAACATCAGAAATAGATTTGCTTGCTATGGACGAAGGGTTAAGCTATGAAGAGCTTCTTGTAAAATATTTAAGTGAAAATGATATCACTATTTCGACAGCGGAATCCTGTACAGGTGGCCTTATTGCAGCAAAAATCATAAATGTGCCGGGTATTTCAGAATTTTTCAGGGAAGGCTTTATTACTTACTCAAATAAGTCCAAGAGAAAAACACTTGATGTGTCTAAGTCAACCATAAGGAAGGAAGGTGCAGTTTCAGAGCAGACCGCAAAAGAAATGGCTACAGGAGCTGCCATGAAAGCTGATACGGATATGGCAGTTTCTGTTACTGGAAATGCAGGACCTGAAACTTTAGAGGATAAGCCGGTAGGACGTGTTTATATCGGAATCTATTTAAAAGGAAAGGTTAAGGCTTTTGAATATGATTTCGAAGGATCAAGAAATGAAATAAGGACACAGGCTGCAGATGAGGCATTAAAGCTTGCTTCTTTGGCTATAAAAAAATATCTGGAAAAGAAAAAAACTAATTAAAAATGTTTATATCGTTTTTTAAAATACTGTTTTTTATAATACTTACGCTTCTGGCAGTCATACTTCTTATTGCCATGCTACTTCTGTTTGTGCCATTTAGATATGAGTTAAACGGCTCATATATTGGAGAGAAGCTTGATGGAGAAGTTAAGGTAAGCTGGCTTGCCAGATTTGTATGCTTTGATATTAACTATCATGAAGGAATATTTGTAAGCGGTTATGTAAGAATTATGGGCATTTGTATTTTTAGAATACAGGGAAAGCATATAGAAAAGGATGATATTTGTGAGTCGTTGGAAGCTGGGGAGGAATCCTTATGAAGGAACAATTAGAACTTATAATAGATCTTTTTCGAAAAATACGCTTAGGATATATAAGAATCCATGATCTGATAAATTATCTTTTGCAGGATAAAAATAAAAAGACGCTTGAGCTTTTTAAAAATCAGCTATTTATATTGTTTAGAGAGATTAGCCCTAAAAAGGGCAAAGGATATATAAAATTTGGCTCAGGAGATCCTTATAATACAGGGAGAGTAATGGAGGCAGCAGCTGTTTTATATCCGTATTATGAATCATTTACAGAAGTGATACCTGTTTTTGATGAAGCCTGTATAGAGGTAAAGCAGCAGGCAAAAGGCAGAATACGGTTGTTTGTACTTATTAAATCTGCCATAAAGATATTTACCTCAAAGGAACTTAGAGAAATATATAAACACTTTTGCATAGAAGCTGATGGATTCAAGCAGGATATTAAGGCAGGAGAAGGATGATATGGCTAATTTAAATGAAAGTATTAAAGCGGATTATAAGCTTGTAAATGATGGAATGGGAGTTACTATAGAAGCTCTTTTCAAAGGTATGGAAGGACTTGTACAGTCTAAAACTGTAGTGGGAGAGCCTATATGTATAGATGATACAAAGATAGTACCGCTTATAGAGGTTTCAGCAGGTATGGCTTCAGGTGCACTTGCAAAAAATAATAATGGTGCTGGAGCCATGAGTGCAAAAATATCACCTGTTGCCTTGTTAATTCTTCAAGGAGGCAGAGTGAGGCTTGTAAATGTCAAAAATCAGGATGTATTTACAAGGCTATTTGATCTTATACCAGAAGCTGTAGACAGACTTACAGGTGCAGTAAAGAAAAATCCTAATGTTGAGGAAAAAATAAGCGAGCTTACAGGCGCAGATGAGGTGGAGATTGTAAATCCTGAAAGTGCAGAATAAACAAAATAAAAAGAGCAGGTGAACCGCTAAAGTTCATCTGCTTTTTCTATGTGCTGAGTTTTGCATTTTATTATTTTTTGTTATTTTTCTTATCACCTATTACAAAGATGAAAATCAGACAGCTTATAAGAAGCATATATGGATAATACAGATTAGGCATAATTTCAAATGCTGAAATTTCTATACCAAGATCTGCAGCTGCGGCAATTGCTACAAGCATCTGAGCTCCATAAGGTATGATACCCTGAAAGATACATGAAAATGTATCCAGAATAGATGCTGCATTTTGCGGTGAAATACCATATTCATCAGACATTTCCTTTGCTATAGGATTTGCCATTACTATTGCAACTGTGTTATTTGCTGTTGCTATATCCATAGCACCTACAAGTATTCCCATACCAAGTTTACCACTTTTTCTGGATTTAAATACAGATTTAATAAAATTGAGGAGTGCTGTGAAGCCGCCGTATTGCTGAATTAAAGCACAGATTGCTGAAACAAGTATTGCAACCATTGTTGTTTCATACATTCCTTCGGCACCTTTTCCCATGCTGGAAAGAAGCTCTGTAGGTGCTACCTGGCCTGTAGCGAGCATAATTACTGAACCTGATATAATACCTGTTAGCAAAACAATAAAAACATTTATGCCTATAATACCACCAGCAAGGACAATAACATAAGGTATAATCTGGATGAGATTATATTCTGTATGTGCAATAGGTACTATTTCAATATTAGCTGTTTTTAAATAAAATATAAATACAGTAACAAGTGCGGCCGGAAGTGCTATCCAGAAGTTTGCTTTGAATTTGTCCTTCATCGCACAGCCCTGACCATTACATGCAGCTATGGTCGTATCTGAGATAAATGAGAGATTATCGCCAAACATGGCTCCGCTCATTACAGCTCCGATACATATAGCAGGATTGAAGCCTGAACTTTTAGCTAAAGCTACTGCAATAGGTGTTATAAGTGTGATAGTTCCAACAGAGGTTCCCATGGAAACAGAAATAAAGCAGCTTACAATGAACATTACCAAAACAGCATAATTAGCTGGTATGATTGAAAGCAGAAAATAGGCTACGCTTTCAGCACTGCTTCGACCAACAACACCAACAAATACTCCGGCTGCCATGAAAATAAGTATCATTGTAAGAATATTTTTATCGCCGACGCCATTTGCCATGATTTTGAGCTTGTCATCAAAGCTTAAAGCTCTATTTTGAAGACAGGCAACAATAAGAGCTGTAAGAAAAGAGACAACAATGGGGATATTGTAAAATCCCATTGGTATTTTGAGAAGGTACTCAAAGGTTATTCCTAATCCGAGATACATTACTAAAAAGACAAGGATTGGGAGTAGGGCAATCCATCTGCCTTTTGAAGTTTCTTTTTGCATATTTAAATCCCCCTGATAAATAAATGTATAATCAGATATTTCTACAGTGCTTAAAGCACATTCTAACAATATAGCATATCAAAAGTCTTTTTAACACATTAAACAGGCAAAATTGTAAAAATATATTAAGATAAAATTACATTTGCAAAAGGCATTCTGCCTTGTTTTTTACTATGCCAGCATGATATACTTATGTGTAACCTATTGGCAGAAACTGACTTATTTGATTATTGTTAGAAATTGATTTATTTAATTACTGCTAAGGTTTGATTATATATGTTTTTAGAAGGAACAGGAGCTAAATAATGCTTAAACCAAACAAAATAAGGCTTATGACGGAGCTGGCTATATATGAAAAAAATAGAAAACGAGATGTTTTTGATATCAGCAATTTCTATGAAAATGATTATATTGCAGGACAGCTCTTTTCTTCATTTGTAAGATATACAATATGTGCAGCTTTTGTTTTTACTTTATATGTTTTTCTTAATTCGGAATTTATCTTTACTAAGATAAATGTAGATGGAGCAGGCTCTGTATTTTTGAAATCATTTGTAGCATATATTATAGGGCTCGCATTCTATATGATGATTACATATTTTGTGAGTACTAAGAGATATAAAAATGCCAGAAGAGGAATGCTTCTTTATGCTTCAAAGCTCAAGAGACTTGGAAGAAAATACGAAGATATGGCTAAGGTAAAGAGGGACATTAAATGACAGATTTTTTGTATATACGAGACAGGATAAGGGAAATAGCTTCAGAGTATGGAAGCGCTATCAATGCAGGACTTAAGTTCGTGCTTGCATTTGCAGTTTTATTTTCAATTGAAAAATATATAGGTTATATGCCTGCCTTAAATCATATGTATATAATACTGCCTGCGGCAGCTATCTGCTGTTTCTTTCCGTGGGGAATGATATCTTTCATGCTGACAGGCTTTATTCTTGCAAATATGTTTGAAGTTTCTGCATCAATGACCATAATGTTTTTCATGATATCGATGCTTGTATTTGTATTATATTTTGGATTCAGACCTGGAAATGCAGTTATTTTAGCTTTGATACCTTTAGGGTTTTTATTAAAGACACCTTTTGTGATTCCGGTTATACTTGGTTTTTCTTTAGGCATGCTTTCAGCGATACCGGCTTCATTAGGTGTGCTTTTATGGTTTTTTGTTAAATATTTCCATAATAATTATGAAATTCTTTCAAAGGCAGGAAGTCAGGATCTCTTGGGAGGACTGACAGCAATAGTGAATGGTATATTTAATGACAAATATCTTTATATTGTCATTGTTTCATTTGTTTTGTGCATTTTAGTTGTAAATATTATACGCAAGATGAGTATGGACAATGCTTTTACAATTTCCGTTTTGGCTGGAAATGCTGTACTCCTTGTTATTATGGTTGCATTTGGTGCAATATACAGTGATACATCACTTATTACTGACATTATAGGTATAGCAGTTTCAATTGGAATCTCATATATCTATGTTAATACTTTTTACGGTCTGGACTACAAAAAGACCGAGAGAGTACAGTTTGAAGATGATGATTATTACTACTATGTAAAGGCAGTTCCTAAGCTTAAGACTGGAGATAATTCAGATAACTTAAGATAATTTTATCAAAGGATGGTGTATTTAATTGACAGAGCTACTTGCAAATATAAAAAGCTGGCTATCATTATTGCCTAGATTTTCATTTACAAATCTTCTCGAGGTTATAATTATAGCAGTTATTGTATATGAGCTTCTTTTATGGATAAAAAATACAAGAGCCTGGACTCTTTTAAAGGGTATTCTTGTTATATTACTTTTTACGCTTATTGCTGCAGTTCTTAATCTTGATACCATTCTGTGGATACTTGAGAGAATATCAACAATAGCTGTAATTGCGCTTATAGTCATTTTCCAGCCAGAGCTTAGAAAAGCACTTGAGCAGCTTGGAAGCCAGAAAATCGTTTCAAATTTGCTTTTGCTTAATGAAAAGCAGCCTGAAACCTTACTGATGACACCGGATACAGTCGATCAGATTGTAAAGGCTACATTTGAAATGGGAAAACAGAAAACGGGAGCTCTTATGGTGATTGAGCAAAATGAATCACTAAGAGATATTCAGAAAACAGGCATAGAGATAAATGGCCTTGTTAGTTCAGGCCTTCTTATAAATATATTTGAAAAAAATACACCACTTCATGATGGAGCTGTAGTTATAAGAGGAAATGAGGTTGCAGCTGCTACCTGTTATCTGCCTTTATCAGAAAATTTGTCAATAAGTAAGGATCTTGGAACAAGGCACAGGGCGGCTTTGGGTGTTTCTGAGGTTACAGATAGTTTTACCATTATTGTATCAGAGGAAACTGGAAGAGTTACAGTTGCCAGAAATGGCGTACTGACAAGAGTATCTGATGCAGAAACACTTAGGAAGCTTCTTCTTTCACTCCTTCGTAGAGAAGAGGTAAAGAGATTTGGAAAATGGTGGAGAGGAAAACAAAAAGATGAACAGAATAAGCACATGGATTAAACAGAATACTATGCTTAAGCTTTTATCTCTGTTCCTTGCTTTTGTTATATGGCTTACTGTAGTAAATTTTTCTAATCCCGAGATAAAAGATGTAACTACAGTCGAGGTAGAGGTCTTAAATGGAGATAAGCTTACATCGGCAGACAAGATATATAGTCTTAACAGCAAGACTGTTAAGATTAATTATAAAGTCAGAACCAAGGATAGAAATAAGGTTAAGCCATCTGATTTCAGAGCTTATATTGATTTGAAGGATTATTCTATTACAGGTGCAGTACCAGTTTACGTTGAGGTTTCTGACAATGTGAGAGGAATGATTTCAGGAGCAACACCTAGTCCTATGGTTATTCATGTTACGACGGAAGACCTTCAGAAAAAACGTTTTGAAATCGAACTTAATACAATAGGTTCTCCAATGGAAGGATATTATGTTGCAAACGGAAGCGTAAGTCCGGGATATGTATATATAAGTGGACCAGTTTCAGAAATAGGCCAGATAAGCAAGGTAGGTATAGAAGTAGATGTTACGGAGGCGAATACAGATCTTTCAGGGGATGCAAGTCTTAAGTTCTATGATGCCAACGGTAATCCTATTTCTGTAGATGGAAGAATTAAAGCTAACAGAGACAGTATTTCATATATGGTACCTATTCAGAAGATAAAGAGTCTTAGTATAACAGCTGATGTTATGGGAGAGCCAGCAGAAGGATATGTATTCGAAGAAATAGATTTAAGTCCTAATTTTATTTCAGTTTATGGACCAGATTCAGTTCTTAAGAAGCATTTAAGCATATCTATTCCTGCATCGGAAATGGATATCACGGGATCCACAAAGAGTATCACAAAGGCCATAGATATAACACCATATATTCCACAGGGACTTAATCTTGCCCAGCCGGGAGCTGAGATAACTGTTATCGCAAAGATAAGAAAGCTTCCAGAAACAACAGTTTCTGAGACAGAAGATGAATCAGCTTCAGAATCTGAATCAGAGACAGAGGAAAGCAGTGAAGAACCTTCATCCGAACATACCAAGGAGACAAATGCTGAAAATAAAAAAGAGACTGTAAGTGACTCCAAAAAAGAAACAGCTAGTGAATCCAGGAAAGAAACAAGCGGGGAAACAAAAAAGGAGACTGTAGATAGTACAGAACTTAGTACAGAGGATAATTTAGAATAAGTTATGATTTTAGTATTTATAACATTTATATATCTTATAGGATATCTGACAAGCATCAATGAGCTGTATTTCCTTTCAGGTGCAGTATTGATGTTTGGAGGACTTATCCTATATTGGGCTTTTTATAAAAAGAGCGGCATGATTTTATGTCCTGCCGCCCTTTTTTCTGTTGCATGGATATGCGGACAAGGTATTTCCTGCTTAAAGCTTTCTAAGCTTCAGGTTCCTTGGGAAAATAAAACATGGATTTGCTTTTATGTAATTAGCATTTTCTTTTTCGCTTCATATGAGCTTTTTGATGCCTTACTAAGGAAAAGATGTCCTTTATTTATCAGGAAGAGCATGGATAAAAAAAATAATCTGGATTCTTTGCAGTTGACCTATAGAGTTAAAGCAGTAAAGCAGGTTATGTATATTACAGCGGCTATATCGGTAACAGCTTTTGTCATAGAGGCCTGTTTACTTGGCTATATTCCACTTTTTACAGTGGATACACCGCATGCATATTCATATTTTCATATAAGCGGAGTCCACTATTTTACAGTAAGCTGCGTATTACTTCCATCCTTAGCTGTGATATATATAAATGAGCTCTATCAGTTTAATAAACATGAACTCTCAGGCAAATACTTATATATTGAGGTTTTAAAAACTGGCAAGGCTGCCGTTTTTATGTTTTTATTAGGCCTTGTGCTTCCAATACTTCTTGTATCGAGATTTCAGATGCTATTTGGAATAATACTTGCGGCTTTTACATTTTTACTTATAAGAGGTGGAAAATTTTCTGATTTTATAAACAAAAGAACTCTGCCACTTATAATATCAGGCTTTGCTTTTATAGTCTTGATTTATGTTTTTATAACAATAGAAAGAGCACATAGTGTAGAATATCTGAATGGTATATTTGAGATGAAAAATTCTAATATGCCTATATGGATAACACAGCCATATATTTATATAGCGAATAACTTTGATAATTTTAACTGTCTTGTGAGGGATTTGCCAGAATATGCTAAGGGTCTTCGAATGCTGTTTCCTTTTTTTGCCTTGACTGGACTTAAATTTGTATTCCCTGAGCTTACTGCCTTCCCTCTATATGTTACAAAGACTGAGCTTACAACAGTTACACTTTTTTATGATGCATATTATGATTTTGGAATAATAGGATGTGCACTTTTTGCTACACTTCTGGGGATTGTCCTTTCAATTCTTGCATTTTTAATAAAACAGGTATATCTTGAAGATATGGATATAAATCCAATTTTATATCTTATTGCAGCACAGCTTTTGTTTTACTGCATGTTTGCGTTTTTTACAACCTGGTATTCTAATCCGACAACCTGGTTTTATCTGATTTTCAGTTTAATGATCTGTTTATATACATCATTTTATATGAAAATGAAGAGCAGATAGAAAAGAGAAAGGAAATAGGTTTAAATATTTTAATGAATGCTTTTAAATATTATACAAGACTTATTTTAAATATTATTATTCCAATTGTATCAGTAATACTGGCTTTAGTATTGCTTCCTAAACTTGTACTCTTTTTTCTGCCGTTTGTACTAGGATATTTTGTTGCATTTTTAGCAAATCCAATAATAGTTTATCTTCAAAAACGTGGTAACATAAAACGTAAATATTTTTCAATGATAGTAACACTGACGGTTTTAGCCTTTGTAATACTTTTGCTTTATGGTATTGTTGTTATTATTTTTAGGGCTTCAGCTTCAATTGTACAGATGCTTCCAGAAATTGCTGATGAAATAATGCTAAGCATTAATAGTCTGATGATACATTTTAGCGATTTATTCAAAAATATTCCTGAAGATATGCTTTTGAATATAGAGGCAGAAATCAGCAGTATAGGTGTTGTTTTACAAAATCTGGCTTCTAAGCTTACAAAACCGGCAGTGGATGTTTCGCTCAACGCTGTAAAATCAGTTCCATCACTTTTATTTAATTCGCTGATATTTTTTCTTTCTGCTTTTTGTTTTATTACAGAGTGGGAGAATATACAGGCTTTTATAAAGAGACATACACCGGCAGTCATAGATAGATATATATCCTCTCTTAAGGATGACATAAAAAAGATATTTTCATCATGGCTGCTTGCTCAGGGAAAGATAATGATACTGGTATTTGGGGTTCTGTTTATAGGACTTACCCTGATAAAGGTAAAATATGCTTTGCCTATAGCTATTTTTACAGCTATGCTGGATGTGCTTCCTGCCTTTGGCGTTGGCTTTGTGCTATGGCCATGGGCCTTGCTTGAGGTATTTCAGGGCAAATTCCTTATGGCCTTGTGGCTTATGCTTATATACATAGCAACACAGCTTGTAAGACATACCCTACAGCCAAAAATAATGGGAGATACCATGGGACTTCCACCTCTTTGGACTCTTTTATTTTTATATATAGGTTTTAAATTTTACGGACTTGCAGGAATGATTTTTGCTGTGCCTGTTGGAATGTTTATTTTGTCACTGGTGAGATATGGAGTTTTTGACAGAATTATAAATTCAGCAAAAATAATCGCAAATGATTTTATAGAATTTTTTAATCAGGTTTAAGGCAGTCAGGGGCTGCCTTAAAAAAATATCTTAATTTAAGGAATGAGTATATGGGAAAAAATAAAAAGAAAATAAAAAACAATGTAGCAATGTCTCAGGCTGCGAACCTGACAGGTGAATACGGACTTCCTATAGAATATCTAGAGAGAATGGAAGAATTCTTTGGGGATGAATATCCTGACTTCTTAAATGAATATTCTAAAAAGCCCTTAAAAGGCTTAAGATTCAATATGAAAAAAGCTAGAAAGGAAACCATTGAGAAGCTTACTGGTCTTTGGGGATTAGAGCAGATTCCATGGTGTGATACCGGCTATTATTATGAGGAAGATAAAGAAATTATTTACCCTGATGGACATACAGATAAATTAAGACCTGGAAAAACACCTTATCATGCAGCAGGTGTATTTTATATTCAGGAGCCTTCAGCTATGATAACTGTAAGTAAGGCCGATATAAAAGACAATGAAATAGTTTTGGATCTGTGTGCAGCGCCGGGAGGAAAATCTTCACAGGCAGCAGAAAGAGCAGGCATTCTTGTATCTAATGAAATAATCCCAAAAAGAGCAAGAATACTTAGTTCAAATATTGAAAGGCTTGGATTTGAAAATGTTATAGTAACACAGGCTTCTCCAGAAGAGCTTTCAGATTCACTGCCAGAATTTTTTGATAAAATAATAGTCGATGCACCCTGCTCTGGAGAGGGAATGATGAGAAGGGATGAGACAGCGGTAAAGGAATGGAGCCTTAATAATGTAAATACCTGTGTTTTAAGACAGAGGGAAATATTAGCATTTGCAGACAAAATGCTTAAGCCCGGAGGAAAACTCATTTATTCTACCTGTACCTTTGAACCATATGAAAATAAATGGCAGATCAGAAGCTTTGTTAACAGCCATCCTGAATACGAGCTTATAGAGCAGGAACATATTTATCCTCACAGGCAAAAGGGAGAAGGGCATTACTGTGCTGTCCTTGAGAAAAAAGGACAAACGCAAGGAATAGTATCCAAGGAAAATGTTAAAGAGCAGATAGAATATATTACAAAACGACTCAAAAGCTCAGGCGTTCATGTCCTAAGATCTGGATTAGAAAAGGGAGAGCTGATCATAGGAAAATATAATGGTGAGCTTAGATATGAACCATCACATGCTGAGGTAATGGCAAAAAGCTATAATGAATCGGAAAATGCAATCAATCTTACAGATGAAAACAAGGCCTTGTCTTATTTAAGAGGTGAAAGTCTTAGGCTTAATAAAGAGGAAAGTGGAACTACTTTTGAGGAAAAAGGTGAAGAGGCATATGTATCTGTATGCTATGATGGATATAGCCTGGGACTTGGAAAACGAAGTAAGGACCAGATAAAAAATCACTATCCAAAGGGACTCAGATTCTTTTAAATAATAATAATATTTAGTTTCTACTAAAAATATTGTGATAAAATTCACAAAAATAATCGTTTATCCTCTTTAAATATATTTTATACTTTGATATAATAATTACAAATTTCGCAATTTTTTGTGAAATAAAAGAAATGGAGGAATATGTATGGCTAATACACAGAATGCTGCACTCAAGAGAATACATTCACTTCTTGATGAAGGCAGTTTTGTTGAAATCGGAGCATATGTTACAAGCAGAACAGCTGCAAATGATCCGACAGAAGACAAGAATGGCGATGGTGTTATCACAGGTTATGGTACTATCGACAGCTGTCTGGTTTATGTATATGCTCAGGATGCTGCCTATATGGGAGGATCTGTAGGTGAGATGCATGCTAAGAAGATCAGTAAAATTTATGACATGGCTATGAATATGGGGGCACCAGTCGTTGCTCTTGTTGACTGTGCTGGTGTTAGACTTACAGAGGGAAATGATTCTCTGTACAGCTTTGGACAGATGTTTGCCCACGAGGCAAAGGCGAGCGGAGTTATTCCACAGATAACAGCAGTATTTGGAAGCTGTGGTGGTGGAATGGCAGTAAGTGCTTCAATGTCAGATTTTGTATTTATGGAGTCATCAAACGGCAAGCTTTTCCTTAACAGCCCTAATGCAGTTGAAGGAAATTATGAGGAGAAGTGCGACACAGCTTCAGCAAAATATCAGTCAGAGGTAACTGGACTTTGTGATTTTGTAGGAACAGAGGATGAAATTTTTGCTGGAATAAGAGAGCTTCTTTCAGTTCTTCCAGAAAATAACGAAAGATATAATGCTTCTTACAGTGATTGCAACGATGATCTTAATCGTGCAGTTGACGGTATCGAAGCTGTTAAGGATAAGGCTGAGATGATCAGAGCTATTGCAGACAATGGTCTTTTTGTTGAAGTGAAGAAGAATCATGCTGTATCAATGACAACAGGCTTTATCAGATTAAATGGACAGACAATAGGTGTAGTTGCAAATAATGCATCTCTTATAGATCATTTTGGAGCAAAGAAGGCTATTAAGTTTGTTAATTTCTGCGATGCTTTCAATATTCCTGTACTTACACTTACAGATGTAGATGGATTTGCACGTGATGAGAGCAATGAGATCAGTCTTGCAAGAGCTCTCGGAAAGCTTACATTTACATATGCAAAGTCAAATGTACCTAAGGTTACAGTTATTACAGGACATGCTTATGGAACAGCAGGCGTTGTAATGAATACAAAGGCAATAGGTTCAGATATCGTATATGCATGGACAAGTGCAGAGATGGGACTTATGGACAAGGATCTTCTTAAGAAGATTTCTGATGAGACAGCAGATGGAAATGTTAATGCAGCTCTCTATAATGCAAGACGTGGATATGTTGACGATATAATCGTTCCTAATGAAACAAGACAGAGAGTTATCGCAGCATTTGAAATGCTTTACACAAAGACCGATGCGGAGATTTTTAGAAAGCACGGAACAATTTAAGAGGGTAATTGCATGATGAAAAAGTTTAAAAAAGTATTACTCACATGCATTCTGACCTTATCTGTATTTGCCCTTGGAGGATGCAATACTAAATCTGCAGAAGACACCAGTATGGATGCAATGACACAGCTTGCTATTGAGCAGGGTGCAGAGCAGATGCTTATGCAGTTTGTAAACCTTCCTGATGATCAGATCGATGAGCTCATTGAATATAATGAGGATATGCAGAATACTGTTTTAGCCTCAGGACTCAATTCATGGAAGGGTGCCAAGAAAGATCTGGGTGAATTTGTAGGCATCGAAGGTATTACTACAGAGAAAAAGTCAGACGGCAGCTATGTATCAGTAGTTACAGCCGAATTTGCAGAGAGAAAATGTAGTTTTACATTAGGTCTTAATAAGAGACAGACAGAATATACGGAGCTTGTATTTTCACCTGATTTTACAATGAAGGAATTGCTGGGTCAGGCTGCCGGAAATCTGGTAGTAGGCATGGGAACCGTATTTGCTATACTTATATTTATTGCCTGGATAATAAGCCTGTTTAAGTATATCAGTGTTATCGGTGAAAAGAAAGATAAGAAGAAGGAAGCTTCTAAGGAAGAGGTCAAGCCTGTAGAAACTCCTGTACCAGTTATCCAGCCAGCAACTAGTGATGATGAGTTTCAGGCAGTTATTGCAGCAGCTATTGCAGCATATGAGGCAGAGACAGGACATACAGGACGTGTATGTGCTAATGGTATTACAGTTCGCTCTATTAAGAGAAAGAACGCACAGCGCAGAAGATAATCGGAGGAAACCAAACGATGAAAAATTATACAATCACAGTAAACGGTAACGTTTATAATGTAACAGTAGAAGAAAATGGTAATGGTGGAGCGGCTCCAGCAGTAGCACCATCAGCAACAGCCCCAGTAGCAGCTCCTGCTCCAGCGGCAGCAGCAGTAGCACCGGCAGCTCCAGTAGCTGCAGGCGCTCAGGGCAGTGTTAAGGTTGAAGCTCCTATGACAGGTAAGATTCTTGGAGTTAAGGCATCTGCAGGCCAGGCTGTTAAGAAGGGTGAGGTTCTCGTTGTTCTTGAGGCTATGAAGATGGAAAATGATATAGTTGCTCCTCAGGACGGAACAGTTGCTTCAATCAACTGCAATGTAGGAGATCAGGTAGAGTCAGGAGCAATTCTTGCAACACTTAACTAATATCAATATTTGATAGTATTTTAAGAAACCGGAGGAAACATTAAATGGATTTAATGGGAACATTTACTAATCTGGTTCAGCAGACTGCATTCTTCGGACTCACCTGGGGCAACTACATAATGATTGCCGTTGCGCTTGTGTTCCTTTATCTTGCTATAAGAAAGGGGTTTGAACCTCTTTTGCTGATTCCGATAGCCTTTGGTATGCTTTTGGTTAATATCTATCCTGATATTATGCTTTCACCAGAGGAAAGCCCAAATGGCGTCGGCGGATTATTACATTATTTCTTTGTACTTGATGAGTGGACCATCTTACCTTCACTTATATTCATGGGTGTAGGAGCCCAGACGGATTTTGGACCACTTATTGCTAACCCTAAGTCATTTTTACTTGGTGCAGCAGCTCAGTTTGGAATTTACGCAGCATATTTTGTAGCTATTTTTCTTGGATTTAATGGCAAGGCAGCAGCTGCTATTTCAATCATCGGAGGAGCTGACGGTCCTACATCTATTTTCCTTGCAAATAAGCTTGGAGAAACAGGACTTCTTGGTCCTATAGCTGTAGCTGCATATTCATATATGGCGCTGGTACCTATTATACAGCCACCTATAATGAAAGCACTTACAACTGAAGAAGAGAGAAAGATACGTATGACATCTCTTCGTCCAGTATCAAAGCTTGAGAAGATACTTTTCCCTATAGTTGTTACTGTAGTTGTATGTCTTCTTCTTCCTTCAACAGCTCCACTTGTAGGTATGCTTATGCTTGGTAACCTCTTTAAGGAGTCAGGCGTTGTTAAGCAGCTTCAGGAGACAGCATCAAATGCTCTTATGTTCATAGTTGTTATACTTCTTGGAACATCAGTAGGAGCTACAACCTCAGCAGAGGCATTCCTTAATGCAGCAACACTTAAGATTGTTGCACTTGGACTTATCGCATTTGCATTTGGTACAGCTGCCGGAGTTATTCTTGGAAAGATTATGTGTAAGCTTACACATGGAAAGATCAATCCGCTTATAGGCGCAGCAGGAGTATCTGCCGTTCCTATGGCAGCCAGAGTTGCACAGAAGGTTGGTGCTGAGGCAGATCCTACAAACTTCCTTCTCATGCACGCAATGGGACCAAACGTAGCCGGAGTTATTGGTACTGCGGTTGCGGCCGGAACATTTATGGCTGTATTTGGAGTTAAGTAATTAAAGATAATTTTGGAGGGAAAATAAATGGCAGATTTTGAAAAGAAGCCGGTTAAAATAGTAGAAACCGTACTTCGTGATGCTCATCAGTCTCTTATTGCAACTCGTATGCCAACCGAGGAGATGCTTCCTATCATCGATAAGATGGATAAGATTGGCTATTATGCAGTAGAGTGCTGGGGTGGAGCAACATTTGATGCATCTCTCAGATTCCTCAAGGAGGATCCATGGGAGAGACTTAGAAAGCTCAGAGACGGATTTAAAAATACAAAGCTTCAGATGCTCTTTAGAGGTCAGAATATTCTTGGATACAACCATTATGCAGATGATGTAGTTGAGTATTTCGTACAGAAGTCTATTGCAAATGGTATTGATATAATCAGAATTTTCGACTGCCTTAATGATATAAGAAACCTTGAGACAGCAGTTAAGGCTACAAAGAAGGAAAATGGACATGCCCAGATAGCTCTTTGCTATACTCTTGGAGATGCATATACCATGGAATATTGGAAGGATCTTGCTAAGAGAGTTGAGGATATGGGAGCAGATTCACTTTGTATTAAGGATATGGCAGGACTTCTTCTTCCAGCAGAGGCAGAAAAGCTTGTACATGCTCTCAAAGAGGGAACAAAGCTTCCTATAGACCTTCATACCCACTATACCTCAGGTATGGCATCAATGACATACTTAAAGGCTGTAGAGGCAGGTTGTGACATTATTGATACAGCATGTTCACCATTTGCACTCGGAACATCACAGCCTTCATCAGAGGTTATGGTTAAGGCTCTTCAGGGAACAAGCTTTGACACAGGTCTTGATGTTGAGAAGATGACAGAGATTTGTGATTATTTCCAGCCATATAAGGATGAGGTGCTTGCTTCAGGTCTTCTCAGCCCTAAGGTAATGGGAGTAAATGTCAATACTCTTAAGTATCAGGTTCCTGGCGGAATGCTTTCAAACCTTGTAAAGCAGCTTCATGATGCTGGCAAGGATGACAAGCTTATGGAAGTTCTTGAAGAGGTTCCAAGAGTAAGAGCTGATTTTGGTGAGCCACCACTTGTTACACCTTCATCACAGATCGTAGGAACACAGGCAGTTATGAATGTTCTTATGGGAGAGCGTTATAAGATGGTTCCTAAGGAGTCAAAGAAGCTTGCCAAGGGAGAGTTTGGTCAGTCTGTTAAGCCTATGAATCCTGAGGTACAGAAGAAGATATTAAATGGTGAAGAGCCAATTACCTGCAGACCAGCAGATTTACTTGAGCCTCAGCTTCCTAAGTATGAGGAGGAGATGAAGCAGTGGAAGAGACAGCCAGAGGATGTTCTTTCATATGCACTTTTCCCTACAGTTGCTAAGGAATTCTTTGAGTACAGAGATGCACAGGATACAGGAATAGACAAATCTAAGGTTAAAAATGGAGCATATCCTGTTTAATCAAAGATAAATACAAATAATAAATTCATAATAAATACCGGAAGAGTTGTGTTTTAATGCAATTTCTTCCGGTATATTCTTTTTACGAAAGTCTTACGTTAAAATGATTATTTATTGAAGTGTATAGACAAAAGATATTTAAAAAATTATAATTAATCCGCTATAACTAAAAATATAACTATTGATAGGATGTGACTAATTATATGGTTAATATAAAATTAAAGAAGCTTGTCTGCATTATATTGGCAGCGGTTATTACATTTGAAGCACCAGCTATTCCTCTTCTGAGAAACTATGCCTCTGTTTCATATGCTTCAGAGTGGGAAGGAATAGTTCAGGCAGAGAGATTAAATGTAAGAAGCGGAGCTGGAACTGAATATGATGCTGTGGCAGTACTCAATACAAATACAAAGATTACTGTTATAGGGGAAACCACAGGTACAGACGGACAAAAGTGGTATAATGTACGACTCCATGATGGGAAGACTGGATATGCAAGACACGATTTTATAAGAAGAGATCAGGTTTATAGTGCAGCTGACAGCAATTTTGAGCAGTGGATGAACGATCAGGGATTTCCAGAAAGCTATAAAAATGGACTTAGAGGGCTCCATGAAAAATATCCTAACTGGATATTCAAAGCTCAGCATACAGGACTTGACTGGAATACAGTTATAGCTGAGGAATCAAAGGTAGGACGTAATCTCATTGACAAGAATTCAAAGTCATCATGGAAATCAATTGAAGACGGGGCATTTGACTGGGCATCCAATTCATGGCCGGGCTTTGATGGAAGTGCATGGAATGCAGCCAGCTCAGAAATAATTAGTCACTACATGGATCCAAGAAATTTCCTTACTGATCCATATATTTTTCAGTTTGAAATTCAAACCTATAATCCTTCAATTCATACAAGAGATGGGCTTATGCAGCTTATAAAGGGTACATTTTTGGATTCAGAAGCAATAGTACCTATAGAAGGAAGTATTGTGGAAGCTGGAACACCAGTTTATGGTGTAACTCAAAATATTGGTAATGTGAACGGAACAGGAGAATCACAGGGAAGCTATATTCCAAATCCTGATAGCTATGGTCCGGGATATAGCAGTGAAGGACCGGGAAGCAATATTAATAGTAGTAATAATAATGGATCTTCCTATCTTGAAATTGGTCCGGGTGCCTCAGATAATAGTATTAGTCTTGTTGGCCCAGGAGTTCTTTCTATATTTAGTACTATAGGAAGTTCATTGTTTAATCTCCTTGGAGGCATTGATGCTTATGCAGGAGAGTGGAAGCGTGAAAGCAAGGATCCACTTGTATGGGTATATATCAATGATGATGGCAGCAAGCTCAGCAACGGATGGTATTGGCTGGATGCTAACAAAGACGGTATTGCAGAATGTTATTACCTTTATCCAGACGGAGCTATGGCATATAATACTATAGTCGATGGATATATGGTAAATGCAGAAGGCAAATGGGTAGACAGCGAAGGAAAGGTATATACAAAGAATTCATCTGAGATTCAGAATCCGGGAACTTCGCAGGAAACTGCTGTATTTAAGAAAGTTCACTATGCAGATCTTATTATGAAGGCAGCAGAGGTTTCTGGTGTAAGCCCTTATGCACTTGCTTCAATGATACTTCAGGAACAGGGAACAGGAAAGTCAGACAGCATTTCAGGAACAAATCAGACTTATCCGGGATATTATAATTATTATAATCTTGGTGCATATGCTCATGATGGTATGGGCGCAATTGAGGCAGGACTTAAGTTTGCTTCAGAGCATGGAAATGCAGACAGACCATGGAATACCATAGAGAAGTCTATCATTGGCGGAGCAAAGGCTTATGGTGCAAATTATGTACTTCAGGGACAGGATAATTTCTATTTGAAGAAGTTTAATGTTCAGGGAGATAACAAATATAATCATCAGTATATGACAAATGTTCCTGCTGCAGCAGCTGAGGGAGCAAAGCTCGCAGCATGCTACAATGAAGGAATAAAGTCAACACCACTTGAATTCAAAATACCAGTATATAATAATATGCCAGAAACACCATGTCCTATGCCAGTCATAGATGGTAATCCAAATAATAAGCTTTCAAATATATCTGTAGATGGTTATACAATTACACCTACATTTAATATGAATACTACAGAATACAGCCTTATTGTAGATGGAGGTGTTAATACTGTTAATATCAATGTATCCACAATAGACCAGAATGCTACTGTAAGTGGAGCAGGACAGGTAAATCTTGTAACAGGTGTAAATGAGATAAATATCGAAGTAACAGCACAAAACGGCACAAAACGCTTATATAAGCTCAATATTACAAAGAAGCCGGGCGGAGAGCAGAACATACAGCCTGATCCTTCAGTACCTCAGCTTCCACCTACTTCTAATCCTATGGAACCAAATGTATCTGTAGGAGGAAGTACTGATAACTCACAAAATAGTTCAGTCGAGATAGGACCAGGAGCGTCATCAGGTGATGTCATCATAGGTTCAACACCACCAGGGTTATAATTTGTATCAAACGATATTTCGGAGGAAATAATGAGTAATATAAAATCTCTAAAAAAAATAATATCTTTTATAGCACCAGCTGTGATGAGCATGCTTGTGTCATTAAGCGTATTTGCTGCATCTGGTCAGATAAGCTTTTCTGACCCTAAGGTAGATTCAGGGCAGGAAGTAAATGTTACCATGAAAATAGCTGCTGATGAGGGAACGAAGCTGCAGGATGCTACAGTTACACTCAAATATCCATCTGAGCAGCTTACCTTTGTCAATGGTACAGATGCAGATGGTGGAGCAGGAACTATAAGAATTCATGGTGCTTCAAATGGTAAGGGAAGTAATGTTCTTGAATATAATTTGAAATTCCAGACACAGACAGCTGGAAGCTTTCCACTTACTATAGATACCCATGAGGTATATGATGCAGATGGACAGGCAGTTTCAATGACTCATCTTGGAAGTTCTAATATACAGGTAGTAGCACCTGAAACTGTATCCAGAAACTCTGCTTTAGCAGTACTTGAGATAAACCCTGGAAATATTAATCCACAGTTTACAAAGGAGAACACCGAATATACAGTTGAAGTAGGTTTAAATGTAGATCAGCTTGCAATAAATGCACAGCCTGAGGATACTTCAGCTACTGTAGCAATAGACAACAACAGTGGATTTCAGGAGGGAGATAATTTAGTTACGGTAAAGGTAACTGCTCCAGATGGAGAAACTGTAACAGCCTACAATATTCATGTTGTGAAAAAAGAAGGCGGAGCTGAGCCTGAAACAGAGTCTGAAACAGAAGTTACAACAGTTGAAGGAGTTCAGCTTTCATCAAAGGGTAAGACAATAACCATAATGAATCCTTCTGAGGATGTGAAGATACCTGATGGATTTAAGCAGGGAACCATTTCAATAGATGGACAAAAAGTACAAGGCTGGGTATGGGGAGCAGATACTGATCCTAAATACTGTGTAGTATATGGTATGAATGATCAGGGCGAGCTTAACTTCTATAGATATGATATGTATGAAAAGACAATACAGAGATATTTTGAAGATCCGATTTCAGCTGATTCTGTAAGCAACAAGGAATATACTGAACTTAAGAACGAATTAGAAAGCTTTAAGAAGACCTATGATATAAGATTCCTTATCATATGCATTCTTGCTGTTATTGCTTTGGCTGAGCTTGTTTTAATTGGCTATATGACATCAAAGCTTAGAAATTCAGAAAGAGACCAGAGAACAGTTTCCAGAAGAAAATATGCTGATACCAGAGATCATGGAAAAAAGACAGACAGTGAGAATATACAGGATGAAGATTTTGATGTGATCTTAAAGCACGACTATGATAGTGATGATACAGAAAGCACAGCAGATTTTGATGAAACACAGGTCATAGCAAAGGGGTCAGCTGAAGATAACAGACTCAAATTTGTCGAAGAAGATGATGATATGGGAAATACAATGATGATTTCCAGCATACATGAAGAGAAGGTATCTGAGAGTGAAGATAAGAAGCTTTCATCTGAAACAGATGCTGAAGATGATGAATTTGAAACTTTTGACCTTTAATAAACTATAGACAATAAAATGCTTGGCTGATAAAATAATAAGATAGTTAAAAGACTAAAAGATACGCTGCCTGATATTCAGGCAGCGTATTTAGAAAGGAAAGGCAGATTTGGAAGAGTTTACAATTAAAGCTAAAGAATCCCTTGATTGGGCAGGAGAAACAGCTAAGGAGCTTGGACACGGCTATATTGGATCTGAACATATTCTGTGTGGGCTATTACGTGAAGGAAGCGGATTAGCAGCTAAGGTCTTAATCAGTGCAAATGTAAGTGAAAATTCAGTTATTTCGTTGATAGACCGTTTTGTTTCCCAAAATGTTGAAACTAAAAAAAATAAATATGGATATACACCAAGTGCCGAAAGAATACTTGAGCAAAGCAGGAGAGAGGCCTTTAGATTTAGAGCTTCCCAGATAGGTACAGAGCATATTCTTATTGCTATTCTCAAAGATAATGACTGTATAGCTACGAGAATGCTTAATACTTTGGGTGTAAACATTCAGAAATTATACAATGAGATACTCAAAGCCATAGGAGAGGATCTTCCTGAGTATAGAGATGAGATTACTAAGACCTACAGGGACAAAGTTAAGGTTGAAACACCTACGCTGGATCAGTATTCCAGAGATCTTACAGAATTGGCCGAAGAAGGCGGACTGGATCCTATAATTGGAAGAGAAAAGGAAATCATGAGAGTTATACAGATTCTCTCAAGAAGAACAAAGAATAATCCTTGTCTTATAGGTGAGCCGGGAGTAGGAAAAACTGCAGTCGTAGAAGGACTTGCCCAGATGATTTCAAATGGAAATGTTCCAGATTCAATATCAGGAAAAAGACTTCTTTCGCTTGATCTTAGCAGCATGGTTGCAGGTTCTAAATATAGAGGTGAATTTGAGGAAAGAATAAAGAAGGTAATAGCAGAAGCAAAGATGGATGGAGATGTGCTTCTTTTTATAGATGAGATCCATACTATCATAGGTGCTGGAGGGGCAGAAGGAGCTCTCGATGCTGCAAACATTTTAAAGCCTTCGCTTGCAAGAGGCGAACTTCAGGTTATAGGTGCTACTACAATTGATGAATATAGAAAACATATAGAGAAGGACACAGCACTCGAAAGAAGGTTTCAGCCTGTTAATGTCAATGAACCAAGTGAGGAAGAAGCTATAGCTATTCTTATGGGAATAAGACATAAGTATGAACAGCATCATGAGGTTAAGATTGCAGATGAAGCGGTTTATGCTGCTGTGAAGCTTGGAGAAAGATATATAAATGACAGATATCTGCCTGATAAGGCTATAGACCTTATAGATGAAGCAGCATCCAGACTTAAGATAACTTCATTTAAGGAGCCTGACGAACTTCATAAATTAGAAGAAAAAATCCAAAAAATAAAATCAGATAAAGAAGCTGCAATAATAGCAGAGGAATATGAGGAAGCATCAAAGCTTAAGAAAAGTCAGGAGAGAGCTGAGAAAAAATTAGAAAAGCAAAGAATTCTTTGGGAAGAAGAAAAGCAAGGCATAAAGCTTATAGTAGGCGAAAAAGAAGTTGCTGAAATTGTAAGTGATTGGACTAAGGTTCCAGTAAAGAAGCTTACAGAGGCAGAAGCAGATAATATAAGAAATCTTGAAGCAATACTTCATGAGAGAATAATATCTCAGGATGAAGCAGTAAGTGCAGTGGCAAGAGCTATAAGAAGAGGAAGGGTAGGTATAAAAGATCCGGGAAGACCTATTGGCTCATTCCTTTTCCTTGGACCTACAGGAGTAGGAAAAACAGAGCTGTCAAAGGCTGTTGCAGATGCTGTATTTGGCTCTGAGCAGGCTCTTATCCGGGTAGATATGTCCGAATATATGGAAAAGCATAGTGTATCAAAAATGATAGGCTCACCTCCAGGATATGTTGGCTTTGATGAAGGCGGACAGCTTGCAGAAAAGGTTAGGAGAAATCCTTATTCGGTTATTCTCTTTGATGAGATTGAAAAGGCCCATCCGGATGTATTTAATGTTCTTCTTCAGGTTTTGGATGATGGACATATTACTGATGCGCAGGGAAGAAGGGTCGATTTCAAAAATACTGTAATAATCATGACTTCAAATGCAGGTGCAATGTCTATAGTATCACCTAAGAAAATGGGCTTTGCACAAGGGGATGATAGCAACAGAGATTATCAGGATATGAAAGATAAGGTGATGGAAGATGTAAAGCAAATCTTTAAGCCTGAGTTTCTCAACCGAGTGGATGAACTTATTGTATTCCATCAGCTTTCAAGAAAAGATATGGATAAGATAGTTGATATTATGATAAATAATATCAGAAAGAGAACCAGCGAGCATCTTAAGCTGGAACTTGAGATAACAGAGCCTGCAAAGCAACGGATCATAGAGAATGGATATGATGAAAAATATGGAGCAAGACCACTCAGAAGGGCAATCCAGACAATGGTAGAGGACGAAATTGCTGAGTCTGTACTTGCCGGTACCATATCATATGGTGATACTGTTGTTATTGATGTTGATCCTGAAAATGTAAAAAAGCTCATATGTATAAGAAAATCAGTTAAGGCAAATAGTGGAAGGAAATAAAATTGCGCAACCAGTCAAAGGATAAATATATATATTTTTGCAGTGAATGTGGCTATGAGTCAAAAAAATGGATGGGACAGTGTCCAGCCTGTCATAGCTGGAACTCCTTTAGTGAGGAACCTGTCATAAAGACGGTTTCAAAATCAGCTTCAGGAATTGGGGCTTTGGATAGTCTGAAAGGACTTCCAAAGCCTAAAAAGCTTTCAGAGATAGAAACAGATAAGGAAGAACGCTATGATACAGGCTTTAAAGAGCTTTCAAGAGTCTTAGGAGGAGGTATCGTTCCAGGAAGCCTGATACTGGTAGGAGGAGATCCTGGTATTGGAAAGTCTACATTACTTCTGCAGACAGCCAGAAATCTTGCTGCTAATGGAAGAAAGGTTCTTTATGTATCAGGAGAGGAAAGCTTAAGACAGATAAAATTAAGAGCTGACAGGATAGGTGGAGCTTCAGATGAGCTGAGATTTATTACTGAAACTAATATCGATATTATCATTTCTGTACTTGAGAAGGAAAAACCGGAGCTATGTATAATCGATTCTGTCCAGACCATGTATACAGAAGAAGCCCAGTCAGCACCGGGAAGTGTTACTCAGGTAAGAGAATGTTCTCAAAGGATGATGGTTTGTGCGAAAACAAATAATATCGCCTGCTTTCTTGTAGGACATGTTACAAAAGAAGGCACTGTTGCAGGTCCAAGAGTCTTAGAGCATATAGTAGACACAGTCCTGTATTTTGAATCTGGTAACAATGGAGCTTACAGGATATTGAGAAGTGCCAAGAACAGATTTGGCTCTACAAATGAAATAGGTGTATTTGAAATGCTGGAAGATGGACTTAGTGAGGTCGAGAATCCATCAGAATACATGCTGTCAGGAAGACCTGAAAATGCAAGCGGAGCCGTAGTTACCTGCCTATTAGAGGGTACTAGGCCGGTTTTATGTGAAATTCAAGGTTTACTGACAGATACAGCCTTTGGAATGGCAAGAAGACAGGCGCTTGGTCTTGACTATAACAGGCTCAATCTCCTACTTGCAGTTATGGAAAAAAGAGGCGGGATAGCAATGAGTCGTTTTGATGCATATGTAAATATAGCAGGTGGACTCAAAATCAATGAACCAGCTGCAGATCTTGCAGTTATAATGGCAGTGCTTTCCTCATATAAAAATGTTTCCGTTCCTTCAGACACAATTGTATTTGGAGAAGTGGGACTTTCAGGTGAAGTAAGAGCAGTGCAGCAGGTATCAGAACGTATCAAAGAAGCGGTTAAGCTTGGATTTAGAAGGATAATCATGCCAAAGCTTAATATGTCTAAGCTAAACAGAGATATTATTCCTAAAGAAGTAGAGCTTATAGGCATAAGATATATTGGAGACCTCTATGGTCTGTTTAAATAATTATATATTTTCAGGAGAAAATGAATGGCAGAATCGTTAGTTGGATTTTTTACAGGATCACTAAATGGAATTATTGGAAAGGAAATGATATGCTTTATTATTTCTTTATTTCCTATACTTGAGCTAAGAGGAGGACTTTTAGCTGCTTCACCGGCATTTCTGGATGTGTCACTTAAATTCGCACTTCCGCTGTGTATTATAGGGAATCTTTTACCAATACCATTTGTGCTTTTATTTATTGAAAAAATACTTATCTGGATGGAGAAATTTAATCCTACAAAAAATATAGCACTATGGTTAAGAAACAAGGCAGAGAAAAACAGGGATAAAGTAGAAAAATATGAGTTCTGGGGATTAGTATTATTCGTTGGAATCCCACTTCCAGGCACGGGAGCCTGGACTGGAAGTCTTGTTGCAGCACTGCTTCACATACCTTTTAAAAAGGCATTTTTGGCTTGTGTAATAGGTGTATGTCTTGCTGCTGTAATAATGACACTTCTTTCATACGGCCTTTTAGGTGCAATTGCTGCACTATAGAACGATATTGACATATCATAAATATTAGTAAAATAGTCCTTATTTTTTCATAAAAGTACACAAAAGTAATACATATAGTTTACATAAAATTTGGAATAAAGGCATATGGACTTCAAAATTGCATTTGTGGTATAACTTGATAATATCTAAGAAAGGAGCTTTTATGAAAGTTTATACAATTAGAATTCCTGATGTAGAAGCTGCAAAACAGTTTTGCAGAATGGCAGGAAAATGCCACTTTGATGTAGATCTCTTTTATAACAGAGTGATCATTGATGCTAAGTCTATTCTTGGTGTTTTAAGTATGGATCTTAGAAAAGACCTTAATGTTAGAATGTATGGTGAAAATGCTGAATTTGAAGAGCTGTGCATGAAGCTTTCAGCCAATGAGGCGGAGTCAGTAGCATAAGGTTCAGTTTATCATTTTGATAAAATGTCTTATTACGGATATTTTAGAGAATTGATAAAGCTTTGATAAAATAAATGCAAAATTCAGCTTGACAAATTCTATTTTATCAAGTATTATATCTGAGGTATTGCAAGAGAAATACTTTGGATATAGGAGCATCTTCCAATGGTAGGATAGCGGTCTCCAAAACCGTCAATGAGGGTTCGAATCCTTCTGCTCCTGGAATATTTAAGAAATGAAGCCTGAGAAGTGAGGGCTTCTTTTTTTGTTTTATACGGATTTTTTATAAAAATATACGTATTGAAATTTAAAATTAAAATCATTATAATGCATTATATATTTTAAGAAAGTGTGAGGGATGTTTAATGTCAGTATCAAAGGTATATTACACAGATATGCATACAAATTCAGAAATTAATCTTCCAGGTAAGCTGGATAAACTGATTCGTAAAGCAGGAATGACAGATATAGACTTTAAAAACAAATTTGCAGCTATTAAGATACATTTTGGCGAGCTTGGAAATCTTGCTTTTTTAAGACCAAATTATGCGAAAGTCGTAGCAGATATCGTAAAGGAATGTGGCGGTAAGCCGTTTCTTACAGACTGCAATACACTTTATGTAGGCAGCAGAAAAAATGCACTTGATCATCTTGATACAGCATATCTTAATGGTTTTTCACCATTGCAGACAGGTTGTCACGTAATTATCGGGGATGGACTTAAGGGAACAGATGAAGCCTTAGTTCCGGTTGATGGAGAGTATGTCAAGGAAGCTAAAATAGGAAGAGCCATAATGGATGCTGATGTGTTTATTTCTCTTACACATTTTAAAGGACATGAATCTACAGGATTTGGCGGAGCTCTCAAAAATATAGGAATGGGCTGTGGTTCAAGAGCAGGAAAGATGGAGCAGCACAATGCTGGAAAGCCTCATGTTGAACAGGATATCTGTATCGGATGCGGAAAATGCAAAAAGCAGTGTGCACATTCTGCCATTACTATTGCAGATAGAAAATCATCAATTAATAAAGATAATTGTGTTGGATGTGGAAGATGCATAGGAGTATGTCCGGTTGATGCTATTGTATCTGATTGTGATGAATCAAATGACATTCTTAACCGCAAGATTGCTGAATATTCCAAGGCTGTATTACAGGATAGAAGCTGTTTCCATATAAGTATAGCTGTAGATATTTCACCAAACTGTGACTGTCACAACGAGAATGATGTTCCTATTACACCAAATGTTGGAATGTTTGCATCCTTTGACCCTGTTGCACTTGATCAGGCCTGCGTGGATGCTGTTAACCGCCAGAATGTTATTCAGGGATCTGTTTTATCCAAAAAGGAAGATAAATTCCATGATCATTTCAAAAATACACATCCTGATACAAACTGGGAAGTGTGTCTGGATCATGCAGAAAAGCTTGGACTTGGACATAGAGAGTATGAATTAATCAAAATATAATTTTTAATGAATACTATCTTGAGCCTGTAGTTAAAACTGCAGGCTCATTGTAATGTGATATATCAAATAGAAAGGTAGTTTATATGAGTACAAGATCTAAGGCTAAAACACACAAGAAATCATGGCCCATACTTAGCTTTCTGTTTTCAAGAATGACATTTTTTGTTGTATTTCTTGCAATCCAGATATATATACTTTGGGCAGCCTTTACCTTTTTAGATGAAAAGCTTGCATTTAGCTTTTTTATTTTCCTGTCAGGTGCAGAAATATTATTTATTCTAAATCAGGAGGGAAGCTCTTCCTTTAAGATAGCGTGGATTTTTCCTATAATGATTTTTCCAGTTTTTGGAGCCTTGTTCTATCTTTTTATACAGCTTCAGACTACTGTAAAAAGAATGAGACACAGACTTGATATCGAGGTCGAGGATTCAGAAGATTGTATGAAGACTTCTGCAACTGTTATGGAGCAGGTAAAGGGAGAGGATAGAGAACTAAAGAGTATAGTCAGCTATCTGGATGGAGAATGTCAGTTCCCTTGCTATGACAACACGTCAGTCCAGTTTTTTCCTATGGGAGAGGATTTCTTCCCAGTTTTTATAGAAGAGCTGAAGAAGGCTAAGAAGTTCATATTTATGGAGTTCTTCATTGTTGCAGAAGGTGAAATCTGGGGCAGCATTTTGGAAGTGCTTAAAGAAAAAGCAAAAGAGGGAGTTCAGATTAAATTCATGTATGATGGAACAAATTCCATCAAAAATCTTCCATTCTGGTATGCTGATAAGCTTAAATCATATGGAATTGATGCAAAGGTATTTTCACCTGTCCGTCCTGCGATTTCGTCATATCAAAATAACAGAGATCATAGAAAAATCTGTGTAGTAGATGGTACGACTGCATTTACAGGAGGACTTAATCTTGCAGATGAATATGCCAATATAGAAATAAGATTTGGTGTATGGAAGGATACAGCTGCAATGTTTAAGGGTGAGGCGGCGAACTCATTTACCATGCTTTTCCTTCAGATGTGGAACAGTTCATATCGTGATATGAATACAAAGGAGGTAAGACTTCCGTTCCCAAAATATAAATATGATCCAAAGTACGACAGAAGAGATGATACCTGCAAAAGAGAGGGCTATGTAATACCTTATGGAGATAATCCTTTGGACAGTGAAAATGTTGGAGAAAACGTATATCTTAGCATAATTAATGAAGCAAGAGATTATGTACATATAATGACTCCATATCTCATACTTGATGACCAGACAATACATGCCCTTTGTTTTGCAGCAAAGAGAGGTGTGGATGTAAAGATAATATTCCCTCATATTCCGGATAAACCTTACGCCTTCTGGCTGGGACATTCATATTATGAAGAGCTTATTAAGAATGGGGTCCGTATATTTGAGTTTGAGCCAGGTTTTGTACATGCAAAGGAGTTTATAAGTGATGGAAGAAAGGCTGTTATTGGTACAATAAATCTTGATTTTAGAAGTCTTTATCTGCACTTTGAAAATGCCTGCTATTTATATAAGTCACCGGCTATAGGAGATATGGAGACTGATTTTGAAGAATGTCTTAAGAAGTGTATAGAGATCGATATGGAAGCATTTTCAAAGATGCCACCGCTAAAGATGCTTTATGGAAAGCTGCTTAGAGTTCTTGCACCTCTTTTTTAAAACTGAAAATATTTCAAGATTAAAGCTCATATTGTGGCAGTCTGCCATGATATGAGTTTTTCTATGCTTGACGGTGGTTTTAATTAAGAGTACAATAAACTTCGTATGACCGAATGAGGGATAATTTGTTTAAATAAAGAAAGGAAAATAATAATGGAGACAGTATTTGGTACATTTTCCAAACGTAAAGAAAAGGAATATAGTACATATTCTATGGAACTTTGCGGAAGAACTCTTTCAGTAGATATAGGAAGAGTTGCAGCACAGGCAAATGGTGCAGCATTTATGCATTATGGAGACACAACAGTTCTTTCTACAGCAACAGCTTCAAAGGAGCCTAGAGAGGGAATAGATTTCTTCCCACTTAGCGTTGAATATGAAGAGAAGCTTTATTCTGTAGGAAAGATACCTGGAGGATTCAATAAGAGAGAAGGAAAGGCAAGTGAGCATGCTGTTTTAACATCAAGAGTTATCGACAGACCTATGCGCCCTCTTTTCCCAAAGGATTATAGAAATGATGTAACACTCAACAACTTAGTACTTTCAGTTGATCCTGACTGTTCACCTGAAGTTACAGCTATGCTTGGTTCATCACTTGCAACAGCTATTTCAGATATTCCTTTTGACGGACCATGTGCAGCAACTATGGTCGGACTTGTGAATGGAGAGTTCGTTTTCAACCCTACAAATGAAGAAAAGAAGGTTTCAGACCTTTCACTTACAGTTGCATCTACAAGAGAAAAGGTTATCATGATAGAAGCTGGTGCTAACGAGATATCAGACGAAGTTATGATCGATGCAATCTATAAGGCTCATGAAATAAACCAGCAGATTATAGCATGGATGGATATGATAGTTGCAGATCTTGGCAAAGAGAAGCATGCATATCAGTCATGTGCTATTCCAGCAGAGCTTTTTGATGCAATCTACGCAGAGGTTCCTCAGGCAGAGATGGAGCTTGCAGTTTTCTGCGATGACAAGCAGCAGAGAGATAAAAATATTGACGCTATTACAGACAGACTTAAGGAAAAGTTTGCAGATAATGAAGAGTGGTTAAAGCTTCTTGGTGAAGCTATCTACCAGTACGAAAAGAAAACTGTACGTAAGATGATCTTAAAGGACAGAAAGAGACCTGATGGAAGAGATATTTCAGAAATCAGACCTCTTGATGCAGAGATAGATGTTCTTCCAAGAGTTCATGGTTCAGGAATGTTTACAAGAGGACAGACCCAGATCCTTAACATCTGTACTCTTGCACCACTTTCAGATGCCCAGAAGGTAGATGGCTTAGATTTCAATGTAACACAGAAAAGATATATGCATCACTATAACTTCCCATCATACTCAGTAGGTGAAACAAAGCCTTCAAGAGGACCGGGAAGAAGAGAAATAGGACATGGTGCACTTGCAGAGAAGGCACTCATTCCAGTTCTTCCTTCAGAGGATGAATTCCCATATGCTATAAGAACAGTTTCAGAGACTATGGAGTCAAATGGATCAACTTCACAGGCATCTGTATGTGCTTCATCACTTTCACTTATGGCAGCAGGTGTTCCTATAAAGGCACCAGTAGCAGGTATCTCATGTGGACTTGTTACAGGCGATACTGATGATGACTATATCGTTCTTACTGATATTCAGGGACTTGAAGATTTCTTTGGAGATATGGACTTTAAGGTAGCTGGAACAAAGAAGGGTATTACAGCTATCCAGATGGATATCAAGATCCATGGACTTACAAGACCTATAGTAGAGGAAGCTATCAGAAGAACACATGAGGCAAGAGTTTATATCATGGATGAGATCATGGCAAAGGCTATAGCTGCTCCAAGAGAAGAGCTTTCAGCTTATGCGCCTAAGATAGTATCCATAAATATAGATCCATCTAAAATTGGTGATGTAGTTGGTAAGCAGGGTAAGACCATCAACAAGATAATTGAAGAAACAGGTGTTTCAATCGATATAGATGATGATGGAAGAGTATCTGTATGTGGAACTGACAGTGAAAATATCGAGAGAGCTGTTGATATCATAGAAAGCATTGTAAGAGAAATCGAAACAGGCATGATCATCACAGGTAAGGTTGTAAATATTTTAAGCTTTGGTGCACAGGTTGAGCTTTCTCCAAACAAGAAGGGACTTATTCATATTTCAAAGCTTGCTGACAGCAGAGTTGCAAAGGTTGAGGATGTTGTTAAGTTAGGCGATGAAGTTACAGTTAAGGTAATCAAGGTTGATATGAAGGATGGAAAAATCGATCTTTCAATGCGTCCTTCAGATATAAACGGTACCTGGAAGAAGCATCGTGACCACAAGGATAAGAACGAGATAACAGAGGATTGATGGAGGAACAATAATGAAGATTCGTACACGTTATGCACCGTCTCCAACAGGAAGAATGCATGTAGGTAATCTTCGTACAGCTCTTTATGCTTATCTTATTGCGAAGCATGAGGACGGAGATTTCCTACTTAGAATAGAAGATACTGATCAGGAGAGAGAAGTAGAAGGAGCTGTTGATATAATTTATCATACAATGCAGGAGACTGGGCTCATACATGATGAGGGACCTGACAAGGATAAGGGCTTTGGCCCTTATGTCCAGTCAGAAAGACAGGCTCAGGGAATTTACCTCAAATATGCTAAAGAACTCGTAGAAAAGGGGGAGGCATATTACTGTTTCTGTACACCAGAAAGACTTGCATCCTTGAAAACTACAGTTAATGGCGAGGAAATAATGCAGTATGATAAGCATTGCCTTAGTCTTTCTAAAGAAGAGGTAGAGGCTAATCTTGCTGCAGGGATTCCTTATGTTATAAGACAGAATAATCCAAGAACAGGAACTACAACCTTCCATGACGAGCTTTATGGAGATATAACTGTAGACAATTCTGAACTTGACGATATGGTTCTTATAAAGTCAGACGGATTTCCTACATATAATTTTGCCAATGTAGTAGATGATCATCTCATGGGTATAACTCATGTAGTAAGAGGAAATGAATATCTTTCTTCAGCACCAAAATACAACAGACTTTATGATGCATTTGGCTGGGATATTCCTGTATATGTTCATTGCCCTCTGATTACAGATGAAAATCACAAAAAGCTTTCAAAAAGAAGCGGACATTCATCATTTGAAGATCTTTTAGATCAGGGATTTCTTCCAGAGGCAATAGTTAATTTTGTTGCACTGCTTGGATGGTCACCTGATTCAGATGAGGAGATGTTTACTCTTTCAGAGCTTGTAAAGGAATTTGATTATCATAGAATTTCAAAGAGCCCTGCAGTCTTTGACATGGTTAAGTTAAGATGGATGAACGGAGAATATTTCAAGAAAATGGATGAAGATAGATTCTTCGATATAGCTGAGCCTTATATTAGAGAGGTTATATCAAAGCCACTTGACTTAAGAAAGATTGCTTCAATGGTTAGAACCCGTATAGAGGTTCTTCCTGATATAAAAGGACACATTGATTTCTTTGAGGAACTTCCTGAGTATGATATAGCTATGTATACTCACAAGAAGATGAAGACTAATGCTGAGACTTCTTTAAAGGTTCTAAATGAAACTTTGGAGCTTCTTCAGAATACAGAGGATTACACAAATGATGCCTTATTTGCCTTACTCAAAAAGTATGCAGATGATAATTCATACAAGACAGGCTATGTAATGTGGCCTTTAAGAACAGCTCTTTCAGGTAAGGAAATGACACCTGCAGGAGCAACAGAGATACTTGAAATTCTTGGTAAGGAGGAATCTTTAAAGAGAATAAGAAAGGGTATCGAAAAGCTTTCATAAATATTTTGCCCGGATTGTCATGATCCGGGCAGATTTATCTTATAAAATACTTTCTAAATTGATTTCTTAACAAAATTAAACTTCAAATTAATTTATTCTAAATGAGCTATATTCTAAATCTTATCATGATTTAAATTCTAAATAATATCAAAACATTTGTAAAATTAAATAGGAGACAGTAGTGAACTGTAAAAAAACTAATAGTTTTAATGAGGCTCAGCAGACAGCAGTTATACACAAAGATGGTCCAATGATGGTTCTTGCAGGACCTGGAAGTGGAAAAACCTTTGTTCTTGTAGAGCATATAAGTTATTTAACTAAGACGTATGGGATTGATCCTGAAAGTCTGCTTGTAATAACCTTTACAAGAGAAGCGGCTAAGGAAATGAAAGAAAGGGCAATGAAAAAGGGTGCTGACACGAGGATTACTTTTGGAACCTTTCATTCAGTTTTTTTGAGCATACTTAAGGAATACTGTGGATATAAGGTCAGTGATATAGTTGAAAGAAAGTTTTGTATTCAGCTCATGCGCAAAATATTAAATTCTGGAAACTATAAGGGATTTGAAAATGCAACTTCAGATATGGCAGAATATGTAATTAATATCATCGGAAGAATGAAAAACGGAGAAGATATTTTCAGTATTATAGAAAATAAAGCTGAAGCAGGTACATATATATGCATTTATAAAAAGTATGAATCTGAGATGAGAAAATATAATAAAATAGATTATGATGACATGCTTCTTTTATGCAGGAATCTTCTTGTGGAAAATAAAAGCATTTTAGCAAAGCTAAGAAATAGATATAAATACTTTCTTATAGATGAATTCCAGGATATAAACGAACTTCAGTTTGAAATAATAAAATTAATGTCTTATCCATACAACAATCTGTTCATAGTAGGGGATGACGATCAGAGTATTTATGGCTTTAGAGGTTCACGCCCTGAAATTATGCTTAATTTTGAAAGTGAATACAGAGATGTTCAAAAGGTAGTATTAAACATAAATTACAGGTCATCGCAGGCAATAGTAGATGCATCGCTTAAGCTTATAGAAAATAATGAAATTAGATACAAAAAGCTTTTTAAGGCAGCGAAAAAAGGAGGAAGAGCAGTAAGAATAGAGGGCTTTGCAGACGAAAGAGAAATGCTTGATACACTTTGCAAAGAACTTATACTTATGCATAATGGAAATATAAAGTATTCGGATTTTGCTGTTTTATACAGAGTAAATAAGAATGCAGTTATACTCACAAAGTATTTAAATGAATATGCTATCCCTTTTACCCAAAATGAAAAAAATGATGAAAATTTAGCTCTCATGACATTTCATGCTTCAAAGGGACTTGAATTTAATCAGGTTTATATTATATTTGCAACAGAGGGAATATGTCCATGGAAATCATCTGTAAGTAAGGCTGAAATAAGCGAGGAAAGACGAATGTTTTATGTTGCAATGACCAGAGCCAAAGCTCAGCTTCACATTTTTTACACAAAGAAACTTTATAATGCTAAAGTAAAAAAATCGAGATTTATAGATGAAATATTAAGATAATTAATAATAGCTTATACGAGCTTAGCTTTAGTCAGGAGGCATTTATTATGGAAGATATAAAAATACTTGTTGTAGATGATGAAGAAAGAATGAGAAAGCTTATAAAGGACTTTCTAAGTATCAGAGGCTTTAATGTTATAGAGGCAGGGGATGGAGAGCAGGCTGTTGAAATTTTTTGCAGGGACAAGGATATAGCCCTTATCATTCTTGATGTTATGATGCCAAAGATGAATGGATGGGAAGTTGTAAAAACTATAAGGAAAATATCAAATCTTCCTATAATAATGCTTACGGCAAGAGGAGAGGAGCAGGATGAGCTCCAAGGATTTAAGCTTGGCGTTGATGAATATATTTCCAAGCCATTTTCACCTAAGATTCTTACTGCCAGAGTTGATGCAATATTAAGAAGAACACATCAAAAGGATACAGATATTATTAAGGCTGGAAGAATAGAAATCAATCATGGCGCACATCAGGTAAAGGTAGATGGAAAGGAAGTTGATTTAAGTTTTAAGGAATTTGAGCTTTTAGACTATTTTGTGCAAAACAAAAACCTTGCACTTAGCAGAGAAAAAATACTTAATAATGTATGGAATTATGATTACTTCGGAGATGCAAGAACAATAGACACACATGTAAAGAAGCTTAGAGCAAAACTTGGCGATGCCGGAGATCAGATAAAAACGATCTGGGGCATGGGATATAAATTTGAAGCATAGTTTTTTGTAAAGGATAAATATGAAAAATATAAAATGTTCTATCAGAAGCAGGCTTACATTAACGTTCCTGGGAATAATGACACTTATGCTCACTATTATGTATGGTGTAAATACATATTTTCTTGAAAAGTATTATTTTAATGAAAAGGTAGAAGAGCTTGAAGCTGCATATGCTACTGTGGATAAAATTGTAAGTGAGGCAGAACAGGATGGAGAAACTATTATAAGTAAGATAAATAAGCTTTTTGGACAGAATTACACAGATTCTCCGGATATAAAAACATTTAGAGCGCTAAATGATCAGTCCAATATAAATGTTGTCCTTATAGACCAGTACGATAATGCGCTTATTTCTACGAGCCGTGAAGGCGACTGGCTTGCCAAGAAACTTAGATTTTATCTTTCAAATAAAAATGCGATAGCAGATGGAGAATATCCAAATATAGGCCTTCCTGTAGACCCGTATTCTAATGAGCAGGAGGGACTTCCAAATGATGAGGAGTTCTTTCCGGAAACGATAGATGAGCATGAAAATTATATAATACAGAAGAGTTTTGATAACAGAAGCAAGACACATTATCTTGAGAGCTGGGGATATTTTTCAGATGGAAAAACAAAATTTATAATGTCAATGCCTGTAGCGACTATACATGATAGTGTGGCTATTACAAATCGTTTTCTTTTGTTCGTAGGAATAATGGTTCTTATTGGGGGAGGTATTTTTATTTTCCTTGCAAGCAGTGCTGTGACAAGACCTATCAATAAGCTTGCAGCTATATCTGAAAGGATGACGAAGCTGGATTTTGGTGCAAAATATGAAGGAAATTCACAGGATGAAATTGGCACACTCGGAAATAGTATGAACGTGATGTCGGAAAAGCTTGAGAAAACCATAGCAGAACTGAAAACAGCAAATAACAGCCTGAAAAAGGATATAAATGAAAAGACAAAAATAGATGAGATGCGCAAAGAATTTATTGCAAATGTATCTCATGAGCTTAAGACTCCTATAGCTCTTATTGAAGGCTATGCTGAAGGACTGATGGAAGGAATGGCTGAGGATAAGGACAGCAGGGATTATTACTGTAATGTAATAATGGACGAGGCCATTAAAATGAATAAGATGGTTAAACAGCTTACAAGTCTTAATGATCTTGAAATCGGAAAAGATAAAACTGAGTTTAGCTGTTTTGATCTTTCCAAGCTAATACAGTCAATGATAGAGACCTATAAGCTTAAATTTGAAGAAATGGATATAAAAGCCGAGCTTAGATTTAAAGATAATATAAAAGTATGGGCTGATGAGTTTAAGATAGAAGCAGTTCTTACGAATTATATTACAAATGCAATCAATCATATAGACGGCGAAAGAAAGATAATAATCTCTGCTGATATTAAACAGGAAGAAGATAAGGAAATCGTATTTGTAAGTGTATATAATGACGGAGAGCGTATACCTGATACTGAACTTGATAAAATATGGGATAAGTTTTATAAGGTTGATAAAGCCAGAACCAGAGCTTATGGTGGAAGTGGAATAGGACTTAGTATTGTAAAGGCAATACTCGAGTCTCATGGACAAAGCTATGGTGTGAAAAATGAAGAGACTGGAGTGAGCTTTTATTTTACACTGGAATCAGCCTGTAACAGTACGGAATAAGTCCGACTAAAAGAAAATTAAAAAAAATAAAAAAAGTGCTTGACCTTTTATGGCATACGTGATAATATAATCAACGTTGCAGGGACAAAGAAAAAAACAGCAACAAAAGCCCAACCCTAAAGGCGATTTTTTAATCGGGGTGTGGCTCAGTTTGGTAGAGCACTTGATTTGGGATCAAGGGGTCGCAGGTTCGAATCCTGTCACCCCGATTAAGAAATCGCAAAGACCTCAGTACGAAAGTACTGAGGTCTTTTACGTTATCAGAAAAAGCATTGTTTTGAAATAAATGGTACTTCATAAGAAAAATTAAACACAACTAAGCAAGTTTGCTCCATCTACGGCTTTTATATTGTAAGTAAAATGAAAATGTGTTATTATAATCATAACCTGAGATGTGCGTTTGGTTTATTTAATTACTTCCACAATATGACATACGGGATTTCAGCATTGATGATGTGGATGTCGGGCCACCTCGAGTGGATGGCAGAAGCAGTCTCCGAGAAAACCCACCTAGCTATACAGCTGGGAGTCACTTATAAACTGAAGGCCTCTTGGGCTTTTTTTATATAAAAAGATTGGAGGTTAATCCATGGAGTATAGAGAGCTTGTGATCAGGGCATTAAAGAAACTCCCGGATTCTTATGTGCCTTATTCTCATTTTCATGTGGCAGCAGCTCTTCTTAGTGAGGATGACACAGTTTTTGAGGGAATCAATATAGAAAATGCATCATATACGCCTACTGTTTGTGCAGAGAGAACTGCATTTTTTAAGGCTGTATCCGAAGGATATAGAAACTTTAAAGCAATAGCTATTGTAGGCTGTAATGAAGATGCTTTAAGTAGTGATAAATATAAGATAAATTTGGAAATTCCAGCATTTACACCGCCTTGTGGTGTATGCAGGCAGGTAATGAGGGAGTTTGCTTCACCTGATGAGTTTGAGATAATACTTGCAAAATCGCCGGATGATTATAAGGTGTACAAGCTTAAGGAGCTACTGCCAGAGAGCTTTGGACCGGAATTTTTATAAATTATTTTGCATAATATGAATATATAAGGAGTTATAAAGTATGGAGAAGAAAAAAGGATTTGGATTATTTGGGGCAGCAGTAGTTGTCGGAGCGGCAGCAGTAGTTATAAAGTATCTTAAGGATTATACTGATTTTAAGGCAGCGGCTGAGGAAGATTTTCATGATCTTGAGGAAGGAACTACAGAAGTAAAGGAAGCATGCAAGAGAACCTATTATGCTATTAAGGACAAAGAGGATGTTAAGCAGGCTGCTGGAGAACTCTGTAAGGCCACAGGAGAAGTTGCAAAGGATGCAGGAACTCTTTGTTACAAGGCAGGGGTTACAACAGTTCAGGCTGTTAAGGATATGAAGGACAGATATGATGAGGATCCTGTTGGTGTTAAGTCTGAGGTTATTAGCAATCTGAAGGATATGGGTGCAGATGTTTCAAAGAAGATTTCTGACGTTGCACTTATGGCACATGACAAGCTAAGAGAAGATACAGAAGAATGTGATGCTGAATGTGCAGATATAGAAGAAGCTGTTGAGGAAGATATGGCAGAAGAAGCAGCTGAGACAGCAGAGGATGATGCAGAGCCTGAGGATTCAGTTGAATCAGCAGAGGATAAGGCGGAAACTGTAGATAATGAAGCTGCAGAGTCAGAGTGTAACGAAGAAGCTTCATCAGAGGATGAGAAGAAAGACTGATATCAATATTTAATAAAAGGCTCATGGCGGGATGCCATGGGCCTTTTTAAAGCTGTTACGCAGAAAACAAGATTGCTGTAGCTTTAAAATGTTTGATTAGCGTAGCAGATTAGCTTAATATTGTTTAATTGTGTCATTTTCACTGTCGCCTGTTTTTTCAAGTTTTCTGATAATAACATCGTAAGAGTAGTTTTCATTTACCTTGACTGTGACGGTGTCGCCTACCTTATGTCCAATAAGAGCTTTTCCCATAGGAGATTCATTTGAAATGAGATTCTTCTGGGAATCACTTCTGATGGAGGTGACAATTCTGTAAGTAGCTTCTTCATCATCCTCTTCAAAATATATAGTAACAGTATTATTTATGCCAACTTCGTCATCAGCAGAAGCATCAGATATGATATTTGCTGTTCTGAGCATTCTCTCAAGATACCTGATCCTGCTATTATTGATATTATTATCCCTTTTTGCAGCATAGTATTCAAAATTCTCTGAGAGATCGCCCATGGCTCTGGCTTCTTTGAGTGCTTTAAGAGCTGCCGGTCTAACGACTGTTTTTCTGTGATTTATTTCTTCCTCTATTTTTTTTACATCCGTTTCAGTTAGCTGTTCGCCTATACCATATTTCATTGTGTTCATCCTTAATTATCTTAACCTTTAATAATTATTGCTTGTTTAAATATTCAATTTAGATTATACTGATAAAAATATGTATTTAGTAGGCTATTTTAGCTCTTTTGTACACTAAATGCAAGTTAATAAACTAAAGGGGAGGATGTTTATGAAAAAACTTAACACAAGAAATTTATTTCTTATTGCGTTCACACTATTTTCTATGTTTTTCGGTGCTGGAAATCTTATTTTTCCACCATTTCTTGGATATGAAGCAGGTTTAAACGCCGTCCCTGCATTTTTAGGATTTGCTGCTACAGCAGTTGCATTTCCAATACTTGGAGTTGCAGCAACAGCCAAAGCAGGAGGTGTTGATGCCCTCTGCGAGAAGGTACATCCTAAATTTGGCTTCTTTTTTTCAGTTGCTGTATATTTATGTATAGGACCTATGCTTGCCATACCAAGGACAGCGGGTACAAGCTATTCAATGTTTTCATTTATAACAAGATATATTCCAGAGGGAAATATATTTGGCATGGATAGCCAGATTTTTGCAAGAATCATTTTCTCACTTGTATTTTTTACAGCTGCAGGCTGGATAGCAAAGTCACCTGAAAAGCTTAGAGAGCTGCTTGGAAAGATAATGTCTCCAATACTTATTACACTTATTATAATTATGTTTGGAGCGGCAATTATGCATATTGGTCTTCCGGTATACGAGCCATCAGAGCTCTATAAGAATGGTGCATTTTTTGAAGGCTTCCTTCAGGGCTATCAGACCATGGACACCATGGCAGCTTTGGTATTTGGCATAATAATTGCTATGAATTTAAAAGATATGGGTATTGATGATGGCAATGACATTGCAAGGGAAACCATTAGAAGTGGTGTTATGGCAGGGATACTTATACTTATTATCTATGGCATGATTACATTTTGCGGAGTAATAAGTGGAAGTCTCATTGAAGGAGCTACAAATGGAACGGATATACTTACTGCACTATGTCTTGAGTTCTTCGGACCAGCGGGAGCAGTGCTTCTTGCAGCCATTTTCTTTATAGCCTGTTTCAATGTATGTATAGGACTTATCTGCAGCTGTGCAGAGTTCTTTTCAATGAAATTTAGCTTTTTTAGCTTTGATAGATGGAGAATAATACTTACAATATGGAGCTTCCTTATTTCCATAGCAGGACTTGACACCATAATATCTATTTCAGTTCCAATACTAAGTATTATTTATCCAGTAGCTATGGTTATTATTTTCATGAATCTTGTACCAATAGCTATATTTAAAAAGCCGGTAGTACAGAGAATTGCTGTTGCATTATCGTTACTCTGTGGTATCATATCATTGTAATAAAAGTAACTCATAAACTAAATTTTAATAAATGGAATTATGAAAATGAAAAATAAATCAAATGAAATTGATATGCTTCATGGATCCATAACTCCAAAGATACTGTTGTTTGCAATTCCTCTTGCACTCAGCAGTATTTTGCAGTTATTGTTTAATGCGGCAGATGTTGTTGTTTTAGGAAGATATGTGGGGGAAAATGCTCTCGCAGCAGTTGGTTCAACGAATTCACTTATAAATCTTCTTGTTAATCTGTTTATAGGTCTTTCAGCCGGAGTTAATGTAATGGTTGCAAGGTATTATGCCAGACAGGATGAGGAAGAGGTACAGCGTATAGTTCATACATCAGTTATGACAGCCGCTGTTTGTGGGTTTATATTAATATTTGTAGGCATTATCCTGGCCAGACCGCTTCTTGAACTTATGGGTTCTCCTGAAGAAGTCATAGATATGAGCGTTTTATACATAAGAGTATTTTTTATTGGAATGCCTTCTGTAATGCTATATAATTTTGGAGCAGCTATACTTAGGGCGGTAGGAGATACCAAGAGACCTTTATATTTCCTTATAGTGGCAGGAATAATAAATGTTATACTTAATATATTCTTTGTAACACGTATTGAAATGGGCGTTGCCGGAGTTGCTCTTGCGACTACAATATCCAATACCATTTCAGCTTTGCTGGTTATAAGGACTCTTATGAAAGAGGAAACAGCCTTAAAGCTTCATATAAATAAGCTCAAAATAGAATTCCCTGTTTTAAGAAAAATATTTAAGATAGGAATACCAGCAGGTCTTCAGGGATGTATTTTCTCTGTTTCAAATGTAGTTATACAGTCATCTGTAAATTCATTTGGAGCAGTTGTTATGGCAGGAAGTACAGCGGCAGCAAATATTGAGGGCTTTATTTACAATGCTATGAACGCTGTATATCAGGCAAACTTAAGCTTTACAAGCCAGAATATAGGAGCAGGAAAGTACAGCAGAATTAATAAGATAATGAAGAGCTGTATAATGCTTGTTACAGCTATAGGACTTGTAATGGGAATATCCTCAGTTATATTTGGAAACCAGCTTCTTGGTATTTACAACAAAAATCCTGAGGTAATAAGCGCAGGCTTACTGAGATTAGAGATAATAGGCGGTCTTTACTTTGTATGTGGCTGGATGGACGTAATAGTTGGTTCACTCAGAGGAATGGGATATGCAATATTTCCTATGGTAGTAAGTCTTATAGGTGCCTGTGGCTTCCGTATATTATGGGTATTTACAATTTTCAAGCTTAATCGTACACTTACTACATTATTTGTGGGATATCCTATAAGCTGGCTCATTACAGCTTTGGCCCATTTTGCAACATTTTATTACTTAAGAAAAAAATTCCCTAGAGAAGATAGTATATGACAATGAGGAGGCAATCATGTCAACACGAAATTTAACTTTACTCACAGACTTATATGAGCTAACAATGATGCAGGGATACTTTAGAAATAAGCATGCAAATGCAAATGTAATTTTTGATGCGTTCTATAGGAAAAACCCGGATGGAAACGGTTTTGCAATAAGCTGTGGACTTGAACAGATAATAGAGCTTGTTGAAAATCTTCACTTTAGTAAAGAGGATATAGAGTATCTGGATTCTTTAAAGATTTTTGATAAGGATTTTTTGGAGTATCTTGCTGATTTTAAATTCACAGGTGATGTCTATGCTATTCCAGAGGGAAATGTTATGTTCCCAAGAGAACCTGTTGTAAAGATCAAAGCACCTATAATGCAGGCTCAGCTTCTTGAAACAGCACTTCTTAATATAATCAACCATCAGTCTCTTATAGCCACAAAGGCCTACAGAGTTGTTCATGCCGCAAAGGGCGATGGTGTTATGGAATTTGGACTTAGAAGAGCCCAGGGACCAGATGCGGGCATATATGGCGCAAGAGCGGCAATGATAGCTGGCTGCATAGGCACATCAAATGTTCTTGCTGGACAGATGTTTGATGTCCCAGTTATGGGTACACATGCACACAGCTGGATCATGTCCTTTGATGATGAGCTTACAGCATTTAGAGAATATGCAAAGCTTTATCCAGATGCATGCATTTTGCTTGTGGATACATATGATACGCTCAAATCAGGAATTCCTAATGCCATCAAGGTATTTAAGGAGATGAGGGAAGCTGGAATAAGCTCAAAGAAATATGGAATAAGAATGGATTCAGGAGATCTGGCTTATCTTTCAAAGAAAGCCAAGAGAATGCTTGATGAAGCTGGATTTACTGATGCAGTTATTTCTGCTTCAAATGACCTGGATGAGTATCTCATTTCTGATCTTAAGAATCAGGGAGCTACTATCAATAGCTGGGGTGTAGGAACTAATCTTATAACCTCAAAGGACAATCCTTCATTTGGAGGTGTGTATAAGCTTGCGGCAATAATGGACAAGGAAACTGGCGAATATATTCCAAAGATCAAGCTCTCAGAAAATGCTGAAAAAATAACAAATCCAGGAGACAAGGTTATTTACAGAGTTTATGACAAGGAAAGCGGTAAGCTTTTTGCAGATCTTATTGCTCTTGTAGATGAAGTTTACAATGAAGATGAAGACCTTCTCTTGTTTGATCCTGTAGAAACCTGGAAGAAAACTCTTCTTAAAGCAGGAACATATACTATAAAGCCACTTATGATACCGGTATTTATAAATGGAGAATGTGTATATAAGGACAGACCTACAGTTATGGAGCTTCAGCAGGTATTTAAGGATGAACTCGAGACTCTTTGGGATGAATCAAAGAGACTTGTAAATCCACATGAGATACATGTAGATCTTTCACAGGAGCTCTGGGATCTTAAGAAAAAGCTTTTAGATGAACATCATCATATGTAAAGCTTCACCATATGTAAGTTAAATATAAAGAGTAATTTTTGAAAGTACTTCGGAGAAGGATATCGTTGCTTCGGTATTCTTCTCCATTTTAATTATTGTGGAAAGGATAAAAAATTGGATATAGGAATACTTAGATTTATTCAGGAAAATTTTCGAAACGAATATCTGACTGCATTTTTTAAATTTATAACATCTTTGGGAAATGCAGGATGGTTCTGGATAGCCTTAGCCTTGGTGCTTTTAATATTTAAAAAGACAAGAAGGACAGGAACAGGGACATTATTGTCATTAGGAACAGGATTTATTATAACGAATCTGTTTCTAAAAAATATAGTGAGAAGAACAAGACCATATGATGCATATAGCTTCATCGTGCCTCTTATAGAGCATCCATCAGATTTTTCGTTTCCATCTGGGCATACCTGTGCATCATTTGCAGCAGCATTTGTGCTTTACAGGGCATTTCCTAAAAAATATAGCTGGCTTTTCTTGCTGCTTGCTGTATTAATTGCTTTTTCCAGGCTTTATCTTGGCGTGCATTATCCTTCAGATGTTTTAGCTGGCTTTGTAATAGGTGCATTTTCAGCCTGTTTGTCAGATTTAATTATGGAAAAAATAAATAAAAATAGAAAATAAAATATTTACATATACCCACATGGGGTATATAATGAAAATACCCTTTATGGGTATTTTTTGCTTTAACTATAAAATATTATTTTTCTGAAAGGAGTCTTTATGTCAGAATGCTGTTCACATAAAACAAAAAAAAGAAGTGAAGAGGAGTATAAGAGCCTTATAAACAGATTAAGCAGAATCGAAGGACAGGTTAGGGGTATCAAAGCCATGCTTGAAAATGATGCATATTGCACAGATATTCTTGTGCAGGTTGCAGCAGTAAATGCTGCGCTTAACAGCTTTAACAAGGTCCTTCTGGCAGAGCATATCAGAACCTGTGTTGCAGAAGATATTAAAGAAGGAAAAGAAGAAACTATAGATGAACTTGTAACAGTTCTTAAGAAGCTGATGAAATAATATAGTAAAAGAAAGGAAAATATGAAGAAATACAATATAACGGGAATGAGCTGTGCGGCCTGCAGTTCCAGAATAGAAAAAGTTGTATCAGCCCTGGACAATGTTGAAAGCTGCTCGGTAAGCCTTCTTACAAATTCAATGGGAGTAGAAGGCGATGTTGACGCTGACACTGTCATAGAGGCTGTAAAAAAGGCAGGATATGGTGCCAGTCTTAAGGAAAATGCCAGAGGAGACAGAAAAAAGTCCTCAGCCAAGGAATATGAGGAGGCACTGGAAGACAGGGAGACTCCTATATTAAAGAGAAGACTTATTTTATCAGTAATAATTCTCCTGCCACTTATGTACGTATCAATGGGAGGAATGATGTGGGGATGGCCTTTACCTTCATTTCTCGCGGATAATCATATGTCAATGGGCCTTTACCAGCTGGTTCTTACCACTGCGGTAATGGTCATAAATCAGAAGTTCTTTATAAGTGGATTTACAGCTTTAATCAATAAAGCTCCAAATATGGATACACTTGTTGCACTTGGTTCTTCAGCTTCATATATATATAGTCTTGTACAGCTTTTTATTATGAGTGAAGGCTTGTCTCAGGGAAATTCTGAGCTTGTTATGAGTGCAATGCATGAGTTATATTTTGAGTCTGCAGCGATGATCTTAACCTTGATTACTATGGGGAAAATGCTTGAGTCCAGAGCAAAAGGAAAGACAACAGATGCACTAAAGTCTCTTATGAAACTTGCACCTTCAACAGCAAGGATAGAGAGAAATGGTATAGAAGAGGAAGTCTATATAGAAGAGGTAGAGCCTGGAGATATATTTATTGTAAAGCAGGGAGAAACAATACCAGTAGACGGAGAGGTTTTAGATGGAGAGGCAGCAGTAAATGAAGCTTCTCTGACAGGAGAAAGTATTCCTGTTGATAAGTTAGCTGGAGATAAGGTTTCAGCAGCTACTATTAATACCTCGGGATATCTTAGATGCAGGGCAGTAAGAGTAGGAGAAGATACGACCCTATCCCAGATTATACAGATGGTAAGTGATGCAGCAGCTACAAAGGCGCCTATAGCCAAAGTAGCAGACCGTATTTCAGGTATATTTGTACCTTCTGTTATAAGTATTGCTTTAATAACAATGTTTGTGTGGCTTATACTTGGAAAGGACTTTGGTTTTGCTCTTGCAAGAGGTATATCTGTACTTGTAATAAGCTGTCCATGCGCACTTGGTCTTGCAACACCTGTGGCTATAATGGTAGGAAATGGAATGGGTGCAAAGCATGGCATTATGTTTAAAACAGCTGTGTCGCTTGAAGAAACTGGAAAAGCAGATATAGTTGTTCTGGATAAAACCGGAACCATAACAAAGGGTGAGCCAAAAGTTACAGATATAATACCTGTAACAGATTTAGACGAAAATGATTTTATAAGACTTGCTGTAGGAGCAGAGTATAGGAGTGAGCACCCTTTAGCCTTTGCAATTATGGAAAATTGTAAAGAAAAATCGATAGAGGTTCCAGAAGCCAAAGAATGGAAAGGCTATGCTGGAAATGGTATAGAAGCCATTGTTGATGGATATAGGGTTGCAGCTGGTAAGCTGGATTTTATAAAGACAAAATGCACTATATCAGACGAGGTTAAAGCAATTTCCCAAAGATTGGCTGATGAAGGAAAGACACCTTTGTATTTTTCAAAGGATGGGGAGCTTATAGGTGTAATAGCAGTAGCAGATGTTATAAAAGAGGAAAGCACGGAAGCAATAAGTGAACTCAAAGGCATGGGAATGAAGGTTGTTATGCTTACCGGAGATAACCGCAATACTGCTGAGGCTATAGGAAAAGTTGCCGGTGTGGATAAGGTTATAGCCAATGTCCTGCCAGATGGAAAAGAAGAAGTTGTAAGGGAACTTATGACAAGAGGAAAGGTTATAATGGTTGGAGATGGTATCAATGATGCACCAGCACTTACCAGAGCCGACATAGGAATAGCAATAGGAGCAGGCACAGATGTTGCTATAGATGCAGCAGATATAGTTCTGATGAAATCAAGACTTAGCGATGTTCCGGCAGCTATAAGACTTAGCAGACAGGTGCTTAAAAATATTCATGAAAATCTGTTTTGGGCCTTTTTCTATAATGCTCTTGGAATTCCACTTGCTATGGGAGTATTTATAGGTATAACAGGATGGGAATTAAATCCAATGTTTGGTGCAGCTGCCATGAGTTTATCAAGCTTTTGTGTTGTTACCAATGCATTAAGGCTTAACCTTTTCAATATATACGACAAAAAAAGAGATAAAAAGCAAAATAAAAAAATAAATATTGCTTTAGATGATATTAAGGAGGAAAATAAAATGACAACAAAGACAATGGAAATTAAGGGTATGATGTGTGGACACTGTGAGGCTCATGTAAAAAAAGCTTTGGAGGCTATTAATGGAGTAAGCACAGCAGAAGTAAGCCATACTGAAGGAACAGCTGTAGTTAGCATGGATACAGATATTGATAATGAAATTCTTAAAAATGCCGTAACAGAAGAGGGCTACGAGGTTGTTTCAATAAAGTAAAAAATTTTAATAAAAAGTTCATTTGTAAAGTTTAAAACCTTGAAAAATCCATAGAGTAAAACCTTTGTAAAATGATTGTAAAATGCGTTGACGAGCCTTGTAATACTTCATATAATGCACCTTGATGAAAGTAAAGTTTTATTAACGTTTTTGAAAGAGGAGTTATCGATGGAAACTACTAATATCATGGGTCTTTTGGGAGGCCTGGCTTTGTTCCTCTATGGAATGCAGATGATGAGTACAGGACTTGAAGCTGCAGCAGGAAACAAGATGAAGACTATTCTTGAAAAGCTTACAGCCAACAGATTCATGGGAGTCCTTGTAGGTGCACTTATTACAGCAGTTATCCAGTCTTCATCAGCAACTACAGTAATGGTAGTAGGTTTTGTTAATTCAGGAATGATGACACTTAACCAGGCTATATGGATTATCATGGGTGCAAATATAGGAACTACAATTACAGGACAGCTGATTGCTTTAGATGTAGGTGAGCTTGCACCATTAGTTGCATTTATTGGTGTTGCAGCTATCGTATTTATGAAAAATGAAAAGATTAAGCACATAGGTGAAATATTTGCAGGCTTAGGTGTTCTTTTCATTGGAATGGATATGATGGGAGCAGCAATGAAGCCACTTGCAGCCTCAGAGACTTTCGTAGGTCTGCTTACAAAGTTTGAAAATCCTATTCTTGGTATACTTGCAGGTGCAGCATTTACAGCTATTATCCAGTCCTCTTCAGCATCTATCGGTATACTTCAGGCCTTGGCAGGAAGTGGAGTTATAGCCTTAAACGGAGCAGCCTTTGTATTGTTTGGACAGAACATAGGAACCTGTATAACAGCTTTCCTTGCTTCTATTGGTACAAGTAAGAATGCAAAGAGAGCTACACTTATACATATTATGTTTAATGTTATAGGAACTGTGATATTTACAATATTATGTATAGCTACTCCTTTGATATCTATTGTTGAGAGCTGGTCTCCTGGAGATGTACCTAAGCAGATAGCAAATATGCATACATTTTTCAATATCGTTACAACCCTTCTGTTGCTTCCTGTAGGAACCTATCTTGGAAGACTTGCACAGCTTATTCTTAAGGATAAGGATACAAATGCTGAGGAACAGGGTGTTATGAAGGTAAGATATCTCCTTGACGTAAAACACATCAATACAGATAAGATTGGTGCAGCTGTAGTATGTATGGGCGGAATCAAAAAAGAGCTTTTACGTATGATGGCTATGGCAGGAGATAATGTACGTCTTGCATTTGAAACAATAGAGGAAGGAACCAAGGATAAGCTTGGAACTATAGAGGAAAAAGAAGTATACGTTGATTTCCTTAATAAGGAGATAACAAAATATATAACCTCACTTGTTCCAGCAGAAACAACAGCAGCTGGCGGACAGATATTCAATTCACTCTTTTCTATTACTGGAAATATAGAAAGAATAAGTGATCATGCAACCAATATAGCAGAATATTCAAACATGATTACGGAAAAGAAGATAACATTTTCAGAGCAGACACATGTTGAGCTAAAGGAAATGAAGGATATATGTAAGGATCTCTTCGAAATTCTTATGGAAACACCGGAAGATTACAATATCTGGCATAAGATGATTGCAGATATGGAGCAGGAGATAGATGATATGACACTCCGCTTTAGAAATAATATGTATTCAAGAATTCAGTCAGGTCTTTGCTCTTACGATGGCAGCATCCTCTTTTCTGAAATGCTTACAGATTTTGAAAGAATTGGAGATCATGCATTAAATATTGCAAATGAAACCTTAAAAATGGAAAATCAGTAAAATAAAAAAGTGCCTAAAGGAGCCAAGCTCTGGAAGGCACTTTTTAGTATTTATTTATTATTTTCTGCTGTTATTACAGAGCAAAAGGCATTGATTTCTGCTCCAAAAAATACCATACATATTATTGCGAAAATCCAAAACATAAGAAGAACTATAGCACCCAGAGAACCATACATGTAGGATATATTTTTAAAGTAGGTAAAATAGATAGAAAATAAAAATGAAAAAATAACCCATCCAAGACTTACAAATAAAGCTCCCGGATAATGGTGATTCACATAATCTGCTTTACCAGGCATGAATCTGTAAATAAGCATAAAGCTTATAAAAAGCATAACAATGGTTATAAGAAGCTTAAAATTCAAAATATATGAAACGATATGTGCTAAAAATGGCAGGTAGGTATTGGCTAAATTTTGAATAGAACTTCCAAGTACCATAAGTATGAGTGTAAGAAGCAGGGCAACAATGAAAAGAAAAGTAAATACCATTGCGCCAAGTCTCATTTTTATGTAGCTGGAGTTTTTGCTTGTGCCGTAAATATTCCTAATCCCTTTTTCTATTCCATACACACCTGTTGATGCAGACCATATTGAGAGCAGGGCACTGACTGAAATCATTGCTCCCGGACTGTTTATATAAAGATTATCTGTTACAGATGTGATGAGTGTTCTGAACTGAGGCATATTTGGTGCCGCTTCTATAAGCATCATTTGTACAGTTTCCTTTTCCAGTCCAGGTATAAACTGAATTGCTGTTATTATAAGCATCAAAAAAGGCACAGATGAAATAAGTATCCAAAAGGCCGCTGAAGCAGCATAAACCGGCATATTGTCATCCATAAATTTTCTTATTAACTTGTATATAATGTAAATTTTTTTCATAAAAGAGATAATAACATGTATGATGGGTAATGGCAAGAAAAGACTATTACCTGTATTATTTTGGTTTAATATGTTAATTGACTTTAAATAATAAATGCGTAAAATGATATAAGTGTAATTTGGTAATCAGGTAAAATTAGGATGAAAAGAATTTATTTTTATTTAAAAAATTATAGATTAAAGACCATAATGGCTCCAGTTTTTAAATGTCTGGAGGCTGTTTTTGAACTGCTTGTTCCTATGGCAGTTGCAAAAATGATAGATCTTGGTATTGGCAGGGGAGATACTTCGTATATTTTAAAAATGGGTGCAGTACTTTTAATTCTTGCATTCATAGGTATAGTTTGCTCACTTACCGCACAGTGGTTTGCAGCAAGCTCGGCGTCTATAGCTGCAACAGGACTTAGAAATGATCTTTTAAAACATATACTTTCTCTTGATTATAGCGAGATTGATAAGTATGGAACAGATAGATTTCTCACATCCATGACCTTAGATGTAAATCAGGTCCAAAATGGAATAAATATGTTTTTAAGACTGTTTATGAGATCACCCTTTGTTGTTTTTGGTGCAGCAATTATGGCCTTCCAGATAGATAAGAAAATGAGTCTTATCTTTTTTGTAACGATACTTATACTTACCATAATCGTTTTTGGAATTTTATTAGGTACAGTACCTCTATACAAAAAAGTGCAGCTTTGGCAGGACAGAATCATAGGCCTTTCAAAAGAGCAGATAACTGGTTCAAGGGTTATAAGAGCATTTAACAGGGAGAAAAAATGCTGTGAGGAATTTGCCGAAGACAACAGAAGGCTTACTGCCATGCAGATATTTGTATCAAAGATTTCAGCAGTAATGAATCCTGTTACAGCTCTTGTACTTAATGCTGCTATAATAGTGCTTATCTGGAGAGGTGCTATTTTTATAGATTTTGGAACTTTAAGTAAGGGAAATCTTGTTGCCCTGATTAATTATATGGGGCAGATACTTGTCGAGCTTGTTAAGTTTGCTAACCTTATAATACTTATTTCCAAGGCTGTAGCCTCAGACAGAAGAATAGAAGAGATATTTTCATATACAAATAATACAGATGAAAGTCATTTAAATTCAAGCAAGGAAAATGTAAAAAAAATTAAAGAGAACAGCCTGATTAAACTTGAAAATGTAGATTTCTATTATCCTGAGGCAAAAGAACCAGCACTTAGCAATATAAATCTTGAGATAAACAAAGAGGAGCACATAGGAATTATTGGAGGAACCGGATCTGGTAAATCAACACTTGCCAAGCTCATAGCAGGTCTTTATATGCCAAGTTCGGGATATATAAGCTATAATGACAATTTAAAAGAAAACTATGAAAAGCCTGTAACCATGGTGCCTCAAAAGGCTGTAATGTTTGAGGGAAGTGTCAGAGAAAATATAGTAATGGGAAAAGCTGTTTCTGAGGAGCTTATAGAGTTTTCTCTTAAAGTTTCACAATCAAAGGAATTTGTAGAGTCCTTTGATGATAGTCTGATGCATCATATAGAGCAGGGAGGAAGAAATCTCTCAGGAGGACAGAAGCAAAGACTTGGCATAGCAAGAGGTCTGTGTATGAATAGTCCGGTTCTTGTATTAGATGATCCTGCTTCAGCTTTGGATTTTGCAACAGAAAGAAAGTTAAGGGAAGAACTTACAAGTTTTGCTGAAGAAAAGGAGCTTACGCTTATAGTCATTTCGCAGAGAGCTGCTATGGTTAAAAATATGGATAAAATCATAGTTATGAATGATGGGATGATAGAGGCAATTGGTTCACATGATAAGCTAATCCATGAAAATGAATTATACAGAGAGATTTTTCTTAGCCAGCAGAAGGAAATGGAGGTAGCTCCATGACAACAGGAAATAATACATCAAAAGGCAGTAAGGCTACACTTCTAAGACTTATAAAGACCATGAAGGGACAGTATGTATTGATTTTTATATCGATACTTTTTGCTTTCTTTTCTACTATCCTTCAGCTTCTTATCCCTGTGCTTACAGGTAAGGCAATAGACCTTACTGTATATGGAAGCGGAGCTGGAAATGTCATACTGTGGAGCCTGATAAAGCTTATGATACTCATTATTGCCGCTTCATCCATGCTTACATGGATAATGAACAGGATAAATCTAAGTATCACATATAAGCTTACAGAAAAGCTTAGAAATTGCTTATTTGAGCATATTAGTAAACTACCATTTTCAAGTCTTGACAAGAAAAAGGATGGAGATCTGCTCCAAAGACTTACAGTTGACATAGATCAGCTTGCAGATGGAATGATCATGAGCTTTAACCAGCTTTTTGCCGGAGTGATAAGTATTTTTGTAACCTTGTATTTTATGTTTACAATAAATTTTATCACTGCCTTAGCTGTAGTGATCTTAACACCTTTATCATTAATTGCTGCCTCATTCATTTCAAAAAGAAGCTTTAAGCTTTTTAAAAGGCAGGCTATGGATAAAGCAAAAGTAGCAGCGCTTACGGATGAGCTTGTAAGTGAGCTTAGGACAGTGAAAACATTTTCATATGAAGAAACAGCTTTGAAAAGATTTGAAAAAATAAATGCAGAACTTGCTGGAAGCTACAAGCATTCAGTTTTTATTTCCTCTGTCACCAATCCTTTAACACGTTTTATAAATGCTGTTATCTATGCTATAGTTGCCGTAATAGGAGCTTTTATGGCAATAGGCGGAGGGCTAACAGTAGGCGGACTTACTTCATTTTTAAGTTATGCTTCACAGTATTCGAAGCCGTTCAATGAAATAAGCGGAGTTTTTACAGAGATGCAGAACGCTCTCGCCTCATGTCAGAGAATATTCGAAATACTTGATGAAAAAGCTGAAACAGAGGGCAAGGAGTTAACAGATCCACCTCTTAGAGTAAAGGGAAATATAGATATAAAAAATATGAGCTTTTCATATGACAAGAGCAAAGAACTTATCAAAGATCTGTCTTTATCCGTAAAAAAAGGACAGAGAGTGGCTATAGTAGGACCTACCGGAAGCGGTAAGTCTACGCTTATTAATCTTCTAATGAGATTTTATGATCCAGACGAAGGGAAAATATGTTTAGATGGCATTCCTACAGAAAATTTAAAAAGATCCGAGCTCAGGGAATATTTTGCCATGGTATTGCAGGATACCTGGCTTAAGAAGGCATCAGTCCGTGATAATATTGCCTATGGAAATGAAAATGCTAGTGATGAGGATATAATAAGAGCCGCAAAGGATGCACATGCTCATAGTTTTATAAAAAGACTTAAGAATGGCTATGATGAAATAATATCAAACGAGGGCAACAGCCTGTCCCAGGGGGAAAAGCAGCTTATATGTATAGCAAGAGCAATGCTTAAAGATGCACCTATACTTCTTTTGGATGAAGCAACTTCATCCATTGATATAAGGACAGAGCAGAAGGTACAGAAGGCTTTCCTTAAATTGATGGAAGGAAAGACAACATTTGTAGTTGCACACAGACTTTCAACTATCATAGATTCAGACATAATACTGGTTATGGACAATGGAAATATAGTTGAATCAGGAACACATGAAGAGCTGATGAATAAAAAAGCATATTATTATAATTTATACATGAGCCAGTTTGATGAAGGAAAGGAATAAACGAATGTCTAAGAAAAGGAAGAATAATAATTACTATATGTATTCTCAAAATCAGTCAGGCTATAGGGATGAGCCAGCAAGTAAAAAGGATAAGCTTTTACTTTTTTATTTTCCTATATATCTTATAGCATTTTTTATCATAGATTCTCTTCCGCTTACACATTATATTATTGAATGTCCGCTAGATTCATATATTTCTTTTAATCAATATATGGTAATACCATATGCTATATGGTATATATGGGTTCCAGGCTGGATTTTATATTTTATGAGTAAGTCTGGAAAAGAATTCAGAAGACTTGCAATTGTAATGTTTTCAGGAATGACTGTATCACTTATTATATATCTTATATTTCCAAACGGTATTAACCTTAGAGAGCCAATTACAGGAACAGACATATGCTCAAAGGCAGTTCAGCTTATAAGACATTTTGATACACCATATGGAGTTTGTCCATCTATACATATAGCTACAATAACAGCTATAATGTTAAGTATTAAGGACAGCAGGCTCCCGGATATTACTTCAACCGTTGAAGGCTATTGCATGGTTATAACACTTTTAATTGGTTATTCTACAATGGGAATTAAACAACATAGTATAGTTGATATAGTATGCGGAGTATTGTTATCATTTATAATTTATTACATGTATAATTATTTTACCAGGAAGAAAGCGGGAAAATAAATGGCAAAGCAGTTTATAAAGATAAGAGGTGCGGCAGAGCATAACCTAAAAAATATAGATATTGATATACCAAGAGATGAGCTGGTTGTATTGACCGGACTTTCAGGTTCAGGAAAATCCTCTCTGGCTTTTGATACCATATATGCTGAAGGTCAAAGAAGATATATGGAATCTCTTTCATCTTATGCAAGGCAGTTCCTTGGACAGATGGAAAAGCCAAAGGTTGAGAGCATAGAGGGACTATCCCCAGCAATAAGCATAGACCAGAAATCTACAAATCATAACCCTAGATCTACAGTAGGTACAGTAACAGAAATATATGATTATCTTAGACTTCTTTATGCCAGAATAGGTATTCCTCATTGTCCAAAATGTGGAAGAGAGATTAAGAGACAGACCGTCGACGAGATGGTAGATATTATAATGAAACTTCCTGAAAAAACAAAAATTCAGCTGCTGGCACCAGTAGTGAGGGGAAGAAAGGGAGAGCATGTAAAGCTCATTGATCAGGCAAGACGTCAGGGATATGTAAGAATTAGAATTGATGGAAATCTCTATGATCTTTCTGAGGAAATCAAGCTTGATAAAAATATAAAACACAACATTGAAATAATAGTCGACCGACTTGTTGTAAGAGAGGGAATAGAGAAGAGACTTACGGATTCAGCTGAAAATGTACTCCATCTTTCAGATGGTCTTATGATAGTTGATGTAATTGACGGAGAGGAGATAACTTTTTCTCAAAATTTTGCCTGTCCTGACTGTGGAATAAGTATAGAAGAAATAGAGCCAAGATCGTTTTCATTTAACAATCCATATGGAGCCTGTCCAGAATGCTTTGGACTTGGATATAAGCTGGAGTTTGATCTGGATCTTATCATTCCGGATAGATCGCTTTCAATAAATCAGGGAGCGATTCAGGTAATGGGCTGGAATTCAAGTGGTCAGCAGGGTTCTTATACCCATGCCATGCTTGAAGCCTTGTCAAAGGCCTATGGTTTTAGTCTGGATACTCCTTATGAAAAGCTGTCACAGTCTGCAAGATCAGTAATAGAAAATGGAACTGGCGGTAAGAAGGTAAAGGTATTTTATGAGAGCCAGTTTGGCAGGGGCAATGTTCATGAAGTTGCCTTTGAAGGACTGGTAGAGAATTTAAAGCGCAGATATAAGGAATCTTATTCCCAGGAAATAAAAACTGCATACGAAGAATGCATGAGAAAGGATATTTGTCCTGTTTGTAAGGGGCAAAAGCTTAAACAAAGCAGTCTTGCAGTTACTATTGCAGGAGAAAATATTTACAAGATAACTGATACATCCATAGGAATATTTAGAGATAAGTTAGATTCACTTGAGTTAAGTGATTACCAGATGAAGATAGGCAGTCTTATTCTTAAGGAAATCAGAGCCAGAATAAGCTTTTTGATAGATGTAGGACTGGATTATCTTACACTTAGCAGAGCAACAGCTACACTTTCCGGAGGTGAAGCACAGAGAATCAGACTTGCTACCCAGATTGGTTCCGGACTTGTAGGTGTGGCATATATTTTGGATGAGCCTTCTATTGGACTTCATCAAAGAGATAATGACAGACTTCTTGCAACACTTAAGCATTTAAGAGATTTGGGAAATTCAGTTATAGTTGTAGAGCATGATGAAGATACAATGAAAGCTGCTGATTATATAGTAGATATAGGTCCTGGTGCAGGTGAGCATGGCGGATATGTAGTTGCCGAGGGAACAGCAGAAGAAATAATGAATAATCCTAACTCAATTACAGGAAAATATCTTTCAGGCAAGCTTAAGATAGAAGTCCCTGAGACAAGAAGAGAGCCAAGGGGCTTTATTACAATAAGAGATGCACATGAAAATAATCTAAAGCATATCGATGTTGCATTTCCAGTAGGTGTATTTACCTGTGTAACCGGAGTTTCAGGAAGTGGAAAGTCCTCTCTTGTAAATGAAATCCTATATAAGGAGCTTGCAAGAAAACTTAACAGGGCAAAGGTTCTTTCAGGAAAACATGGTTCTATAGAGGGAATAGAGCAGTTTGATAAGGTAATTTGTATAGACCAGTCTCCTATAGGAAGAACACCTAGATCTAATCCAGCCACATATACAGGTGTTTTTGATCTTATAAGAGATCTTTTTGCGGCTACCAGCGATTCTAAACTTAGAGGTTACAACAAAGGACGTTTCTCCTTCAATGTTAAAGGCGGTCGTTGTGAGGCCTGTTCGGGAGATGGAATTATAAAGATAGAGATGCATTTCCTTCCTGATGTATATGTGCCTTGTGAGGTCTGCGGAGGTAAGAGATATAATAGAGAAACTCTGGATGTAAAATATAAGGGAAAATCTATCTACGATGTACTTAATATGACTGTAGAGGAGGCTCTTGAATTCTTTAAGAATGTACCAGCCATACAGAGGAAAATGCAGACCTTGTATGATGTTGGACTTTCATATATCAAGCTGGGGCAGCCAAGTACACAGCTTTCCGGAGGAGAGGCACAGAGAATCAAGCTTGCCTCAGAGCTTTCAAAGAGAAGTACTGGAAAAACAATCTATGTTTTGGATGAACCTACTACAGGCTTACATTTTGCGGACGTACATAAGCTGGTAGAAATATTGAGAAGACTTAGTGAAAATGGAAACACAGTAGTAGTTATAGAACATAATCTGGATGTTATAAAGACAGCGGATTATATAATAGATATCGGTCCAGAAGGTGGAGCAGGAGGAGGAAGAGTTATAGCTAATGGAACACCTGAGGAGGTCGTAAAGCAGGCTGGAAGCTATACAGGAAAATACCTTAAGCCATATCTGGAAAGATAATAAAATATATAATAAGGAATGACGGATGGGAAATAAGATAAAAACTATAAAGAAATACTATTTTGTCATTGCAGCAAAGAAGAAGAGAGCTGAAAGAGTATGTATGGTGGTGAGCCATATTGAGCTTATAAGTCTTATAGAAAAGAGATATCCTATATACAGGCAGCAGGGCTTTAGATCAAAAGAGGCAGCAAGAAGAGTTCTGGAGCAGTTTATTTCTATAAATAAGGCCAATGATTATAAGCTTACTGAATATGAAGATTTTATCATGGATAATTTTGATAAAGCGGAAAATAGAGTAAGCTTATATAATGATGAAGACATAATAAATTGCTTTTATGACAGCGAATTTGGTATGTATAACTATGGAGAACAGCAAGGAGACGTTGTGTCTATAGGAGCAGTTATACTTAGGGATAACGGAAACAGCATTTTTAGCAGATTAATAAGAAATACAGATAAGGAACAGCTGGCAGAAAGATTTACATCATTTACAGGTTTAAGGCAGGAAGAGCTGGCTCTTGCTCCGGCATTTCCAGAGGTATTCAGGGAATTTGTAAAATATATAGAGGAAAATAAAGTAGATAATATTTTTTGTCTTGGTGGAAATGACAGAGAACGCCTTGAACATATGCTTATAAAATATAAGATGTATGGAAGAAGGGAAAGAGCTGTTTTGGACAAATTTGTAAATTTTCAGAAATGGCTAAGAAAATATGATGAAAGACTTGCTTTATTTTCCTTAGAAAGTCTGGCATATTTGTGCGAGATAAATAATGAAAAGCAGCATAATGCTTTGTCAGATGCCATTACACTTGCACTTGTATGGCAAAAGCTGTCAGTGACAAAAATATCAGATAAAGCAATCAGAGCTGAGCAGGAAGCCGCAAAGCTTAGAAATAAGTATAAAAAAAGCAGAAAAATCAGCTACGAGAGGATACCTGTATCTGCCGATATAATTGCACTTAAAAATAAGCTTGTAAATGAACTTAAACAGAAAAACCTGGAGTATAAGTCTGTTCCTACAAGTGTAATGAAAGCTTTATGCGATGATCTGGATGAGCTTTTGATAGAAGAAAATACAGGGACTTATGAGATGCTTCCTTATGTAAAAAAACGTAAAAAAGCAAGAAGAGAATAGTAAATTTCAAAAAGCAACCTATAAAAAAATTAGGCTTGCTTTTTTTTATTTAGGATATATAATTTTACTATCAGTATATTTATAAAAATATAACGGAATAAAATATATAAGAGTATAAAAGCCTCTGAAAGGACATAAAATGGCAAGAATAGAAAAAGATATATACGTAAATGACGCATATCTGAATCTCTCGGATGATGACTTTAAGCCTATGATCAGACTTACCATAAAGAGAAAGGAAAAGTTCTTTGGGCCAGGTGTAGCTACACTTTTGCATCTTATTGATGAGCATGGCTCTATACAATCCGCAGCTAAGTATATGAATATGTCATATTCAAAAGCCTGGAAAATAATAAAAAGAGCTGAGGATGAGCTTGGCTTTCAGCTCCTTGTGTCAAAAAATGGGGGCGTAGGAGGAGGAAGCTCGGAAATTTCACAAAAAGGCAGAGCTTTTTTAAATGATTATGACAGTTTTGCTGCCGAAGTAAAGGAATATACTGCTAGTGTAGCAGAAAAGTATTTTAAGAAAATAAATAATACAGGGGAGGATGTGAAAAATGACAGTATTGGAAACGCTTGAACTGGCAAAAAATATGCTAGGTGACGGGAAGGATATAATGCTTGCTCATATAGCTAATTCAGATGGAAGTACACCTAGAAGTATAGATGCATATATGCTTATTGACAAAGATAAAAAAAGCTATGGAACTGTAGGTGGTGGAAGTGTTGAGTACAAAGCTACGCTTGATGGTGCAAAAATGCTTGAAAATAAGAGTTCAGGGCATGTAGATTATTCACTTACACGAAATGAAGTAGCAGACATTGGAATGATATGCGGCGGTAATATTGAAGTGGATTTTACTTATCTTTCAGCAGATAAGGATAAGCTTCTTAATTCATTAGCTTTTATTGAGGAAATCATTTCAGGACTTAAATCTGAAAAGGGTATAGTCTATATGTTTGGAGGAGGCCACGTTTCAGTAGCGACAGCTGAACTCCTCAATAATATTGGATTTGATACGGTTGTATATGATGACAGGGGAGATTTTGTAAATGCACAAAGATTCCCTCATGCAAAGAGACTTATATGTTCAGATTATGAAGATGTCTTATCAAAGGTTAATTTAAGTGAAAAGGATTATGTTTTGATTATGACAAGAGGTCATGAATATGACTATATGGTTCAAAGGCAGATACTCAAAACAAAGGCTGGGTTTATAGGAGTAATAGGAAGCAGAAGAAAGCTTGCAACAATAGAAGCTAAGCTTTTAAATGATGATGGCTTTACCAAGGATGATACAGCTAGGTTTTATGCTCCTGTAGGCTTACAGATTGGAGCAGAAACTCCTGAGGAAATAGCTGTAAGTATAGCAGCTGAGCTTATTTTAAAGAGAGCAGTAGCAGAGAATAGAAGGAAGGTAGCTGAGAAGAAAACACTCAGACTTGAGGATATCAGACAGCCATTTTAAAAATGAAGGAAGAAGGAAAAGAATATAGCAATAGTATCGAGGATTTAAGCTATAACATGCCAGATAAAGCCCATGTTATAGCAGTAGTCGGAGCAGGTGGAAAAAGTACTTATATAAGAGATCTTGCTAAAAAGCTGAAGGATGAGGGCAAAAAAGTCTGTATAACAACGACTACACATATACTTAAACCAGATATTTCTGATATGAATATTTTTAGTCATGGTTCTGAAAATATTTTTTATGGAAGCCTGGAGGATACCCTATATGTAGGAAAGCTTTCAGATGAGGAAGAGAAGCTATCATATCCGGGTGACAGCATTTTCAGCTGTCTTATAAAGATATTTGATTACCTGCTCGTTGAAGCTGATGGCTCAAAGCATTTACCAGCAAAAATACCTATAGAAGGTAAGGAGCCTGTAATTCCAATTAAAACAGATGAAATTGTTGTAATCATGGGAAAACATGCTATAGGAAAAAAAATTCATAATGTCTGTCATAGAAATGAGCTTCAAAATATATATTCTGATGACAAGCTTGTTACAGAAGAAATTCTGGAAGAGCTTGCAAATAAATTTTATATAAGACCTCTTTCAAAGAAGTATCCGGAGCTTAAGATTAATTATATTTTGCGAGAAAGGAAGCCGGCATTTATAGTTATGGCATCAGGGTATGCGAGAAGATTTGGGGAAAATAAACTACTCAAAGATTATAATGGGAATAAACTATATAAACATATTCTTTATGAGCTTTTAAAAGCTGCTTCACTGTTAAGAGATAGGCTTAATTTTGACTCAGAACTTATACTTGTAACAAGATATAAGGAAATCCTTGAGGATCTAGAAATACTTAGTCTTAAGGAGCAGGGCAGAGTCAGAATATGTATTAATACAGAATATGAAGAGGGAATAGCAGGTTCAGTAAGGCTTGGAGCTAAGATGGCCAAGTCATTTTGCTGTACGGAATATATATACTGTGCAGCGGACATGCCGGCTCTTACAGCAGAGGATATGTATGAATATGTAAAGGGTTATATATATTCTGGAAAGCATTTTGCTGTTATGGATGATGGTCTTAAGATATCTAATCCAGGAAGCATATCTTCAGCATATTATGATGAAACGATGAATATAAGAGGCGACAGGGGTGGTATGCAGCTTATAAAAAAGCATCCAGATGAAATATATCATCATTATATTGATTCATTTAAGCTTAAAGACATAGATACAAAGGAAGATTTGTGTGTTTAAGGATTACTTAATCAGCTTTGCAAACCAGATCAATACAAAAAGTATACAAGGTATAACTATAAGGCAAAAAAGAATCATCAAAAGAACATTTACACTTTTGCCTGTTACAAGTGAATATATAAGGGCAGTAATAAGGCCTAATATAACCAAAAGGCCTATTACTGCAAGTATACGTGCAAGAGCTGAATGTTCACTTTTATTTTCTTTTGTTTTTAGGTTTTCATTATTCATGTTAATTCCTTTCAAAGTTAAAGGCTATCATTTTCAAACTCTTCTATAGCAAGAGACTGTTCTTCCCAGAGCTTGAAAAGCTTTTCCAGCTTTACTGCAAGCTCTGCTTTTTTTGAGCTGATTTCATTAAGCTTAGCAGAATTCGTGGCTATTGAAGGATCCTGCATCAGCTCATCAAGTTCCATGTCCTTTGCTTCTATTTCCTCGATTGATTTCTCAGTTGTATTGAGCTGGTTTTTAAGCTTCTGAAGCTTTGCTTTTCTTTCCTTCTGTTCCTTATAGTCAAGTTTGCTGTTAGAGGCTGTATTTTCGTTTGTAGAAATTATCTCAGACCTTGAAGCTGTATTTACATATCCGCTTATTGACTTTTCTTTGTCAAAATCAGGATCTTCCTTCTTTTCTAGATAGTAATCGTAGTTTCCAATATAATTAACAAAGTGCCCATGGTCGAGCTCTAATATACGGGTAGCTGTCTGATTTATAAAATATCTGTCATGAGATACATATATAACTGTGCCTTCGTAATTTTTTATTGCTTCTTCAAGTATTTCCTTAGATGTAATATCCAGATGGTTAGTTGGCTCATCAAGAAGAAGGAGGTTTGCATTTGAAAGCATCAATTTTGCAAGAGAAATTCTTCCCTTTTCACCTCCAGAAAGGTCACGTATATATTTGAATACGTCATCACCTGTAAATAAAAATGCTGCAAGTAAGTTTCTTATTTCGGTATTTGACATATCTGGATAAGCATCTGAAATTTCTTCAAAAGCTGTATTGTCAGGATTGAGTACATTGTGTTCCTGATCATAGTATGCAAGCTGTACTTTTGAACCAAATTGTATCTCACCTGAGTCAGCAGTTTCATTTCCGTTAATTATCTTAAGCAGTGTTGTTTTTCCTGTTCCATTTGGTCCAATTATAGAAAGCTTTTCGCCTCTTTTTACATCAAGGGAAACACCAGAAAAGAGCTCCCTTGATCCGAATGACTTGCAAAGTCCTTCGGCATATAGAACATCATTACCAGAGGTACAAGAAGGTGCAAAATGCAATTTCATAGCATCTTCTATATCAAAAGGCTTTTCCACACGCTCTATTTTACTTAGCAGCTTTTCTCTTGATTCAGCACGCTTTATGGATTTTTCTCTGTTGAACTGCTTAAGCTTAGCTATTACTTCTTGTTGATGTTTTATTTCAGCCTGGTTATTCAGATAGGCCTTCATCATATCTTTTCGAAGAGAGGCTTTTTTTTCGGCAAATGCTGTGTAATTGCCGGTATAGAGCCTTGCCTTTCCGGCATCAATATCAAGAACCTTATTAACTATCCTGTCAAGAAAATATCTATCATGTGAAACTATAAGAACTGAACCTTTATATGCCTTAAGGTAATTTTCAAGCCAGGATATAGAAGCTATATCCAGATGGTTAGTAGGCTCGTCCAAAAGGAGTATATCTGGCTCATCCAGGAGAAGCTTACCTAAGGAAAGTCTGGTTTTCTCTCCACCCGAAAGTACAGAAACCGGCTTTGAAAAATCATTTTCTGTAAAACCAAGTCCCTTTAGAATACCTACAACATTTGATTTTATGGCATAACCATTTTCTTCTTCAAATCTGTGACTTAACTCACTGTAACTTTTATATATTTCATCAAGCTTTTCTTTACAGTCAGCAAACTGCTGCATATCCTGCTCAAGCTGTCTTAGCTTTTCTTCCATATCTATAATGTCTTTTTTTACGCTTAAGATTTCATCATAGATAGTCCTTCCGGAAACTATATCAGGATTCTGCGAAAGATAGGCCATACGTGTATCCTTTGGTATAGTTATATAACCGCTGTCAGGAGATTCGACACCTATTATCTGTTTTAAAAGAGTAGATTTACCTGCACCATTGATACCTGTTATGGCACATTTATCATTTTCCTCAATATGGAAGGAAATATCTTTAAGTATGTCTTTACCATCATATGACTTTGTTAATCCACTTACTGAAAGTATCATTTTTGCCTCACTAATAAAATGTATAATTTTTAGCGGAATATCGCTAACGTCTTAATTCAATAGTATAGCATAAAGCATATAGCTAGGCAATTATCCTAAAATATGTAAATGAATTGTTTTGTCTAATAAGATGTGATAAAATACCTTATTAGACTTTTGATAAAAGGAAGCGGTAATAGCTTTTAAGAGGAGAAATAAACAATGTTTGATAAAATACAGCTTATGCTAGAGTTAAGAAAAATAATGTCAAGACTTCAGGCTAATCATCCCAAATTTCCAGCATTTATCAATGCTGTAAGACAAAATGGAGTAGGAGCTGGAACTGTGATAGAAATTAAGGTTACAGATCCTTATGGCAAGGAATTCATTACAAATGTGAAGCTTAATGAAGATGATATGGATTGTATAAGACAGCTTAATGAGCTTCAGAAAAAAATGAGGTAAACAATAAATGAAGTATACCAAAGATGCTATTGCATCAAGGCTGGATGATATAGTTTATGGCGATACGAGAGAGGAAAACAGAAAGGTGAGGATGGTTAGAAAGATTTTATTATTTGTCTGCCTTCTTTTTGCGTTTTGTGTACTTACATGTGGACTGGGAATGTTCAAAGGTATTATTGATAACGCACCTGACGTAAATTCGCTTTCATTTACACCTTCAGGTTATGCATCAAAGGCTTATGACACTGAGGGTAACCTGATTGCAACTCTTGTACAGGAAGGCTCTAACAGAGAAGAGGCAACTTATGAGGAGCTTCCAGAGGATCTTGTAAATGCCTTTGTTGCAATAGAGGATCAGAGATTTTGGGAACACAATGGTATAGACCTAAGATCTATTACAAGAGCAGTAATGGGAGTCCTTACAAATAAAGATGCGGGAGGCGGTTCTACCATCACCCAGCAGCTTATAAAGAACAATGTCCTAAAGGGCGGTAATGAGGATGGCTTTGCTCTTTACGAAAGAAAATTTCAGGAATGGTATATAGCTCTCATTCTTGAAAATCAGCCAGGTGCAGACAAGATAGAAACTAAGAAGGGTATTATTACAGATTATTTAAACACTATAAATCTTGGAAACAATACCTTAGGGGTAAAGGTTGCAGCGCAGAGATATTTTGGTAAGAGCGTGAGTGAGCTTACATTATCAGAGTCTGCTGTACTTGCAGCAATACCAAAGAGCCCTACAAAATATAACCCTATCAAAAATCCTGAAAATAACGAAAAGAGAAGAGCCCAGGTGCTCAAAAATATGTTAGATCAGGGATATATAGATGAGGAGGAATATAATGAAGCTCTCAATGACAATGTATACGAGAGAATAAAAAATGTAAATGATGCCCAGGCTAAGGAAAATAATGTCTATTCATATTTTACAGATGAGCTTATAGAGCAGTGTATAGAGGCATTTAAGATTTATCTTGGAATGACAGAAGAAGAAGCAAAAAATCTTCTTTATTCAGGTGGACTTAGGATAGAGTCAACGCAGGATCCTAAGCTTCAGGCAATTGTTGATGAGGAAGTTAATAATCCAGATAATTATGATACTGCAAAATACAGCTTTAAGTGGAGATTTTCAGTTAAACATGCAGATAAGTCAGTTACACATTACAGTGAAATAGATATAGAAAAATATCTTAAAGAGGTAAAGGACACAGAAACAGATGGACTTTACAAGTCCGAGGATAAGATAAAGGAACTTATAGAAGAATATAAAAATTATATTTTGAAGGATGGAGATGAGATACTCGGTGAGAGCCTTGATACGACACTTCAGCCTCAGGTTTCTTTTGTCCTTATGGATCAGCATACCAAAGAGGTAAAGGCAATTTCAGGTGGTCGAGGAGAGAAGAAATATTCACGTACTCTGAACCGAGCAACAAATACAAAGAAGCAGCCGGGATCAACTTTTAAGGTAATATCTGCATTTGCACCAGCAATAGAGGAGAATGGCGCAACACTTGCAACAGTATACTATGATGCAGAATATATCATGGGAACTAAAAAGTTCAGAAACTGGTGGAGAGATGGTGAATATTTTGGATATTCATCTATAAGAGATGGAATAGAATATTCAATGAATATTGTAGCTGTAAGATGTCTTATGGAGACAGTTACGCCAGATGAAGGAATAGAATTTGCAAGAAAGCTTGGTATAAGTACACTTTCGGAAAATGACAGTAATCCGGCACTTGCACTTGGAGGTCTTTATGAAGGCGTTACCAACCTCGAATTAACAAATGCATTTGCCTCAATAGGGGATTCAGGTCTGTATGGAGCTCCTAAATTCTTTACAAAGATATATGATCATGACGGAAACTGCATAATCGATCTTACAGAAAGTAAGAAAGAAAGAGTAATGAAGGAAACAACAGCTTTCCTTCTCACAGATGCAATGCGTAGATCAATGATATCCCATTCAAAGTGGGCTGAGGGATATACTGTTAATAACACATCCAGCAGAGCTGCAATGGATAATATGACTGCAGCAGGAAAATCAGGTACAACAACCAAGAATAATGATATCTGGTTTGTTGGATATACACCATATTATACAGCAGGTATATGGGGCGGCTGTGATGATAACCAGTCATTATATGATGCTGCTTCAGGACAGTATAATGGAGGAACATCTTTCCATAAAAATATCTGGAGAAAGATCATGACTAAGGTTCATGAGGAACTCGAAAATAAAGAATTTGAAAAGCCGGACGATATAGTGACTATAAGCGTTTGTAGAAAGAGTGGTAAGCTTCCTTCATCAGGCTGTTATTTAGATGTAAGAGGCGGAAGTAATGCTGTTTATGAAGAGTATTTTGATATAGATAATGTGCCTGATACAATATGTGACCATCATACAGCTGGTGGTATGGTTGTTATTCCAGATGGAGAAGAGCATAAGTCAACAGATGACAGTTCATATGTTCCTCCTGTACCTGAAACAGAGCCTGAAAGTGAAAGTGAGGGCGAAAGTGAAAGCGTAGTAGTTTCGCCTATGGGACCGGGTGAAGGTAATGTTATCTATGACGAGAGGTTTAACCGTCCTGAAAGCGGACCTGGTGTAGGATTACAATAATAGGAGAATATGGTGGATGAGTTCAGAGCTTGAAAAGGATGAAGAGCTTTTTGATGAGATAGAATTAGATACAGAACTTAATAAAAAAGAAGTTAAAAAGGAATCAGGTCCAGCTTCAGGTAGTGCAACAGGACTCCTTGGCGAACTCCAAAAAGAGCTTTATCAGGAAGAATATATAAATAAATATCCAAAGCATGAAAAGGCAGAGCCAGGCATATATTTAAGAGGAAGGCATATTTCAAATAAGACATTCCTTACAGCTACATTTGTTTTTCTGGTTTTGATGATAGTAATAGCTGCATTTTTTGCAATGAGACTAAAGAATAGTTCTGATATTGAAGGAAGAGCTGTTACAGAGTCAGAAACTACACTTTCAGATGAAGAGCTTCAGGCACTTGAAAAGGAGAAAAAGATAAATGAAGAGCTTTCTTTATATACAAATCTTGCAGTAGTAAATACAGAGGGATATATCAATGTAAGAAGTCAGCAGGACAGCAATGATATGACAAATATTATTGGAAACATTGCAAAGAATGCTGCTATGGACGTCATAAGCGAGGAAAATGGCTGGAGTTATATAAAATCTGGTAATGTCGAAGGCTATGTTTCTACAGAATATATTACAAAAGGTGATGATGCACTTAATATTGCCCGTGAAAATATAAAAGAGAGAGCAGAAATAACTGTTGATGTCCTAAATATCAGAAGTGCACCTGAAATTGATCCGCAAAATGTTGTAGGAAAAGCAAGACGTGGAGATAGATATGAACTTATATCTATTGAAGGCGACTGGGCTAAGATTGTAGCTGATTTTAGTGATAAGCTGGATGAGGCCTATATCAATATTGCAGATAATAATGCAGTTATAAAGTCTTGTCTGGATACTGCCAGAAAAATTGATTTAAGAGAGAGGGCACTTACCCAGTTTGAAAATATAGTTATCTCCAATGCTGAGAACTTTATCAATATAAGGAAGACTCCAGAGGATAAGGGAATAGAGAATATTTGCGGTAAGTTCCCATCAAAGGCAGGAGCTGAGCTTCTGGAAACAGTCGAATCCGAAGGCAAAACATGGTATAAGATACGCTCAGGAAATGTTACCGGTTATGTAAGTGCAGATTATTGTCTGACAGGAAGTGCTGCGAAAAATCTTGCAGTAGAGTCAGCTGAGCTTACAGCTTATGTAAGAACAGATGCTCTTAATGTAAGAACGGAGCCAAGCCTTGATGCAAAGGTATGGACTCAGGTTACAAAGAATCAGGCCTATCATGTACTTGATCAGTATGATGGATGGGTAGAGATAGAATTAGACAGTTCAGATGAAGATGGAGAGAGTGAAAAAGCCTTTGTATCAACCAGGGATAACAATGTTGAGGTAAGATATGGCGTGCAGGAAGCTATAGAATATTATCCTGCAGTAGAGGCTGAAAATGCTGAAATGGCTTTTAGAAATAAGCTTGTTAACTACGCTTGTCAGTTTGTAGGAAATCCATATGTATGGGGCGGTACATCTCTTACAAATGGGGCTGACTGTTCAGGATTTACACTCAAGGTTTTTGAACATTTTGGTATAAAACTGCCTAGGGTAAGCCGTGATCAGGCAAAGGCCGGAGTAGGTATAAAATCAGACAAGATGAAGCCGGGAGATCTTGTATTCTATGCAAATTCCCAGGGAACTATAAATCATGTAGGAATTTATATTGGAAACGGACAGGTTGTAAATGCTGCCTCAAGAAGAAGTGGAATAAGAATTTACAGATGGAATTACCGTACACCTGTAGCAATAAGAAATGTAATAGGTTAAAGCTTATAGAAAGAGTGCTGTCCTTATGGGATGGCACTTTTGATTTGCTAAAATAAATTAAATTTTGTATAATACAAATATCTATGTTTAAATTCAGGGGGATGTGTTTTGTCAGAAAACAGTTCAAATAGAAAAAAAACAGTGGCTAATAAAAGAACAGCTTCTAAGAGTACAAGGAGTACAGGAAAAAAGAGCCAGACAACTAAAAGAAAGCAGGATAAGAGAACTATAGATAAGCAGAAACGCTTTATAAGATCAGAAATAATAGTGATAGCGGCTGCATTTTTAGGCCTGTTTTTGTTTTTGTGTAATTTCAATATACTTGGTGTTGCAGGTGACTATGTATCTTCCTTTGAAAAAGGACTTTTAGGTAATGCTGCTTATGCATTTCCGGTATTAATGCTCATATCAGTTGGCATTTACATAAAAGAAAAAGGTAATTTTCTTGCTAAGCTCAAGCTTATTTCATGCATAACCATCATACTAATACTTAGTGCGCTTATGCAGCTTTTGTTTGGAGGAGAGGAGCTTCTTCCATTTTTGGATTATTACAAAGAAGGTGCAAATGGTGCGCTTGGAGGAGGCCTTATAGGCGGAGTTATTGCAGGAGTATTAAGAGGTCTTACTGGAACTGTAGGTGCTTATCTTATACTGATTGCTTTATTTATAGCCTGCATGGTAGTAGTTACAGAAAAAAGTTTTATAAGTGCGGCTAAGCATGGAGCAGAAAAAACAGCAGATATAGCAAAAGAACAGCATGAAAGATACAGGGAAGCTCAGGAAGAAAACCGGATAAGACGAAGAATGAAAAAAGAAGAGGAGAGACTTAGCCGTATCGAAAAAGACTATCCTTTTATTGACCTGCAGAAAATACAGTCTGAAGATGAAGATGGAAAGCAGCATATCGATGAAGAAGAGCTTTCAAGAGCCATAGCCGAGCAGGCAAAATTATATGCTGAGTTTGGAAGGGATATAATAGGTGTTGAAGGTGTAGACCTGAATATAATACAAGATGAAAATAAGACTCAGACTCAGGAATATGATCCTAGCTTTGAAACTACTGTCTTTACAAGAGCAGACGAGTTTACTGGAACAATAAATACAGCTGAAAGCTATGATTATGATATTGATGAGGTTCCATTTGAAGTTAATGATGATGACAGATATAAGTCTTTTGATAAGCTCAATACTGCTGAGAAGGTTATAAGTCTTGATACAGCAGTAAAGAGTGGCTTTGCTGATTATACAGATGTATCCTCAAGAGCAGTGGAAGATATTTCTATAAAGGCAGAAGAGACTGAGATCAAAAGGCTTATTGAAGAAGAGGAAGATGATTACAGTGACTGTGATATAAATAATAAACCAGATGTCGATGATCATCTAATCTATCAGACCTCACAGGGAAAGGATATGGAATCACCATCTTCCTATGAAGCAGATAAAATATTAAGAGAAAAGAAAGCCTCAATAAAACAAAATGAAGATACAGTATTAGTATCATCGGCAAGCTTAGGTGTAAAAGCTGATACAAAGGAAGATAAGAAAGTATCTGAACAGCAAAACGCTGCTGTGGCAAAGGATATAAATGAGAAAAAAAATAAGCTACAGCCTTATATATTCCCACCGACAAGGCTTTTGACAAAGGGAAGTGGAAATACAAATGTTAATCAGGATGAGCTTAAGGAAACGGCGATAAAGCTGCAGAGAGTGCTGCATACATTTGGAGTTGGTGTTACAGTAACAAATGTGACAAGAGGACCTTCTGTAACAAGATATGAAATGGCGCCAGATATTGGAGTAAAGGTTTCTAAGATCACATCCCTGGCAGATGACATAAAGCTGGCTCTGGCTGCTTCAGATATAAGAATAGAAGCTCCTATTCCGGGTAAGTCTGCTGTAGGAATAGAGGTACCTAATAAAAAGAATTCAATGGTGCATTTTAGAGATATCATAGAAACTGATGAGTTTAGAAATGCCAAGTCAAGGCTGTCATTTGGAATAGGAAAGGACATTCAGGGACAGGTTATAATAGGAAATATTGCCAAGATGCCACATGTTCTTATCGCAGGAGCAACTGGATCCGGAAAATCAGTAGGTATAAATACTCTTATAATGTCTATCATATATAAAGCAAAGCCGGAAGAAGTCAGAATGATAATGATAGATCCAAAGGTAGTTGAGCTTTCAGTTTATAATGGAATACCTCATTTACTTATACCTGTAGTAACAGATGCCAAGAAGGCTGTTTCAGCCTTGAACTGGGCAGTTGCTGAGATGAATGACCGATACAGGAAATTTGCTGAAACAGGTACTAGAAACTTAAGTGGATATAATGAAAAAATAGAGCAGATATCACAGAAGATTCCAGAGGATGAAAGACCGGCTAAGCTTCCTCAGATAGTTATAATTATTGATGAGCTTGCTGAGCTTATGATGACTGCATCAAAGGAAGTAGAAGCAGATATAGTAAGACTTGCGCAGCTTGCAAGAGCGGCAGGAATGCATCTTGTTATAGCAACACAGAGACCATCTGTAGATGTTATAACTGGACTTATTAAGGCTAATATTCCAAGCCGTATAGCATTTAAGACCTCTTCCGGAGTGGATTCCAGAACTATTTTGGATATGGTAGGAGCGGAAACCTTATTAGGTAATGGAGATATGCTTTATTATCCTGCTGATGCAAAGAAGCCGTTAAGAATACAGGGTGCTTTTGTATCTGATGAGGAAGTTGAAAATGTAGTAGCGTTTCTTACAAAAAATGGTAATACAGGCTATGAAGAAGAAATAACAAGAGCAATAGATGAGCAGAAATTTATCGGCTCTGATGGAACTTTATCATCAGCTTTGGATGAAAGAGATGAATATTTTGAGGCAGCCGGAATGCTGATTACAGAAAAGGGTAAGGCATCAATAGGAATGCTTCAGAGAATGTTTAAGATAGGCTTTAACAGAGCAGCAAGAATAATGGATCAGCTTTACGAGGCTGGTGTTGTAGGAGAAGATGAAGGAACAAAGCCTAGAAAGGTTATCCTTAGTCTGGAAGAGTTCAAAGAGATGTGTAATCAAAAATAAAGGATTTGGGACAAAAAAAATGGCTGTATTGAAGGAATGGCTTAAGTATCTAAAATATGAAATACTCAAAGGTACTGATGATGTAAATGTCAGTGAGGTGGTTTTCGATTCAAGAAAAATTGTAAAGGACTGCATTTTTGTTTGTATAGGTGGAAGCAGAATAGATTCTCATGAGTTTATAAAAGAAGTTTCAGAGAAGGGATGTACTACTTTTATTGTTGAAAAGGATATATCCCGACTTGAGCTTCCTGAGAAGGAACTCAATATAATAAAGGTTGGGAATTCAAGATCGGCACTTGCATATCTTTCTCAGGCAAGATTTGGTTATCCAGATAAAAAAATGCATATGATAGGGATAACAGGAACAAAGGGAAAGACAACGACAGCGAATATAATAGCCTCTGTACTTAGTCTAAACGGTAAAAAAGCTGGTGTTATAGGAACAAATGGCTGCTTTATAGATGGAAGATATGTAGAAACCAGAAACACTACTCCTGAAAGCTATGAACTGCATATGAGATTTTCAGAAATGCTTGAAGCAGGCTGTGAATATGTTGTTATGGAATGTTCATCCCAAGGCTTTAAGATGCACAGAACAGATGGAATAGTTTTTGACAGTGGTATATTTCTTAATATAAGTCCTGATCATATAGGTCCGCTTGAGCATAAGGATTTTGATGAATATATGCATTGCAAGGCACAGCTTTTGAGTCAGTCTAAAAATTTATTTATAAATATTGACGATATTCATACAGCTGAAATATTGCAGATATATGCCCAAGAGCATGATTTGAAGCTTGATCAGAAAGCAGATATAAATACTATGCTAAGTGAACTCTCAGCTTCATCAGAAATAAGCTTCAAGGGCTTTTCAATAAAAAAGAGTACAGACCTTTGGGGTTCGGATCTAAGATACGAAGCCAGAAATGACTTTGTAGGAAGTATTTTCTCGGTTAATATAAAGGATAAGATAACCTATCCTGATGTTAAAATATCTCTTCCGGGAGATTTTAATGTTTTAAATACCCTGGCAGCACTTTCAGTTATTTTTGAATGTGATATTGATAAGAAAAATGTCTTGGATTCTCTTTTAAATCTGAATGTTAAAGGCAGAATGGAAACAGTATATCGTTCCGACAAGTTTCAGGTAATAGTGGATTATGCACATAATGAAGTAAGTATGGAGAGTCTTTTGAATACTCTTAAGAAGTATAGTCCAAAGCGACTTGTAGTTGTATTTGGCTGTGGCGGTAATCGCTCTACAGACAGAAGAACAGGAATGGGTAAAGTAGCAGCAAATTTAGCTGATCTTACTATACTTACAGCTGACAATTCACGTTTTGAAAAAACAGAGGACATAATGTCAGATATCAAAGAGGCATATATAGCTTTTGGAGGTAAAAAAGATAAGCTTATAGAGATTTCTGACAGAAGAAAAGCTATATACTATGCTATGGAAAATGCTATGAAAGGCGATATGATAGCGGTAATAGGCAAGGGACACGAAGAATATCAGGAGGAAAATGGCATAAGAATTCATTTTTCTGACAGAGAAGAAATATTAAAAGCAGCTGCTGATTTAAAGCTTTGATCAGAGTAGTATTAAATGAGGAAATTATATGAATATAAAAGAAATAGCTGAGGCAGTAGAAGGCAGACTTCTTACTGGAAATGAAGATATTGAGGTGTTAAATATCAGTCTCAATTCTGCAAAAATGAAATCAGAGGATTTATTTGTTCCTGTCATAGGAGAAAGAGTAGATGCTCACAAATTTATTGTTTCTGCATTTGAAAATGGAGCAGTTGCAAGCTTTACATCAGAGCATAAAACTCAGGATGAGCTTCTTATGGATCTTGATATAAGAGAAATACTTACCAGGGAACCCGGAAAAAGAGCAATGATCTATGTTGATGATACAGTTGCAGCTTTACAGAGACTTGGCAGATATTATAGAAAAAAATATGTATCTATACCATTAGTAGGTGTTACAGGTTCAGTTGGAAAGACAACAACCAGAGAAATGATAGCATGTGCACTTGGTGCTGGAAAGAAAACCTATGCTACAAGGGGAAATGCAAATTCGCAGGTCGGTCTTCCTGTAACTATAACAGAAATTACCGAAGATGCTGAGGTAGGTGTTATTGAGCTTGGCATGAGTGAGCCGGGAGAAATGACCAGAATTTCAAATGTGGCCTGTGTAGATTGTGCTGTGATTACAAATATAGGTTTATCACATATAAACCAGTTAAAGACACAGGAAAATATCTTAATTGAAAAGCTTCACATTTTAGATGGTATGCCTGATGGTGCACTGCTTCTTTTAAATGGAAATGATCCGATATTAAAAAATGTCGATATGGAGCTTATTCATGGCTATGGAATTGCAACTGACAGAAATTTTAAGATTGAATTTTATGGAACAGAAGAGAATTCCATAATAAGAGCTGAAGAAATAAGTATTGTTGAAGGGTATCCTCAGTTTGTAGTTTCTTTATATGATGAAAATGAAAATATAAGACAGCAGACACCGGTAAGACTTAGTGTGATGGGCAGACATATGATACTGAATACTCTTGCTGCTCTTGCAATATGTGATCATATGAATGTTTCAATTCTTGATGCAGCAATAAAGCTGCAGGAATTTGAAGGTGTGAGCGGAAGAGGCGAAACATACAGGACAAATGGGGTAACGATTATAGATGATAGCTATAATGCAGCTCCCCAGTCTATGAAGGCAGGCCTGTCAGTTTTAAATGATCTGCCGGGAATTGGAAGAAGAATTGCTGTACTTGCAGATATGCTTGAGCTTGGTGAAAATGAAGCTGGATACCACCGCAGTGTTGGAGAATATATAGCGGCTCATGCTAAAAATATAGACATGCTTCTCTTATATGGACCACTTTCTTTGAATATAGCAAATGGTCTTGGAATAAAGATAAGCAGGATTAAGGTAGTCTATTTTTCAGAGAAGGAAAAATTAAGAGAATATCTTATAAAGAATGTACAGTCTGGAGATGTTCTTTTCTTTAAGGGATCTAATAGTATGGGACTTTCAGATATAGTAAAGGAACTTTATCCTAAAGAATAAATTAAAAAGGGAGCCATGTAATTTGTCAAAATTTGCAAAAGTTATTATTGATATATCTGCTGATTCAGTTGACAGAGCATTTTCATACATAATACCAGAGGAACTAAAGGATGATATAAAGCCTGGTATGTGTGTGGAAGTGCCTTTTGGCAACTCCAAAAAACCTAGAAAGGCCTATGTTACTGAGCTTACAGATGTAGCTGATTTTGAAGAAAATAAACTCAAATCAATTATAGGAGCTGTAAAAAACTCTATAGATCCTGAGTCAGTAATGATAGAGCTTGCACAGTTTATGGCACAGGAATATGGCTCCACTATGAATCAGGCACTTAAGACAGTGCTTCCGGTAAAGAAAACAGTAAGAAAAAACAAGAGAAGAACGGATCCAGTAGAAGAAATTAATAAAATTTCGGATAAAAAAGGCAATCTGGCAGCTGAAAGAGAAGGCAGTGATATAGAGCTTAATGAGGCTCAAAGGGCTATAGCAGACAGTATCTCTAAAGAAATAGATGAATTGTGTTCTGAAAAGGGGGTTAATAAGATAAAGCCCTCGCTTATATACGGAATTACTGGAAGCGGAAAGACCCAGGTATATATAGAACTTATCGATCACGTAGTAAGCAAGGGCGAAAAGGCCATAGTACTTATACCTGAGATCTCACTGACATATCAGACGGTGAGTGTTCTTGCTTCACATTTTGGTGACAGGGTTGCAGTATTGCATTCAAAATTATCTCAGGGAGAGAGATTTGAACAGTATGAAAAGGCGAGGAAGGGACTTATTGACGTAATGGTTGGACCAAGGTCAGCTATATTTACCCCTTTTGATGAGCTTGGAATTATTATTATAGATGAAGAGCATGAACGTTCGTATTGTTCTGACACGACACCAAGGTATGATGTAAGGACAGTCGCAGCAAAAAGAGCAGAGCTATGCAAGGCAAAGCTTGTGCTTGGATCTGCAACTCCATCGGTAGAAAGTTATCAGAGGGCTTTGCAGGGAGAATATGAGCTGCATGTTTTGAAGGAAAGGGCTGTAAAAGGCTCAAAGCTTCCAAAGGTGCATACAGTTGACCTTAGGGATGAACTAGCCAAGGGAAACAGAAGCATTTTTTCTGATAAGCTAAGAACACTTATTTCAGACAGGCTAAGTAAAAATGAACAGATAATGTTGTTTATAAACAGGAGAGGGTACGCAGGCTTTGTATCCTGCAGAAGCTGTGGCTATGTGGTTAAATGTCCACATTGTGATGTTTCCCTCACAGCACATAATAACTGGTATTTTGATAAGAAAACAAACAGAAAATCCGCCCTTTTATCCTGTCATTATTGTGGATACCAAAAAGCAATGCCCTTAAAATGTCCCATTTGTCAAAGCCCTTATATAGCTCCGTTTGGAACGGGAACACAGAAGCTTGAGCAGGCAGTAAGAAAGGGATTTCCGCAGGCAAAGGTATTAAGGATGGATGCGGATACCACCTCTGCCAAATTTTCTCATGAGCAGATACTTTCACAATTTGCAAAAGGTGAGGATGATATACTTATAGGAACGCAGATGATAGTTAAGGGACATGATTTTCCTAAGGTTACACTTGTGGGAATAATAGCAGCTGACCTGTCATTAAATTCACCTGATTACGATGCAGCAGAAAGAAGCTTCCAGCTTATTACCCAGGCAGCAGGAAGAGCGGGAAGAGCAGATTTAGAAGGTGATGTTGTAATACAGTCTTATGCAATTGACCATTATGCAATTGAAACAGCTGCAAAGCAGGATTATGAGAGCTTTTATAGAAGGGAAATGAGCTATAGAAAGCTTATGAATTATCCTCCATTTACATATATGCTTAGCATAAGACTACAGTCTGATAACGAGGAAAGGCTGGAAGCAATTGTTTCAGACCTGTCAAAGCGGCTTAATAAAAAAGTAGAGGAAATGGGTGGTAGTCTGATTGGACCATGTAATGCTTCAGTATATAAAGTTAAGGATGTGTACAGGAAGCTCATATATATAAGACATACATCACATGATGATATTCTCCTTATCAGAAATATGGCAAAAGAATTTATAAATGATAATTATAAAAATGAGCGTATTTATTTAAGCTACGATCTGAAATAAGGCTGTTGTAAGCTCATTGGCATCAGACTTTGCCTAGTTCACATGAGATACTTGCAAAAGCCAAACAAATACTTTATTATTATTCATTAAGATATTTATTAAGAAGAAAGAGGACAGCTATGGCACTTAGAGAGATAAGAAAAGCAGGAGATCCTGTATTAAATAAAGTTTGCAAACCTGTAAAGGAAATAACACCACGTATCAAAGAACTTATCGACGATATGTTCGATACTATGTATGAGGGGATGGGAGTAGGACTTGCTGCTCCTCAGGTAGGCATATTAAAAAGAATAGTTGTAATGGATGTAGATGACGGTAATCAGTATGTTATGATAAATCCAGAGATAATTGAGACCAGAGGCTCACAGACAGGAGATGAGGGCTGTTTATCAGTACCAGGATATTCAGGCACTGTAACAAGACCGGCTTATGTAAAGGTAAGAGCTTATGATGAGGATATGGAGCTCTATGAGATTGAAGCAGAGGATCTTCTTGCAAGATGCATTATGCATGAATGTGATCATCTGGATGGACATCTTTATACAGAAAAGGTAGAAGGAGAGCTCACAAGAGCTGAAAATGACTAAAGGAGAATTATTTTCATGAAAATAGTTTTTATGGGTACACCTGATTTTGCGGTACCTACTCTTACTGCATTGTATAATGCAGGCTATGAAATTGCAGCTGTTGTAAGCCAGCCAGATAAGCCAAAGGGCAGACATGCTGAGCTTGTGCCAACACCGGTTAAGGCCAAGGCTCTTGAGCTTTCTATACCTGTACTTCAGCCAATAAAGGCAAGAGATGCAGAATTTATAGCACAGCTTAAGGAAATAGCACCTGATCTTATTGTAGTAACTGCATATGGACAGATATTAAAAAAGGAATTGCTCGATATTCCTAAATATGGCTGTATAAATGTGCATGCTTCACTTTTACCTAGATGGAGAGGCGCAGCTCCTATACAGTGGGCTGTAATCGAAGGAGATGAATATGCAGGTGTAACAACCATGCAGATGAATGAAGGTCTGGATACAGGAGATATGCTCCTAAAAAGAAGCCTTAAACTAAGTGATGATGAAACAGGAGGAAGCCTCTTTGATAAGCTTTCAGAAATTGGTGGTGAGCTTATAGTTGAAACTGTAAAGCTTCTTGAAAAAGGAGAGCTTAAGCCTGTACCTCAGCCAGAAGAAGGTATGACTTACGCTTCCATGCTAAAGAAAGAAAATGGAAATATTGACTGGTCTAAATCAGCAATTGAAATAGATCAGCTTATAAGAGGGCTTACGCCATGGCCAGGAAGCTATACAAAGCTAAATAATAAAAATTTAAAAATACATAAGTCTGTTCCATGTAATATGGATGATGAAAGTATCAGTTCTATTTATGATAAAGCGGATAAGGATTTTGGAAGAGCCGTAGTTGTAAATGGAAGACTTTTTGTAATATGTAAGGATAGCATGCTTGAGCTTCTGGAGGTTCAGCTTGAAGGTAAAAAGCGTATGGATGCAGCTTCATTTATAAGAGGTGCAGAGAATATATTAAAGGAATCCCCGGTATTTGTACATGCAGACTGAATGATTTAAGAAAGAAGGAATTACTTTGTATCCATTTTTTTATTATGACAGAACATACATATTAATACTACTTGGAGCAATATTAACTACACTTGCTTCTGCAAAAATTAATTCAACATATAGAAATTACGGCAATGTAAGGGCAAAATCAGGACTTACAGCAAAAGATGCCGCAGAGCGTATACTTAGACTTAATGGTATAACAGATGTAAAGATATACAGAACAAGAGGACATCTTACAGATCATTATATTCCTTCAAAAAAGGAATTGTACCTTTCAGATACTACATATGATTCAACAAGCATTGCAGCTATAGGAGTTGCAGCTCATGAGTGCGGACATGCAATACAGCATGAGGTTGGATATACGCCTATAGTTATTTCACAGATGCTCTATCCTTTATGTTCAATAGGATCAAATCTTGGAATGCCTATACTGATACTTGGAATGATTTTTTCAATAGGACCTCTTGTGAAGATAGGAGTTCTCATGTTTGGACTTGGAGTTTTAATCAGTCTTGTTACACTCCCAATAGAATACAATGCATCAAACAGAGCACTTCAAATTCTGGATGAAACCGGGATGCTTACAAGTGATGAGCTCTATGGTACAAAAAAGGTATTAAGAGCAGCAGGACTTACCTATGTTGCTTCAGCGGCAGCGGCCATCCTGTCACTGCTTCGTATGCTCATACTTACCAGAAATGAAAGAGACGATTAAGGTCATGAAAGGAATTAACTAAGTTAAGTTGATAGAGAGTAAAGCTTATGATAAAAAACAAAAAACATGACTATATAATTAAGGACACATCATCATCAAGGGATGTTGTCCTTTTTATACTTTTAAATACTTTGGAAAAGCATGAGATGTCACATGTAGTATTGAGAGAAACACTTTCAAAGGCTGACAATCTTTCAGACGAAGACAGGGCATTAGTTACAAGAATAGTAAATGGAACGCTGGACAGATTGATAACGATAGACAGTATTTTAGTTAAATTTTTAACAAAACCTCTAAAAATGCTTAAACCCCAAATCAGAGAGATACTTAGAATGTCAGTATATCAGATCTTGTATATGGATAGGATACCTGACAGAGCAGTCTGTAATGAGGCAGTAAATCTGACAAAATTGCACGGGATTAATGGTCTTTCTGGCTTTGTGAATGGTGTCCTTAGGAATATATGCAGGGAAAAGGATAGTGATTTAGAAAAGCTGATGACATTTTCAGAAGAACATATCAGATATTCCATGCCAAAATGGCTTTATAAAAGGCTTGAGCATGAGTTTGGAACTAAAAAAACACAAGAAATATGTCAGGCATTTTTGCATGAAAGAAAGCTTACAGTAAGATTTAATACTTCAATTAAGAGCGAAGAAGAAATCTTAAAGAGACTTAGCGAGGATGGAGTAAAGGCAGTTAAATTTGATATGCAGAAAATGCTTTTAAGCTATGGTATAAGTCTTGAGGAGAGGTGGCTTCCTGTCATATATGAGCTTGAAAATGTATATGGCATAACACAGCTTAATGCATTTGAGGAAGGGTTTATCCAGCCTCAGGATCCGGCAGCGGCTGTTCCATGTGCACTTGCAAGACCAGAGGGCGAGCTTAAAGTAATAGATGTGTGTGCAGCGCCTGGAGGCAAGTCAATCCAGATAGCAGATTTGCTAAGGGGAAAGGGCACAGTAGAAGCAAGAGATATTTCAGATTATAAGATCGCAATGATAGATGAAAATATAAAAAGATGCGGTCTTTTAAATCTTTCTTCAAAAAAGCTTGATGCACTTATAGAAGATGAAGAAAGTTTGTACAGAGCAGATATAGTAATTGCGGATCTGCCTTGTTCCGGACTTGGAATTATTGGAAGAAAGCCTGATATCAAACAAAATATAGAACCATATAGCATAGAAGAGCTCCAGCTTTTGCAAAGAGATATACTCAGAGTAGTAAGCAGATATGTTAAGCCTCATGGAAAACTTATCTATTCAACCTGTACGCTCACAGGTGAAGAGGATGAGCAAAATGTCGCATGGGCAGAGGAAAATCTTGGATTTAAGACAAAAGAAATGGTAAAGATTTTCCCGGGAGTACAAAATGACGGGTTCTTTGCAGCTGTTTTAGAAAAGACATATAGATAATTAAATACTGTCGGAGATTATTTTTAAATTTGGGAAATAATACTATGGAAGCTAAAGAAATAATTAAGATAGAAGAAAAGAATTCTGACAAAATTACTGATAGAATAGAAAAAAGCAAATTAGATGATATCTGTGCTTATAGTCTGGATGAATTGAAGGAAGTCATGAGTTCAATAGGTGAAAAGTCTTTTAGAGCTAAACAGATATATGAATGGTTACACAAAAGGCTCTGTACAGACTTTGATGAAATGAACAATATCCCAAAGGGACTTAGAGACAGACTAAAAGAAAGCTTTTATATTACTTTTATGAAGCCGGTAGAGGTACTTGTTTCAAATATAGATGGAACAAGGAAATACATTTATGAGCTTAGGGATGGAAATGTTATAGAGGCTGTTCTTATGAGATATCATCACGGCAATTCTGTATGTATAAGCTCACAGGTCGGATGCAGGATGGGATGCAGATTTTGTGCTTCCACTATAGACGGCTGTGTAAGAAATCTTACAGCAGAGGAAATGCTGGCGGAGGTCTACAGAATAGAAAAAGATACTGGTGAAAGAGTTTCAAATGTTGTCATGATGGGCTCTGGAGAGCCTCTGGACAATTATGAAGAAAGTATCAGATTTATAAAGAGAATATCTTCGGAGGAAGGGCTTAATATTTCACAAAGAAATATAACACTTAGTACTTGTGGAATTATTCCAAGAATAAGGGAGCTTGCCGAAGAAAAACTTCAGATAACACTTGCAATTTCCTTACATGCGCCTAACCAGCATGTAAGAGAGGAAATAATGCCTATTGCAAAAGCTTATCATTTAAAGGAGCTTATGGATGCCTGTAGATTTTATTATAGAAAAACAGGAAGAAGGATGACCTATGAATATTCTGTAGTTAAGGGAATAAATGATAATGCTGATGAAGCAAGACAGCTTTCAAGACTTCTTTCTGGAATGCATGGGCATGTAAATCTGATTCCTGTCAATCCAATAAAGGAAAGGGAATACGAGAGTCCGGACAGGAAGAGTGTCGAAGAATTTAGAAAAATACTTGAAGAAAATGGTGTTAACGCTACAATCAGGAGAGAAATGGGCAGGGATATCAACTCTGCCTGTGGACAGCTAAGAAGGAGATATATAGCAAATGCAGGCAGCAGCATTGACTGATATTGGAAGAAAAAGACGTGTAAATCAGGATTATATATTCAATAGTACAGAGCAGGTAGGTACATTTCCAAATCTGTTTATACTTGCAGATGGAATGGGAGGACACAAGGCAGGAGATTTTGCGTCCAAATATCTTGTTGAAACCATGGTAGGTTATATCAGTAAAAATGAAAGTAAGGCAACTGTTAAGGTTTTGGATAATGCCATGAAGCTTTCAAATGTAATGATATATCACAAAGCCATGGAAGACCCTGATTTGCAGGGAATGGGATCTACTATGGTTGCTGCTGTAATAGAGGATAATATTCTTACAGTTGCAAATGTAGGAGATTCAAGACTATACCTTATAAGAGATGGCATTACGCAGGTAACAAGAGATCATTCTTATGTAGAGGAAATGGTAAGTCATGGATATATGGTTCGTGGCTCAGAGGAATATCTTAGAAATAAAAATAAGATAACAAGAGCAGTTGGTATAGATGAATCAGTTAAGGCTGATTATTTTGAGGTGGACCTTCTTGACGGAGATTATGTGCTGCTTTGCTCAGATGGACTTACCAATATGTTAGATGATGATGCAATACTTTCGATTATACTTGGAAATGGAAGCCTTAATTATAAGGTTGCATCGCTTATAAAAAATGCAAATGAAAATGGCGGAAATGACAATATTGCTGTTATTTTGATAAGATATACAGGAGGCAGTGGAGATGTTGCTTAATATAGGTGATAAACTTGCCGACCGTTATATTATCGAAGAAAAGATAGGACAGGGTGGAATGTCCTATGTTTATAAGGCAAGTGATACCAAGCTGGGACGAGTGGTTGCAGTAAAGGTGCTTAAATCAGAATTTTCAGCAGATGAGGAATTTATAAAAAAATTCAAAAACGAAGCTAAATCAGCTGCTAAGCTAAGTCATCCAAATATTGTGACTGCATATGATACAGCAGATGAAGGAAATCTGCATTACATCATTATGGAACTTGTAGAGGGAATAACTCTCAAGAATTATATTGCAAGAAAGGGCAAGCTTTCAAACAAAGAAACGCTTGGAATTGCAATACAGGCAGCAGAAGGAATAGAAGAAGCTCATAAAAAGGGAATAATCCATAGAGATATAAAGCCACAGAATATCATTATTTCCAGAGATGGAAAAGTCAAGGTTGCAGACTTTGGCATAGCAAAGGCAGTAAGCGGAGAAACTGTAAATCCTGCTGTTATAGGGTCTGTCCATTATATTTCTCCTGAGCAGGCTAAAACTGGAATAGCAGATATGAGGTCGGATCTGTATTCGCTTGGAATAACTATGTATGAAATGATTACAGGTAAGGTTCCATTTTCTGGGGATAATACAGTCAATGTTGTAATGGCGCATATTCAGGAAGCAATAGTTCCACCTAAGGTATACTCTAAGGACATTTATCCTGCCCTGAATGATATAATACTTAAGGCTACAAAGAAAAATCCTGATGAAAGATATCAGACAGCAGGAGATCTGATTCTGGATCTTAAGAGATGCGGAAGAGAGCCGGATGGACATTTTGTAAGAATGTATGCTTCTGTTGATAGTAAGAAAACTACAAAAGAGGATAATACAGAAGAAAAAGCTTTTGAGCATTTAAAAAGCACAGATGTAAAGTCTGATACAGAGAGTTCTTACCAGGCCTTTAATACAGATAATGAAGCGGACAAGGATATTGAGAGGGATTTCGTAAGCAATCATATTAACAGAAATAATCTCAAACAGAAAAAAGCAGATACAGAACAGGATCAAATAAAAAAATTGATAAGATCAGGTCTTATTTTGGCAGTAGCTGTTTTGCTCTTAGTATTTGTGTTCAGTATTATAAATATTTCGGGTCTATTTAGATCCTTTAGCAATGATGAGACTGCAAAAAGTACCTTAGCTGAAGAAACAAGTACGACTGAGGAAACTGAAGAGAGTAATTATAATATAACTATCTATGCTGAGGATATTATGCCAAATTTGATAGGTCTTACAGTTGATGCTGCAAAGGAAAAAACAGCTGATTTGGATATTATTATAAATGATAAGCTTACAGATTACTCAGATGTATACTATGAAGGTCTTATTATAGATCAGAGTATTAAGCCGGATGAAAGCGTACTTCCGGGAGCAGAGGTTGTGGTTACAGTTTCTCTCGGAACCAAGATCAATTATGCCCTAAAATCCATAAAAAATAAAACTGTAGATGAAGCAGTACAGCTTCTGACAGATGCAGGGGTAGTTGTAAGCAGTGAAATGGAAAGAGCATTTTCAGAAGAAGTGCCTAGGGACAGAGTAATAGGATGGCAGCCTGAAGGAAGTGCTATAGGCAGTGCTAGTGTAAAAGAGGGCAGTGTTGTAAGACTTATTGTAAGTGCAGGAAGTCAAAATGAGCTGGTAATTATGCCAAATCTTCTGGGTATGGATCAGGAAGCTGCAAAGGCCATGCTGAGTGACAGCGGACTTCAGCTAGGAGAGATAACAGAAGTTCCTTCAGCTAGTACTCCAAAGGGTTATGTAACAGGACAGTCTGTACCTGAAAATGTTGAACTGCAATACGGAACAAAAATAGATATAGTTGTTTCGTCAGCGCTTGATCCAAATGCACAGCCTGCTCCCCAGCTTAACAGTACACAGGAAACAGCTTCTAATCAGGATAATTCTACAGGATATTATTATGGAAGCATAGATACAGTTTGTACAGTAGGCCATGCACAGGGACCTGATTCTGCCTCAAAGCAGGTAATGGTAGGTATAAGATTAAAGCAGCGTACTGCTGATGGATCCTTTGAATATACAGTACTTGAGGAACCAAAGCCTGTTGCATTTGGAAGTAAAATACCAGTAAGCTTTAGAAATATCAAAGGTATTGAGTTTGTCGAAAAAGGTGACATCCAGGTATATAATGCCGAAACAAATGAGGTATATAATACTTATACTATAGATTTTAAGGCAAAGGGAGGGCTTTGATGACAGGAAAGATTATCAAGGCCATAGCAGGCTTTTATTACATACACACAGCTTCCGGAAAGCTTTACCAGACAAGGGCAAGAGGTGTTTTGAGAAGAGATGGGCAAAAACCACTTGTCGGAGATAATGTTGAGTTTGATGTTATTTCAGAGGAGAAGTCAGAAGGCAATCTGATAAGAGTTATTGACAGAAGAAATGTCCTGATAAGACCAGCTGTGGCCAATATAGATCAGGCGCTTATTGTATTTGCTGTAAGGGAGCCGGACCCTAACCTGAATCTTCTGGATAGATTTTTAATATATATGGGAATGCAGAATATCCCCGTGATAATATATTTTAATAAATCAGACCTCAACAAAGATGGACTTTTAGAAAAATACAAAAATAATTATGAAAAAGCAGGATATCAGATAATATCAGGCTCAACCTTTGATGAGGAAACAGCAGCAGAAATAAAAAAGATACTCATGCATAAGACTACAGTACTTGCTGGCCCTTCAGGTGTGGGAAAATCTTCGCTCACAAATCTGATACATCAAAATGCTAATATGGAAATCGGAGAGTTATCAGAAAAGATAAAAAGAGGTAAGCAGACAACAAGACATACAGAGCTTTTTTGTATAGATGAAGACAGCTATCTTTTAGATACTCCAGGATTTACCTCTCTTACCATACCAGAGCTTGATTCTGATGATGTAAAATTATATTTTGATGAATTTAATGATGCCTCGGAAAAGTGCAAATTTGCAGGGTGCAGACATGTCAATGAAGCAGAGAAAATCTGTGGAGTAAAGCAGGCTGTTGCAAGCGGACTGATAAGCAGGGAAAGATATGAAAATTATCTTCAGATATATAATGAAATAAAGGAAAGTGAGAGAAAATAATGCTTAAATTATCACCGTCAATACTTTCTTCAGACTTCTCAAGGCTTGGAGAGGAAGTAGCTCTTTGTGAAAGAGAAGGAGCACAGTATATACACATTGATGTAATGGATGGAATGTTTGTTCCAAATATTACACTTGGAGCTCCGGTCGTAAAATCTATCAGAAAATGCAGTAATGCGATTTTTGATGTTCATCTTATGGTTGAAGATCCGGGAAGATATATAAGTGATTTTGCTAAAGCAGGGGCTGATATAATAACAGTTCATTATGAGGCTACAAAGCATATTGACAGAGTCATTCAGCAGATTCATGAAGAAGGAAAAAAGGCGGGTATTGCATTAAATCCGGGAACACCTGTTTCAGTACTCGAGGATATATTATCTGATCTTGATATGGTGCTCATCATGAGTGTAAATCCGGGCTTTGGAGGACAAAAATTTATTCCTTATGTTTTAAATAAGATAAGAAATATAAAAATAATGTCAGAATTAAAGAATCCAAGCCTTGAAATAGAGGTTGATGGAGGCGTAAGCTTCGAAAATATCAATGAAATTATTGAGGCGGGGGCCAATGTTTTTGTAGCTGGTTCATCTGTTTTCAATGGGGATGCTTCAAAAAACATTAAACATTTTTTACAATGCTTTGAGAGCTATTGTAACAAATAAAAATTATCCTATAATCTCCATTATAATAAAGTAATGGAGATTGTATTATGAAGAACGAAAATAACAAATGGAGTACCAGGGAACTTGCACTTATAGGACTTATGGCAGCTTTGGTATTTGTCGGCTCCAAGATTGAGATAAGATTTCCCACACCTTTAGGAGGCGTAACGAGATTTCATCTTGGAAATGGAATATGTATTATTTCAGGACTGATCTTAGGTGCTACAAAAGGTGGCTTTGCTGCAGGCTTTGGCTCTTTCCTGTTTGATATTGTATTTTGGGGAGGAAATCCTGTAGGCTGGTGTATTACCTTTATAACAAAATTCATTATGGCTTTTATTGCTGGCTTATGCTATGAAAAGAGAATTTTTATGCATTTTGGAAAAATTCCAGCCATAGTTTTGAGTGGAGTTATAGGTGAGCTAGGCTATATTGCAGCTTATCTTACAAAGGAATTCGTAACCTTCAGGATTATTCTTGAAAATGAAATGCCTGCGGTTAAGCTTATGCTGATTCAAAAGGGAATATCTTCTTTGGTAAATGCTGTAATTGCAGTTATCCTCTCGGTTGTACTTATGATTGTGCTTGTACCTATACTCAAAAAAAGTGGATTATTATATGACGGAAAATAATATAAAGTGTGCTAAATACGAAGCACCAAAGAAATTAGCAATTATAAATGATCTATCAGGTTATGGCCGCTGTAGTCTTACAGTGGCTATTCCTGTTATATCAGCACTTGGTGTCCAGGCCTGTCCTGTACCAACATCAATACTTTCTAACCATACGGGCTTCCCTAGTGAGTACAAATATGATTTCACAAAACAAATGAGGCCGTACATGGATGCATGGAATCAGCTCAATATAAAATTTGACGGAATAATTACAGGCTATATGAATTATGATGAACAGGTAAGAGCGGCAGCTGATTTTATAGAAAAATTCAAAACAAAAGATACTCTTGTTTTTGTGGATCCAGCAATGGCAGATCATGGCCGTATGTATAGAGGATTTACAGAAGAATATGCAGAGTATATCAAAGACAGGCTGATAAGACAGGCTACAATAATAAAGCCAAACCTCACAGAAGCCTGTATACTTTCAGGATACAGCTATGACGAAATCGTGAGAGCATCGGAAGAAAGAAATTTAAGAAAGCTAAAATCATATCTTATGAATATTATAGCTACACTTCAGGAGCTTGGACCAGATAAAGTCGTTATTACAGGAATAGAAAGAAAAGACAGGATAATTAACGCTATAGCTGATGGAAATGATGTAAAATTCCTAAGTGTTAAGAAGTCAGGACAGAACAGAGGAGGAACAGGAGATATATTCTGTTCAATTGTTGCAGCATCTTTGCTTCAGGGAATGAGTCTTGACAGAGCAGTAAAGAAGGCAGCGGACTTTGTCAGCACAGCAATAAGAATATCAGATGAGGCAGAAATTCCAGTAAGAGAGGGTGTAATATTTGAAAATATTATGTCAAAGCTGGCATCAACTTCATATGAAAATGCAAAATAAAATTGAGTAAAGTATATTCGTATGCTATACTCTTAGTTAAAGTCAAAATGATTTTCAAATACTTTATTCAAAGGCGGTCAAAAAAATATGTTAGATATTAAATTTGTACGTGAAAATCCTGAGGCAGTTAAGGAAAATATCCGCAAGAAATTTCAGGACAGCAAGCTCGTACTTGTAGATGAATGTATTGCACTTGATGCAGAGCTTAGACAGGTTCAGCAGGAGGCAGATGAGCTTAGAGCCAAGAGAAATAAGCTTTCAAAGGAAATTGGAGCGCTTATGGCTCATGGAGAGAAAGAAAAGGCTGAGGAGTGCAAGGCTGAGGTTAAGAAGGATGGAGATCTTCTTGAGGAGCTTTCACAGAGACAGAATAATCTTACCAAGGAGCTTAACAATAAGATGATGGTAATACCTCAGATTATTGATCCATCAGTTCCAATTGGAAAGGATGACAGTGAAAATGTAGAGCTCCAGAGATTTGGTGATCCAGTAGTTCCTGACTTTGAAGTTCCTTATCATACAGATATTATGGAGTCTTTTGATGGTATTGATATGGAGGCAGCAGGAAGAGTTGCAGGTAATGGCTTCTATTATCTTATGGGAGATATTGCAAGACTTCACGAGGCTGTCATTGCCTATGCAAGAGATTTTATGATCGACAGAGGCTTTACATATTGTATTCCACCATATATGATCAGATCAAATGTAGTTACAGGTGTTATGTCTTTTGCTGAGATGGATGCAATGATGTACAAGATTGAAGGAGAGGACCTTTATCTTATCGGAACATCTGAGCATTCTATGATTGGTAAGTTTATAGATCAGACCTTAGATGAGGCTAAGCTTCCTGTAACAATGACATCTTATTCTCCTTGCTTTAGAAAAGAGAAGGGTGCTCATGGTATAGAGGAGAGAGGTGTATATCGTATCCATCAGTTTGAGAAGCAGGAGATGATAGTTGTATGTGAACCTGAGGATTCAATGAAGTGGTATGATGTATTATGGAAGAATACAGTTGATTTCTTCCGTACACTTGATATTCCAGTTAGACAGCTTGAGTGCTGCTCAGGAGATCTTGCAGACCTTAAGGTAAAATCCTGTGATGTAGAGGCATGGTCACCTCGTCAGAAGAAGTATTTTGAGGTTGGTTCATGTTCAAATCTCGGAGATGCCCAGGCAAGAAGACTTAAGATACGTATTAAGTCAAAGGAAAAGGGAAATCATCTTGCTCATACATTGAATAATACCTGTGTGGCACCTCCACGTATGCTTATTGCCTTCCTTGAGAATAACCTTCAGGCTGATGGTTCTGTTCGTATTCCAGAGGCATTAAGACCTTATATGGGAGGAAAGGAAGTATTAATTCCTAAGTATAATTCAATTAAGTGATTTTTTAAAAATTAAATAATGTCAATATAAAAAGGAGTCTATGTTTCAGACTCCTTTTTGTTCTTCTTTTAGCTGATCGCAAAGCTTCTCCATAAGAAGCTTCTTTAAATATACGTCAAATCCAAGTTCACATATAAATGCAAATTTTTGTAATCTGTCTCTTTCAGCTTCACTTAAATTCTGTGCTGCTCCATCTGTAAAGGTAGACTTGCTATGCTCGAATTTTTGGGCTATATCCTTTTTTAGAGCTTGCATTTGTTCTGTTTCAAGTGTAAAGACCTCTCTGTATATAGCCTCTACATTAAAGTCTGCCTCACTATCATCAGGTTTAAAATAATTATTTGTAAGATTAAAAAGCACTGTATTAAGATCATCCAATGAAAGAATGCCTTTGTAATAATATATCAGCAAAAGCATATACATATGCTCTTTAGAATATTTTTTCTTAATTGGAGCTGGCAGTATCTTTGCCTTTGTATAGTTATTTATCATAGTTTTAGTAAGGATTTTATCATCTGGATATCTTTTTACTTTTTTTAGTCTATCCTCCATAAAGCCAGTGACCTGATCCATATATAACGCAATTTCAGGAATCTGTTCGGGCTTAACGTAGTGAATAGTATTGAGAAATTTCAAAAGCTCTTTATATGTTTCTTCATTTGTCAAAGACTTCAACCTCCTATTAATATAGATATTATATTAAGACTATTACTATAGTATATAGTATTAAAAACCATATGACAAGTGTTTGTGATATTTTGAAATTTATGATAAACTAATTCAACTATGATATTTTGATTTTTGCAGATTTTGGAAGGAAATAATTATGGTTAATAACAGATTTACAGTTTCACTTAACGATAAACAGAAGGAAGCAGTACTTCATACAGAGGGACCGCTTCTTATACTTGCAGGAGCAGGATCTGGAAAGACAAGAGTTTTAACACATAGAATAGGCTATCTTATAGATCATGGAGTTATGCCATGGCAAATTTTAGCTATAACTTTTACCAATAAAGCTGCAAGAGAAATGAGAGAAAGAGTAGATGCATTACTAGAGGGGAAAGGTGTAAATGTATTCGTGTCAACTTTTCACTCTATGTGCGTGCGTATACTTAGAAGAGATATAGAAAGATTGGGATTTTCATCAGATTTTACAATCTATGACGGTGACGATCAGAAAACTCTTATGAGACAGGTCATAAAGAATCTGGAGTTAGATCCTAAGATGTATAGGGAAAGAGCTGTTTTATCAAAGATTTCATCTCTTAAAAATGAAATGATAGATGAAGATGAATATTTTGAGGAAGCATCAGATTATTATGAAAGAAATATTGCAAAAATATACAAAGAGTATGAAGTACAAAAAAAGAAAAATAATGCTCTTGATTTTGATGATCTGTTATTAATGACAGTGAAATTATGGAAAGAGAATCCAGATGTACTTAGGGGCTGGCAGGAAAGATTTCATTATATAATGGTAGATGAATATCAGGACACCAACACAGTACAGTTCGAGATTGTAAGACTCCTAAGTGCGGCATCACGCAATATTTGTGTAGTAGGAGATGATGACCAGTCTATTTATAAATTCAGAGGAGCTAATATAGAAAATATACTCAGCTTTGAAAGATCATTCCATGGAGCTTATGTTATTAAGCTGGAACAAAATTACCGCTCTACAAAGAGTATTTTGGATGCCGCAAATGCAGTAATAAAGAATAACAAAGGCCGTAAGGAGAAAAGTCTTTGGACTGAAAATGACAAAGGTGAGCTGCCAGTATATAAGGAATACGACACAGCGGGAATTGAAGCAGATTCCGTTATAAGAGAAATTTCTGAAAGTAATTTTCCATTAAGCAGTCAGACTATTTTATATAGAACAAATGCCCAGTCACGTTTATTGGAAGAAAAATGCATAAAAAGAAATATACCATATGTAATTGTAGGTGGTGTAAATTTCTATCAGCGTAAAGAAATCAAGGACATACTATCTTATCTTAGAATAATGGCAAATGATGTGGATGACCTTGCACTTGAAAGAATTATCAATGTGCCAAAGAGAGGAATAGGAAATACCACACTTGATAAGGTAAGAAAATTTGCTGCCTTAAATAATATAAGCATGTATGAAGCTTTAAAAAAATGTGAAAATATAAATGGCATAGGTTCAGCCGCTAAGAGAATACAGCAGTTTGTAAATCTTATCGAGGGATTCAGGCAAGATCTATCTAACGAAGATATAAGTCTCAAGTTTTTGATTGAAAAGGTTAGAGATGAAAGTGGTTATGCTGAAGAACTCAGGAAAGAGGGCGAAATTGAAGCCAAGACACGTATGGAGAATATAGAAGAGCTTATTAACAAGGCAGTAAGCTATGAAGAAAATAATGATGGTACAGAAAAAACACTTGGAGGCTTTCTTGAGGAAGTATCTCTTATAGCAGATATTGACAGAACAAGTGATGATGAAGATGTTCTTACTATGATGACGCTCCATTCAGCAAAGGGACTGGAGTTTGATAAGGTATATATTTGTGGGATGGAAGAAGGACTTTTCCCTTCATCTATGTCGATAAATTCTGAAGATCCAGAAGCTGAGATAGAAGAAGAAAGAAGGCTTTGTTATGTTGGATTTACAAGAGCAAGAAAAGAATTAAAGCTAACTTCTGCAAGGGAAAGAATGGTAAATGGTGAAACCAGATACTGTAAAGTTTCAAGGTTTATCGAAGAAGTTCCGGATGAACTTATGAAGAAGGAGTTCAAAAAACAAAGAGCAGCATCATGGGAGGACTATGATGATGATTATGACAATCCTATTCCAAAGAGAGGCTTTTCAAAGCAAAATGAATTTGCTAAGAACTACGGAGGCTTTGGTTCACCAAGTCCATCATATATATCTACACCTCAAAGTAAAAGAATCATGGGTAATTTTGGTTCCTTAGATACAGGTATAGGTTTGAACAAGGGAAACAAATTCACTAATATTACAAAGGGAATTGTAAAATCCAGGCCTTCATATGAAATTGGAGACAGAGTATCTCATATAAAATTTGGTGAGGGAACTGTAGCAGATATTCTTGAAGGAAAAAAAGACTATGAGGTTACGGTTAATTTTGACAGTGCAGGAACAAAGAAAATGTTTGCAGGTTTTGCTAAATTGGTAAAGATTTAAAGTAGAATAATTTATAACTATTTGTTAAATAAAAAATAGAAATTTTATATATAATTATATAAATTAGGTTGAGCCTTGTAACAAAAGTGTGCCTGTGATAAAATTTAAGTATGATAGGGGAGTATATATTCCTGATAAGAACAGGCAGAGAAAGGAAGAGCAGACCTGAGTAAGGATTGGGAAGAAAAGTTCAGACCGGAAGATCTGCAGCGACTCCGTGGATTTCGCCTGATGGATGATGACTTTATGTCAAAATGTTTTGAGGAAAATATAGAGTGTACGGAGCTTGTACTGCAGATTGTGCTTGGCAAGGATGATTTGAAGGTGGAAAAGATAGCAATTCAGCATCAACTGAAAAATCTGCGGGGAAGATCAATTATTTTTGATATCTATGCCACGGATCATGCCGGAAAAAGATATAATGTGGAAATCCAGCGTGCAGATCGCGGTGCGGGAGCAAAAAGAGCAAGGTATCACAGCAGTTTGATCGATGCCAATGTGACAGAGCCAGGAGAGAAGCTAGAAAATCTGGTAGAGACTTATGTGATTTTTATTACAGAGCGTGATGTACTTGGAAAGAAAAAACCGATTTATCATATTAATCGAATCATTGAAGAAACAGGAGAACAGTTTGGAGATGAAGCGCATATTTTATATGTGAATGGTGAATATCGGGATGAATCACCTATCGGGATTCTGATGCATGATTTCTCTTGTACAGATGCGAAAGATATGAAGTATAGAGCATTGGCAGAACGTGTAAGATATTTCAAGGAAGATGAGAAAGGAGTAGCTGCTATGTGTAAGGCAATGGAAGATATGCGAAATGAGGCTAAATTAGAAGAAAGAAAAGAAATTGCTTGCAGACTTCTTAAAAAAAATGTGATGTCTTTTGAGGAGATTGCGGAGATTTCTCAGTTATCAGTAGAAGAAGTTCGTGCATTGTCTGCTAAAAAGATATCTTGACTTGATATAGAATATAAAAGCATTTAACTAAAAAAATATATGTGTTATACTTAGTACATCAAAATACATTAACGAGGAGGCACTTATGGATAGGTTTGGAGAGAAGCTTTCAGCATTTAGAGTTGATACACGTGACACTATTGAGGAACTTAAGGATCGTATAAGACTCAATGAATTATACAGAAAGCAGGAAGAGCGTGAGGAATGCAAAAATTGCATAAAGAATGTTGTTATTGCAATTTCTGTTATCATTCTTGTTGTAGCAGCTGCATATGCTATATATCGTATCGCAAGACATTATTTCTTTGATGATGAGGACTATGATCTTGATGACGAATACCTCTTTGATGGTGAAGAAGAAGCAGAGCCTTTGGAAGGTGTTGAGGTAGCCCAGATAGCTGAAGACGAGGAATAATTTAAATAAATTGGGGATTGACAAAATATAAGATTATATGACGGCTATGTTAAGCCGTCATATTTTATGCCAGGTAAGGAATTAGGATATGAGTTTATTAAAAGAAGTAAATGATTGTAAGTTAAATGGAATATGCGGAGGCTGTGCATATGCAGGAGGAAGCTATGAAGCTCAGCTTAATGAAAAAAATGAGCATATAAGAAATCTTCTAAATGATGCATGCAGGGAAATGCCTGAGTATGAGGGGATTATTGAGAGCCCTATTGTATTTGGGTACAGAAATAAGATGGAATATAGCTTTGGCGATGAAAAAAAGGATGGTCCATTAACTTTAGGACTCCATAAGAAGAGAAGCTTTTATGATGTAATAGATGTAGACTGCTGTAAGCTTGTTCATGAAGATTTTAATCAGATTGTTAAGGTGACAAAGGCATATTTTGATGATCTTGGTTTAACATATAAGGATAAGAGATCGCATTTGGGCTTTCTTAGACACCTTATTATAAGAAGAGCTGTAAATACAGGAGAAATGCTTATTGATTTAGTAACGACTTCACAGCCTTTACTTCCTGTTATGGCACATAATCTAATTAATAATGTTACGCTTTATGATAAGGATAAATTTGACCAGGGAATATTGGAGGCCTCAGATGCAGTTAATGTCTATGGCATGAACGAGATAATGAATGAATGGAAGGATTTAATACTTGAGCTCAAGAAAAAAGGGCTTATAGAAGGAGAAATAAAAGGCATTCTTCATACTGTAAATGACTCCAAGGCTGATGCTGTAAAAAATGAAGGAACAACAGTGCTTTATGGAGAAGACAGTATATGCGAGGAGCTTATTGGATTAAAGTTCCAGATTACTCCATTTTCATTTTTTCAAACAAATTCTAAAGGCGCAGAGGTTCTTTATACAAAGGCAAGGGAGTATGTAAGCCAGTCTTTGTCAAAGGATGCAACAGTATATGATTTGTATTCTGGAACAGGTACGATTGCACAGATGCTTGCACCTTGTGTAAGTAAAGTTATTGGAGTAGAGATTATTCCAGAGGCAGTAGAAGCAGCAAAGGAAAATGCCAAGAGAAACAATCTTGATAACTGCAGCTTTATTGCTGGAGATGTCTTAAAGATTCTTGATACAATAGAAGACAAGCCAGATGTTATTATACTTGATCCGCCTAGAGATGGAGTAAATCCAAAGGCTCTTTCAAAGATTATTCAGTACGGTGTTGAAACTATTGTATATATAAGCTGTAAGGCAGAGTCATTGTGCAGGGATCTTATTCCTCTTCAGGCAGCAGGCTACAAACCTATAAAAGCATGTGCTGTAGATCAGTTCCCTTGGACAAAAAATGTAGAGACAATATGTTTATTGAATAAAGAAAAATAATAGTATATGTTATAAATAGAAAAAATAGGGAACATTTCAAGACATTTGTTGCTGAAATGTTCCTTATTGTAAAGATTTGCTATTCAATTTATCGAATAAAGCTGTTTTTGTGTTTGATGCAATATGTATACATTTCTTTTTGAGTAATGTACGTTTCCTCTGATTTGTTTCGTAGTCGCGGTCAGATTTAGCGAAGGCTGACAGCAAAGAAAATCGCATTTTGCGTCTCCCTTTGGAGTGGTATGGATGATGAAAATATAACTATCAATCACAAAATGACTGGCAATCAGATAATCTGCTTTTTGTAGCCATATACGAACTGGTAACGGTATTCAGTTAGCTCTTTCCACGCTAATGCGGATTGTTTTAAAATATCCATTTCTTATAGTGCACCTTTGTTAAAAATTAAAGGACCTTGCATGAGCAAGGTCCTTTAAAAGCGTTTTCTTTCAGCTCTAAAGAGCCTATTCGGCTTGAGGTTATCGCATAACCCAAGATCTGGCTCCACAACCGGCTAAATGCCGACGCAGTCAATTGCTTCATAACCAACGATAGCTGATCTCGTCGCTATCCTCTACAGATAGTATAGCATAAAATAAATTCAAGTCAATAAGTGTAAATGTTAAGGATAGAGTAAACTTATCGTTGGTGTTAGAAATAAACAAAGATATTCCTAAGATGTAATCTAAGAAATGCAATGAATCAATCATATTATAAGGTTTGGAGGAAAAGCAATATGAGAGAATTTTATTATGTGCGTGTCAGCACAAAAGATCAAAATGAGGACAGACAGTTACTTGCAATAAAAGGATTGAATATTCCCGAAAGGAACATTTTCATAGATAAGCAGTCAGGGAAAGACTTTAACAGACCAAAGTATCAGCAATTGCTAAGTCAGATGAAGAAGGATGATCTGCTATATGTTAAGAGTATAGATCGTTTGGGAAGGAACTATGATGAAATTCTAGAGCAGTGGAGAATTTTGACGAAGGAAAAAGCAATTGATATTGTTGTCTTGGATATGCCTCTGCTTGATACAAGGATAGGAAAAGATCTGATGGGAACATTTCTAAGCGATATTGTATTACAAATTTTATCATTTGCTGCTGAAAATGAAAGAGCAAGTATAAGGCAGAGACAGGCAGAGGGAATAGTGGTAGCAAGAGCAAGAGGTGTGAGGTTCGGAAGACCACCGATACCGCTACCAGACAATTTTTATCAGATTTATAATGCTTGGAGAAATAAGGAAATCATTCTTGGTCAGGCTGCAAATCTATGCAATATGTCAGGCGGGACATTCTACTCAAAAGCACGGAAATTTGAAAGTACAGGTAAAATAAAGAAATGAATATTTTGAAAAAGTGTGCTTTTTCAAAATACCTTTAGCTATATTATCTATGTTAAAAATTTTACTTTAATTTGAAAAATATGTCAATATTATTAGATATCACAATGTGAATATTATGCATTTTTACTTACATTTAACTGATAATCGTAGTTTAAGACTTATTTTGAAAAAGCACACTTTTTTATTTGACTATATGAAAATAGGAAGAGGGGAAATTGTAGGATGAAGAAAATAGTATGTGAGTTGTGTGATGGGACTGAATTTGCTAAGGCAGACGGAATGTTTGTGTGTTCTAATTGTGGTACAAAGTATTCTGCTGAAGAAGCAAAAAATATGATGCGAGACGTAGAAGTGGATGTAGCAACACCAGTAAAAACTACTGTAGCTGGAGTAACACAAGGAAATAATAATCAACAATATGTAGATAATTTATTATTACTTGCAAATAATGCTTATTCTGCAAAGAATAATGAAGAAACAGAAAAATATTGCAATAAGATAATTGAATATGATGTTATGTGTTATAAAGCGTGGTTTCTTAAGGGAAAAGCAATAGCCTGGTCTTCAAAATTAAATAATAATAAATCTGTTGAGGCAGCACATTCATTTAAAAAGGCGGTCGATTTTGCACCAGATGAAGAAAAAAAGAGTCTTACAGATCAAGCGATAGATGAATTGAAACACTTATGTATGGCAAGTGTCTCAATTAGGCAGGATGTGTTTTCAAAGTATCCGGATGATGAATCAGTGAAGGAATTTTTAGCAGACCTTGTACCGCTTATTGAGGGGATGACAGTTTTACTTTCTACAGAGGGAATAGATACTAATTCGATAAAGGATTCACTACGAAATGTGTTTAGTGTTCATATATTTAATCGTCAATTTATGAGAAGTGTAATGCGTGAAGCAGAAAGTGCAGGTATTCCAAAAGAATTTTTTTCACAAGTAGCACAGAGGATGGCTCTAGCAGCAATGGAGGGATTTTGTACTGCAATGACAAACTTTAGCCATAAAAAACATCCTATTTCTTCAGATCTTGAAGAGACTCTGAAGGAACTTGATAATTGTGGCGCTCTTCTTGAAGCAGCCATATATACAAGTGATAATGATTATGACAGGGATATTACTTGTCTAAAAACTAAGATACAGATAGAAGAGTTTGCCATAGACATGAAGGCATACGAAAAACCTAGTTCTGAAAGAATGGAGATACAGTTGACGGGTGAGGCTAAGAATTTACGAAGAGAGAGAATTTCATATTGTAATGAGAGAATTCGTGAAATAGAAAATAAAGCCCGTGAAAAAGCTGAGGAAGAAAAGAAAACCCGTATTGATGCATATTGGAGTGAACATGCTGAGGAAAAGGCGAAGCTGGATTCAAAATTAAAGAAATTATCTGAAAAGAAGGACGAAATTTCAAGAGAAATTACTGACATTAACACAAGGTTAAAAAATGCTGAAACTGATGAACCTGTTGCTTCTCAAGTTGAAAAGGATAGGATTAAAGAACAAATTAAAGCTCTTACAAATCGTAAATCAAAACTAGGATTATTTGCTGTAAAAGAAAAGAAGCAAATCGGTGAAGAAATCTCCTCTTTGGAAGGAGATGTCTGCACTTGACTCAAAAATTTAGGAAGAGATAAAAACAAGAAGAGAAGAGATAGATAAACAAGTGCAACCATATAAAGCAAGAAAAACAGAACTACAGAGCATATTAGAGCCTATTGAAAAAAGGATTACTGCTATTAACGAGGAACTTACAAAGGATCCAGAAGCGTAATAAACAATAAGGAATAAAAAAATGTAGTGTTATGTGGATCAAACGTTAAAAAAGTCAAAGGCGCTTAACTATGAAAAAGTTGGGTGTTTTTGACTTTTTAACGCAATCATTCAATAACTGTAAAGAGTAGCTGGGGAGTCCACCAAAATAAAACAAAAATTAACCTTAAAGGTAAATTAAATTCTTGACAAGAATATATAAAAATGGTATTGTTAATTAACCTTAAAGGTAAATTTATAAAGAGGTGATGTATTGGACATTACGTACAAAAACAATAAAATTCAAAAAGTTTGTACGGATGCCAAAACTGAGGACAGAACCTATGGTAATGAAATGTCTGAAAAAATACAAATGCGAATAGATGAGATATCGGCTGCAGATACTGTGGAAGATATGATAAAGTATCACATTGGTAGATGTCATCCGTTAATCAATAATCGTAAAGGTCAATATGCAGTAGATTTGGTACATCCGTATAGATTGGTTTTTGAAAAGCATGGTGATGAAATTCAAATAGCTCATATAATGGAGATAGTTGATTACCATTAGAACGTAAAAATGAATGGGAGGTGCACAATGGTGAGAAGTCGCAGTTTTATTGCAACACCACCAGGAGCGACGATTAAGGAGCAGCTTAATTACAGAGGGATGAGTCAGAAGGAGTTTGCAGCAAGAATGGATATGTCTGAGAAGCATATTAGCAAACTAATTAATGGAGAAGTTCAGTTGACTCCTGAGGTGGCTGTTAGATTGGAAGTGGTACTTGGGGTACCAGCAAAGTTTTGGAATAATTTGGAGGCTGTTTATAGGGAAAAATTAATTAAAGTTGAAGCGGAAAATGCAATGGATGCAGATGAAGCTTTGGCAAAGCAACTCCCTTATAACGAAATGGCAAAGTTTGGATGGGTTCCTGAAACTAGAGATTCGAAGGAAAAGGTTATTAATTTAAGAAGATACTTTGAAGTGGTAGAGCTTTCTTTGTTAGAGAATAAACAAATAACAAGAATTGCATGCAGACGTTTAGCTGTAACTGAAAAAGGTGATTTTGCATTAATGGCTTGGGCTCAAGAGGCAAAAATAGAGGCAAGAAATATAGAGATAGCACCCATTGATGTTAAAAGGTTAATTGGAATAATTCCAGAAATCAGGAGTATGACAGTTCTCGAGCCAAAGGAATTTTGCCCTAAGTTAAAAAAAATGTTGTCAGATTGTGGAATTGCCCTTGTTTTTTTGCCACATTTAAAAGGTTCATTCCTACAGGGAGCTTCTTTTATGGATGGAAATAAAATCGTTGTAGGTTTGACTGTAAGGGGAAAAGATGCTGACAAGTTTTGGTTTAGCCTTTTTCATGAATTGGCGCATATTATACTCGGACATATTGGACAAGCGGATGGAATTTCTGATAAAGATGAGAAAACCGCGGATTCTTGGTCAAGAGATACTTTGATTTCTGAAGATGCCTTTATTGCGTTTAAGAGCAGAGACAGCTATTCAGCAGCCAGTGTTTGTGAGTATGCGAATGAAATTGGTATAGCCCCGGGGATTCTTGTAGGAAGACTTCAAAATGAAGGCTGTATTAAACATAGTATGCTAAATGATCTAAAAGAACATTATGAAATTGCAGTATAAAAAAGTGATTAAGTATTGAAAAGCATCAGGAATGAACTGGTGCTTTTTCTTTGCTCAATATAAAAGTATATCACAAAATATAATTTCTAAATTATATATTCCATTCTTAATGCTGTTCCAGAGTATTTGATGACTCATGGTATAGGATAGCCAAAAATAGTATTCATATCACAATTTAAAATTTTACAACATGCAGATAGGAAAGAAACAGTTGGATTTTGTTTTCCTTTTTCAATTCTATTATATGAATAAATTGAAATATCAATTCCCATAATTTGCAATTTTGCAACCATATCGGTCTGTTTAATCTGCATGGATTTTCTGAGTCGTGTAATGTTTTTTCCAATATCAATATCACTTACTTGTATTACTCTATCTATGCTTTCGTTATTCTTCATATAATTGCACCTCTGTGCAATATTCTATGTATTTTCATATGAAATTAATTGCACGAAAATGCAATTATTGATATGCTATGAAGTAATGGTTGCTGTGATATAAGAGATGCTATATCGCGAAAAAAACAAAAGCTGTTTTAGAAGCTTCAACATTTTAAGGAGGAAAAGGAGAAAATATCATGAAGGAAAATATGAGTGAACAGGAAGCCTTAAATGAATTACAAAAAGGCTATAGCGAAGCGAAAGAGTTATTGCAAGATGTAGATAAATTAGAACGCTTTTTGCAACGCTTAGAAAAGAAATTAAAAACGATTCCCATAGCTGGAAATAAATTGGCTGTGCTGCCTATAATGATTTCTCTTGTAAGAAGTTATATGAAAAAGGAATATACCGATATTCCTATTGGTACAATTGTAGCAATTATTAGCGCTTTGATTTATTTTGCATCTCCGATAGATATTGTACCAGACAGCATACCAGTTATAGGATATTTTGATGATGCAACTGTTGTTGGAGCATGCTGGAAATTGGTTGAATCAGATATTGATGAATATGAAAAATGGCGTGAACTAAATGGTAAAATAATAGATTTATAAAATTTGTAGGATAAAATATATGGATAGAAAATTAAAAATAATAATTTTAATACTTATTTGTTTGTTATTCTTTCTAGTGTTACGTGGAATTATAATTACGATTTTCTAAGTATAAAGGAGAAAATGAAGAAAATGGTACATATTAAAGAAAAACTTTCAAAAATGGTAAAAAATAAACTGGTAATAAAAGGTCTGCTATTGCTTATTTTAGCTCTTGTTGTAGCAACAGTAGTTAGGATCTTTTTCTATAATGACAAAGCGGAAATAACATCATCATATTTAGGTACACAATTATCTAAAGTGGGAGAGTTGACAACAATAAAATTAAAATATGATGGCATTGCAGAATATAAAGATAAGGGTATTGCATTTATTAATAGGTCCGACTTTATTATGAGATATAAAGCAGTTGCCAGAGTAGGAATTGACTTGAAACAGGTTAAAACTGAGGTGGATAATAAAAACAAAGTTGTTTGGTTAACGATTCCTAAAGCAGAAATCCAAAGTGTAAAAGTTGATCCAGCGGATATTAAATACTATGATGAAAAATTTTCATTATTTAATGTTGATGAAAAAGAAGATGGAAATAAAGCCATAGAATTAGCAGAGAAGGAAGCAAGGACAGCATTAGAGCAGATGGGGCTTCTTGAGTCAGCAGATTTACAGGCATTTACACTCATCAAAGGTATTTTACATAATGCAGTTCCGTCAGACTATGAGTTTAAATTGAAAGAAAGCAAGTAGTTTATTTCAAGTTTATTACGATTTAATTAACCAATTGCATATAGCTCATTTTACATGTTAAACTGTAATAAATATTACTTTTGAGATATGGAAATGAGGAGAGTATTAAAATATGCTGGGAGTAATAGCTAATGTTATTACTGTGATAATTGGATCTATTTTAGGTCTTAGGTTTCAAAGAGGAATTCCAAATCATGTAAGTAAAGCTGTAATGACAGGGCTTGGAGTTTGTACTTTATACATTGGTATTTCTGGAAGCTTAAATGGTGAAAATACGCTTATTCTAATTGTTTCCATCGTTTTAGGTGCTGTGACAGGCACATTAATAGATATAGATGGATTAATTAATAAACTAGCGAAGCTGGTTGAAGTCAAGCTAAAGAGAGAAGGCAAAGGAAATTCTATTGCAGAAGGACTTGTGAGTTCAACTTTACTATTTTGTGTGGGTTCTATGACAGTAACGGGCTCTATTCAGGCAGGACTTACAGGTGACAATTCCATTTTATTTACAAAGGCTATGCTTGATATGGTATCTGCTATGATGTTAGCTTCAAGTCTTGGAATAGGAGTTCTATTTTCAGCATTTGCAGTTTTTATCATTCAAGGAGGACTGGTTTTGCTTTCTGGATTTATAGCGCCATTTATGAGTACAGGAGCTGTAAATGAAATGACATGTGCGGGATCTGTTCTTATTATCATGATTGGAACAAATCTTATGGGGATTACAAATATAAAGGTGGCGGATTATCTGCCAGCCATAGTATTCGCACCGGTTTTTTACAATATCTTAAATATATTTGAAATAATATAAAATTTAAACTTATGGAGGGTAATCAATATGATAACTACAACAACAAATTCAATAGAGGGCAGGAAAATAGTTGAATATAGGGGAATTGTTTTTGGAGAAGTAGTTTCCGGTGTGGACTTTATGAGGGATATAGCTGCTTCATTCAGCAATTTCTTTGGAGGAAGATCTGGAAGCTATGAAGATGAGCTCATTAAGGCAAGACAAAATGCAATAGATGAGATGGAAAAAAGAGCAGCTACACTGGGAGCAAATGCTGTCGTAGGTGTAGATATAGACTACGAGGTACTTGGAGCAGATAACGGTATGCTCATGGTAACAGCAAGCGGAACAGCAGTAGTGGTGGAATAAAATAAAAAGGGGCTATTGTTATGTAGATAAATTGTTACCTACATTGATAATAGCCCCTTTTGTTAAAATTATTTAATTATTAATTTTAATCCAAATCCTTTGGAAGTATAAGATTAAGTAATACTGAAGTTATAGTAGCGATAACTACAGGAGAACTTCCAAATATTGTCTTTGCCCATTCAGGGAAGAGGTTAAAACAACCCACAGCCTGAGTTGATCCTATACCCAGAGCAACAGAAAGACCTACAATTGCAATATTTCTTGTATTAAGTCCTTCTTTTACTACTAAATTAATTCCTGTCATGGCAATCATAGCAAATACAGAGACAGTTGCTCCTCCGAGAACACATGAAGGTATGGTTGTAAGTAATGCAGAAAATTTTGGAATGAGTCCTGCAAGCACAATCAGTATGGCAGCAGTACCTAAGACAACTTTGTTAACTACCTTAGTCATGATTACGATTCCTACATTCTGGCTAAATGTTGCAGTAGGTAATCCACCGAATAGAGAACCGATTATACTTACAAATCCATTTCCAACAATACCTCTGCTCATTTCTTCAGGTGTAACCTTGCGGTCAAGTCCACCGCCAGCAGTGGATGTGAAATCTCCCATTATTTCAAGAGATCCAACTATATACATGATAGCCATTGAAATTATAGCTGTTAAGTTAAAATCTATACCAAAGTACAGTGGCGCTGTAAATTGAAACCATCCAGCCTGTGAAATACTGTCAAAGGAAACTATACCAAGAATTAAGGATGCAATATAACCAAATACAATTCCCAACAGTATAGAGGCCATTTTGCAGATTCCCTTGGTAAAATAACTGAAGAATATAACAATTGCTAAGGTAAATAAAGCAATCATCCAGTTTTGTACACTTCCAAAGTCAGCTGCACCTGTACCTCCTGCCATATAATTAATAGCAGTTGGATAGAGTGAAAGTCCAATTGTAAATACAACAGTACCGGTTACTATAGGTGTAAATATTTTACTTAGCTTTCTATAGAACAGACCTACAAGTATTGCCACAACGCCTCCTGCAAGCTGGGCTCCTAGTACCGTAGGCATACCAAATTGTCCGCCAAGTGAAATAAGTAATGGAACATGGGCAAAGCTTGCTCCCATAATTACAGGAAGTCCAGAACCAAATACTTTAAATACAGGAAAAAGCTGAATGAGTGTTGCAATTCCTGAGATAAGTAAAGATGCCTGAATAAGACGTATCTGGTCACTTGAGCTTAATCCGGTTACTCCAGAGAGAATTATGGCAGGAGTAACACAACCAACTATCATCGCAACTACATGCTGGGTAGCTAAAGGTAAGGTTTCAGAGAGCTTAGGAACACCATTAAGCTCTGTAACCTTGGCGTATTTTTTTGTATTCATAATATTAAAAACCTTTCGAAAAACGGATTATTGTTTGTTTATGTATTCGCTAACAAGCTTATTTGCCTTTTCTGTAATGTCAGCTTCGTATATGCAGGTAAGTTCACCGTTTTTTACAACGATCTTTCCATTGACAACTGTGTAGTCAACAGGCTGTTTTAGTCCTACCGTACACAACATAGATTTAACATCAAACTGAGCTCCTACAAGCTCGAGTCTGTTAAGTCTTACAAGGAAGAAGTCTGCTGCCATTCCCTCAGCTATATATCCGAGCTTATCTCGTCCAAGAATTGAAGCACTTCCCTTTGTAGCAATCTTAAGTATGTCATAACCTGAAGGTGCATTATTACTGCTGTTAAGTCTGTGAAGTAAGAAAGCAACTCGCATTTCTTCCAATAGATTTGATCCGTCATTACTTGCTGATCCATCTACAGCTAAGCCAACAGGCACGCCCAATTTAAGCATTTCAGGGATTTTAGCTATTCCAGATGAAAGCTTCATGTTTGAAATTGGACAGTGGGCAATACCAGTTTTGGTTTTTGCCAGATATTTTAATTCTTCATCATTAAAATGTATACCATGAGCATACCATACATCTTCACCTATCCATCCTAGGCTTTCCATATATTCAAGAGGCCTCATTCCGAAGTTTGTAAGGGTATAATTTTCCTCATCTTTTGTTTCAGCAAGATGGGTATGAAGACGGACACCTAGACTTCTTGCAAGCTTTGCAGATTCTCTTAATAAATCTCCGGATACGCTAAATGGAGAGCATGGTGCGAGAGCAACCTGATGCATTGCATAAGGATCATTATCATGGAATTTGGTTACTGCTTTTTCGCAATCAAGTAGAATATCATCTACGGTCTGAACAACACTATCAGGAGGAAGTCCTCCGTCCTTAACACTTAGATCCATACTTCCTCTGGTAGCATGAAAACGCATGCCAAGAGCATCAGCAGCTTCAAACTGGGCATCTAAAATGCCATTTTCATGTCCTTTTGGAAATATATAATGATGGTCAAGACAGGTAGTACATCCATTTTTAAGAAGTTCTCCCATGCCTGTAAGAGAACTATAATAAGCTATGTTCTCATCTACATTTTTCCATATTTCATATAAGGTTTTTAACCATGGAAATAATTCCATATTTTGAACCTGTGGTAAGTTTCGACTGAAAGTCTGATATAAATGGTGATGGGTATTAATAAGACCCGGATACATCACCATATCTGATGCGTCGATCACATCATCTGCTGTCATTTCATTTGTACCAATATAGGTAATTTTTCCATCTTGCACAAACACATTCACGCCAGTAAATACATTGTCATTTGTGTCACATGTCACAAGATGCTTTACATTTTTGATGAGCAGTGTACTCATAAACACTAACCTCCTAAATAATTCATCTGTGTATCATTGACTATATGACTGGTATACTGCTGGCGGAGCGAGATGCTTACGAGACATCTCTCATATAAAAATATATATGATATTAGATATATGCCGCGTAATCCCAGCTATGTTTTAGACAGTATATAGATATGATCTTATCAAAGAACTGTTTGTTATGCTATTAACAACAATTAAATTATAACAAGTTCAAATATTATACACAATATGCATATATTTACAAAAATAATTATATACTTTATGAAAAACTGATAAAAAATAAGATGCTGAATTGATTTTTGTACAAAAATAATAATGAAAATTTGGTAAAAAAGCCAACAAAAATAATTAGATATAGAATTGTTATATTAAAATTTTTTTGATATACTTTATTCGTTAGAAAAATGTGTATAGGGGGTTTTTGATGAAACGAGGCAGTATTTTCGAAACAGATGGAGTGCCTAGACTAGTTGAAGCGCTTCCTTTGGCATTGCAGCATGTAGTTGCAATGATAGTTGGTTGTGTTACTCCGGCAATAATTGTATCTGGAGCTATACCTAATGGAGGAATGAGTGAAGCAGACAAGGTTATATTTATTCAGTCTGCTCTTGTTGTTTCAGCTGTATCAACTTTGATACAATTGTTTCCTATAGGTGGAAAGAGAAAATTTGGTATAGGATCAGGACTTCCTGTTATCATGGGTGTCAGCTTTGCCTATGTACCAAGTATGCAGGCAATTGCCGCAGGCTACGGTGTGGCCACGATACTTGGAGCGCAGATTGTCGGTGGTATAGTCGCAATAATCATGGGACTACTTATCAAGGATATAAGAAAGTTCTTCCCACCACTTATTACTGGTACTGTAGTTTTTACTATAGGTCTTTCACTTTATCCTACAGCCATTAATTATATGGCAGGTGGTGTTGGCAGACCAGATTACGGCTCATGGCAGAACTGGTTTGTGGCTTTTCTTACACTTGCCGTAGTTACGGGGCTTAATCATTTTGGAAAAGGTATATTTAAGCTTGCATCTATTCTTATAGGAATCATAGTAGGTTATATTATTTCTATTCCTTTTGGAATGGTTGATTTTACAAGTGTACAGACAGCAGGAATGTTTCAGGCACCGGAGTTTATGCATTTAGGTGTAGAGTTTGAGATATCAGCCTGCGTTGCAATAGGACTTTTATTTGCTATAAATTCCATACAGGCAATAGGTGATTATTCTGCTACAACTATAGGTTCTATGAATAGGACACCTAAAGATAAGGAGCTTCAAAATGGTATCGTTGCCTATGGAATTACAAATATTGTCGGTGCGCTTTTTGGTGGTCTTCCGACAGCTACTTACAGTCAGAATGTTGGTATTGTAACAACTACAAAGGTTATAAACAGATGGGTTCTTGGTCTTGCAGCAGTGATTTTAGGCTGTGCAGGCCTTATGCCTAAATTTTCAGCTTTGCTTACAACTATCCCACAGTGTGTTCTTGGAGGAGCGACAGTATCAGTATTTGCATCTATTGCTATGACAGGTATGAAGCTTGTGGCTTCAGCAGAGATGAATTACAGAAACTCATCAATAGTTGGTCTTGCAGCAGCACTTGGAGTTGGTGTTTCACAGGCATCAGCAGCACTTAGCACCTTCCCTGACTGGGTAACAATGATTTTTGGAAAATCACCAGTTGTACTTGCTACACTTATTGCAGTATTACTAAATGTTATCCTTCCTAAGCCTAGAGAAGAAAAGATAAAAGAAGCTGAATATAGCAAGAAGGTTGAAGAAAAACTTAAGAAGGACAGAGAAGAATTAAATTAAGAGAAGAATAAACTATGCACAGGCTGACAGCTAGTCTGTGCATTTTTAGAGTTTAATTTGATTTCATTTTTTGATAAAATAAAAAACGGAGGAATTAACAAAATGAAAGAAATTGATGAAAGAGGACGTAATTGTCCATTACCAGTTATTGATACAAAAGAAGCTATAATTTCAGGAAGTAGTGGAGATGAGCTTTGCATTATTGTAGATAATAATATTGCAGTTCAAAATGTCAAAAAGCTTTTGAAGCATTTTTCTATGGAATCTAAGACAGATATTATAAGTGAAACCGAATTTAGAATATATACTGTTATAAATAAAAATGAAACAATTACTGAGAGAAATAATGAAAATGTAAATCAGAAATCAGAAGAAGAAACTGTAAGTTGCTTCCATGACATTATAAAAAAGGGACAGGTTATAGTTATATCATCTGACCAGATGGGTGAACCTAATGAGGAGCTGGGAAAGCTTCTCATGAATGGATTTATTTTTGCACTTTTAAAGCAGGATAAGCTTCCGGAAAAAATTATATTCTATAATGGAGGAGCCAGACTTAGCTGTGAAGGTAGTCAGGTTCTTGAGGATCTTAAAGAAATGAGTGCAATGGGAGTTGATATAATTACATGCGGAACCTGCGTTAAGACCCTTGGAATAGAGGATAAGGTTCAGGTTGGAAGAGTAAGTAATATGTATGAAATATGTGAGCTCATGACAAATGCTGGCTCACTGGTAAAGCCATAAATATTATAGGTATTTTTACTGGCACTTAAATACTAAAATCTATTTTGTAGTTTAGTGATGATATTTTTTATAAGGAGAGCACGTATGAAAAATCAATTAATATCAAGTAATCCTATGATTATGGAAATTCGAACATTACTAGAAAGCTCTAGGAAAAATGTTGCTCAACAGGTTAATACACAGCTATTGACAACCTACTGGAATATTGGACGAATCATTGTAGAATATGAGCAGGAAAATCAAAGCCGTGCAAATTATGGAAAGCAAACCTTAAAGGAACTTTCTAAAGAATTGACACAGGAATTTGGAAAAGGTTTTTCGAGATCTAATCTACAAAATATGCGAGCATTTTATCTTGCTTACGAAAAATGCCAGACAGTGTCTGGCAAATTATCTTGGTCTCATTACTGTGAACTTTTAAGTATTTCTGATAATAACAAGCGTAGTTTTTATGAAAATGAGGCTATTAATTCTAGCTGGTCAGTTCGTGAATTGAAACGGCAGATTGACAGCTCGTTGTATGAGCGTTTGCTTTTATCTGATGGAGATTTTAACAAGGAAAAGGTTCTTTTACTGGCACAGAATGGAATAGAAATTAGTCAGCCGTCTGACATTATCAAAGATCCTTATGTGTTTGAATTTTTGGGTGTGCCTGAAAATAAGCCTATGTTAGAAAGTGATTTGGAAAAAGCACTTGTCGCACAGATTGAAAAATTTCTTTTGGAACTTGGGCGTGGTTTTATGTTTGTTGGAACTCAGCAGCGTGTAACCTTAAACAATACGCACTATTATGTGGATATGGTATTTTATAATGATATTGTCAATAATGTTTTACATATTTAACTCGTATAAAGCAGATAGCTATGC
>JAUNDV010000023.1 GCA_030525875.1 Eubacteriales bacterium
ATATGGTCACTTTTATACTTGATGAACTTTTACACACAAAATTGGACTTGACCTTCTCTGATGGTGTTTTTTGTACTTATTCACACTTATATAAACGTTTTTAGGTACAAAAGCTATTTAGCGCTTATACAAAAGCCTATTTCCTCAACTACGAAGTCAAAAAAAGAAGGACCATCGCTCCATAGGTTGAATTTTACCTACTTTGCAGACAGCCCCTTTCTTATGTTCTTACGTCTTTATGCCATTATGTCTTTATGCCATTATGTCTTTATGTTCTTTTATTTTTTCAATTTCTTAGTTTCCAGCAAATATTCCTTTTATCTGATTTACTATATTTTTAGGTCCTCTGTATGTAGCTGAACCGAAGCCGTAAACAAACTCCATAATTGTAGAGAAGAAGAAATATAAGATTGCCTGTAGAACTCCTCCACCGTATACGGCTGTTACCTCTATTGCCAAAAGTACTCTAAGTACAGGTATTGTAAAAGGAAATATGCCTAATAAGAAAAACCATCCATTTCCCATACTTATCTGGCAAAGCACATAGTCCCTGTAAAAAGGTATCCATGCCTTATAGCCTGCGACTCCTGCTTTTCTGAACATCTCCATTCTGGCAACACAGCTTAAGACTATTACAGTTAGTGTAACCATAAAACCTATGCCGTGAAGCATAAAGTAAAGTACATTTTCAAAAAAATCCATCATAAACATCCCCCTTCTATAATATAAACCATACTATGCATTCATTGTAAAATAAATCAACTTATTCATTATAAAAATAAATCCACTTACTAATTATAAAAATCAAAACTATGCATTCATTATAATCTCATTTATAGCCTTAATTATACCACAATTAGTATTTATTTAAGCAAGTATTCCCTGCATAGCCCAGTTATAATTATTGACTGCACTTAACAGATTTACGGCAGCAAGTCGTGCTGAGGCTTCGTAGCTTATGTATGTCATTTGCGCTGCCTCATATTCAGCTCTTCCAAGCATTCCGAGCTCATACTTTGTCTGATTTGACTGTCTTGTTAATTCCGCCTTTTCCAATGTGCTTATTGATGAATCGTATAGTATCTTCTTTTTCTCAAGATCTGCATATATTGCATCAAGCTCTGAGGAAGCCTTGGCAATAGCTTCATTTTCAGTCATATCTCTTAGATAGTATTCATATCCTGATCCTCCGCTGGCCTTTCCGCTGGCAACAACATCAGGATTTCCCTTTACTGCCATTTCTTTTTCTGCCTCATACTCGGCTCTGGTAGGTATCTTCATGTCTGATACAGGAATTTCAGCTATCTGCGGTATATTTTCAGCTGACCAGCCCAATTGAAGTCCTATAGAAGCTGCAAGGCTGTTCATAGCATCTTCAAGCTTCTTTAGACTATTTTTTGCAAGCTCAAGATTGTTCTTTGCAAGCTCCGCTTCCCTTGAAGTCGCCATGTCATTGGCACTCAGGTTGCTGTTTGTCTGGCTTAGTGTTTCGTAAAGCTTCACCTGCTGTGCTACCATGCTGTGATTTATTCTAAGCTCTTCATATGATATAAGCAGACCCTCGATTACTGAGTCCAGCTGTTTTCTAAGAGGAGAAAGCTTTATATCAAGAGACTTCTCTGACCTTTGCAGGCTTCTTCCAAGTGTAGATACGGCTTCATTAAGCTTGTCTCTTCCTGCTTCTGCCTCCTTCATTCCCTGTTCCAGCTTAGCAAGTGCTTCGTCCTTTGTTATAAAACTTCCCGGATTTGAGGTATCTGGAACATAGTTTCCCGGTATGCTCTGTATCATGGACTGGGTCTTTTTTAATTCTTCAAGTGTACTGTCTATCAGCTCCAGCTGATCCTTGGTATCCATTACGAAGCTTCCATAGGCAGCATTTATGTCCTGAATGCCTGAATTTGCACTGTCATATATCTTTGTATAAACCGGATTAAAATATCTGACAAGCGTATCCACTTCGTCCCATTCAATGACATTATCCATCATCCTGCTATAGGTTTCCTCGCTCATCCCTTCTGGTATCTGGTCATAAGGAGGCTGTGCCATAGCTGAAAATGCTGAAAATGTTCCTATGAACAGGCCTGATATAATTATATTTTTTATTTTATTGATTTTGGTCATCTTTCCACCTTTTAAAGCATTTATTTACGTTAGTTAAGCTAGGCAGAGTATTACTGCACTTTTTACAGTGCCAACGACTCTTACTATTTTTAAAAATATTACTGTCCCTGGGACTGTGTAACACCTCTTAATACTCCGTCATATTTAACCTCAGCCTTCAAAAGATTTCTTTCGGCTGTCTTCTGTGCTGCATCCTTGGTAAGTGTATCCTGCTGTATCTTGTAGTAATCCATCTGGCTGATCATGCCAAGAGAAAGCTGGGTTTCTGCCTTCTGCATCTCACCCTTTTGTATTTCTGCTGCTGAAACAGCATTTTTGTAGGCATCTGCGGCTGAAATAAGTGCATCGTAGCTACTCTTTATCTGAAGCTTGACGCTGTCTGTGTCATCATTTAACTGTTTTTCATTTTTCTCTATTACTGAAGTAGAAAATGAGGTTGTCTTTGCATTTTCAAGCTTGATCTTATCAATTTTCAAAGTGTAGTTCGCCTCAAGAGCCTTCTTCAGATCTTCCTCGTAGTTGATTGTAGCAATTCTCTCAAGGTCAGTCTTTGGAAGCTCTGCAATTTCTGCCTGTGAATCGTACTTCCAGCCACAGAGTACAATGAGATTCTTGTAGCTTTGGTCTATGGCTGCATCCATTGTTACAAGCTCTGCTCTTACGTTGTCATAGGCTTCCTTAGCATTTAAAACATCAACCTTGGTAGCAAGTCCAAGATTAAATTTATTTTCAACGGATTTATACTGCCTCTCAAGATATTCAGCATTTGAGCTTAGAAGCGCTTTCTTATCAAGCATTTCATAATAGTCTACCATCATGGTTTTAACATTTAAGGCTATACCTGCTTCGATCTGCTCATAGCCTAATCTTAAGACCTCTGAATCGGTTACATTTTCATCTGCCTGCTCTCTGGCTGAATTGGCCTGGGCTCTGAGCTGTGCAGCTAAGACTGCATTTGTAGACTCTGCTGCCGCTGCCATATCTTCATAATCTGCCGCCTGGTCATTGAGATAGGACTGTACATCCTGGGCATCCATAAGCTTTCTTTCATCCTTTGAAAAATTGTGCTTATTTGTAAGGACTGTTGCATTGTATTCATTTACAAGTGCATCTATCTCCTTCCATTCAAGCTTGTTGTCCCTTAGCATAGCCCATTCTTCTTCACTTCTGGCAAATTCTGGTGATGCTGCAAATGCATTAATGCCCGTCAAAGCAAGCTGTGTACAAGCTAAAAGAAGCAGGGCCTCTGTTTTGTATATTTTATGTTTCATCCTTCATCCTTCCATCAGATATCTAATAACAACTAATAATACTCAAGGCGCGAACTATGTTTAAATCAAAGTTACGCGCCTAAAATATTGCTAATACTTATGCTTATTTCTATTATAAAATCTCAAAGTGCATTTTCCAACTTACATTTAGCTTACGACTTTATAATCTAATTCTGAAAATGCTTAATCATCTTCAATATTTTCCATATGCTGGGTATCTATTGATTTTAACTTTCTGTCCTTCTTTCTGTTCATGTAGTAATAGTAAACAGGAAGTACCAGAAGGGCAAGTACTGTTGAGGTGCAAAGTCCTCCTACAGATACAAGCGCAAGTCCCTGCATAAGCTCTCCTGATTCTCCAAAACCAAGAGCCATAGGTATCATGGAAAGTACCGTTGTAAGTGTAGTCATAAGTATAGGTCTAAGTCTTGTTGCACCTGCTTCAACTATTGCCTCATTTAACGGCATACTGTGCTTATACTGCTCAACTGTATCTACATAGAGAATACCGTTGTTAACAACTGTTCCTACAAGCATCAGGAAGCCTATAAGTACTGGCATTGATATAGGTGAATCAAACAGCCACATGAGTGTGAAGGAACCTATAAGTGCAAATGGAATTGTGGTCATGACCATGAATGAGAATCTTGGAGATTCAAACTGGGCTGCCATTACAACAAATACGAGGAAAATAGCTATAAGTATTGCCTTGAAAAGGTTTGAAAATTCTTCATTCATCATTTCAAGCATTACATTTTCCTGAAGCTCAACACCATTTATAAGATTTGGCTCTACATATTTCTTATGTATATCCATGGCTGTCATATTGTCTGCGAGCTCTGTAAACTCTGCTACTATACTTGCCTGATACTGTCTGTCTACTCTCTGTATGGTCTGAGGGCTGTCTTCATATTTTATATCAGCTATATCCTTTAAGAGAACTGAGCTTCCAGTATTTCCAGTAAGCATTATGGATTCTACCTCAGCTACCTCATCATATCTGTCCTTAGGGAATTCTACTCTTACTGAGAGTTCCTTATCATCTACACTCATATTGTCAGCTTCTTTTCCGGAAAGCATGAGATTCAGATTTGCAGCAAGCTGTGCTGGAACAAAGCCCTCGGCACTTGCAGCTACAGGGTCTATATCTATCTTTATAAGTGGTGAAGAATTGTCAAGACTTGATTTTACAGCTGTAACCCTGTTGTCATGCATAAGTGCTTCTTCAATTCTCTCTGTAACTTCCTTTAGCTTGTCATAATCTGAATGTACAAGTGTGAGAGAATAATTTCGTCCCATATTCATTACACCAGTAGTGGAATAACCTTCAACTGTAATATCACAGTTATCGACCCTTTGTAATTCCTTTCTCCAGGCTCTTACAGTTTCATTTGTAGATTTTTCTCTATCTGACTTAAGATATGCCGTAAGAGAACCTGTAGATCCACTTGAAGTTAACATATAGTCTTCAAGATCAGGATCTTCGCTTATTATTGCCTCTATTTCCCTGTACTTCTGATCCTGCTCTGATACTACCAGATCCGGCTTCATATCTATTGTAATATTTATAGTTCCTTCATCGATTTCAGGCATCATTACCATATCCAGCTGTGAAGCAAGTCCAAATGATGCAATAAGCAGAGCTACTGTAACTCCGACTGCAAGCTTTTTATGTCTAAGCACCTTAGCCATAAGACTTCTGTATCCGTACTGGAGAAGTCTTATGAACTTATATGCATATGCCTTTGGATTTTCCTTTGGTCTGTAGTAAACATAGCAAAGGGGAACTATGGTTATTGATGATATAAATGATGCTGCCATACAGAAAACTATAGTCATTCCAAGAGGCTGGAAAAACTGTCCTGCAAGTCCGCTTAATATTCCAAGTGGAAGGAAAACGACACAGGTTGTAAGTGTTGAACCAAGTACTGACTGTCCTACAGTTCCTGAACCATTGAGTGCTGCATTTATATAATTCTTAAAGCTCTGCTTTGGCTCTTTTTCCATGGCTCTAAAGCAGGACTCAAGTATAACTATAGAGTTATCAACCATCATACCTACACCAAGCACGATTGAGCTAAGTGTAATTACATTGAGGGAATATCCCTTTGCCCACATCATGATTATGGCTGAAAGTATAGATATAGGTATTGAGGTCGCAACTATGAGCGATCCCTTTACATCTCCAAAGAAGAGGAAGAGCACAACTGTTGAGATGACAATTGCCATGATCATAGTTGAAAATACTGTCTTTAAGGAGTTAATAATCTGGTCGGCGCTATCATTTATAATTACTATATCCAGATTAGGATCAGAGGCTTCAAGATTTTCGATTGCATTTTTAGTCTGTCTTGAAACATCTACAGCTGTATATTTCTGGTTTCTGTTTACGCCGAGCATAACGGTATCAACGCCATTATATCTTCCTATAGCGCTTGCATCTGCATCTGCTCTGTATACATTTGCAATATCCTCAAGATAAATGATATTTCCATTTCCAGCTGTAATAGGTATTCTCTTTAACTCTTCTGGAGTTTTATATTCAATACCTGCTGATAAATTGAGCTTGGTACTTCCAACATCAGCTGAGCCTGCCGGCATGGTAAATGAGGCTGAACCGACGATTTGTGCCACAGTTCCTATGTCCAGTCTGTACTGCTGAAGTTTCTCTGGTATAAGCTCAACTCTTATATATTCCTCTGAACCTCCAGAAATGTCTACTGATGCTACAGAGGATAATTTTTCAAGCTCTGGAACTATGTGCTTTTCTGTATAGTTGTAAATATTGTTTACACCCTTGTTGTTTACACTTAGGAAAATGGATGAAACCTGATTTACATCCATCTCTATGATAGTAGGATCAGACGCATCCTCAGGTAAAGAGTTCTTAGCCAGATCCAGCTTCTTTCGCAAGTCTGAATATGCATTATCCATATCTGTTCCATACTCATACTGCATAAGTACCATAGATAAGTTGTCCTGAGACTGGGATGTCATGGTGTCAACGCCGCTAAGTGTACCTACGGCTTCTTCTATAGGATTTGTTACAAGCTCGTCTATATCCTCAGGTCCTGCACCCGGATAAACAGTTGTTACAACAAGCATTGGCATGTTTATCTCTGGTGTGAGTTCAAGCTTTGTACTTGTAAGTGACATTATTCCGAAAAACACCAGACATAATACAGCCAGCAAGGTAGTAACTGGTTTTTTAAGCACAAATTTTGTGATTTTGTTCATTCCTTACTCCTCCTCTGAAAGCACCTGTACATTTGCGCCCTCATAAAGCTGAGCTGTCCATGTTACTATTATTTCATCATCCTTGGTTATTCCCTCGGTTATTTCTGTACTCTTTCCATCTGAAGCACCTGTCTGAACCTCTACCTTGTGAACTATGGCAAGTTTGTTATTTTCATCTATTGTGCTTCCTGCTGCTTCTACTGCATTTTCATTATATTCAACTGTGTATACATAATTCTTTCCACCGTCATAATAAACTGCATTTGTATCAACAGTTACCGCAGATTTTGCGCCTCCTGATCTAAAATATACATTTACATTTGAACCTGGTGTAAATACTGCATCTCCTTCAACTGAGGCCTCTACAAGATAAAGCCCTGTCTGCTGTCCCGGAACTGTTGCTATCTCTGTAATAGCTCCTGCATATTCAGAACCCTGCTTTTCTATTCTTACCTTATCTCCGACCTTTATTGACTGAAGAAGTCTGTCTGTTACAGAGAACTGCACCTCCATTGCTCCTTCTCCAGAAATGATACAGATTGGATTTCCCGGAGCTACCATCTGGTTAAGCTCCATGGTTTCAGATTCCACCTTACCTGCTGCCGGTGCTGTAGGCATGGAGAACTCAAGCTGTGTATTATAGTTAAGCTCTGCTCCCTGTAATGCGAGTTCCGCTCCTTCAACTGCTGCCTTTGCCTGCTCTAATCCGGTCTTTGTCTGCTCAAACGCCTGAACAGATACATCTCCTGTCTGAAGTAAGGCAGACATTCTGTTATAATTTGCAAGAGTTGTCTTATATGCCTCCCTTGCTGTATTAAGCTGAACCTTTGCACTATCAAGCTGGATCTTAGCTGAATCTATCTGCTTTTGATTGTCAATCTTGCAAATAGGTGCACCCTTTTCTACAATCTGTCCCTGCTCAACATATATTTCTATTACCTCACCCTGTGTTTTAGGGATAACGTAATACATATTTGAAGGAAGTATAGTTCCTACAAGTCCTGTTTCTATATCTATGTCTTTTACCTCTGGAAATGCTGTTGAAACTGTTGATAAAGGCTTTGTATCCATAGGCTCCTCAGGCTTCATTATCCTGAATATTACAGCAATAACAAATATTACCGCACAGGCTGCCAGAAGGCTCCTCCAAATGTTTCTTCCAGTATTTTTCTTTGTTGTCTCGCTCATTTTTTATATACTCCTTCCTTAAGCACTGTGAGCATTGCATCAAACTGCCTCATGGCAGCTTCCTTGTGTTGTGGTGTCAAAAGTATTCTTGAAACAGCTATCATTATAGCTATATGAACCTGAATCATAAGCGCTCTTATAATTTCCTTTGAGGCGATATTATATTTTGTTTTGTCTATGTGCTCATATATCCAGTCTGCCAGTTCCTCTTCTGATTTCTCATTTTTCTTAAAGCAATCTTTGTGCTCCTCCATTCCTAAGATAGGATTAAAGCCATTTCTTATTGCAATATTTCTACTGAAATCAAAAAAGTTATTTTCTTCAAAATATTCTATTGAATAATCCAGGAGCAGGTACAGAGATTTTATATAATCTCCTTTTTGCTCTATCATACATTTCTTGATAAACTCATCCTGTTTATTTTTGGCATCCTGAAGCAGATATCTAAGTACATCCTGCTTATCTTCAAAATATGTATAAAAGCTTCCCCGGCTTATCCCTGCCTCTTTTACTATCTTATTGATAGAAACATTTTCCATAGCCACTTCACAGAACTCATGCATAGCCGCATCCTTTATACGATTGCGTTTTTCCTCTGGAAGCTTGTAAAAACGTTCGCTTGGCATTCAGCTTCTCCTTTCTTAACCACATATACATATACAGGTATAATGTGTATTTTCTGTCAAAAAAATTTTGTTTATAAAAATTTTAGAATATTTTTTATACAAAAAGCAAGTGACAGCTTGTCATTTTAGATGACAGACTGTCACTTGTCAATATAGTGCATTTTTATTTAATATTTTTTTTATCTTTTACTTTAGACCTTTTGTCGCTCTCTTCCTGCCTGAGCTTGTTGAGCACTGCTGTCTCCTGATTTGCTATGTGCTTCTCTACAAGAACAAGTCCTTCTTCCAGGTCCTTTGCCTTAAAGCACCTGATCATCTTCTCATGCTCGTCGATAAGATTCTTGCGGTAGTTCTCATCCTTAAGATATTCCATCCTGTAACGATACATGTTCTCCTTGAGATTAAAAAGAAGCTCTTTCAGCTTATCATTGTCAGCTGCTTCATAAATAATAAAATGAAATTCTTCATCAGAAGCTGCCATATCCACAATATTGTCATTGGCTACTGCCTTTACAAACTTACGCTCCACAGCTTCAAGCTTTTCTATTCCTGCCTCAGATATCTTTGTCATTGAAAGTGTAAATGCCAGCTTCTCAAGTGTCATGCGTACTTCCAAAACATCCTTAAGCATTTTCTCTGAAATTCCTGCTACTTCAGCTCCCTTTCTAGGAATCATCAGCACAAGTCCTTCTTTTTCTAGTTTTCTTATTGCCTCTCTTATAGGTGTACGGCTTACTCCCATCTTATCTGCAAGCTGTATCTCCATAAGACGCTCTCCCGGCTGAAGCTCGCCCTTTAAAATGGCCTGACGTAAAGTCGTGAAAACAAGGTCACGAAGTGGCATATATTCATTAAAATTAACTGTAAAATCTGAACCCATAAAATACCTTTCCAATGCTATCTTTAATCCAAATCTTATTGTACTGAAATAAATACAATTTTTCAAGACCTTTTTATAAAAAATTGTATTTTTATGTATTTTGTATACATATTTATTTTGGTATTTGCTTAGATATTTTCAGTTATTTTCTTGTTTCTGTTTCAATAACATCAGATACTATATCATTCCATGCGCTTTTATTAAATTCTTCAAAGGCTCTGTGCATAGAAGCCTTATCTTCAAAAATGCCGAAAACAGTTGGTCCGCTTCCGCTCATCATTGCTTTTACTGCTCCGCATTCCAGCATTTTCTTTTCAATATCTTTTATCTCTGTTACATATTCAACTGTAACAAGCTCTAATATATTTCCCATATTTTGAATAAGCTTGTCCACATCGCCGTTCTTTATCGCCTCATAACATAAAACAGTGTCAGGATGATCCTCCTTCTTTCTATTAGCTATATCGAGTCCTTCGTAAACGGCTTTTGTTGAAACTCCCCTTCCAGGCTTTACAAGGAGAATATCCAAGGCTGGAACTGAATCCAGCGGACTAAGTTTCTCTCCTATTCCTTCAGCAAGGCAGGTTCCTCCTATAATACAAAATGGGATATCTGCTCCGAGTCTTTTACCAAGGCGGCATAACTCTTCCCCATCTATATTGAGCTCAAACAGACGGTTCATTCCTCTAAGCACAGCTGCTGCATCTGTCGATCCTCCCGCAAGCCCTGCCGCTGCTGGTATCCTCTTTATAAGCTCTATGCTTACACCTTCTTTAATGTCGTATTCTTCCATAAGAAGCTTTGCAGCCTTATAAGCTATATTTCTTTCATCGCAGGGAACTTCCTGCAGCTTATCAGAAACGACTCCTCTCTCATCCTTTACCTCTAGCTCTATACCATGTCCTATCTTACTTAAAATAATTTCATCACACAGTCCAAGCTCCTGCATCAGCATGCAGACTTCATGATATCCATCTTCATTTTTTCTTATAACATCAAGGCAAAGGTTTATCTTTGCATGTCCCTCTTCATGGATTTTATCCATCATATTTATAACCTCAGCTTCTTCTTTATTTCTGTCTTATGTTCATATTTTGTTTACAAACCTTTTAAATTATCTTCATTTAATACACATAAAACGGACATTTTTTATTTCTATACTGTAATTACAAACAGCAAGTGCTGTTTATACAATGCTAATAAGATTTTTTCATAATACTTGCCCTGATGAATTTATTCATCAGGGTTCCTCCCATTTATGGGGGATTTTTTATTCTTCGGCATTTACTACTTTTATATAGGATTTGCCTTCTTCATAAAGTCTAAGCACTTCCTTCATATATTCTTCTTTAATAGCTATGCAGCCTGCAGTATTTATACCTCTTTCACAATGTAAAAATAAAGCTGAGCCCTTATAAGGTGTTCCTTCTATATTATATCCTGTATCTATGGCATAGTCGTAGCAGGTAGTCACATCTATCAGATGCTCTGATTTGCTTTTATCAAAATCCTGATACTCGTCTATATTTACAAGCTCATTATATCTGTCTGACTCCGAATCCCCATCCCAGTAATATCTCTCATCTAATTTAAGGTAGTTATCTGGAAATCCCTCTTCCTTATCTTTAATTCCAAAAGGTGTATTCATTTTGAAAAGTCCTATAGGAGTCTTGTCATCGCCCTCTTTTGTCTTGCCAAGCCCCTGTCTGCCAAGATATGCTTCATCTGTAGCGAAGACCAGCTCAAAGCTGTCCTTTAACTGACCTGCTTCATCACACTCTCTCTTATATGCTGAAACCTTTGCCCTAAGTCCTTTTCCCTCCACTGTAACAAAGAGCTGTGTATCAGCAGGAAGAACTGTGTCTAAAGGTCCTGTTATAGTATTCATTTTCTCATCTGCATGACATGAAAATGACATCGTTAATGCTGCTGTCACAATAAATGCAGGTAAAGCTAAAAATGTCTTTTTTAATTTATTTATTCTCATTATGTATGTCTCCTTATAAGCAATATAATTATTTATGCTTTGTTTATATTTATTAAGCACCATACTGTTTCCTTTGTGCTATAATCTGTATTATAACATATTTTTTATACTTTACAGCTTAAAGAAGGGGGCTTTTATATGCCTGGCTTTACATCTCATTATATAATTGGGCAAAAGGCCTTTTCAGACCTTTCTGAATGCAGACTTAAAGAAATAATAGCAAAGCATACGGCTGTTTTTCATCTTGGAGTCCAGGGACCAGATATATTTTTTTATAACGTTCTGTTAGCAAGACACAGGAGTGCTAAAAATGTTGGTATAATTATGCACGAATTTCATGTAAATGAATTTTTCGACAATGCACTTATACATATATCTAATATAAATAATAAAGAAAGCTTTGATACAGCTGTCGCCTATATCGCTGGATACATGTGCCACTATGTAAGTGACTCCATTATCCATCCTTATATATATGCCCGGATAGGCTATAAGCCACAGCAGAGCCGCAAAGAGCGTAGTCTTGTTAACAGTCTGCACTGCCAGCTGGAAAATGATATAGATGCCATACTTTTGCTAAGATATAAAAATAAAAGACCTTCAGAGTTCAAGCAGCATGAAACCTTCAGCATAAGTAAGTCTGAGGAAAACCATCTTGCTTCATTTTTATGCTCTACTATAAATGATACCTATTTTTCTGAAAGATTTGGAAATACCTACTGTATCACCAATGGAATAATAAAACGCTCGATATGGGCCATGAAGATGGGCTGCAAAACTCTTCAGGATCCTAGAGAGTCCAAACGCCGCAAGATCAATTATATAGAAAATCTGGTTAAGGCCTCTCCTGTAGTATCAAATAAGCTTGTTACAAACAGCATAGCTGATCTCAAACAGGCCATGAATATGGAACATGAACGTTGGAGAAATCCATGGGATACAAGCTTTGTATCTGATGCTTCTCTTCCTGAATTATTCCTTCGAACAGTCCGTAAGCTCAACGAAAGTCTGTATCTTTTTAATTACTACATTGAAGAATCTGATTTTCTTCCTCAAAATAAAAAAAAGCTGCTCGAAGTGCTAGGAAATTACTCCTTCCACAGCGGACTTTTTGCAGGCTAAAAAACAAAGAGTGCTAAGCCTTAACTGGCTTTACACTCTTTGCTTTTATTTTGACTGATTTAATTTTGTTTGAATTTTCAAGCGTGAAGCTCTTTTCTGTATTCCTCTATTTCTTTTTTATTTCCATATATATAATGCTCATTTCCTAAGTCTGTCCATACTGGCTTATCTACAGAATAGTCATGAATGCTTTCATCATATATAAGTACATCCCTTTCATGCTCCAAAAGAGGATTCGGCATTGGAATAGCTGAAAGAAGTGCCTTGGTATATGGATGCAGAGGATGTTTAAACAGCTCCTCTGTTTCTGCCATTTCCACAAATCTTCCCTTATGTATAACAGCTATCCTGTCTGAAATGAATTTCATAACTGAAAGATCATGGGCTATAAAAAGATAGGTAAGTCCCTTTTCCTTTTGTAGTCGGTCAAGCAGGTTTAATACCTGGGCTCTTACAGATACATCAAGAGCTGATATTGGTTCATCTGCAATAATAAATTCCGGTTCCATTATAACTGATCTTGCTATACCAATTCGCTGTCTCTGTCCTCCGCTAAATTCATGCGGGAATCTGGAAGCAAATTCTGGCAGAAGTCCTACTGCCTCAAGACTCTTTTCTACGGCCTCATTTACTGTTTTATGATCAAGGCCCTTGTGTATATTTGTAAATCCCTCTGAAACTATATAGCTGACCTTTGCTCTCTCATTGAGCGATGCCATAGGATCCTGAAATATCATCTGTATTTCATTTGTAACCTTTTTGTCCAGTTCCTTGGAAATACTTCCTGATATACGCTCTCCCTTATAATAAATCTCACCCTTTGCTGCAGGATATATCCTTATAAGGGTTCTTCCTATAGTTGTCTTTCCTGAGCCTGACTCTCCTACTATACCAAAGGTCTCACCCTTATATATATCAAAGCTGACATCCTTTACTGCTTTGAATTTTTTCTTTCCGCTTCCGAAGTCCACACAAAGATTCTTTACAGATAAAAGTACCTCTTTATTATTGTCAGTAGCTTTATTGTTTTTGTTTAACTCTGTATTATTTTCCATATGCTTCCCTCTTTATCAAAGATGCTTAAGCTCTTTTAATTTTTTTATCTCCTCAGGCATCTCAACCTTTGGTGCTCTTTCATCCAACAGCCAGGTCTTTGCCTTGTGAGTTTCGCTTACCTTAAAGTAAGGCGGTCTTATCTCAAAATCTATCTTCAGCGCATGAGGATTTCGTGGAGCAAATGCATCTCCCTTTATTTCCTGATATAGATTAGGAGGTGTTCCCTGTATGCTGTACAGCTTCTCTCCCTTTGTTCCAAGCTGAGGCATGGATGAGAGAAGTGCCCAGGTATATGGATGCTTAGGCTCGAAGAAAATCTCGTTTGCTGTTCCAACCTCTATAATATCTCCACCGTACATTATAGCGACTCTGTCTGCAACTGAAGCAACTACACCAAGATCATGAGTAATAAATACTATAGTAAGATTATACTTTTTCTTCATGTCCTTAAGAACTCTTAAGATCTGTGCCTGAATCGTAACATCGAGTGCTGTTGTAGGCTCATCACAGATAAGTATCTTTGGTCTGCATGCTATCGCTATTGCTATAACAACTCTTTGTCTCATACCTCCACTAAACTCGTGAGGATATTGTCCATAACGCTTTTCTGGATTGCTTATACCTACATCGCTAAGATAGGTAAGTGCCTCTTTCTTTGCATCTTCCTTGGAAATCTTTCCATATTCTCTTATAATGATTGACTCCTGAATCTGCTCACCTATTGTCTTAAGTGGATTAAGTGAGGTCATCGGCTCCTGCATGATCATGGCAATTTCATGTCCTCTTATTGGAAGCCATTCCTTTTCTGTCTTGAACTTTGCAAGATCCTTTCCCTCGTACATTATACTACCTTCAGGAATGAAACCATTATTTTCAAGAAGTCCGTTGAAGGTCTTTGTCAGTACAGATTTACCTGAGCCTGACTCTCCAACAATGGCAAGAGTTTCTCCTCTGTATATGTCAAGTTCAACATTTCTTATAGCTGTAAGCACCTTGCCTCTGAGGCTGAATTTCACGACCAGGTCTTTGATTTCTAAAATCTTATCTTCCATTCTGCCTCCTTATATATGATTCTTAGGATCTGCTGCATCTGCAAATGCATTTCCTATTATGTAAAATGATATAGTAACAAATGATACCACTACTGTTGGGAAAATAAGCTGGTATCTAAGGCTAGGACTCATCATGAGAGCTCTTCCCTCATTTATAAGGCTTCCAAGAGATGGAATATTTATAGGAAGTCCCAAGCCGATAAATGTAATAAATACCTCATTTCCTATTGCTGCCGGAACTGCAAGTGCCATCTGAAGCATTATAACTGATACAAGATAAGGAAGAAGGTTTCTTGTCATTATTCTTCCAAAGCCTGTACCTACGCATCTTGAGGCGAGATTGTATTCCCTGTCTCGAAGCATTATAACCTGATTTCTTATAAATCTTGCCATCTGTATCCAGCCTGTAAGACACATAGCAAAGATAAGTGTCTTTATACCCGGCTTCATTATATAGGATATAAGGATAAGAATTATAGTATTTGGAATATTATCGAGGACATTGTAGATTTCTGTAAATATCCAGTCAAGTTTTCTTACATATCCCCAGATTACTCCTACAACTATACCGATTGCAGCCTCTATAAGTACTACAGAAATACCTATCAACAGTGAGTTTCTTGTTCCTGCCCAGATTCTTGCCCACAGATCCTGACCAATAGAGTTAGTTCCAAACCAGAACTGCGCACAAGGAGCAACATTTCTATATCCTGCATTTGTGGCAGGGTCTATATTTACTGCATTTGGATCATACTGCCCCGGAAGGTATGGCTGTATAAATGTAAATATTAATAAAGCAAGTACAGCCCATACAAGAAATAGTGCAACCTTATTCTTCTTGAAGCTGTTAAATGTAGATCTCCAATAGGAATAATTTGAATAAGCAACCTTTTCTGAAGCATTTTCATTGAAATCTGCAAAGGAAAAAAGTTCCTTTTCCTGCTCACTTGTCAGATTGTTGATATCATATTTGACCTGTTCCTCAACCTTATCCATAAGATCCTGGGAAAGTTTATGTCTTAATGCTGCCATTACCTTGTTCCCTCCTTCTTGGTAAGATTGATTCTAGGATCTATGATGGACATAAGTATATCTCCAAGTAAGAGACCTATAATACCTACAGTTGCGTAGATAAGTACTATACCCTGAATCATGTTATTGTCTGATTTCTTAATTACATCTACTAAAAGTCCTCCCATACCCGGTATAGAATAGAGAGATTCAATATATATAGATCCTATAACAGTATTTAAAAATGAAGTAGGTATGTACTGTACAAGTGGTACTACTGCATTTTTAAAGATATGTCCTGACATTATTTTCTTTCTGCTTACACCCTTAGCTGTGGCAAGCTTTACATAGTCCTTTGTGCTTTCATCAACCATGTAACGTCTTACCCACATAGAGTAATATGCTATATTTCCAAGTGAAAGGGAGATTACCGGAAGTATCCAGCATTTTATATTTGATGCATCAAAAAGAAGAGGAGTGCCAAGGGCCGTGGTACCATACAGCTGGATAAACAGATAATATACCAGCGCCGGCACTGCCTGTATAAATACAATAAATACCGTTCCCAGCTTATCTATCCATTTTCCTTTGTATTCTGCCATCGCTATGCCAAGAGGCATACCTATTATCATAGAAAGTACAAGAGCCATGCTTCCAAGCTTTATGGACACAGGCAGCTTTGTCTTTAAAATATCCCATACCGGAACATTTTTGCGGTAGCGTCTGGAGGTTCCAAGGTCACCCTCTAAAAGATCTCCAAAAAAATCTACTATCTGCTCAGGCATAGGTTTATCTAATCCCATTTCATGCAGACCGACCTCTATCTGCTCCTCCGTAAGCTTATCGAAGTTGTCAAAATACCCCTCAATAGGCATCTGTCTTACAAGCACGAAAACTACGGTAAGTATTATAGTTAATGTAATGATCGATCGTCCTATTCGTTTTGCCAGATATTTAATCATAGATCTCCTAATTAATTGGCTGTTGTCCAAAAACAACAGCCAATCTAAAAATAATTATTTTACTGCTTCATCAAATGCTTTTTTGTTTGCTTCCCACTCTTCCATTGAAATAAAGTGATCCTTTATACTCTGGAATTTGTATCTTCTATTAGGAATGGTTCCGCAGGATGCATATTCTCCTTCAAATACATCTAACTTACTTGCTACATATTTAGCAGGGCTTACACCATATGGTATAACCAAAGCATGATCTATAAGATATGCCTCTGCCTTTGCAAAAGCTTCGTATCTTTCATTCTTCTGTGAATCAAGCTTGATTTCCTTAGCAGCTTCTACAAGATTGAAATATTCCTGTACTGTCTCTGCTGCCTCTGTACCCTCTGTAATAGCTGTACGCATGAATGCATATGAAAATCCCTTTTCATCACCTGGCTCCTGATAGAATGGATCTGTCCATGTCTCTGGATCAGCATAATCTGCTCCCCAGTTTGACTTCATAAATGCATAGTTACCGCTTCTTCTTACCTCTGTGATGAAGTTCTCTGAAGGGCCGGCCTCAACGATAACATCTATAAAATCGCTTCCAAGAACTGACTCTACCTGCTGCTCAAGAACAGCACATTCCTTATCCCAGTTTGTAGTATTTGGATTGTATTTAACAAGCATCTTTACAGGGAAGGTAGCGCCCTTTGCTGTAAGCTCTTCCTTTGCCTTTGTTGCATATTCCTTTGCAAGATCTGCATTAAAGCTTCCCTTATTTATCTCTGTAAATGGCTCAAGTGCTGCATAGTCCTTTCCGTCTGCATTTGAGCTAAAGGTCTTAGGTGTAATAGTTGTACCAATGAAATCCTCTGGATTTTCTGGTGCTGTTATTGCCATTGTAGGGGTCTTGTCTACAGCATGGAATACAGCCTTTCTGAAGTTCTCGTTGTTAACTGCCTTCTTCCAGTTCTCTGGCTCATACTCTTCTCCAAACTGTGGATTAAAGTTAAAGAGATAGAAATATGAGAAATCTGTCTGAGGTCTTGACATAGATACAAGGTTCTTTGTTTCCTCGTTGCTAAGCCAGTCATCTACAATATCTGAACTGATATCTGCATAATCGATCTCACCTCTCTTAACCATCTCAGGTCCGAGGGTTGCTGCATCAGCATTGTAGGTCTCTACGATTTCGCTTATATGAACATTTTCCTTGTCCCAGTATAAAGGATTCTGCTTAAGAACATGCTTTACCTGTGGCTCATATTCTGCAAGATAGTAAGCACCGCAGTAATACATCTTGTCATTTGTTGTTCCAAATTCCTTGCCGTATTCCTCAACAAGAGGTCCGTATACAGGCATATAAACTACATATACAACTGATGAAAGGAAATATGGTATCTGGTCTGCAAGTGTATATTCAAGAGTATAGTCATCAACTGCCTTTACTCCTACCTCTGAAAAATCTATCTCAGGGTATTTATTTCCATTTTCATCCTCGGCTCCTGAAATGCCCTTGTAGTACTCCTCTGCGTTTGCAAGAACACCAAAGAGGTTCTGTGCATAAGGTGACTCATACTCAGGTGTGAGCTGATACTTTATAGCTGCTACAAAGTCATTTGCTGTAAGCTCAGCCTTCTCTTCACCATTGTGATCTACCCATTTAACACCTTTTCTAAGGTGGAAGGTCCACTTAAGTCCATCCTCTGACTGCTCCCAGCTTTCAGCAAGACCCGGAATAAGATTTCCGTGTGCATCTGTCTCAATCAGGTTATCGATAGTATTGGCTGCTACAAACATATGGTCAATATCTGCAAGATTGAGATAGTTAAGAGTTGCCATCTCACTTCCGTACAGAGTGTTGTAAACAGTATCTGCATTACCGCTTGTTCCACCGTTATTAGATTCGCCGCCACTCTTGCCGCCACAGCCTACAAGTGAAGCTGCTGCCATGACAAAAGCAAGGCCTAATGCTGCTATTCTTTTCTTATGCATATTTTACCTCCCCAAATAAAATATTTTTAAATTTTCAGAATTTCATATAAAAAATGTTATAAAAAGGGGCGCAGACCACCCTTGGTTGCGCCCTTGCATTTCCTACTTAGTTTGAATATGAAAATTTCTTTTATTTTAGCACAAATCTTATAACTTGACAATTTTTTTAACAAAGAAATTATGTTCTTTAATATTATTTTTATACTTTATTTATATAGACAAAAAGAAATTGCCGTAAATTAAGCTGTGATCATAATTTAATTTTCAAACTGAGGAACTCTGACTATTCCTATGCCATATTCTTCAGGCATGATAATCCTTGGACCATCAAATGCAGGACCTCCATCATAAGGATCCTCGCTGCATAAGCATGGGCCGTCAAGATCTGCCATTGTTATTACTGCCTGTGAAGCTGCAAGATGAGCTGCTGCCGATACACTTATCTTAGACTCAAGCATACAACCTATCATACATTCTACATTTCCCTTTTCACAGAGTCTGCATATCCTAAGCGCCTCGTTTATACCGCCTGTCTTCATAAGCTTGATATTGATGTAATCTGCTGCATGATATCTGATAAGCCTCTCTGCATCCTCTGGTGAAAAAACAGCCTCATCTGCAAGTATCTTAGTATTTACATTTTTTGTAATATAATATAGATCCTCAAATGCATGTGCCTTTACCGGCTGCTCAACTAAATCTATATCAAGTCCTATATCTTCCATAGTCTTGATGATTCGTATTGACTGCTGTCTGTCCCAGCCCTGGTTAGCATCTACACGTATCTTTATATCCTTGCCTACAGCCTTCCTTATTGCCTCTATACGGGCAACATCCTTAAGACCTTCCTTACCAACCTTGACTTTGATTATCCTAAAACCATCCTCTACAGCTCTTATAGAATCCTTTACCATTTCATCTATAGGATTGACTGAAATAGTAACATCTGTTTCTATTTCCTTTTTATTGCCTCCTAGAAGTTTGTACAAAGGAAGTTTGTTTTTCTTTCCGCAAAGATCGTAGAGTGCCATATCGACTGCCGCCTTCGCAGAAGTATTTTTTATAATGGAAGCATTTACAGTCTTCATTATCTCATCTATGGATTCAAGGTCTGTAATCTCCATTCCTATGATACTTGGAGCTATAAATTCCTCAACTGCGCATTTTATGCTTCCCTTTGTATCTCCTGTAATAACGGCTGTAGGTGGGGCTTCGCCATATCCCTCTCCCTCGTCCGTTTCGATACATACAAGGATATCATTTACACTATTTACCGTCCTAAGTGCTGTCTTGAAAGGTGTAATCAAAGGAATATTAACTTCAACTGTTCTTATATTTAAAATTTTCATAAGCTGTCACTGCACAAGCTGTGCTTTCTCCTTTCCAAAAAGACTTAAAAATAGTTTTATAAATTACCAGAAAATGCTTCCGCAGGCCGTTACCCCGTCATACAGATCCTGTCTGAAGCAATCATCTGTACTTCTGAAGGAATTGATTACAACCCCATCAGAGCCTGCCTTTGCTGTTGAATGAATATATTTGCAATCTCCAAGATACATTGCTATATGTCCCTTAAAATATATAAGGTCAGCAGGTTTTAGCTTTGAAATGGCCTTCATTGGATCTTCTGCCCATTCCTTGGCTGAAACGATTTCCTTTACAGGATACTGCTCTTCTATTGAAGCATCCCTGTAAATATATACACCATTAAGCATATATGCCATTGAGCAGAGTCCTGAACAGTCTATTCCCTGAGGAGTTTTTCCTGCCCATCTGTATTGTGTACCTAAATACATCTTAGCCGTATCTACAACATTTTGACGGAATTTTTCTTCATCAAGCGGAGTAACATGTCCATATACAGAACAGTCATCCAGCTTTGTCTCTTCATCATATTCAATGTCCACAAGCTCAAATGGTGCTTCAAGTGCACTGCTTCTTATATAAAAGGCGTAATCGTCTTCGTCTTCCTCATCAAAGAAACTTTCTCCAAAGAAAGGTGTCTTCATGATATAGACCTTTGTCCACCCCTTCTTTACCTCACTCTGATCCTCTGCTGCTAAAAGCTTCGCACCTCTATATACTGTGATCCTGTCGCAGGTCGTATTTGTGATATCCGGCACTGACACCAGATCCGCACAGGCTGCCCAGACTGTCTTTAATCCACATTTTAGGTTGTATACATTTCCATAGCCCTCTTCCAAGGCTTCCTCATAATAGCCAGCATAGGCATCGGCTATATTCTTATAGGTGGCCCACAGATTCTCCATACGTTCTGCATCATCGTATCCAAGATCGCCTACTGTCTGAAATTCATCCATATATTCGAGCGACTGCACCTTTTCACCAAGGTCTGTTATATAGCCCTCATATCCATAATCTGTAACAAAATGCAGCATTCTTCCATAGCGCATGGCATTATACGGCATATTTTCCATATAGCTTTCATCTGGTCCTATTTCCCTTATTCTCAGCATTTGTCCATGCAAAAGTGTATCAAGTACATCTGATATTTCATTTTTCATAACTGGCTTTTCCCATACAGGAAGCGTAATCCCCATTACTATTCCCGGTACAAGCTCTTTTTCATGTCTTACCATCTCTGTACGCATTTTTCTTCTCCTGTTAAAATATATTCTGCAAAATTTATTGCTTATAATCCTAATTTTAAAAATTTATTCGCTCTTTTTTATATTTACATCCAGCTGGTTGAATGGAATCTCTATGCCTGCTTCATCAAAGCGCAGCTTTATTTTTTCTGTAATATCCCATTTTACTGGCCAGTAATCATCTGTACCTGTCCAGCCTCTTAGCTTAAGTATAACCGCACTGTCTGCCAGCTCATCTACATAGACCTCTTTACTTTCCTCACTCAAAAATCTTGTTTCTTCTTCAATGAGCTTATAAAGAATTTCTTTTGCTTTCTTAAGGTCAGAATTATAGCTGATTCCAACTGGTATAATAAGTCTTCGCTTATCACTTGCAGTTACATTTGTAAGCGGTGAATTTGCAAGTGTTCCATTTGGAACTGTTACAATCTTGTTATCTACTGTTGAAAGTGTGGTATAAATTATTCCAATATTTTTTACTGTTCCTTCTCCGCTGGTACTTACTATATAATCTCCTATCTTAAAAGGCTTAAGCATTAGTATCATAACTCCTCCGGCAAAATTTGAAAGACAGCCTTGGAGTGAAAGGCTTATTGCTATACCAGCAGATCCCAGGAGGGCAATGATTGAGGCTGAGCTTATTCCTAATCTGTCTGCAATAATAAAAATCATTACTCCATACATCAGTACGCTTAGACAGGCTCCCAGGAATCTGCTGACTGCTTCTTCAATATTCATCTTGGTAAGTGTCTTTACAGCCCACTTCTTTACCATTGAAATAATCTTTCTTCCAATAAGGAAAATGACTATGGCTATAACGATCTGGCAGGCATACTTTACTAAAGCAGGTAGAAGCTTATCCAGCTCCTCCATAATCAAATTAGGCTTTACTGCATTTTCAGATGAAAGTAATGTAGCAATATTATCGACCATTAAATACTCCCTTCTTTTGCAAGATACTGATCAAAGATAAGTCTTGAAACGGACTGTCCATAGGTTGTAGCAGGATGATCACTGTGATAGGATCTATCTGAAAAGTCTTTATTGAGCAGCACTATCACATATTCACCATAAGGTGTATGTACTATTCCTCCGTCATTTCTGCATTCATCCATTGAGCCTGACTTTGAAGCGACCCAGATGAGCTGATTTTCAGGAGCACCATAATTGTCCTCATCCATATAATAGCAAGGGAACTTTCCTATGAGCATGCTGTTATAATGCTGTTTTCTGCAGATTTCTATCATCTGCTCTGAAGCATTTTTGCTGATCAGCTCTCTCTTTGCCATCCTTATCCACATGGATGCATAATCCTCTGGTGTAGTTGTTCCGAGTCTTTCGTATTTTTCAAAATCAATAGGATTATGAAGCTTTGTATGCTTACAGCCTAAGCTCCATGTTACTTCATTGATATAATCAAGTCCTACATAGTCTATCAGCATATTAGTCGCTATATTATCGCTGACAATGATCATGAGTGTCGCTGTATTTAGAACTGAAAGCTTTGATCCTGTCTCAAGAGAGCTTATAACGCCACTTCCATTTATGGCAAAACGCTCTTCATATGTAAGAAGCTCATCCAACGAAGCTTCTCCCTTTTCTATCTTGTCGAAAAGTGCTGCTAATATAAACAGCTTACAGCAGCTTGCTGTTTCATATTCCTCATGTTCGTTTATCCTGATAACATGTCCCTTAAGGTCATCAATATAGATCCCCATTGTACCATCATAACCATATAATTCAGCCTTTATACGGCTTTCCAGACTTAAATCCATCTTATAAAACCTCTTTCTGTAAATTTATTTATTACATAATCTCATTTGAATCCAGAACTATGGTAAATGGTCCGTCATTGAGAAGCTCTACCTTCATGTCTGCCCCAAATCTTCCTATCTCTACTTTATCAACATATTTTTTTGCTTCCTCAATTATATGCTCATACATAGGAAGCGCTGTTTCAGTTCTTGCCGCATGGACAAAACTCGGCCTGTTTCCCTTTTTGCAGTCTGCACAAAGTGTAAACTGTGATATTAGCAATAATTCACCATCCACATCGTTAAGTGAGCAGTTTGTCTTTCCTTTGGCATCCTCAAATATTCTTAGTCCACAAAGTTTCTTTACCATTTTATCAGCTATTACGTCCGTATCTGTATCTGTTATCCCGATAAGCACCAGAAAACCTTTTTCTATATGACCAAGCAGCTCTCCATCTACCTTGACAGATGCATGCTTTACCCTCTGTACAACAAATTTCATTTTATTCAAATCTCCTTAAACAACATATTAAATAATTATAAACGTTATACATTTTTACTGCAACTCAAAAGTAGCATGCAGTAATCAAAGACATTTTTTGAATTTTAGAGTATAATAGCATGGTTAGTAAGTATTAGAACAATTTATATGAAAATGGAGACAAAGATGAGATATATAGAAACTCTCAGAGATGGCATGCGGGTAAGCGATGTCTATCTTTGCAAAACAAAATCTATAGCTATTACCAAGAATGGCAAGGAATATGGAAATGTAGTTCTGCAGGACAAAACAGGTCAGATAGAATGTAAGATCTGGGATCTTGGCAATCCCGGAATAAGTGAATTTGAGCCTTTGGACTACGTACATGTAGATGGAAATATTACTGTTTTCAACAATGCAAACCAGCTCAATATCCAGCGCATAAGACCTGTAGGCGAGGGGCAATATGATCCTTCTGACTATTTTCCTGTGACCAGCAAAAATATACCAGACATGATATCAAAGGTCAGAAAGCTGGTTTCCGATATTAAAAACGAGCATCTTAAGGCACTGCTTTCTCTCTTCTTTATGGATGAGGATTTTATGAAGAGATTTTCCCAGCATTCTGCTGCAAAATCAGTGCATCATGGTTATATTGGTGGTCTCCTGGAACACACTCTGAGTGTTGCAGAGCTTTGCCTGATGTGTGCACAACACTATCCTTTTGTAAACAAGGATCTGCTTATATCAGGTGCCTTACTTCACGACATTGGAAAGACTTCCGAGCTGTCAGCATTTCCATATAATGACTATACTGATGATGGCCAGCTGCTTGGACATATCGTCATTGGAACTGCCATGATAGAAGAAAAGCTGAGACAGCTTCCTGAATTTCCACAGAAGCTGAGAGCTGAGCTTATCCACATGATATTATCCCATCATGGTGAGCTGGAATTTGGTTCTCCTAAGAAGCCTGCACTTATGGAGGCACTTATCCTGAGCTTTGCAGACAATATGGATGCAAAGGTTGAGACCATGTACGAAGCACTTGAAGCAAAGCCAGCTCAAAACAGCGATGGATGGATAGGTTACCAGAAGCTTCTAGATTCAAATATAAGAAAAACATCAATTTAATACGCAAAAAACTCCTTTTATTTTGCAAGCTGTATTCACAGCAAGACTTCAATAAAAGGAGTTTTATTTTACTTATCTTTCTTCAATTTGTCCTTCTCTGTATGCTTTGAGAAGTTCTTCCATATCGCTTATCTGCCTCTTTAGCTTGTCCCCGATATCTGTATCAGAAACTCTTGCCCTTGGATTCATCTGCTGTACGATTTCAACCATAGGCGTTGATTCCTCACCCTCTATAAAAGGTGCATGGGCAGCAAGTGCTATAGACTGTGAATTGTAAATGAGTGTATAGCCAGCAATACCTGTCTTTGCGTGATAAGACTTTGCAAGACCACCATCTATTACAAACAGCTTTCCACCTGCTTTGTAAGGTTTTTCTCCATCCTTTCTCTTTACAGGCACATGTCCATTTATAATATGGCCTTTATCCACATTAAGGCCAAACTCCTCAAGTATCTTATCCACTATCTCAACATTGTTGTTTATCTTATAATATGGATTCATTGGCTCCTTAACAAGTTCCTTATCATCAGTAAAATAATGCTCAAAAACTGTCATTTTTGCTTTACCGAACACAGGCGACTTAAGTCCGCACCAAAGATACCACATCAAATCTACAGCATTTTTCTTTTGTGGACTGTTATTATCAAGATAATAGGCATCGATTATTGATTTATTAAAATAATCCATGAGCGCCTTGCCCTGATAATACTTGCCATTTACCCTTGGAAAGCTCATGAAGCTTCCATCCTCATTCATAGGAATACAGCCATGATACAGAAGATTATTATTTACTGTCTTGTAAATAGAGCCATTTGAATACAAAAACTGTATATGCTTTTTCAAAAGCTGGCTGTGAGTAAAGGAAAGTCTCAGAGTATCAAGAAGCTGTCTCTCCCCGTCTGTAAGCTTGTATGGATCACCCGGATATATAGTAGGAAAATTCGTATCCATCATTTTACATTCTTTTCCTTCTATCTCCACTACTCCTCTTTCGAAATCGATCTTATCAAGAAGTAATCTGTCCTCCATCTCATATTCTGGATGTGCTTTGATAAGTTCCGCCTCTACCTTGAACTGAATAATGGTTATTGCCTTGTGCATTTTCGCTACAAGCCATGGATCAACCTCATCATATTCATTTTCATCCAGAAGGTGTGGCATAAACCTTGTGCATGGGTCATTTCCATATACTCTTTCTGCAAATATTGAAAGTGCTCTTAGATTGATTCCATAGCCATCTTCAAGTACATCAAAATTATTGTAGCTTGTTGCTATACGAAGTACGTTGCATATGCAGGCTTCATTTCCACAGGCTGCACCCATCCAGTCTATATCGTGATTTCCCCACTGTATATCTACATCGTTATATTTCATCAGTTCATCTATAACAAGATCTGCATGCGGTCCTCTGTCAAAAATGTCTCCTATGATATGCAGTGAATCAATGGTCATATTGTGGATAAGATCACAAAGCTCAATAATAAATGAGGCACCAGCATCCTGATTTACTATGGTATCAATAATGTTGCTATAGTAAACCTGCTTATCCTCCTGACTTCCATCCTCCTGCAGAAGTTCCTCCAGAATATAGGCATATTCCTTAGGCATTTTCTTTCTTACCTTGGATCTTGTATATTTGGATGAAACAAGCTTACATATCTTTATAAGTCTGTAAATGCTTATCTTCTGCCAGTCACAATAGCCATGTTCCTTTTTCTTCCTGCTGATATATCTTTCAGGATAGTAGATCAGTTTTGCAAGCTCCTGCTGCTCCTCATCTGAAAGTACCTTTCCAAACTGCTCCGTAATCTTAGTCCTGATGATACCAGAAGAGGATCTAAGCAGATGTATAAAGGCTTTGTCCTCTCCGTGGATGTCACTGAAGAAATATTCTGTCCCCTTTGGAAGCCCAAGTATTGCGTTAAGATTTATTATCTCGCTCACGCAGGCTCTCCTGTTTGGAAACTCCTTTGACAGTAGTTTTAAATAATCTAAATCACGCATATAAATAGTACCCGATATTAATCCATGTTTCTAACTATCTTTCTTATAGGAAGTACGAAGCTAGGTGAAACTGAAAGCTCGTCTACGCCCATTTTTACAAATTCTTCTGTAAGAGTTGTATCTGCACCAAGTTCTCCACAAATTCCTGCCCATTTTCCTTCCTTATGCGCATTATCCACAACCATCTTGATCATACGCAGAATAGCAGTATGATGTGCATTGTAAAATGGATCCAGCTTCTCATTCTGACGGTCAATTGCAAGAGTATACTGTGTAAGATCATTGGTTCCAATACTGAAGAAGTCAACTTCCTTAGCTAACAGATCAGAAATTATTGCTGCGGCAGGAGTTTCTATCATGATACCCTCTTCCATATCCTCTTTAAATGGAATTCCCTGCTCTCTAAGCTCTTCTTTAACATTCGCAGCTATTTCCTTTATCTTTCTTACCTCTTCCAAAGAAGTAATCATTGGATACATGATTGCAAGATTTCCATGCATACCTGCACGGTAAAGCGCTCTCAGCTGGGTCTTAAATATTTCAGGTCTCTCAAGACAGATTCTGATAGCTCTAAAGCCCATAGCCGGGTTATCCTCATGATCAAGATTAAAATAATCTATCTGCTTATCTGCACCTATATCAAGAGTACGTATAATAACCTTCTTACCTGCCATGTTCTGGGCAACTGTCTTATAGGCCTGGAACTGCTCATCCTCTGTTGGATAATCTGAACCAGCAAGATATAAGAATTCTGATCTGAACAGTCCTATTCCCTCGGCATCATTTTGAAGGACTGAAGCAAGATCCTTTATGCCCCCGATATTGGCGTAAAGATTTATCTTTCTGCCGGATTTAGTAACTGTTTCCTTATTCTTAAGCTCCTTGAGCATATCTCTGCTCTTAAGCTCTTCATTAAGTTTTTCTCTGTATGTAAGTATGGTTTCTGCATCTGGCTCAACTATAAGCTTTCCTTCTGCTCCATCTACTATAGCAAGTACTCCATCCATATCCTCTGTATAATCAATATCTATAAGAGCTGGAATATTCATGGTTCTTGCTAGAATAGCTGTATGTGAATTCTTTGAACCATATCTTGTTACAAATGAAAGTACCTTATCTCTGTCCATCTGAACAGTTTCAGATGGTCCTAAATCATCTGCTACAACAATTACAGGATCATCTCCTGTGATTCCACTGTCAGTATGTCCCAAAAGCACCTTTACAAGTCTCTCCGAAATGTCCTTTACATCAAGTGCTCTTGCCTTCATATAATCGTCATCCATAGCTGAAAACATCTCAGCAAAGTTGTCTCCAGTAGTTGCTACGGCATATTCTGCATTAACACTTTCATTTGTAATAATATTTTTTATAGAGTCATTATAGTCCTCGTCCTCAAGCATGATCTGGTGAATCTCAAGTATTGCAACTCCATCTTCACCAACTTCCTTAAAAGCTTTATCTCTAAGCTTGGAAAGGTCATCTATTGCTTTGTCCTTTGCAGCCTCAAATCGCTTTATCTCTTCTTCTGGATCATTTACATGTTCTCTTTTTACTACATAATCATCTTTTTTATAAATTGCAATCTTACCTATTGCAATGCCCTTAAAAATTGATTTTCCAAGTATTATTTTCATCGGAATATACCTGCCTTCATTTTATTTAAAAAGCGTACTAATATAAGTACGCTTTAATTGTATATCACTTTGGTTTTAATTAAAAGTGTTCCTCAAAGAACTTCTTTACAAATTCGCAGTTTTCTTTCTCTGCTCCACCTTCAACAATAACTTCAACCTCGTCATGCTGCTTAACACAGAGCTTCATGATAGAGAAAATCTTCTTAAGATCACCCTCAGCATCGCCCTTTTTTAATGTAATCTTAGAATCCATCTTAGCTGCTTCCTTTACAAGCATTCCTGCTGGTCTTGCGTGAAGTCCTAACTCATCCTTTATTGTATACTTGAAACTCTCCATGATAACTACCTCCTGTTTATACTTTATTATCGTTTATATTTTATCACTTATCTTGTAGAATGCATATAAAAATTATTCAATATTTTTCTAGCTCTTGAAACCTCAGCTTCGTCTGTGTAAAACAGGCTAAATTCATCCTTGTTGTCAGCACCCATAGATACGCTTTGCTGTCTGAATGCCATCTTTGATTCAATAAGTTTCTTTGCTGACATATGATATGCTCCTGCCCCTGTTCTTTTGCACAATTCTTCGAGATTAGAAGAATTTATGCCAGCTCCAGGCATGATCATACAGCTCTTACCAAGCTCATTGAGCTCTCTCAATACCTCACAGCCTTCTATAGCTGATCCCTTCTGTCCGGAAGTAAGCACGGTATCAAAGCCAAGTCTGCATATTGTTTCGTAGGCCTGCCTGTAATCTTTTGTCATATCAAATGCTCTGTGGAATGTTTTGCTCATATCTCCTGCAATGTCGCACAGCTTACTACAACGCTCTTCATCAACTGTTCCATCTGCATTCAGTATTCCTATTACAACGCCATCTGCCCCAAGTTCCCTAAAAGCTCTTGTTTCTTCTGTTAGTATCTCGTAATCATATGCTGTATAGAGAAAATCTCCTCCACGTGGTCTTAATAACACATGTATCTTAAGTCTGTCTCCCACTGCCCTCTTCACTTCTTTAAATAAAGAGATCTGCGGGCTAAGTCCACCCATAGGAAGTGCAGAACAAAGCTCTATTCTGTCAGCACCGCCATTCATAGCTGCAATCGCTGACTCAACGCTATCTACACAGCATTCTAAAATAATCTTATTCATCATTCAGTTATTCTTACCTCTGCAAAATCCTGTGGTCTGTGAAAATCAGGATGCTCACTTTCAATATGGTTAAATGCACCAAAATGTATTATTTCTTCATTTTGAGCAATCTTATAAAAGTTCATATAAAAAATCTGTTCACCGGAAAATGGATTATAGCCAAGCTTTTCTACAATACAGCTTTCAGGTATGTAAAAGCAAAGCTTCCATCCATCTTCTGTCTGTATGGTTTCTACATTCGCCATATCATAGGCTTCATCAGAAAGAAATGCTCTTTCCTTCCTGCTTCTTCCAAATTTAGCATACATACATCCTTCGGCATTGATCTCAAAATTGAAATAAGGCACATCTGTTGACTCTGGTCTCCTGCCATCTGATGGAAATGCCGCAAATACCTCCATTGCACTGTCGTCACATACCATTTCTCTATCATTGTGATGCGTAACAATTGTATCTGTTTCCTCTGTTTCCATCTCGATATAAAGGCCTCTAGCTTCTATATATCCAACACGTCCCTTGGTATATGGCTTTCTTTTAGCCATCCACTGAAAATCTTTTATTTCAAAAAGTTCACATTTAGTTATCTCAGCTTCATTATTTATTTTCTTTATTGAATATGTCTTCATAAATCACGCCTCATCCAATCAGAGTTTTATTTAATTAGAGTTTTGTTTAAAAAAAGAGGGTATCAAGTGATACCCTCAAATTATAAGCAAATTACTTGCAAAGCTTCTTGAATTCATCTGCTACAAACTGAACCTTAGGTCCGATGATTACCTGTACGGTATTCTTACTTGGACGCATAACTCCAGCTGCTCCTGAAGCCTTAATCTTGCTTTCATTGATTAATGTGTAGTCCTTGATCTCAAGACGAAGTCTTGTAATGCAGTTATCGATGCTTACGATGTTGCCCTTTCCGCCGCATCCTTCAAGGATACCCATAGCAACCTCTGTAAAGTTATCGTTAGCTAATGTGATCTTCTGCTCTGATTCCTGGTCATCATCCTCACGTCCAGGAGTCATAAGATTGAACTTAGCAATAACAAAACGGAATACTACATAGTAGATGATTCCAACAACGATACCTACTGGAATGATCATCCATGCGTTCTGTGCACAAGGTGTAAATGAGCTTAAGAATAAGTCAATAGCACCACCTGAGAATGAGAAACCTGCTCTGATTGGAAGTGCAACTGTGATAGCTGCTGTAATACCTGCAAGAAGTGCATGTACCAAGTAAAGAGCTGGTGCAAGGAACATGAATGAGAACTCGATAGGCTCTGTAACTCCTGTAAAGAATGAACAGAATGCTGCAGAAGCTAAAAGTCCGTAAACAACTTTCTTCTTACCTGGCTTAGCTGCATGATACATTGCAAGACATCCAGCTGGAAGACCGAACATCATGAATGGGAAGAATCCTGTCATGTACATACCTGTTCCGTATGATGACTGAACGCCTGCCCAGAAGTTTGAAAGGTCATTGATACCAGCAACGTCAAACCAGAATACTGAGTTAAGTGCATGGTGAAGACCAACAGGAATAAGTAATCTGTTGAAGAATGCGTAAACGCCTGCTCCGATTGATCCCATTCCAATGATAGTCTCTCCGAATGATACAAGTCCTGTATAAACGATAGGCCATACAAAGAATAAAACTACAACTGCTACAAGTGATGCAAGTGCTGTAACAATTGAAACTGCTCTCTTACCTGAGAAGAATGAAAGAGCATCTGGAAGCTTAACAGATTTGAATCTGTTGTAGCATGTTGAACCAATAAGTCCGGCAAGGATACCAACGAACTGGTTGTTAATCTTAGCGAATGCTGGGTTTGCTTCTCCACCAACAAGAACGCTTACTACTCCTGTGCTAAGGAGAGTTGTAATCATTAAGAATGATACAAGTCCTGCAAGTGCTGCTGTTCCATCATTATCATCTGACATACCAGCTGCAACACCAATTGCGAAGAGCCATGGCATATTGTCGATAAGAGCACCACCGGCTTTGATTAAGAAGAAACCAATTGTATAAGCAGCTCCCCCCGCGGTAAATCCTGCAACCTCACCAGCCATTGCTGCAGGTGCTAAAAGGTATCCAATACCCATAAGGATACCAGCAACTGGCAGACACGCAACTGGAAGCATAAGTGACTTACCAATTCTCTGTAAAAACTTTAGCATTATAAGATCCCCCTTTGAGATTTTTATACATTTCAAATAAGCTAACCGTGAAATGTAGCTTAATTGTATAACATTATATACAATAATGCAATGAAAAAAACTGCCAAAAATCATTTTTTTGGAAGTTTTTTTTACTTTTTTATTAAAAAAATTATTTTTCCACAAAAATATCTAAAAATTTTATTTTAAAAAATGGCTTGCTTGATAATTCAGTGAATATGTAAGAATTCAGACACTGTGTAGAATTGCTTTCTGGAGATGGGTTTGTACCTAAATCGTTGTTATCAGAGCTAAAATGTACAAAACTATACTTGCCAGAGATGGGTTTGTACCTGTAAAGGTTTACACAGGGGTGGGAAGGTACAAAATCTACCAGCTAAAGGCGGGGTTGTACCTAAAAACGTTTACACAAGTGTAGATAGGTACAAAATCTACATAAAAAATCTTGCGTTTGTACCTAAACGGACTTAAAAATAAGGAATAGGTACAAAAACCTGCCTAAAGTACAAGCTTTTGTACCTAAAGTGCTGTTAACAGGGTCAAGTCCAATTTTGTGTGTAAAAGTTCATCAAGTATAAAAGTGACCATATTT
>JAUNDV010000031.1 GCA_030525875.1 Eubacteriales bacterium
TCAGATTCATTAAAAAATGTCCGAAAAAGTGTCTTAATTTATGAGACCATTATAGGGGGGGGGGGTACAAAATATAGGAGATTGGTTGTCTCTTATAATCGTTGAAAAGGTTGCAGCACAATATGGAATTGATATTTATAAAAAGGTTTCTAAAACCAAGCATTTATATGCAATCGGTTCTATTCTTTTAGGTTGGCAAGATGCAACGATATGGGGGTCTGGTTTTTTGCATGATCCTACAACTTCGAAGCTTTTTAAGGAATATGCATTTATGCATCGTCACTTTCATAAGACAGATGTTCGTGCAGTCAGAGGTCCTGAAACGAGGAGAATATTGCTTAAAATGGGATTTCAGTGTCCAGAGATATATGGAGATCCCGCTTTATTATTTCCATATTTTTACACACCGCAAAGGCTGGAGAAAAAAGAGTATGTTTTAGTTTCACACTTTAATGAGTGGGAAAAATATTCTAAGCAAGAAAATGTTATTGCAACTTTTAATAACAACTGGAAAGCATTTGTAGATAAAATATATAGTTCAGAGTTAGTAGTCAGCAGTTCTTTACATGGTGTGATTTTGGCAGAAGCATATGGACGACCAGCTGTTTTACTAGAAAATACAGCAACAACAGATTATTTTAAATATCAGGATTATTATACAGCAACAGGAAGAATAAATTTTCCTATTGCTTCTTCAATAAATGAAGCTCTCAGCATTCATGTTGAGAAACCAGATAATGACTTGATGAAGAAGCTGCAACAGGATTTATTATCAAGTTTTCCAGGAGATTTATATGAATAAAAGTTCGCTAAATGACGAGATATATTGAGTGTAGTGCAATAGGAGAATTTTATAAAGATATTTATTAACTTAATTAACCATATCCATTTAAATTTAAAATATTATCTTTTTAATCTGTTGCATATTCCGAATGATATTACAACGTCAATCTGGTATAACTGAATCACTATATAGTTTATGTGACAACTTGAGCCTGATCAGAAAATGTTACTTGTATTTATTCCCATTAGTCAAGCCTGTTTTGCACCGCTGATGCGGCAAAGGCTGGACAAATGGTACAAATACAAGAGCAGGCCATCTAAGCAGAATTTTTGAGACAAGAATATTAATCTGAAGACTGAAATATTAGAGGAAAAAGAATTTATGATTAGCATAATAGTACCAGTTTATAATTTAGATCAATATATTGAAAGAACATTAGAAAATATTGAAAAACAAACATATAAGGATATAGAAATTATAGTAGTCAATGATGGGTCAACAGATGGAACAAAGGATATATTGAAAAAATTGGAGAATCAATATTCTAATTTGACAATAGTTCATAGACAAAATGGAGGTGTAACAAGTGCAAGATTAGCTGGAGTCAAAGTGGCAAAAGGGGAGTGGATTGGATTTGTTGATGGAGATGATTTAATTGACGAAGAGATGTATGAAAGATTATTAAATAATGCACTTCAATATAATGCAAAAATATCACATTGTGGTTACCAAATGGTTTTTGAAGATGGGAGAATTCATTATTTCTATAATACAGGGCGTATTGTTTTACAAAATAATATTACATCTGTAAAAGATTTGCTAGAGGGTAATTTTGTCGAACCTGGATTATGTAATAAATTATTCCATAAATCATTATTTGGGCATATTCTTAATGATAATATAGTAGATACAAGCATTAAGATAAATGAAGATTTATTGATGAATTATTATTTGTTTATAGAATCAGAAGTTTCGGTGTATCAGGATTTCTGTCCATATCATTATATGATAAGAGATAATTCTGCAAGTAGATCTCGATTAAACGAGAACAAAATATATGATCCAATAAGAGTTAAGCAGATAATATATGATAGAGTACCGGGAGAAATAAAAAAAATTGCAAAAAAGATGTATATAGCTACTTGTGTTAATGTATATAATTCTATAATAATGAATAAGGGATATGAGAAAGAAAAAAAAGATGTGTATCAACTGATTTATCGAGAAAAAAAACAATTTAATTTATTAAATAAAAGAACGAAATTGCTTGCTAAGATGATTTGCTATCTTCCTATTTTATATCCAATAATATATAAAATATATGCTAACTGTTTTCAGAAAAAGAAATATGATTAGGTACTTGATAATGAATATTATCAGGAATCTTACAGTGACAATAAGGAAAACAACAAATAAAAGTAGCTACTGGATTTTGAAGGGAATAGGCATGAGTTGTAAAAATTTAATAAGTATCATAATTCCAATATATAATGTACAAAAGTTATTAGATCGGTGTATTGAAAGCGTAGTTTGTCAAACACATTCGAATTTAGAAATCATTTTAGTTGATGATGGTTCACCAGATGACTGTCCACATATCTGTGACGAATGGGCAGAGAAAGATTCTCGAATCAAGGTGATCCATAAAAAAAATGGAGGGTTGTCAGATGCCCGAAATGCAGGAATGAAGATTGCAAAAGGAGAATTTATTGGATTTATAGATTCTGATGATTGGATTGCACCAGAAATGTATGAGCGATTGCTTCATGCAATTATTACAGACCATAGTGATATTGCTGCATGTAATGTAAAAATGGTTTGGGAAGATGATTCGAAGAGTAGGATGCTGACGCAGCAAAACAACTGCATTTTGAATAAGGGACAAGCTCAGTCAGCATTGCTGGATGAGTCAATATTAAAACAACCAGTATGGTATAAACTTTATAGAAGATCTATAATTGAGAACATACCTTTTGAAAAAGGAAAGTATCATGAAGATGTTTTTTGGAGCTTTCAAGCTATTGGTAATGCCAGTTATGTGAGCATTATTGATTATGTGGGATATTATTATTGGCAGCGCAGCGGCAGTATCATGGGTGAAAAATATTCTTTAAATCGGCTGGATGCAGTGGAAGGAAAATGCAAGAGACAGGATTATTTCAGAGAATATTTTCCTGAACTTGAGAGCAAAGGTCTTATAGATTTATGGTTTACCTGTTTGTATCATGGTCAGACTGCGCTAAGAGAGCTTAAGAAAAAGGAAAAAACACAAGCTTTGGAAACTTTAAATGATATAATCAATAAATATCCGATTGATAAGGATGACATAAAAGATTTAAAGAACGTTCATCGCATATGGATTTTGCTGGAGAAGATATCTTTTGTGAAAGTCTGTAAAGTAAGAAATTTATTAAAGATTGGTATATAAGAAAGGGAACAGTATGGAAGAATTAATCAGTATAGTACTTCCTGTTTATAACGGAGAAAAATATCTAAGAGAGAGTATAGATAGTGTTTTGGCACAAACTTATAAAAATTGGGAACTTCTGATTGTAGATGATTGTTCTACAGATTCCTCCGCAGCGATTGCCAAGGAATATGCAAGTAAGGACAGAAGAATTTACTACTACCGAAATGAAAACAATCTACGGCTTCCACGAAATTTGAACAAAGGATTCCGATTAGCAAAAGGCGATTATCTTACATGGACTTCAGATGATAACAAATTTAAGCCAATGGCATTGGAGAAAATGTATGATGCCTTAAAAAATAATCAAGATGCTCAGTTTGTGTTTGCTTCCTGCCGAGTAATTAATAGTGAGGGAGAAGAGATCGAATATATTATGGTTGATGACAAACGGAAGAAACAAATCGTTGGCCATAATGTTGTCGGGGCATGTTTTATGTACACCCGAAAGGCATATGAAGAAGTTGGAGAATATAATCCGGATTTTACTTTAGTTGAAGATTATGATTACTGGCAACGTATTTATGCGAAATTCAATGCTGTAGCAATCAGCGATATTTTGTATGAATACAGATGGCATGATGGTGCATTAACCAGTACAATGAAAAAAGATGCTTTTAATAAGACGCTGGAAAAAATGTTATTGAAAAATCGTCCCCTGTTCGGAAAAATCGATGCAGAATCAAACTATTATTTTTATCAGGGATTATATAATTGCAGAAAAAATTTAGATGACAAAAAAAATCCTTATCAATGGAAGTATAGATGGTATTCTATGATTTTTTTATTTGAACATAAAATTCCAGGAAAAATAAAGCGTATGATTAGAAAGGGAAAGCGATGATTACAAAATTAAAAAAAATCATAAAAAATATGTTGGGGAGGGGGATCAGTGAACTTGAATATTTAGAAGCGCATGGATTTAGGCATGGCAAAAATTTTCAGTATTATAGTGGGCACCCAATTGATTCAAATTGGCCATGGTTAATATCTGTCGGAGATAATGTAATGTTAGCTTCTGATGTGAGAATATTAGCACATGATGCTAGTGTGCTGTATCGTTGATATTTAACATTACTACTGCATCTTATTCAGATGCA
>JAUNDV010000005.1 GCA_030525875.1 Eubacteriales bacterium
GGATGAGCATTGGCTCTTTCCATTTTATTTTTACACCATTATATGGACATAACTAAATATTTTTTTGAGAGGGGAGAAGCTATGGCAAAGTCACCTAATCAGAAGCTTAAAAAAATGGTAAAGAAACAGGAAATTATAAAAATATGATAAGAAAAATAGAAAAAAGAGACATAGATGCAGTTGCAGATATCTGGCTTAATACAAATCTTAAGGCGCATGATTTTATAGATGAAGCTTATTGGAAGTCTAATTATGATATGGTAAAAGAGATGTTCACTGAGGCTGAGATTTATGTATATGAGCAGGAAGAAAAAGTTCTTGGATTTATAGGATTAAGCGATGATTATATAGAAGGAATATTTGTATCCTGTGATTCACAGTCAGGAGGCATAGGAAAGGCCCTGGTTGATTTTGTGAAAGAGAAGAGGGAAAAGCTTAGTTTAAATGTATATGATAAAAATACAAGGGCAGTAAGGTTTTATGAGAGAGAAGGCTTTACGATAATAAGTGAAGGGACAGATAGGGATACAGGTGAGAAGGATCTTGAAATGCTGTGGCATAGATGAGTCCTGCCGCATATGGTATGTAAAACAAATATTCTTAACAGCTTAGGAAAATTAAAAGTGGGGATGCGTTAGATAATCTTACTAGCGCAACCCCATTTATTTTATTTTTGTTCAATATTTTATTATTAGCCGAGAGTCATAAAAGCATATCTGAATATGAATACTAAAGAAATGATCCAGGTTAAAGCCTTGATTTCTTTTCCTCTTCCTGTGAAAAGCTTTATGAAGCAATACATGATAAGACCTACAGCTACTCCATTTGCGATTGAATAGGTAAATGGCATGAATACTACTGTGCAGAATGCTGGTAATGCATTTGTCATATCGCTGAAATCAACATCCTTGATATTTCCAAGCATAAGTATACCTACAAATATTAATGCAGGAGCAGTAGCAGCACCTGGAACGATATTCACGATAGGTGCAAAAATGATGGCACCTAAGAATAATAATGCTGTTACAAGGCTTGTCATACCTGTTCTTCCACCGGCTGCAATACCGGCGCTTGATTCAACTACAGTAGTAACTGTTGAAGTACCTACTAAAGCTCCTGCTGCTGTTGAGATTGCATCAGACATAAGAGCTTCCTTCATGTGAATGATCTCACCATCACTGTCAATCATACCAGACTGTTTTGCTGCTCCCATAAGTGTACCGATAGAGTCGAACATATTTACAAGAGAGAAGCTCAATACAAGCATGGTAACGGTTAATACGGTACTTACAAGATTTTCGCCTGCAAATAATCCTGCAAAATCCATCTTGAACAGAGAAACATCTGCAAAATCTCTAAACTTAGAAGCAATATTCATATCAAAAGCTGAAAGCTTTGTAACTCCGAGAGGGATACCAACAATTGTTGCAGCTATGATACCAAACAGAATAGAACCCTTAACTCCCTTTGCATGAAGGACACCTATAACGATAAGACCAACTAAGGCAACGAGTGCGCCACAAATAAGAACTATATCTCCTCCTTCTGTTCTCCATTGTGCAAAATCGACCATACTTACAAGAGTAGCATTATTGCCTACTACAAGTCCGGCATTCTTAAGTCCGATAATAGTTATAAATAATCCGATTCCAGGTGTTATCGCCATTTTTACAGCATCAGGAATAGATCTGATTATTGCTTCTCTAAGACCTATTGCTGTAATTACAATGAAGAAAATACCTGAGATGAATACGATTACAAGAGCTTCATTATAGCTGTATCCCATTCCAAGGACAACTGTATAGGCAAAAAATGCATTAAGTCCCATACCAGGAGCCTGTGCAAAAGGAACCTTAGCATAAAGCGCACAAAGAATTGTTCCTATAAAAGCACCTATACAAGTACCAATAAATACTCCATTGGAAATCTTTTCTGCCATAACGGCATCACCCATAATGACATATGGATCAGCTAAAATCTGTGGGTTCAGTATTAAAATATAGGCTATAGTTATAAATGTTGTAACTCCTGCCAATATTTCAATTTTCATTGTAGAGCCATTTTTTGAAATCCCAAAAAAACGTTCAAAAAAACCTTCCTTTTTTTCCATTTTACTACATAATCCTCACTTTCAAAAAATATCTGCCGCCTTGTGTAAAAAGGATAAAATCTGCAGCTCAATCCTAATCTGCCCGGCCATGGCGTTTTTGGGATCGCTCTTCATTGTTAAAATATGGATTTAGTGACCAGACAAACAAAAAAGAGCGACCACACAAGGTTATGTAGTCAACTCTTTACGGTAGTTGGTAGAAACACTGGGCCAATTCCCAGCATATACATAATTAAGCAGTGCTATATTCAAACAATTAATATATTAACACCTAATTATTTTTTAGTCTATTGATGTTTATCACTATAATATTTAGACAGTTTAGTGAGATTTGCACAAATATAATGCGTTATACTTTATAAAATATAGCATTTTCACTTTATATCGCTTTAGTTTATCATTTTAGTTTACGTCACGTAAAAAGCTCTCAGCACTTTCTTTTATCGCTGTTACAAGCTCTCCGAGTACAGGATATTTCTTACAGGCTTCTTTGGAATAAAAGAGACAGAAGTCACCATTTGTAGTTTCTGATTCAAATGGAATATATACTATGTCACCTTCAGATATTCCATCATATCTTTTCAGGATAGGATAATAGGCCAGAGCATAAAAATCTGTCTGGGATCTTGCCATCTTTATGATACTTCCTACGGAATCCATCTGAATAAGATTGTCAGGAGATACGATGTCAAAGATTTCTTTGACAACAGGCTGTAAAGCTCCGGGAAGTGTCTCAGGCTTGGATTTAAGACCAAGATACTGGTTTTTTAAGTCCTCAGGAGTAATAGTTTCCTTTGAAGCCAGAGGATTGTTTTTGCTTACAAGGCAGCAGTATTCGCCTTTATATAATCTGAGTGGTGGGTTTCCCTGAAGTTTAGTGTATTTTTCCATAAGTTTATTATCAGCGCAGACAAAGAGAGATAGAACAGGCTTCTCAGGATCATTGGATATGAATTCCTCAGGATTGCTGCTGTCATTGCAATATATTTTTAAATCAGGATGAATTTTTTTGAATTCAAAAACGACCTTAGGCAAAAGAAAATTTGCGAAGGAGGTCTGGATATATATATCTACACTTTTAAGAGGAACCCTCTTGGAGATATTAAGCCAGCCATGGTAATATGCGACCATTTGCTTTGCCTCGGGAAGGATTATCTTTCCGGCATCAGTCAGTTCTATACCATTTTTTGTTCTATAAAAAAGCTGGGCGCCGATTTCCTTTTCGAAAAGCTGAAGTGCCTTGGTAAGACTTGGCTGTGATATATATAATTTCTGCGCAGCCTCATTTATTGACTGTGATTCGGACAGTGTGATGAAGTATTCCAAAACAGTAATCTTCAAAGATTTTACCTCCCAAAGTACAGTTATAGATTTTTTTCATATCTGTTGATTTTATATATATTATCCAAATAATTGTCTATATGTTACCATGAAAATAACAAAAATGTCAATTAAACATAAAGCAAAGGAGATATGTTATGACAAAGCGTGAAAGATTTCTTAACTTTTTGGCTAATAAGCCTGTAGACCGTGTACCTGTAGCTTTTTTCCATCATTTTATTGAAGATTGGACACTATTTGGACAGGGTATTGAAAATGATGAAGTTTTTGAGAAGAACATCGAGGGTCATCGTATTGCAAAACAGATATTTGATCCTGATGTAGCAAAGATTATGAACGATTCACTTATGCTCATGCCTGTAGAGGCTTCATTTGTAGAGACAGCTGATGATCTTCGAAAGGTAGAGCCTCTTTCATTAAATTCTAAGTTTGTACAGCGTACACTTGAGCTTACAAAGAGAGTTCGTGAAATTTATGCTGATAGTGACGTTCCTGTATATGCTACAAGCTTTTCACCTACTCTTGTGCTTAGAAGTGCACTTCCAGAAGGAAGAAGACCGGGACTTGGCGGACCAGAGACATATATCAAGCGTTTCATCAAGGAGGATCCGGAAGCTCTTGGAGTTGCATGCAAGGCAGTAAGCGATGGTATAATCGAGCTTAACAAGCTTCTTATCAAGGAAGCAGGTGTTGACGGAATTTATTTAAGCGTAAATAATCAGTCAGGCTTCTTCCCAGAGGAGGTATACAGAAAATATATAGGACCTACAGAAAAGGCTGTGCTTGATGAGGCTAACAAGCTTAGCGATATGAATATGCTTCATATCTGTGGATTTATAGGTCAGGGAAATGATCTCAATCTCTTTACAGATTTTGATGCTGCTGCATATAACTGGGCTGTTCATACAGAGAAGGTTTCTCTTACAGAAGGCAAGAAGCTGTTCCATGGAAAGCCTGTATTTGGTGGATTTGAGCAGAAGGGCTGCATTTACAATGGAACAAGAGAGCAGGTTGAGGAGTATGCATATAAGCTCCTTGATGAGGCAGGTCAGACAGGAATCATGCTTGGTGCTGACTGTACAGTTCCTGCTGATATTGATGATACTCATCTTGAGTGGGTTCGTCAGGCTGCTATTAAATATGCAGAGAATCCTGTAAGAAAAATTCACTATTAATAAACGTTTTTAGAAGCTAAGATACAAATAACTTCTTAGGGGGAAGGAGATTATCTAATGGAAAACGATAAAAAAAGAGGTTTTGCTAAAACCTTTTCCATATGGTTTGGAATTGGTGCTTTGATGTTTGGAACTTACTGTGGAGCAAATATGGCGTCAGGAGTTTATGCTTCAGCATATATTGTAACTCTTGGCGGAGGCTGGGCTTTAGTATGGCTGGCTATGTTCTTTGCTTTCATGACATTTTTCTGTGCAGTGAGCCTTGTATTTATCCGTGTTTATAAGGTTAAGAACTACAATGAATACTATCTTGCACTTTATAATGTTCATAAGCCTGATTCAAATCCGGTAGCAAAGGCAGGCGTTACAGTATTCTTTGATATTTTTACAATGCTTAAGGGTCTTGTAAATGTTGCAGCTACAGTTGCACTTTTTACTGAGCTCATGAATGCACTTCTTGGAATTCCTACTACAATAGCAAGCATAATGGGAATATTGCTTTTTGCAGTCCTCACTATCTACGGAGCAGGCTTCCTTAGAAAATTCAACACATTTATGACTGTTTCACTTATTTTATGTCTGGCAGCAATACTTATAGGCGTAATAGCTATAAGAGGAGATGTTCTTATGTCCAGAATTGGAAACTTCCAGGAAGGACTTGACTGGACAGGAACAACAGTTAAGGCACACTTCCTTATGTTCCTTTCATATTGCTTCAATACCTCAGCATGGGGATCAACTCTTAGTAACTATGCCGACCAGATCAGAGATAACCGTGATGCTATCGGCTCAGGTGTAATGATAGGACTTCTTGTAACAGCATTGTTTGCTATTACAGGCTGCATAGTTCTTCCATTTATGCCAGAGGTTATGCAAGGAACACCTATACTTATGATCTGTCAGCAGCATTTACCAAAGGTACTTACAGCTGTTTACTGGGTTGTTGTAATCTTTGCAGTTGCATCTACAGCACCAAGCTTTACATTCAACTTCTCAAACAGATGGGCTGGCGTATGGAAGACAGAGAAGCTTTCACATAGAGCAAAGTTCTTTATTCTTTCACTTGGATTCCTTCTTGCTTGTGGAATACTTTCACAGGTTGGACTTATGGCAATTGTTAAGAAGGGCTATACTCTTCTTGGAAATATAGCACTCTTTGCAGTTATTATCCCAATCTTCATATCAATTCCACGTATGATCAAGCAGGATAAGGCTGACAAACTCGCAGCACAGCAGAAATAATATTGATAACATTTTTAGAGCCGGGACTTGGATATAAAGTAAAGCCCGGCTTTAAATGAAAATGAAAGGCGGATAAGATTATGAAAGAAATTATATGGAAACCAGAACTGCACAGTTTTGACAGCTGCAAGGAATTTGCAGAGGAGTTTAATCTTTGTGAGTCAGATCTGGTCCTTACAAATGAATATATTTTCAATCCATATTTTGGTGAGCTTGACTTAAAATGCAGCATTATATATCAGGAAAATTATGGTATGGGAGAACCTACAGATATAATGACTGAGGCAATTATGAAGGATGCAGCAAAGACCGACTGTAAGAGAATAATTGCCATCGGAGGAGGAACTGTTATAGATATAGCCAAGGTACTTGCAGTTGCAGGAGATGAGAGCATAGATGAACTTTATGCTATGGCACCAGATATGCCAAAGCGCAGAGAGCTTGTTATAATACCTACAACCTGTGGAACAGGAAGTGAGGTTACTAATATTTCAATACTTAACCGCACCAGACTTGGTACAAAAATGGGTCTTGTAGGACCTGCCATGTATGCGGATTATGCAGTCCTTATCCCTGAGCTTTTAGAGAAGCTTCCTTTTGGAGTCTTTGCAACCAGCTCTATAGATGCTCTTGTTCATGCAGTTGAATCATCTTTATCTCCAAAGGCAACAGTTTACACAAAGCTGTTTGGTTATAAGGCTATTGAAATGATCATCAAGGGATATCAGATAATAGTAAGGGATGGAAGAGATGCGTTAAAGCCTTTACTTAAGGATTTTCTTACAGCCTCCAATTTTGCGGGCTTTGCATTTGGCACTGCAGGCTGCGCGGCTGTGCATGCAATGAGCTATCCTTTAGGTGGAAAATATCATGTTCCTCACGGAGAAAGCAATTATGCAATGTTTACTGGCGTTCTCAAGAATTACATGGAAATAAAAAAGGATGGAGAGATTGCTATTATGAATGCATATCTTTCGGAGCTTCTTTCATGTGATGAAAATGAGGTATATGATAGACTTGAGGAGCTTTTAAATCAGATTCTTCCTAAAAAAGCACTTCATGAATATGGCGTTAAGGAAGAAGAGCTTCCTGTATTTGCAAAATCCGTTATTGAGACACAGACACGTCTTATGAATAACAATTTTGTTCCACTTGATGAGGAGAGAGTACTCAAGATATATAAGGAGCTTTATTGATAATATTATTTATACATAAGAAGTGAGAATGATAGTATTTTCATGCATAAGAAGTGAAAATGATAATATCTTTCATATTTAAATAAAAATGACGAGGCAAAGCTTTTGCACTGATCTTAAATTAGATTTAGAAATCTGATTTTTGGAGAAAAGTACACGGCTTACACCTCGTCATTTTTTTAGTTTACAAAGGTATTGTAGATTGCCCTGATGGCATTATCAAAATCCTCTGTAGATACGCCTACGAGAATATTTATTTCATCAAAGGCCTGAATCATTACTTTTACATTTATGTTGTTTTTTCCAAGAGCTGTGAAAAGCTTTCCTGAGGTTCCTATTTTCCTTGACATGTTACGTCCTACAGTAGCAATGAGCGAAATATCGGAGATATATTTTATGTCGTCTGGTTCGGCCTTTTCCCTGAGCTCAGCAATAATATCATAGATACAGTTTTTTACATCCTTTTCATGAACTATCATACTTATAGAATCAATTCCGCTAGGGAGATGTTCTACGCTTATTCCAAATTTTTCAAATACAGCCAGACATTTTCTAAAGAAGCCTACAGCTTCAGGCATATGCTTTTTATAAAGTGTGATGGCTGCAAAGCCCTTTTTACCGGCAATACCTGTTATTCTTGAATCATTTTCCTCAGGAGGAATGTTGTCAAGGATAATCGTACCTTTAGCAAAAGGATCGTTTGTATTAAGTATGTTTATAGGTATATTTGCTTCCTTGACAGGGAATACGGCATCTTCATGAAGTACGCTTGCTCCCATGTATGAAAGCTCTCTAAGCTCGGCATAAGTGATTTTTTTGATAGGTTTTGGATTTTTAACAATTCTAGGATCAGCCATAAGAAAGCCGGATACGTCAGTCCAGTTTTCGTATAAATCCGCTTTAAGACATTTTGCGAGAATAGATCCTGTTATATCACTTCCGCCTCTAGACATTACCTTTATCGAGCCATCAGCGGTTGTTCCATAGAAGCCAGGGATTACGAATCTGTCATGCGTGCGGACTATGCGTATAAGCTGCTGCTCAGTTGTTGGAAAATCTATACTTCCATCATAATTTAGTCTGATAACATCCTTTGCATCTACAAATGGGAAGCCGAGATAGTTAGCCATCATTTTGGAAGTTATGTATTCACCTCTGCTTACAAGCTCGTCTATGCTCATATCAGGAACTTTTTCTTCTATTTCGTTAAGCTCAGCTTCAATTGGAATATTGAGCTTTAAATCCTTTTTTATATCTAAAAATCTCTTTTTGATGATTTCAAAGATATTGTGATAATCAACATGGTACTCTATATGTGCATGGCAGAGGTAGAGAAGATCAGTGATTTTGTTGTCTTCACTATTTGCCTTTCCTGCTGACGAAACGACAACAAAGCGTCTGCCACTGTCTGCGTTTATTATATTTTTTACCTTTTCAAATTGAGTTGCATTAGCAACTGAGCTTCCTCCAAATTTTGTTATTTTGATCATAGAATTTTCCCCTTATTAAAAATAATCCGGTAAAAAAGCAAAAAAGCTATTATTTTTGGCTGCCACTTCTAAATAGTCATGAGGGCTTGCATGTTCATAAACATTATTATCAAGATAAACTTTGCCTTTTATAAGTTCATTGTCTTCGATTAGCTCATTAAAAAGTATAGTATTGAGACTTTCTGGGCTATTTCCTTTGTCCAGACATTCAAGAATATCATAAGCATCCCTGATTACAGCAGAGGCTGTAGCCCTTCCTCCTGCGCCCTGACCAAAAAATGTAAGCCTGCCTGCATTTTCAGCTTCAATAGTGGCTATATTGTAATTATCAGGTACATTTGCTTCAAGTCGTGAATTATCTATTATTACTGGCATAACATAGGCCTTGTAATGATTTCCAAGTTTTTTTGCCATCATCATAAGCTTGATGCTTCTATTTTCATTTGCAAAGCTTAGTATTTTTTCGTGGCTTATGCTACTTATTCCTAATGTTTCTATGGCCTTACATGAAAATGTATTCCAGACAGTAGAGCATAGTATTACAGCTTTGTTTCTGACATCAAAGCCTTCTATATCTGCTGTTGGATCAGCCTCAGCATATCCTAATTCCTTAGCCTTATTGAGAGCGGTTTCAAAGTCCAGACCGTCCTTGTACATCTTATATAAGATATAATTTGAAGTTCCGTTTAAGATTCCGCAGATACTGCTTGCTTTATCCGTTTTAGATATTTTTTTAGCTTCGTCTATTATTGGAATAGCGCCGCCGCAGGAAGCTTCATAAAGCAGGGCGACTTTGTTTTTGCAGGCCAGCTTTAGAAGTCTGTCAAAATCATAAGCTAAAGCTGCTTTATTTGCGCTTACAACATTTTTTCCGTGAGTAATGGCTTCTTTTATATATTCATATGAAGGATGTATGCCTGGAAGAGCATCGATTATAAGCTGTATTTCGTAGTCACAGATAATTTTATTGATATCATCAGTCATTTTATCTCCAACAGCTTTTCCTTTTTTTCTTAAAATATATTTTACCTCAAGTTCAGAATTATCAGAAAGGAGTTCATAAACAGCTTTTCCCACAGTTCCATAACCTAAAATACCTATTTTCATAACCCACCCCCTTGTTTTTATGCAAATAGTTTATACATGTGCTAAAAATAACATAATAAATATAAAATAACAAGCAATTGGTCTGAAAATGTGTTATTATAAACAATTAATAAGCTATAAAATATCTGATAGATTGGAGTAAAATCATGGGTTTTGAAGGAATGCTTTATCATAGTACGAGAAACAAAGAAAACTTCTGCAACTCAAAAAAGGCCATTTTGAACGGCTTGTGTGAGGACGGGGGCTTATATGTTAGCGACAGACTCCCTGATATAAAACTAGATATAAAAGCACTTTGTGACATGAGCTACAATGAGATTGCTCTTACTGTTTTTAAAGAGCTTTTGCCAGATTATAGTGAGGAAGAGCTCAGGGCTTGTATTTCTTCTGCATATGAAGGAAAATTTGAAACAATACCTATGACTCCTGTTACAAATATAGGCGGAGATTATCTATTGGAGCTTTATCATGGACCAACAGCTGCATTTAAGGATGTGGCACTTTGTATGCTCCCTAAGCTCATGCAGGTAGCTCTCAAAGAAGATAACAGAAAGGTCATGATAGTAACAGCTACCAGCGGAGATACGGGAAAGGCAGCTCTTGCAGGCTTTAGAGATGCCGAGGGAATAAGTATAAGTGTATTTTATCCTGACCATAAGGTAAGTGATATACAGTATCTGCAGATGGCAACTCAGGAGGGAAATAACGTAAGTGTATGCGCAGTCAATGGTAATTTTGATGATTGCCAGCAGGGAGTTAAGGAAGTATTTGCTTCTTCTGTATACACTGAGCTTAAAGAAAAGGGAATATATCTTTCATCAGCCAATTCCATAAATATAGGACGACTTGTACCTCAGATGGTTTACTACATAGATGCATATAAACAGCTTGTGCTTAAGAAGGTCATAGAGATAGGTGATAGCGTGGATTTCTGTGTTCCTACCGGTAATTTTGGAGATATACTTGCGGGATATTATGCAAAGCTGATGGGACTTCCTGTAAGAAAGTTCATTGTTGCCAGCAATGAAAATAACGTACTTACTGATTTCCTTACAAGTGGAACCTATGATAGAAAGCGTGATTTTAAGAAAACAATTTCTCCTAGTATGGACATTTTGGTTTCATCAAATCTAGAGAGACTCTTGTATTATGCTTCAGGCATGGACGATAAGTATGTCGCTTCACTTATGAACAGACTTAAGGAAGATGGAGAATTTACCATATATGAGGACATGCTTAAGGAGATAAGAAAGAGCTTTGACTGTGGATATGCTACAGATGAAGACTGCAAAAAGATGATAAAGAAAGCATATGAAGATACAGGAAGACTTATAGATCCTCATACAGCTGTTGCCTACAAGGTGCTTTCTGATATAAAAAATAGAAATGACTATGAGCCTCTTGAAAATAATAAAAAGGTTCCTCAGATCATTTTATCTACAGCAAGTCCTTATAAATTTGCCAAGGATGTATATTCATCGATTTTTGGAGTTCTTAGTAATAACGGAGCTGAGGCAGATGGCTTTGCTTATATGGAAGAGCTTTCAGAAAGAACCGGAGAGATAATACCATCAGGTCTTAAGGGACTTAAGAACAAAACTATTCTTCACAAGGATATTATAGAGTCTGGTGATATGAATAGCTATGTACTGGAATCAGCTTTAGAACTGTTTAAGTAAAGGGAGAAAATATGACGCATAATATTTGTGATTCTTCTATTCCTTACGAAGTTACAATAAAGGTACCTGCAACAACAGCTAACATGGGACCAGGCTACGATTGTGCAGGTGCTGCTCTGGAGCTTTATTCATATTTTACATTTAGAAGGCTGGATAGCAGTGACGGATCTGTTCGCTATGAGGTCAGAGGCTGTGATGAGAAGTTTTGCAATGAAGACAATCTTTGCATAAAGAGCTTTAGAAGGACACTTTCGGAAATTGGAGAAAAGGAATTTAGTATAAGTCTCCTGATAGATGCCAAGGTTCCGGTATCAAGAGGACTTGGCTCCAGCTCGACCTGTATTGTTGCAGGTGTAATGGCAGCTAATATTTTTACAGGAGAGACTCTTTCAGCAGAGGAATGTCTGAGGATATGCAATGATATCGAAGGACATCCAGATAATGTTGCACCTTGCCTTATGGGAGGAATGGTCATAAGCTTTTTTGAAAATGACAAAATACATACAGTAAATTATAATATAAACAGTGGCTTTAGATTTGTGGCAGTAATACCTGATTATGAAGTAAGTACGCATGAGGCCAGAAAAGCAGTAAAGAAAGATATCGATATAAGTAAGGCTGTTTATTCAGTAAGCCATGCCTGTGCATTTTACAAGGCACTTATGGATGGAAATGAGGAGCTATGCAGGGTAGCCTGCGGTGATGTTTTGCATGAGCCTTACAGGAAGCTGCTTATACCAGACTATGACAGTGTTAGTAAGCTTGCTTATGAAAATGGTGCCTGTGCCTTCTTTATAAGTGGATCAGGCTCTACCATGCTGGCTGTTGTAAAATCTGAAGCTTTTAAGGAACCAGTGCGTAAGCTTACAGAAAGCATAAAGCAAGCTTTTCCAAGGTTTAAGGTAATAGAGTTAGGAATTAGTAAAGATGGTGCTAAGGCCATAAATTAAATAAAAAATAGGAGTTGGAATTTATGATAGTTAGTGAAAAAATGCTTAAATTCGGTGGAAATTCAGCCATAAGGGCAATGTTTGAAGAAGGAAAGAGAATGGCCAAAGAGTTTGGACCAGAGAATGTATACGACTTTTCATTGGGAAATCCTAGTGTTGAAGCTCCTTCCAAGGTCAATGAAACTATTATAGACCTTGTTAAAAATGAAGATTCATTAAAGCTTCATGGATATATGCCAAATCCTGGATATCCTGAGGTTAGAAAAAAAGTTGCAGATTCACTCAACTCAAAATACAATACTTCATTTTCAGCAGAAGATATAATCATGGTTGTTGGTGCTGCGAGCGGACTCAATGTTGTATTAAAGACTATCCTTAATCCTTGTGATGAAGTTATAGTTTCTGCTCCTTATTTTATGGAATACAGAAGCTATGTTTCCAATTATGATGGAAAGCTTATTTCCATTCCGGGACTTAAGGGAAGCTTTCAGCTGGATCTTGAGGCAATAGAAAAGAGCATTAACAAGAAAACAAAGGCTATCATACTCAATTCTCCGAACAATCCTACAGGAGTTATTTATACAAGAGAGAGTCTTGAGAAGCTGGCTGAGATCCTTAGAAGAAAAAATGCAGAACTTGGCATTGACATAGTTCTCGTATCTGATGAACCTTACAGAGAGCTTAGCTATGATGGATATGAGGTACCTTTCCTTACAAATATCTACGAAAATACCATCATTTGCTATTCATTCTCAAAGTCTCTTTCACTTCCGGGAGAGAGAATAGGTTATCTTGCTGTTTCAGATAAGATTGCTGACAGGGAAAAGCTTCTTGAATGTCTTGTTGTTTCACATAGAATTTTAGGTTCTGTAAATGCACCAAGCCTTATGCAGAAGGTTATAGAAAGATGTATAGACATAGATATAACACCTAATGTTGAGATCTATGATGCAAATAGAAAGCTTCTTTACAATATCCTTATAAAGGCTGGATTTGAGCCGGTTTATCCTGCCGGAGCATTTTATATGTGGCTTAAATCACCTATAGCTGATAAGGACTTTGTAGACCTTTGCAAAAAATACCGTATACTCGTAGTTCCGGGAAGCTCATTTGAGGGTGAGGGCTATGTAAGAGTTGCATATTGCGTCAGCAAGGAAATGATAGAAAGATCAGAAAATTCATGGTTTAAGGTTGCAGAAGAACTTGGACTTAAATCAAAAGCAGAATAAAGCTTTTGTCAGTTCAAATGAAAATCAAAATAAAACTTTACAGTGCTAAACTTATGTGCTAGTATAGAAAAAAATCAAATGGAGTAGATTTTTATGAAAAACAATATGTTTACAGCAGCATATTATTACTTTTACTTTACTAATGAAAGTAAGGTTTATTTTGGTTTAACTGCTGACAAGTAATTTTCTTCATAGATTTTTAACTTGATTATAGTGATTTAAAGCTTCGCAGTGAAACCGCTGTGAAGCTTTTTTACGTAATAGGAAAATTATTACAAAAACTTATTATATTAGCATAGGGAAGGGATATGATATGATAGTTGTATTAAAAAATAATGTGGATAAAAAGCAGGTAGATAGTCTTATAGGCTGGTTAAAGGAGGAAGGTGTTGATACACATCTTAGCATAGGCAAATACCAGACAATACTTGGTCTGGTTGGAGATACATCTAATGTGGACGAAGATCTTCTTAACGGCCTTGATATTGTAGAAAGCGTAAAGAGAATAAGTGAGCCTTTTAAAAATGCCAATAGAAAATTTCATCCTGATGATACGGTAATTGAGGTTGCAGGAAGAAAGATAGGAGGAGGGAATTTTCAGATAATAGCTGGTCCATGTTCGGTTGAATCTGAAGAGCAGATAATAGAGGTTGCAAAGGCTGTCAAAGCTTCAGGCGCAGGATTCTTAAGAGGAGGTGCATTCAAGCCAAGAACCTCTCCTTATGCCTTTCAGGGTCTTGGCATAGATGGGTTAAAGCTTTTGGAAGAGGCTAAAAAGGAAACAGGCATGCCTATTGTAACTGAAATCATGGATGCAGCCCATCTTCCATATTTTGAAAATGTAGATATCATTCAGGTTGGAGCAAGAAATACACAGAATTTTGAGCTTTTAAAGGAGCTTGGCAAAATACGTAAGCCAATCCTGTTAAAGAGAGGCATTGCGGGAACCATTCAGGAGCTTCTTATGAGTGCAGAATACATTATGGCAGGAGGAAATGAGCAGGTTATCCTGTGTGAAAGAGGAATACGTACCTATGAGACATATACAAGAAATACACTTGACCTTTCTGCTGTGCCTGTAATAAAAGAGCTTTCACATCTTCCAGTTATAGTTGATCCTAGTCATGCTACAGGAATAGCAAAGATGGTAAGACCTATGTCACTTGCAGCTACGGCAGCAGGCGCAGACGGACTTATGATAGAAGTTCACAACAATCCACAGAAGGCTCTTTGTGACGGACCTCAGTCGATAACACCGGCTGCATTTGATGAGCTTTCAAAGGAAATAAGAACAATCCACAAGGTAATAAGCAATAATCCATGACAATAGGAATAGTAGGTCTTGGGCTTATTGGGGGTTCGTTAGCCCGGGCTATAAAAAAATATACAGATAATAGAGTGATTATTTCAGATATAGATGAAGCTGTTGAAGCTAAGGCTATTGAAGATAAAAATGCAGATGGCCTTATGCAGGATGAGGACATTTTCAGCTGTGATATTATAATATTAGGTCTGTATCCTGAGGGAATAAAAAACTGGATAAGAAAATTTAATGCATTATATGAAGACAGGCTTAAATGTTCGGATAAACCAGTCAAAGCACCGCTTATAACAGATATATGTGGGATAAAGACTGACATAACTACCTATATAAAATCAGACTTTGGAAGTGCGCCATGGTCGTATATAAGTACACATCCTATGGCAGGAACAGAAAAGACAGGATATTATAATTCAAGCTCTGAGCTTTTTAGAAATGCATCTATGTTGCTTATACCTGTTAAAAACAGTCATGAAGAGCTGGAATTACTAAAAGGACTTTTCTTAAAACTTGGCTTTGGTAAATGCATAGTTACAGATGAAGAAAATCATGACAGGATAATTGCCTTTACATCACAGCTTGCACATGTTGTTTCAAATGCTTATGTCAAGAGTGACTCAGCACTTTTGCATCATGGATATTCAGCAGGAAGCTACAAGGATCTTACCAGAGTTGCCTGGCTAAATGAGGATATGTGGACAGAGCTGTTTATGGCAAATAGAAAATATCTTGCAGATGAGATAGAAAATATCATCACAGAGCTTGGAAAGTATAAGTCTGCCTTAGACAGATCCGATGCAGATGAGTTAAAAGGTCTCTTAAGAGATGGAAGGAAGAGAAAGGAAGAGATTGACAGATGAAAAAGGTACATGTAAATGCTTCCAGAGAATATGATGTACTAATTGGAAGAGGTATTTTAGATAATTCAGGTGAATTTATTGCTTCTGTAAAAAATCCTTCAAAAATTGCTATTATAACTGACTCAGTTGTGAGCGGGCTTTATTTGGACAGAGTTGTAAAAAGTCTTTCTAAGCTTAGCTGTGAGATAGTAAGCTTCATTTTTAAAAATGGGGAGCAGTCAAAGAATATTAACGTGTATTCAGATATTTTAGAGTTCCTCGCTGAAAATGAATTAAGCAGAACAGATATGATTTTAGCGCTTGGAGGCGGTGTAGTAGGAGATATGGCTGGCTTTGCAGCAGCTACATATCTTAGAGGAATTGATTTTATACAGATACCTACTACATTTTTAGCTGCTATAGATTCTTCTGTAGGTGGAAAAACAGCAATTGATCTTAGAGCAGGAAAAAATCTTTGCGGAGCATTTTACCAGCCATCACTTGTAATCTGTGACTGTGAAACTCTGGATACTCTTAGCGATGAAATATTTGCAGATGGAAGTGCTGAAGCAATCAAATATGGCATGCTGAGAGATACAAGGCTCATGAAGTATTTTGAAGAAGGTATTGTAAAGGAAAATATAGAAGACATTATTTTTGAGTGTGTAAGTATAAAACGTGATATAGTAAATGCAGATGAGTATGATAGAGGAATGAGACAGATACTTAATCTGGGGCATACCTTTGGTCATTCCATAGAAAAACTTTCGGATTTTTCTGTATCACATGGACATGCCGTAGCCATAGGAACAGCAATAGTTGCAAGACTTTCAGAAAGTCTGGGAAAGCTTAGTAAAAGTGACAGGGAAAAACTGGAAAAAATACTTCTAAAGAATAACTTACAGATAGCTACTGACTATGATAAGAGAAGTATTGCGCTTACAGCTCTTTTGGATAAGAAAAGAAATGGCAATACAATAAATTTTATTCTTCCTGTGAGAATAGGAGAATCTGAAATATACAAAGTAGGAACAGATGAAATAGAAAATCTGCTTTCAGAGGAGATTTTAAGGGGGCATTGACTATGGACATTAGGATAACTGAATCAGAGCTTAAAGGAGTTGTGAGAGCAGTCTCATCCAAATCAGATGCACATAGGGCTCTTATATGCGCCTCATTGATAAGTGATTGTGAGAAAGAGCCGGTAGGAGTATATTGCAATGCAATTTCCGAAGATATAAAGGCGACTGTACGAGTGCTTTCTGCACTTGGGGTACAGTTTTCTTATAAAAATGAATATATTTATGTCAGTCCCATGGATATTAAGGAACTGGAAGGAAGACAAGCAGAGTTAAAATGTGGAGAGTCAGGTTCTACGCTTAGATTTATGATACCTGTCGCTGCAGGATTGGGAGCGAGTGCTACATTTTCCGGCGAAGGACGCCTTCCTGAAAGACCTATAGACATGCTTCTTAAGGAACTGATGTTACATGGTATGAAGGCAGACGGTATAAAGCTGCCTTTTTCTATAGGCGGAAAACTTGAAGGTGGAGATTATAAGCTTAAAGGGAATATAAGCTCCCAGTTTTTTACAGGCATTCTGCTTGCCCTACCTGTTATCGGGAAGGATTCATCACTTGAATATGAGGGAAAACTGGAATCTTCCAGATATGTAGACATGACGATAAAGACAATGGAAGCATTTGGGGTGCATATATCAAAGACAGATAAGGGCTTTATATATAAATCAGGAGAGAAATATAAGTTTCCATCTGAAAATGTATATGAGACAGAGGGAGACTGGTCAAATGCCGCATTTTTTGTAGTAGCTGATGCACTTATGCAATACAAATATGGAAGTGATGAAAGCTATATTTGCGTAGATGGTCTTAACGATGAAAGTCTTCAGGGAGATAAGAGAATCAAAGAAATAGTAGCAGAAGCTCTTTTAAATTCAAAAAGTGGAAAGGGCTGTGAGATAGACGCCTCAGAGATTCCAGATCTTGTTCCAATAGTAGCAGTATTATATGCTCTCATTGAAGGAAGACATGTTATAAAAAATGCAGGCAGACTGAGAATAAAAGAAAGTGACAGATTAAGTGCCATATATACAGTTTTAAAAGCGATAGGTGCAGATATAGAAGAGCTTCCTGACGGACTTATCATAAATGGTAAAAACAGATTAAAGGGTGGCAGGAAGCTACCTTCATATGGAGATCACAGGATTGTAATGTCTCTTTCAATAGCTGGATTATTTTGTGATGAGCCTATAGTTATAGAAGGAGCAGAGGCAGTAAATAAGTCTTATCCGTCTTTCTTTGAGGCTTATAGAAAAATAGGAGGAAGAGCAGATGTCATCACAAATAGGTAAAAATATAAAAATATCAGTTTTTGGACAATCACATTCAGATGCTATAGGTGTGGTTATAGATGGTCTTCCTGCAGGTATAAGCTTTGACAAAGAGAAAATAATAAACTTTATGCAAAGAAGAGCTCCGGGACGAAATCAGTATTCGACAAGCCGGAAAGAAGCAGACTTTCCAGAGATAGTTTCAGGTGTTTTAAAGTCTGAAAATGATATGCTTGTAAGCTGTGGAGCACCCCTTTGCGCAATAATAAAAAATAGTGACCAGAGATCTAAGGATTATGATAATCTTAAGCTTGTACCAAGACCGGGGCATGCAGATTATACAGCAGCAATTAAATATCATGGATTTAATGACATAAGAGGGGGCGGACATTTTTCAGGAAGACTTACAGCACCTCTCTGCTTTGCTGGTGCACTTGCTCTTAAGATCCTTGAAGATAAAGGCATATATATAGGTGCACATATTAAATCAATAGGAAATATTGAGGACGAGTCCTTTAATCCTATGGAAGAAGACAAGGATATTATAAAGAATCCGGGCAGAAAAGCATTTCCAGTTATTGATGACAGTATTGGAAATGAGATGATGAAGTTAATTGATGAGGCGAGACTTGATCAGGATTCTGTGGGAGGCATAATAGAATGCTGCATTATAGGACTTCCGGTAGGAATAGGAGATCCTATGTTTGATGGAGTGGAAAATATCATTTCAAGGGCAATATTTGGAATTCCGGCTGTAAAGGGTATAGAATTTGGAGATGGCTTTGGCGTAGCGGGTCTTAGAGGAAGCGAAAGTAATGATGAATATGTAATAGGCAAGGATGGAGCAGTCAAAACCTTGAGCAATCATCAGGGTGGAATTCTGGGTGGTATATCCAATGGCATGCCTGTTATTTTCAGAGCGGCATTTAAGCCTACGCCTTCGATAAGCAGGCCACAGAGATCGGTAAACCTTGAAACTAATGAAAATGAAGAGCTTATTATACATGGAAGACATGATTCGTGTATTGTCCCAAGGGCAGTTCCTGTTGTTGAAGCAGTTACTGCACTTGCTGTTTTAGATTTAATCATGCAATAAGAAATATAGTGACAAATCATGTAACGACAAGGTATGTAGCTACAAGGAATGTAGTAATAAGGTATTAGCGTTTTGAGCTGTTCATTTAAAGGCAGCGGAATGGAGACATAAATGAATTTAGATGATATCAGGAAGGATATAGACGAGGTTGATAAAGGGCTTACACAGCTTTTTGTAAAGAGAATGAAGCTGGCGGAAGAGGTAGCTGTTTATAAAAAAGAAAATGGCATGCGTGTTTTTGATAAGAGCAGGGAAAGAGCAGTCAGAAATAAAATATCAAAGCTTGCAGGAGAAGAGATGGCTGACTATGCTGACGTACTCTATAATTCGATTTTTGATATAAGCAGAGCATACCAGCATCAGATTATTGGCTCAGATTCAAGGCTTGCTGACAAAATTGATAAGGCTATAGAAGAAACGCCTAAGACTTTTCCAAAGAGAGCAGTAGTTGCCTGTCAGGGAGTTGAGGGTTCATATTCACAGATGGCCTGCGACAGACTATTTACAAATCCTGATATTGTGTATATGAATGATTTTGCAGGAGTATTTAGGGCAGTAGAGCTTGGCCTTTGCAAATATGGTGTTCTGCCTATAGAAAATAGTACGGCAGGCTCTGTAAATGAGGTATATGATCTCATGAAAAAGCATAGCTTTTATATAGTAAGGGGTATTAAGCTTAAGGTATCACATCATCTTCTTGCAAAAAAGAATACAAAATTAGAGGATGTAAAGGAAATTTTTTCAAAGGATATAGCTCTCAGCCAGTGCAGTGAATATCTTTCTTCACTCAGCGGAGTAAAGCTTACAGTATGCGAAAATACAGCTAAGGCAGCACAAATGGTAGCTGATTCAGACAGAAATGATATAGCAGCCGTCTCATCAGCCAGCTGTGCAAATCTCTATGGTCTTAGAACCTTAAATGACAAGATACAAAACAGTGATGCAAATTATACTAGATTTATATGTATTTCAAAAGATTTGGAAATATATCCAGGTTCTGATAAAATAAGTATGATGTTTTCAATAGACCATAAACCGGGAGCTCTTTACAATGTTATTTCAAGATTTGCAAGTCTTGGACTTAATCTTACGAAGCTTGAAAGCAGACCTATACCGGGAAGTGATTTTGAATTCCTTTTTTATTTTGATATAAATGCAGATGTGCATGATGCTCAGGTAAAAAAGCTATTGCTTGAGTTTGATGATGAATTTGACAAATTTAATTATCTAGGAAGTTACAGTGAGGTGGTATAAATGAAATATGGTTTGATAGGTGAGAAACTGGGGCATAGTTTTTCACCTGCAATACACAAAATATTAGGAAATAATGAGTACGAATTAACTGAGATAAAGAAAAATAAGCTTGATGAGTTTATGCAAAAGAAGGATTTCATAGGAATAAATGTAACTCTTCCGTACAAAAAAGACGTACTCCCATATTTAAGCCAGATTTCAGATAAGGCAAAAAAAATTGGCTGTGTAAATGTAGTAGTAAAAAAAGAAGATGGAAGTCTGGTGGGAGATAATACAGATTATGATGGTGTAAAATACATGCTTGAAAATACAGGCATAGAGGTTACAGGAAAGAAATGTCTTATACTCGGAAATGGAGCGACTTCTTTAACAGTCTTTGCAGTTCTGTCTGATCTTGGTGCAAAAGAGATTATTAAGATATATAGAAAAGGAGAAATGAATTTTGAAAATGTGTATTCGATAGCTGATGCACAGATTATAGTTAATACAACTCCTGTTGGAATGTATCCTGAAAATGAAGGTAGTCTCATAGACCTTTCAAGATTTCCAATGCTCGAAGGTGTGGCCGATGTAATTTATAATCCTATAAAGACAAATCTCATTCTTCAGGCTGAGAGGTTAGGTATAAAATGCTCAGGCGGATTGAAAATGCTGGTCGCTCAGGCTAAGTATGCATCCGATATATTTTTCAATACAAGAACAGATGACAGTGTTATAGATGAAATATATCAAAAAATTATTTTCGACATTAGAAATATTGCTTTTGTAGGGATGCCAGGCTGTGGTAAATCAAGCATTGCAAAGCTTGTAGCAGAGAAAATGGAAAAGAAATTTATAGATACAGATAGCATTATCGTAGATCTTGAGGGCAGGGAAATTCCGGAAATATTTGCTATTTATGGAGAAAAATATTTTAGAAGTGTTGAGATTGAGGCCTGCAGAATAGCAGGAAAAAGAAGAGCAACTGTTATTTCTCTGGGAGGAGGAGCTGTTACAAACAGAGAAAATATAGATGCAATAAGGCAGAATGCGCTTGTGTTTTATATAAAGAGAGATATAGACAAATTATCCAGAACCGACAGACCTTTGTCTAAGGATATGGACACTCTCTGGAATATATATGAAGAAAGAAAAGATAAATATGAGCAGGCAGCGGATTATATCGTTTATAACAATGAAAATATTGAAGCCTGTGTGGACAAGGTCATAGAGCTTATATATAAGGGAGAGAGCAGATGAAATTACTTGTTATTAACGGACCAAACCTCAACATGCTCGGAATAAGAGAGAAAAACATTTATGGCAATGGAAGCTATAAGGAGCTATTGGAATACATTGAGAAGGTCTGTGATGAGGAAAATATAGAAGTTGATTTTTTTCAATCCAATCACGAGGGGGCAATAGTTGACAGAATACAGGAGGCATATGGTGATTTTGATGCAATAGTAATAAATCCAGCAGCCTATACACATACCAGTGTAGCCATACTTGATGCGCTTAAGGCTGTCAATATACCTTGTGCTGAGGTTCATTTATCGGATATATATCAGAGAGAGGAATTTAGACATCATTCTTACATAAGCCTTGCTGCTATAAAGACAATATACGGAAAGGGTTTTGAGGGATATAAGGAGGCAATACTGTTTCTTAAGAACTACGTAATAGAAAAATAGTCATTATTATTGTATAATCTTACAAGATATTACATATTAGGAGATTTTAAATGAAAAATAACAGGTGGAGCATGTATATGTATTGGGGAATAACTGCATTTTTAGTTATTCTTGCTTCAGTAGGTGTCATTTTCGGAATGATACATCTAAAGGATGTACTTGGAGCTATGAGTGGGCTCATAAGGATCCTTACACCTATAATTTACGGAGCTATTCTTGCATATCTTTTATCTAATGTATATAACAGCGTTAATTCAAAGACAGCTTCATGGCTTGAAAAGAAATTAAGCAACAGGAAAACGGCACGCAACCTTGGAAAGGCAGCCGGAACTTTAGTTGCTCTGGCTCTTCTTATTGCTTTGGCAGCTGGACTTCTTTATCTGATACTTCCTGAGCTTATATATTCAATACAGAATGTCATTACATCTGCACCTGAAAATATAAACAATTTTTCTATATGGCTAAATGAAATACTAGAAGGCGACCATGAATACAGAGAGGAAATACTTGCTGTATATAATACTCTTGTAGAAATGGGAGAAAGCTTTATAAATAGTACGCTTATACCTAATCTGGATATTATCATAAAGAATGCATATATCAGTGTAAAGGCAATAGGAGTTGGACTTTATAATCTTTTGATTGGTCTTATTGTAATGATATATCTGTTAAACTTCAAGGATACACTTATTCCTCAGATAAAGAAGCTTATTTTTGCTTTTTTACCCGATAAATTCGCTAAGTCTTTTGTAAGTGAGCTTAAGTACATTAATCAGGTATTTGGTGGATTTATAATAGGTAAGATAGTTGACTCTATAATTATAGGAGTGCTTTGCTTTATACTCACAAATCTGTTCAAGCTTCCTTATGCTTTGCTTGTTTCAGTAATTGTCGGAGTTACAAATGTTATACCTTTCTTTGGACCTTTTATTGGAGCAATTCCATCTACAATACTTATTATGCTTGTAAGTCCAAAGGGCGGACTTATATTTGTAGCGCTTATTATTGTTTTGCAGCAGTTTGATGGAAATATTTTAGGACCTAAGATACTTGGAGAAAAAACAGGTATTCCAAGCTTTTGGGTATTATTTTCAATACTTTTATTTGGAGGAGTTTTTGGCTTCGTAGGAATGATTATTGCAGTGCCAACCTGGGCTGTTATATTACATCTTCTTAAAAACTTCAGTGAAGAGAGACTTAAAGAAAAGGGATTACCTTATGAATCAAAGGATTATAAGGATGTCTAAAAGCCTGATTTTTATATTTGAAAAATAAATGAAAAGTAACAAAGGATTATTTGAATGAATTGTAAACAAAAGACTTATGTAATTGGACATAAAAACCCTGATACGGATTCAATCTGTTCAGCTATTTCTTATGCATTTTTAAAAAATCAGATTGAGAAAAATGACAGGTATATTCCACTTAGATGTGGACATGTAAATCAGGAAACAGCATATGTGCTGGATTATTTTGGTGTTAAAGCACCTGAATATATTACTGATGTTTCCCCACAGGTTCAGGATGCTGAGATCAGGAGACTTCATGGAATTTCAGAGGATATATCATTAAATACTGCCTTCAGACTTATGAAGGAGCAGGAGTGTGTTACACTTCCTGTTGTAGACCATGAACAGCATTTAAGAGGTGTTATAACCATCAATGATATAGCTGAATCCAATATGGACATGTATGACAACAGAATAGTTGGAAATGCAAGAACGCCTATAAAAAACATACTTTCTACAATAGATGGTAAGGTACTATGTGGTAATTCACATGCCTTTATAACCAAGGGTAAGGTTATTATTGCAGCCTCAAGCGAAGAAGTAATGAACGATTTTCTTCTTGAAGATGATCTTGTAATAACAGCAGACAGGACAAGAGCTCAAATTTGTGCAATTAAGAACAAGGCATCCTGTCTGATTGTTTGCGGACCTAATAAAATAAGAAAATCCACTCTGGAGCTCGCAGAAAAAAATGAGGTTATTGTAATAGAAACTGCACATGATACCTATACTACAGCCAGACTCATTAATCATTCTATGCCGGTAAGACGTTTTATGAGTTCAAAGGATCTTGTTACATTTAAGCTTACAGACAGCATAGAATCGGTACATGAGGTCATGGCAAAGCTTCGAATAAGAGATTTTCCGGTTCTCAATGAAAATGACGAATACGTAGGTATGATTTCACGAAGAAATCTGCTTGGACTGCACAAAAAAGAAATCATAATGGTGGATCACAATGAGCTTTCCCAGGCAGTGGATGGTATAGATGATGCTGAAATACTTGAGATAATAGACCATCACAGATTAGGTACGATTGAAACAACCTCTCCTGTGTATTTTAGATGTCAGCCTCTAGGCTGTACCTCTACTATAGTCTATCAGCTTTTTAAGGAAAATGGCATCGAGCCTGTAAAGTCTATAGCAGGTTTGTTATGCTCTGCAATTCTTTCAGATACACTTATGTTCAGGAGTCCGACATGCACAGCTTATGATGAAAAGGCAGCCAGAGAGCTTGCTGATATAGCAGGAATAGAAGTAGAGAGCTTCGCAAAGGCAATGTTCAATGCAGGTTCAGATCTTAAGAATAAGTCTGCCGAGGATATTTTCTTCCAGGATTTTAAGAAGTTTAATGTAGGAGATATAAGCTTTGGAGCAGGACAGATAACTTCCATGAATGAAGAAGATTTTCCTGATATTATTGCTAAACTTAAACCATTTATGGATAAGGAAAGGGCTGAGCTTAGAGTTGATGGACTGTATTTCCTTATTACAGGAATTTTGTCAGAGAGCTCATATATTATCTGCTGTGGAGATGGAGCATGTGAACTTGCAGAAGAAGCCTTCCATGTCAAGGCAAATGACGGAGTATTACACGCAGAAGGTGTTGTAAGCAGAAAGAAGCAGTTTATACCTCCGATGGTAAGACTTTTACAACAAAAATAATAAATAAAAATTGCCTCGCATTTTGCGGGGCAATTTTTAGTATCAGGATATTATTCAAGATAATATTTTAAATACCATATAAGCAAGCTTAGTTATTTTTAAGTTTTTCTTTGGCATTAGAAAGCATCAGCTTAATTCTATTTAGCTGGTTTACCTCTGAAGCAGCAGGATCGTAGTCAACAGCTATTATATTTGCATCTGGATGATTATTTCTAAGTACCTTGATTACACCTTTTCCTACTATATGATTAGGAAGGCAGCCAAAAGGCTGGGCACAGATAATATTGTCCACACCTTCTTCTATAAGCTCAAGCATTTCTCCTGTAAGGAACCAGCCTTCACCTGTCTGATTTCCAAGAGATACATATTTATCAGCCATTTCTGCAAGATGTTTTATATCTGAATTCGTATAAAAATGTCTGGATTTCTTTAATTCCTGTCTTGAGGTTTTTCTAAAGCTTTCAAGTATATTTATGACCATGTTAGAATAATGTGCCGTTGCCGAGGATGTTCCAAGGTGATCATGCTTGAAGTTATTATTATAAAAGCAGTATAAAAGGAAATCCAGGAGGTCTGGCATTACACACTGTGCTCCTTCTTTTTCAAGAAGTTCAACGACATGGTTATTTGCAAGTGGTGAAAATTTAACCAGTATTTCACCTACAACACCTACCTTAGGCTTTGTAACATTCGCTCTAGGAAGCTCATCAAATTCATGAATTATATTTTTTATATTAGCTTTGAACTCATTCATAGCAGGAGACTTCTTTGTAAGCTGAGGCTTTATTTTGTCAACCCATTTAAGATAGAGCTCATTTGCAGAACCTGGTATAAGCTCGTAAGGTCTTGAAGCATAAAGCACACGCATGAAGACATCTCCATATACTACAGCCTGAACTGCTTTGATAAGCAGTGGTAAGGTTATTTTGAAGCCAGGATTTGTTTCCATTCCGTTTGCATTTACAGATATTACAGGTATATTATCCATACCAGCTTTCTTAAGAGCTCTTCGTATAAAGCTTATATAGTTTGAAGCTCGGCAGCCACCGCCTGTCTGTGACATAAATACGGCCGTATTGTTAAGATCATATTTTCCTGATAACAGGGCATCCATTATCTGTCCGATTACTATTTGTGAAGGGTAGCAGGCATCATTATTTACATACTTTAGTCCTGTATCGATTGCATTTTTATCTGTATTATTAAGGATAACGACCTTATAACCAAAGACATTGAATACAGGCTCTAAAAGATTAAAATGTATAGGAGACATCTGAGGGCACAAAATAGTATATTTTTCCTTCATTTTCTTTGTGAATAAGGTTCTTCTATACCTGAAAGGTGCATCATGATGAGTTATATTATTTTCTTTTCTGGCTCTGATTGCTGCTATAAGCGAACGTATTCTTATTCTTGCTGCTCCAAGATTGTTGACCTCATCTATCTTGAGAAGGGTATACAGCTTTCCATGCTGAAGCAGAATGTCGCTTACCTGATCTGTAGTTACTGCATCAAGTCCACAGCCAAAGGAATTGAGCTGGATAAGGTCCAAGTCATCTCTTCCTGAAACAAAGGTGGCTGCTTTATATAGTCTTGAGTGGTACATCCACTGGTCCGTTACAATAAGAGGTCTTTCAGGCTCTGCAAGCTGTGATACTGAATCTTCAGTAAGCACGGCAAAGCCATAGGCTGTTATCATATCAGCTATACCATGATTTATTTCAGGGTCTATGTGGTAAGGTCTGCCGGCAAGTACAATTCCGTTTGCGTTATTTTCCTTCATCCAGTTGAGTGTTTCTTCACCCTTTTTCTCAGTATCTCTCTTGGATTTTATAAGCTCATCCCAGGCTTCATTACATGCATTTATAACATCTGCTTTTGTTATGCCTGGTACCAGCTTGCCATATTTATCATAAGTATCAGCAGCGAAGAGTCTGGTAAATTCTTCAACAAGTGCATCCTGAAGCTTTTTCTTATCTGTAAACGGTAAGAATGGATGTATAAAATTAATGTTATTGTCCTTTAGAGATTCTACATTATTTTTTATATTTTCAGGATATGAGGTGACCATAGGGCAGTTGTAGTGGTTATCTGCTTCAGGTGTCTCATTTCTTTCATATGGGATACAAGGGTAAAAAATTGTCTTTAAGCCCTTATGTATGAGCCATTCTATATGACCGTGTACAAGCTTTGCTGGATAGCACTCTGATTCAGATGGAATAGATTCTATACCCAGTTCATATATTTCCCTTGTAGATGCAGGACTTAGCACAAATCTAAATCCTAATTTCGTAAGGAATACAGCCCAAAATGGGAAATCCTCGTACATATTGAGGACTCTTGGTATACCTATTTCACCACGTACAGCCTTATCTTTAGAAAGAGGCTCATAGTCAAACATTCTCTTTAGCTTATATTTAAAAAGATTAGGAATGTTTTTAGTTTCTATATCCTTTCCAAGACCTCTTTCACAGCGGTTTCCGGATATAAAGCTTCTGCTTCCGTTTGAAAATCTGTTTATTGTAAGGAAGCAGTGGTTATTACAGCCCTTACATCTTGTCATAGAAGTGCTGTATTTTAGATTTATGATATCATCCATGGAAAGCATGCTGGATTTTAATTCACTGTTACGCTCCAGCTTCTTAAAATATCTGTCCTTGGCTATGAGTGCTGCTCCAAAAGCGCCCATTATACCTGCTATATCAGGTCTTGTGGCTTTACAGTCAGAGATTTTTTCGAAAGCTCTGAGGACAGCATCGTTATAGAAGGTTCCGCCCTGTGTTACTATGTGCTTTCCTAAATCTGAACTATCAGTAAGCTTTATAACCTTAAAGAGAGCATTTTTTATGACAGAATATGCAAGACCGGCAGAAATATCTGCAACGCTTGCACCTTCTTTTTGTGCCTGCTTTACATTTGAATTCATGAAGACTGTACATCTTTGCCCTAAGTCTGTAGGATTTTTTGCAAACAAAGCTTCCTTTGCAAAATCATGAATATTGTAATTGAGAGAGTGTGCAAAGGTTTCTATAAAGGAACCACAGCCTGAAGAACAGGCTTCATTTAATTGCACAGAATCTACCGTTCCATTTTTGATCTTTATGCACTTCATATCCTGACCACCTATATCAAGGATACAGTCTACTTCAGGATCAAAAAATGAAGCGGCATAATAATGAGAAATTGTTTCTACTTCTCCTTCATCTAATAAAAATGCAGATTTAATAAGGGCTTCACCATAGCCTGTCGAACATGAATAGCTGATGCTTGCATCCTCAGGGAGCAGTGCTTTTATTTCAGCTATACTTCTGATAGCAGTAGCCAGCGGAGAACCATTATTATTGTCATAAAATTTATATAAGAGTGCTCCATTTTCATCTACGAGAGCAGTTTTGGTTGTAGTTGAGCCGGCATCTATTCCAAGGAAGCATTTTCCGTGATAATTTTTTATATCCGCCGTTTTTACATTTGATTTTGCATGCTCGTTAACAAAATCAACATAATCCTTTTCGTTTTCAAAGAGAGGATCAAGTCTTTTAATTTCAGTATTTAGCTTTATACCACTGCGTAGCTTCTGCTCAAGGACAGAAAGCTCTGTAGGAGCTGGGCAGTTGGATGAAGCTAATGAACTCTCGTTGTTAGCTGAGCTTTCATCTGGCAGCTCTATGTTAAGTGCAGCTCCCATGGCGGCAAAAAGATGTGAATTGTCTGGATCTATAATTTCATTTTCCTTTAGCCTGAGCTGACGAATAAAGGCGTTTTTCAGTTCTGGAAGAAAATGCAGAGGTCCGCCTAGAAAGGCAACATTACCTCTTATTGGCTTTCCACAGGCAAGGCCTGATATGGTCTGGTTTACTACGGCCTGAAAAATAGAGGCAGCAAGATCTTCTCTTGTTGCCCCCTCGTTTATGAGAGGCTGTATATCGGACTTTGCAAATACACCACATCTTGCAGCTATTGGATAGATTGACTTATAGTTTCTGGCATATTCGTTCAAGCCTTCTGCATCTGTCTGAAGCAAGGAAGCCATCTGGTCTATAAAAGAACCTGTACCTCCGGCACAGATTCCGTTCATTCGCTGGTCTAAGCCACCCTTAAAATATATTATTTTTGCATCTTCACCGCCAAGCTCTATTGCTACGTCACATTCCGGAGCTGTGTTTTTAAGAGAGCTTGCAACAGCGACTACCTCCTGAATAAAAGGAGCACCAAGATGCGATGAAAGAGATAAACCGCCTGAACCTGTGATTGCAGTATAAAGACGTATATTTCCAAGCGCAGCTGATGCATCTTTTAAAATATCGGCAAGAGTTTCCTGAATATTAGCAAAATGTCTTTGATATTTGGAAAATACTATTTGATTGTTCTCATCTAAAATCACTACTTTTACTGTAGTAGAACCGATGTCCATTCCTATTTTGTAAATACTATTCTGCATAATAAAACCTGTTAGACCTCTGAATTATAAATAAAAATAATTTTGAAGCTGTTTCTTCCTATTAAATATAACAAAAATATATCAGCAACTATAGCACATTTAAAGTCAATCTTATACCTACAAAATTGTAAAATTTCTGTAAAATATTAACCTTTTTTATACACAAAAACTACATAATAAACTAAATATCTGGCAAATGTACATTAAATAAAATCCAAAGCCTTGCATTTTTTACAAAAACTCTACATTAAGACTACAGTATTTGTGAAGCTCTAAGTCTTTACAAATACGTGACTAAAAGATATACTAAAAATTAAATTGGCTAAATAGGCTAAAAGGAACAAGAAGGAGGTAAAACGTGTGATACGCTATTTTGTAACGGTTGACGGAATTATTGTGGAGAGAGAATCCCCTGTCCCGGGAGGCTGGATATCAATGACACGTCCTACTGCCTCTGAGATTGAGTTTGTAGCAGACAAGTATGATATTGATCCAAACGACTTAAGAGCTCCTCTGGATGAAGAGGAGAGGTCACGTATTCAGATAGAGGATAACTACACAGCTATACTCGTAGATATACCAGCAGTTGAGGAAAGAAATGGAACAGACTGGTTTGTGACACTTCCACTTGGTATTTTTACTACTGATGATGTAATAATCACAGTATGTCTTCAGGATAGCCCAGTACTTAGTGCATTTACAGATGGAAGGGTAAGAGATCATCATACCTACAAAAAAACAAGATTTATATTACAGATACTTTACAAGAATGCATCATTATTCCTTCAGTATCTTCGTATTATTGATAAGAAGTCAGAGATTATAGAAAAAAACCTGCATAAGTCACAGAAGAATAAGGAGCTTATAGAGCTTCTTGAGCTTGAAAAGTCACTTGTGTACTTTACTACCTCACTTAGAGGAAATGAAATGGTTTTAGAAAAGCTTCTTAAGGTCAATAAGATAAAAAAATATCCAGAGGATGAAGATTTACTTGAGGATGTTATCGTAGAGAATAAGCAGGCTATCGAGATGGCGAATATTTACAGTGGAATTCTTTCAGGAACAATGGATGCCTTTGCTTCGGTTATTTCAAACAACCAGAACCTTGTTATGAAGACACTTGCAGCAATAACCATTGTAATGTCAATTCCTAATATAATAGCAGGCTTATATGGAATGAATGTCTCCGGCATACCTTTCGCTAATAATCCTATGGCATTTGCTTTTGTCTGTATCTTTACCTTGGCAGTAATCCTTATTGCTACATTTATACTTAAGAAGAAGGATATGTTTTAATGAAGAATTTTTATAGATTAAAAATGAAGTACCAGAGATATGCTATAAGAAATTTAGCAAAATACATGACTATTATATATGCAATAACATATCTTACCATGGTTACTGGAATAGGAAACTTTCTTTACTGGGATTTTTTAGCATTTTCTCCAGCTGAGGTCATGCATGGACAGATATGGAGAATTATTACTGCTATAGTATATCCGCCTTTTGCAAATGATGGAATTGTTATGGCCTTGTTAGGCATATACATTTTTTATAGCTTTTCATCGCTTGTAGAAGAGGTAATGGGTGAGTTTGAATACAACCTTTATTTTTTTGGAAGCTTTATAATAGGTGAATTAGGAGCAATAATTCTTTACCTTCTGACAGGTATAAATATGCCATTTATGCCGATTTACACACAGTTTTCAGTATTTATGGCTTTCGCAGTGCTTTTTCCAGATGCGACAGTTTTGCTCATGTTTGCTTTACCTATAAAAGCAAAGTATTTTGCGTTAGTAGAGCTTTTGGTATATGCTTTCCAGCTTATCAGAGGAAGCTTATATACAAAGGTAAGTATAATAGCTGCTATAATACCGGTAGTTCTATTCTTTGTGCTTATGTATAACAGAAGAGGCGGAAATATCATCAATGATATTAAGGCTGAGATCCGTCATAAGCAAAGACAGAAGGAATGGAAAGACCAGTGGAAATAATTTATATATAAGGGGAATATATGAAACATACTAAGATTATCTGTACAATGGGTCCAAATACAAATGATAAAGAGCTTCTTACAAAGATGGCATCGACCTATATGGATGTTGCGAGATTTAATTTTTCTCACGGTGATTACAATGAACATAAGGGAAGATTTGAATTACTTAAGGAAGTAAGAAAGGAAACAGGAAGACCGGTAGCGGCTTTGCTTGATACCAAGGGACCGGAGATCCGTACAGGAGAGCTTTTAGACCATAAGAAAATAATGCTCTGCGACGGAGAAGAACTTATTCTTACAGCAGATGAGTGCGTGGGAACAAAGGAAAGAGTTCATATAAATTACAAGGGACTTCCAGAGGATGTAACAGCAGGAAATCATATTCTTATCGATGATGGTCTTATTGATCTTGAAGTTATCAAGGTTGAAGGAAATGATATATATACAAAGATATTAAACGGAGGAGAACTTGGAGAGAAGAAGGGAGTAAATGTTCCTAATGTAAAGATAAAGCTCCCAAGCCTCACACCAAAGGATATCGAGGATATACATTTTGGTATAAAAAACGAATTCGATATAATCGCAGCTTCATTTGTCAGAGATGCTGAATGTATAAAGCAGATCAGAAAGATCCTTGAGGACAATGGATCAGATATGCTTATTATAGCTAAGATTGAAAATCAGGAAGGCCTTGATAATCTCGATGAAATTATAGAAGCAGCAGATGGAATCATGGTTGCAAGAGGTGATATGGGTGTTGAAATTTCACCTGAGAAGCTTCCACATATTCAGAAGATGATTATCAAAAAGTGTAATGTTGCCGGTAAGATTGTAATTACAGCAACACAGATGCTTGATTCTATGATAAGAAATCCAAGACCTACAAGAGCTGAGGTTACAGACGTAGCTAATGCTGTATATGATGGTACAGACTGCGTAATGCTTTCCGGAGAAACTGCAATGGGAAAATATCCATTTGAAGCTCTCAAGATGATGGCTAAGGTAGTAGAAGATACAGAGAAGTTCATAGATTATGATGCATACAGAGGAAGAAAGGTTTCTAACATGCATTTTTCACGTGTAAGTGAAGCAGTTTCACATGCTACTATTTCTACAGCAATGAGACTCAATGCAGGGGCTGTAATAGCACCTACACTTACAGGAATAACAGCCAGAATGCTTTCAAAGTGGAGACCTGTAATGCCTGTTTATGCACTTAGCCCTTCTATGTCAACAGTAAGAAAGTCTATGATACTTTGGGGAGTTACTCCAATATGGTCAAAGAGAGCAGATTCAACAGATGAGCTTATCGAGAATTCAGTTGACGAGCTTAAGGCAGCTGGGCTTGTTGAGTCAGGAGAAGTAGTTGTTGTAACAGCTGGTGTGCTTACATACAGAACAAGAAATTCTGCTGCTAAGGACACAAATATTATGAGAGTAGTAACTGTAAACTAATTTACATTTATATAATACAGCTTTTCTGTGGGAGGTATGAAAATGCAGGATAAAGAGGTACCTGTAAAAATAATTGAACGTAAGCTTATGAGAAAAGGCAAGGTTCTGGATATATATGATGATTACGTAGAGGTAAATGGTCATAAAACTCATTGGGATTTTATTCATCACAATGGAGCTGCTGCTGTTCTTCCAGTTACAAAGGATGGAAAGATACTTATGGTCAGACAGTACAGACATGCATTAAACAGATATACCTTGGAAATTCCTGCGGGAAAGCTGGATAGCCCGGATGAACCTAAGATAGAATGTGCCAGAAGAGAGCTGGAGGAAGAAACAGGATATCGTTCAGACAATTTGAGCCTTCTTCTTAATATTAATACTACAGTGGCCTTTTGTGATGAGTTTATAGGTGTCTATCTGGCTACAGGCCTTGTGAAAACACAGCAGAATCTGGATGATGATGAAGAAATCAATGTTGAGGAGTGGGAGCTTAAGGATCTTCTTGAGCTTATATTTACCCAGCAGATGACTGATTCAAAAACAGTTGCAGCAATATTGGCTTATGCTGCAAAAACACAAATGAATATTCAATTTTAATGTAAAATCCTTGTAATAAAAGGGAATAGATTATATAATGTTTACATAATTATTGGGTGGAGATAATGCGGAAGTAATATTCTTCCGCAATTTGTGTGTTTGTATGTATCAGCAATTGGAAAATTTTATATTATATTTTGAACTTGAAAAGCTAAAGTCAAAAAATACTCTCCTTTCTTATCATAGGGACGTAAGACAGATGCTGGACTGGCTTTTTGCAGATAGCAGAATTTCAAGTGTATCTGAGATAAGTCCTCTTGATTTGAAAAAATATATGGAATATATGGAGAATATTGGAAAGTCGGCAGCGACAATATCACGAAGTTTAGCAGCTATCAAAGCATTTTTTTCCTATTTGCTGATAAAAAAAGAAATAGTCAGTGATCCATCAGTTGAGCTTAAAGCGCCTAAAGTATTTAAGAAGAAAACCGAAGAGGTAAAAGATTCAGATATTACAAAAATACTTATGCAGCCGTCAGAAAAAACATCCAAGGGTATAAGAGATAAAGCTATGCTCGAACTTATGTGTGATACGGGTATGAGAGCCTCTGATATAATAAGGCTTAACCTTGATGATGTTAATTTGAAAAACAGAACTGTAACCATCAGATCAGAAAGTGAATCAGGGGAAAGTGTAACTTATCATAGAAATATTCAGAAATATCTGACAAGGTATCTGACAGAAGCAAGAGCAGAGCTTATAAGTATAAATTCTTCAAAATATTTCTTTGTAAATTGTCAGGGCAAAGAATTTACAAGACAGGGCTTTTGGAAGCTTGTCAAAAAGTATGGTAAACAGGCTGGAATAGAGAAAGATATCACACCGCATATGATGAGTCATAACCGACAGGTTTATTTTCAGAACTGCGTGAATGAAAAGTAAGGAGAGTATCTATGAAGAGAGAAAATGTAGAAGCTTATATAAGAACAATTCCTGATTTTCCTGAGGAAGGCATAATGTTCAGAGATATTACAACAGTGCTTCAGGATGAGGATGGATTAAGAATGGCTGTAGACCAGCTGAGTGAGCTTGTTAAGGACATTGATTTTGATCTTATAGTTGGTCTTGAATCCAGAGGATTTATATTTGGTGTGCCTATGGCATATAAGCTTGGAAAGGGCTTTATTCCGGTCAGAAAGAAGGGTAAACTTCCTGCTGAAACAGTTTCAGCAAAATATGATCTTGAGTACGGACAGGCTGAAATAGAAATTCACAAGGATGCTATTAAGCCAGGTCAGAAGGTTGTGATCGTGGATGATCTTATCGCTACAGGAGGAACCTGTGAGGCAACCTGCAAGCTGATTGAGGAGCTTGGAGGAGAAGTTGTTAAGATTTGCTTCCTTATTGAACTCTGCGGTCTTAATGGAAGAGAAAAGCTTTCTAAGTATGATGTTGCTTCGCTCATACAGTATCCGGGAAAATGAACTTATTTACTATAGAGAATCTTTATAAAAACTATACTGAAAAGATGCTGTTTGAGGACATGAGTTTCTCGATGGAAGACGGTGACAAGGTCGCTCTTATAGGTATAAATGGAACAGGAAAATCAACACTTTTACGCATAATTGCTGGTGAAGAAGAGCCTGATGGAGGAACAGTTATAAAGAGAAATAATCTTTATATAAGATATCTTCCCCAGACTCCGGTTTTACATGACGATGATACAGTAATTGAAAGCATCATAAGGGAAAATATTGAAAATGGTGAAAAAAATATGCAAAGCTGGGAGCTTGAGGCTAAGGCAAAGTCTTTCCTGAATAAGCTTGGCATAATGGATTATGATGCGAAAATATCTACCTTATCAGGTGGACAGAAGAAGCGTACAGCCCTTGTGAGCATTCTTCTTTCTAAGGCGGATTTATTAATACTTGATGAGCCTACAAACCATCTTGACAGTGAGATGTGCACTTTCCTTGAAAATGTTTTAAAACAGCATCAGGGAAGTATACTTATGGTTACTCATGACAGATATTTTCTTGATCAGGTCGCAAATCGTATTGTAGAGCTTGATCAGGGAAAAGCATATTCATATAAGGCAAATTATTCAAAGTTTCTTGAATTAAAAGAGGAGAGACTGGATATGGCTGTAGCTTCTGAAAGGAAGAGGCAGTCGATCTTAAGAAAAGAACTTAAATGGATAATGCGCGGAGCAAAGGCGAGAAGTACAAAACAAAAAGGACGTATACAGAGATTTGAAGCTCTTATGGATGAAGAAGGTCCAAGAGAGGAGCAGACATTTCAGTTTACCTCTGCAAAGAGCAGACTTGGTAAGACTACAGTCGAGCTTGATAATGTTTCAAAGAGCTTTGATGGAAAGACTGTCATAAAAGATTTTTCGTACATTTTCCTAAAAAATGACCGGATAGGAATAGTTGGAAAAAATGGTTCTGGTAAATCTACACTTATGAAGCTCATTACAGGCTGGATTAAGCCTGATTCAGGAAATATAGTAATAGGCCAGACCGTCAGAGTTGGTTTTTTTTCTCAGGAAAATGAAAAACTTCCTGAAAATGAAAAGGTTATTGATTATATTAAAGAGGTTGCAGAGTATATAGTTACTCCAGAGGGAAGTGTAAGTGCATCCCAGATGCTTGAGAGATTCTTATTTACAGGTGCTATGCAGCATAGCCTTATATCTAAGCTCTCAGGAGGAGAGAAGAGAAGACTTTATCTTCTTCGTATACTCATGGATTCTCCAAATTTTCTCATACTGGATGAGCCAACCAATGATCTGGATATTCAGACTATGACAATACTGGAAGATTATTTAGACAGCTTTAATGGTATAGTTGTTACAGTCTCTCATGACAGATATTTTCTTGACAGAATTGCAGATAGGATATTTGTATTTTCAGAGGATGGAAGTATCACAAGATATGAGGGAGGCTATACCGATTATGTAAATTCACTTTCAAGTGAAGAGTTGTCAGCGAAGCCAAGAAAGACAGAGCAGGCTAAAAATAACACGCAGTCTCAGAATACAAAAGAAAAACCTAGACTTGGTCCAAAAAAACTCAAATTTACCTACAATGAGCAAAAAGAGTGGGATAGTATAGAGGAAGATATTGCAAAGCTTGAAGAAAAACTTATGGATATTGAAAAACAGATGCTTTCATGTGCAAATGATTTCGTTAAGCTTTCAGAATTGGATAAAGAAAAAAATGAAAATGAAGAAAAGCTGATGAAAAAAATGGAAAGATGGGAATATCTTGGAGAGCTGGCAGCCAAAATAGCAGAACAGAAATAACTGTTGAATATTAAATTAATAAAACGCTCTGTATATGAAAATAAAATTTCATATATTTGAGCGTTTTTAAAATAAAAGTGAGCATAGAAAGAAAAAAGACCATCACTTAGTGACGGTCTTATTATCTACTAAAGCTCTTTAGGGTTTATTCAGCAGTATTGATAGCTGCTCTCTGAACCTTTCCAGATCTTAAGCATGAGGTACATACATACACTCTCTTATTACCTGCTTCAGTCTGAATGTTAACTCTCTTAACATTTGGCTTCCAAATCTTATTTGATCTTCTGTGAGAATGGCTGACCTTATTTCCGAAAAGCACTGACTTCTCACATATTTCACACTTTGCCATGGTAGCACCTCCTTACTTAAAATTGACACAAACGTAATGATAACAGAAAGGTTTTAAAAATGCAAGCTTTTTTGTTTCCTTTTTTGAAAAAATATGCTAAAATGCTTCATAAGGTATACTTAGGACTATCATGGACTGCAGTATTCCTATTTTAATAGGAGGTTACTATGAAAGGAAGAATAAGCAATAAGCTTGGAGAAGTTAATATTTCAACAGATGTTATTTCTACATATGCCGGTACAGTAGCAGTAGAGTGCTTTGGCGTTGTTGGCATGGCACAGGTAAGCGTTAAGGATGGTCTTGTTAAGCTTTTAAAAGGAGAAGCTCTTCAGAAGGGAATTGAAGTATCAATAGAAGATAATACTATATCCCTGAAGATGCATATTATCGTAGCTTATGGTGTAAGTATTTCAGCTGTTGCAGATAATTTAATAGAAAATGTAAGATATAAGGTTACAGAATTCACCGGTATGAAGGTTCAAAACGTAGAGATCTTTGTAGAAGGTGTTAAACCAATAGATTAAGGAGGAACACTTTTAAAATGAACAGCATTGATGCCGTTATATTAAAAAAATGCTTTATTGCTGGTGCAAAAAATCTCGAAGCTAATAAGGAATATATTAATGAACTTAATGTATTCCCGGTACCTGATGGTGATACAGGCACAAATATGACTATGACAATCATGTCAGCTGCAAGAGCAGTGGCTGATGTCGAGGAAGATACAATGGAAGCTGTATGTAAAGCTATTTCATCAGGCTCTTTGAGAGGAGCAAGAGGAAATTCAGGCGTTATACTTTCTCAGCTTCTTAGAGGCTTCTGCAAGGTTATTAAGGAAGAAACAGAGATTACCTCTCCTTTGCTTGCTGCCTCATTTAAGAGAGCGACAGAAACAGCTTACAAGGCTGTAATGAAGCCTAAGGAAGGAACTATACTTACAGTTGCCAAGGGAATGGCAGATAAGATAGAAGAACTTTCTGCTGATATAGACGATGTTGTAGAATTGTTTGAGAAGACCCTTGAGTATGGAGATGAGGTTCTTTCAAAGACTCCTGATATGCTTCCTGTATTAAAGGAGGCCGGAGTTGTTGATTCAGGCGGACAGGGACTTATGACAGCACTTAAGGGAGCGCTTTATGCACTTGAGGGCAAGGAAATTGATCTTAGACTTGATACAAGTGAAAGACCTTCTGCCTTGGTTTCTTCAGACAGAAAAGAAATTTCTACAGATGATATAAAGTTTGGATATTGTACAGAGTTTATTATAAATGCAGAAAAGCCTCTTTCAGATGCAGAAGTAAATGAATTTAAGGCTTTCCTTGAGTCTATAGGTGATTCAATAGTCTGTGTTGCTGATGAGGACATTGTCAAGATTCATGTCCATACCAATCATCCTGGACAGGCATTTGAAAAGGGACTTACTTATGGTTCACTTTCCAGAATGAAAGTTGACAATATGCGTGAGGAGCATGAAGAAAAGCTTATAAAAGAGGCCTCAAAGATAGCCGCCATGGAAAAAATAAAGGCTTCAGAGGAAGAGCTTAGTAAGCGTCCTTCAAAGCAGGAGCACAAAACACATGCTTTTATAACAGTCTGCGCTGGTGAAGGTCTTGCTGAGATATTCAGAGGACTTGGTGCAAACTATGTTATAGAGGGTGGACAGACAATGAATCCTTCTACAGAGGATATGCTTAATGCCATTGATATAGTTAATGCAGACAATGTTTTCATACTTCCTAACAACAAAAATATCATTCTTGCGGCTGAACAGGCCAAGAAGATTAATAAGGATGTTAATATATTTGTTATTCCAACAAAGACAATTCCTCAGGGGATTACAGCACTTATTAACTATTGTGATGGAATAGAAGCTGAGGAAAATGCCGAAGCAATGGAAGAAAGCTTAAGCTCTGTAAAGTCTGGACAGATAACCTATGCTGTGAGAAATACAACAATCGATGGTAAGGAAATAAGAGAAGGAAATATCATGGGTCTTGGAGACAAGGGGCTTTTAGCTGTAGGTCAGGATCTGAATGATACAACAATAGAAACTCTTAAAGCAATGTGTGATGAGGACAGTGAACTTATTACTGTCTACAGCGGAGCTGAGGTAAAGGATGAGGATGCTGAAGAATTACTTAATAGGATTCAGGAAGCATTACCTGATATGGAGGTTGAACTGCAGAGGGGAGAACAGCCTGTATACTACTATATTGTAAGTGTTGAATAAAAGGCCATACCCTTGTATTGTATATTAGTATGATGAAATTAACAGATATAAAGGGTATAGGAGAAAAAACTGCCGGGGTGTTTAGTCACCTCGGCATTTATAGTGCAGAGGATCTTATAAAATATTTTCCTAGAGATTACGAAAAATATGAAAGTCCTGTAGAAATTTACAAATTAAAAAATGGCGGTATTTATACTGTAGAGGGAGTACTGTCAAATGATGCTTCTGTAAATAATATAAATGGGCTTATTATTGTAAATGCCTACCTTAGTGATATGACAGGAAGGCTTCAGCTTTCCTGGTTTAATCAGCCTTATCTCAGGCAGACATTAAAAGCTGGACTTCATTACGTTTTTCGAGGAAAGGTCTATGAGAAAAATGGAAGACTGGTAATGAATCAGGCAAAGATATACAGACAGCCTGATTACAGGGAAAAGTACGAGTCACACCTTATGCCCGTATATGGTCTTACAAAAGGTATAAGTAACAATCTTCTAATAAAAACAACAGCTGAAGCACTTAGACTTTGTCTAAAAGACGAGGATTTTCTTTCACAGGAAATGAGAGAGAAGTACAGGCTTATGGCTCAGAGTGAAGCTCTCACGAGAATACATTTTCCTAGAAATGAAGAAGAGCTGGTAAAAGCTGTACAAAGATTAAGCTTTGATGAATTATTTACATTTATTCTTCAAGGAAAGCTTTTAAGGTCTCTTTTAGATAATAAATTATCTGAATACAGGTGTAAGCCGGATTTCAGGCTAATAAAATTCATAGCAGATCTTCCGTTTGAACTTACAAAGGCGCAGCAAAGTGCATATAGAGATATAATCCAGGACATGAATTCCGGGAAAATAATGAACCGGCTTGTCGAGGGAGATGTAGGCTCAGGAAAGACTATAGTTGCTGTTTTGGCACTTTTAAATGCTGCATTTAATGGATATCAGGCTGTATTTATGGCACCTACAGAGGTACTTGCAAAACAGCATTATGCTACGATTACCAGATTATTAAATGAACAGGACATAGATCTTTCAGTGGTTCTGCTTACTGGATCTACATCCCAATCTGAAAAAAAACATATTTATGAGCAAATCAAGAGTCATGAGGCTGATATAATAGTTGGAACCCATGCTGTTTTTCAGGAAAAAGTAGAATATGCAAGCTTAGGTCTAGTTATTACAGATGAACAGCATAGATTTGGAGTTTCCCAAAGAGAAGCTTTGGCAAAGAAAGGAAATATGCCTCATAATCTGATAATGAGTGCAACGCCTATTCCTAGAACACTTTGCAGTATACTTTATGGCGGACTGGATATTTCTGTTATAGATGTGCTTCCAGAAGGAAGAAAAAAGATAAAAAACTGTGTGGTAAACGAAGACTACAGGAATACAGCATATAAATTTATTTTTTCTGAGATAAAGAAAAAGCATCAGGCATATATAATCTGTCCTGCCATAGAGGGCGGAGATAATGAGGAAATTCCAACATCTAAGTCCTTAGAAAATGTAGAAGAATACAGTATAAAGCTAAAAAAAATTATGCCAGATGAGGTAAGAATTGGAGTATTGCACGGAAAAATGTCTGCAAATGAGAAAACTCTTATAATGGAAGCGTTTAAAAATAATGAGCTTGACATACTCGTATCTACAACTGTTATAGAGGTTGGAGTAGATGTTCCAAATGCTACAGTAATGATGATTGAAAATGCAGACCGATTTGGACTTTCACAGCTGCATCAGCTAAGAGGAAGAGTAGGAAGGGGAGATGCCCAGTCCTACTGTATATTTGTAAATACATCCGAAAGTGAGAATGCTGGGAAGAGATTAGATATACTTAATAAATCAAATGATGGATTTTACATAGCAGAGGAGGATCTTAAGCTCAGAGGTCCTGGAGATTTATTTGGAATAAGACAAAGTGGAGAACTCGATTTTAAGGTAGCAGATATATACAGAGATAAAGACATTCTCATGCTTGCATCAAAGGCAGCAGAGGAAGTTTTGGAAAATGATCCACAGTTATCATTTTCAGAACATCAGGGAATAAGAAAGGTACTTGATGAGAATGTGAAAAACGGATATACTGTGTAATTGATAAAAATCAGGATAGGTTATCATTCTTTATCAAAGAATGGAGAAATGGAGAAAAATGAGAGTAATTGCCGGAACTGCAAGAAGTATACCATTGGTTACACCGGAAGGAATGGATACAAGACCAACTACAGATAGAATAAAGGAAACTCTGTTTAATGTGCTTCAGTTTGAACTTGCAAATAGCTGCTTTTTAGATGTGTTTGCCGGATCAGGAGCTATAGGAATAGAGGCTGTAAGCAGGGGAGCTGGGAGTGCGTTTTTTATAGACAGCAGCAGACAGGCAGCAGCATGTATAGAAAAGAATATAAAGAAATGTCATTTTGAATCAAATTGTAAGCTTATACAGTCGGAGGCGGTTTCAGGAATTAATAAATTCAGCAGAGATTACAATAAAGAAGAATTTGACAGACTTATTGTTTTTATGGATCCACCTTATGATAAGGGGCTTGAGTATCCTGTATTAAAGATACTTATGGATTCAGATCTGATTGATGAGGATAGCATAATCATAGTAGAAACTTCGCTTAAGGCAGATCTTAGTGAAACGGAAAAATATGGTTATGAGATATATAAAGAAAAGAAATATAAGAATCAGAAACACGTTTTTCTGAGAAAAGGCTAAGAATATGACAAAGACAGCAATATATCCAGGTAGCTTTGATCCAGTTACTTTTGGGCATTTAGATATAATAGAAAGAGCATCTAAAATCACAGACGAGCTTATCATTGGAGTGTTAAAAAATAGTTCAAAAACTCCGTTGTTTTCTATAGATGAACGTGTTAAGATGTTAAAAGAAGTGACAAAAAATTTCGATAACGTCAGGGTTGAGAGCTTTGACGGACTTTTGGTTGACTTTGCAAAAGAAAAAAACGCTATCATGATCGTCAGAGGTCTAAGAGCAGTTACTGATTTTGAATATGAATTACAGCTTAGCCAGACAAATAAGGTTTTGAATAAAGGCATAGATACAGTTTTTCTTACTACAAATCTTAAATACAGCTATCTTAGCTCCAGTATAGTAAGAGAGATTGCATCTTATGATGGAGATATATCAGAATTTGTTCCTTCACTCATAGCAGAGAAGATTAGAGAGAGGATTAAGGAGAATAGAGATGAGCAGTACAGTAAGCAGGATTGAACAGTTAATTGATGAGATAGAGAATTTTATTGATGGTTGCAAGTATCAGGCGTTATCAAATACAAAGATTTTAGTGAATAAGGAAGAAATGGAGGAGCTTTTAGTTGAGCTCCGTATGCGCGTTCCTGAAGAAATTAAGAAATACCAGAAGATAGTTAATCAGCAGGATGCTATACTTGAAGATGCAAGGCATCAGGCTGAGGCAATGATTTCAGATGCTACTATCCAGACTAATGGCATGGTAGATGAGCATGAAATTACCCAGAGAGCAACTGAGAGAGCTAATGAAATCCTTGAAGATGCAAGAATGGAGGCTCAGGATATAGTTAATGCAGCTATTTCAGATGCTAATGAAATAAGACAGGGAGCTGTTCAGTATACAGATGAGCTTCTTGCATCTGTTCAGAATATTGTTTCTAATACTGCAAATGAAAGCCAGCAGAGATTTAATGGTATGATGGATGTGCTTGAGCAGACATTTAATATATGCCAGCAAAACAGAAGTTCATTATACCAGTCAGCTCCGGATAACGGATACAATGGAGATAAGACTCAGGAAAGCCAGCTGGAGATGTAATATGACAGAGCTTGCAAAACTGCCATATACAAAACAGGCTATCATATTCGATTTGGATGGCACACTCGTTGATTCAATGTGGATGTGGAGAGATATAGATATTGAGTATCTGCATAGATTTGGATATGAGATTGATGATAAGCTTCAAAAAGAAATAGAGGGCATGAGCTTTACAGAGACAGCATATTACTTCAAAGAAAAGTACAAGATCACAGATTCAATAGAAAAGATAAAGCAGGATTGGATGGATATGTCCTTAGATAAATATACAAATGAAGTTGAGCTTAAACCATTTGTTGCAGATTTCCTGTTAAAGGTAAAGGATAAGGGAATAAAGACTGGAATAGCCACATCAAACGGCAGAAGTATGGCTGAGGCTTGCCTTAGTGCTCTAAAAATAGACAAGTATTTTGATCTTGTAGTTACAGCCTGTGAAGTCGAAAGAGGAAAGCCTTATCCGGATATCTACATGAATGTAGCCGACCGTCTGGGTGTTGAGTATATGAATTGCATGGTCTTTGAAGATGTTCCGGCAGGAATAAGGGCAGGAAAAAGTGCAGGTATGACAGTATGTGCCATATATGACGATTTTTCTAAGGCTATGGATGATGAAAAAAAACAGTTGTCAGATTACTATATTAAAGATTATAGTATTTTCTTATAAATTCAGCTTCGACTTTTAGGGTCGGAGCATTTTATAGTTTGTGACTTATTGGCACATGCTAGTGAAAATAGGAGCAGTAAGCATATGAAATATATTGCTATTATTACAGGAGCTTCCTCCGGAATGGGAAGAGAAATGGCTATACAGCTTGCAAAGCTTAGCAAGGTAGAGCTTGAGTTCTGGCTTATAGCCAGAAGAAAAAATAGAATAGAAGAGCTTCACGATAAGATAACACAGCTTGGTCATCAGGCTGTTTGTATTGAAGCTGATTTGCTTTATGATGATATTTTTTCAGAGCTTGAATCCAGACTTGATAAAAACAGGCATAGAGTTCTTTATCTTGTAAATGCTTCAGGATTTGGAAAAATTGGAAAATTTGAACAGCTTTCAATGGAAGAGCAGACGGATATGCTTGAACTCAATGTTGTTGCACTTATGAAGCTATGCAGACTTGTGATTCCTTATATGGTTAAGAATCATGGAAAAATAATTAATTTTGCATCTGCTGCCGCTTTTGTACCACAGCCTGAATTTACAGTATATGCAGCCTCGAAGTCATTTGTTCTTAGCTTTTCTAGAGCCTTAAATGAGGAGCTTACGGATAAGGGAATAACTGTAACAGCCATTTGTCCAGGACCAGTTAAAACAGAGTTTTTTGATATAGCAGAGGAGAAAAGTCAGGCAAAGCTTTATAAAAAAATGCTAATGGCAAATCCAAAGAGAGTCGTAAAGAAGGCAATAAGGGATGCTTTTACTGGCAAGGATATTTCAGTATATGGACTATCAATGAAGCTCTTATATGTATTTTCAGGAATTCTCCCTACCGAATTTGTATTTTCAGTAATCAGAAAAATAAATCATACAGGAAAGCAGTAATAGATGCAGACATTATATATAAGCGAGAGAGAAGAGGGAAAGAGGCTCGATAAATTTCTTTCAGCATTTTTAGATAAAGCGCCAAAGAGCTTTGTATATAAAATGTTAAGAAAGAAAAATATAAAGCTTAATGGAAAGAAGGCAGACGGCTCAGATTTACTAAAGAATGGAGATGAATTACAGCTTTTTTTATCTGATGAAACTATTGCATCTTTCCATACTGAGACGATAAAGAAAATAAATGCTGCAAGACCAAAAAAACTTAGTCTTCAGGAAGTAGGAGAAATAGTATATGAGGACAGCAATGTTATTTTCTTCAATAAAAAAGCTGGTGTCCTAAGTCAGAAAAGTAAGCCTGAGGATGAAAGCCTGAATGATGTTTTATTAGACTATGTAATGACTAAAAAAAATGATGATAAGTCCGATTTAGCTAAGGATGAGTTTATTAGTTTTACACCCTCTATCTGTAATAGATTAGATAGAAATACGAGCGGGCTTATAACCTTTGCAAAAAATTATCAGGCAGCCAGATTATTAAATGAAATGTTTAGAGATAGATGTGTATCTAAATATTATATTACAGCTGTTCATGGAAGAATGGCAAAGGGAGCTAAGGTTTCAGCTTTCTTAAAGAAATCAGAGAATAGCAACCAGGTAATTGTGAAAAATGAGCAATTTGATGGTGCAATGGAAATAAAAACAGAATACAGCCCTATAGCTTCAAACGGAGAGCTGACAATTCTCAGAGTTAAGCTGATTACAGGTAAGACACATCAGATAAGAGCACATCTTAGTTATCTGGGCTATCCTATAATAGGGGATGTAAAGTATGGAGATAAAAAAGTCAACGAATTATACAAAAAGAAATACGCTGTGAATTCACAGCTGCTTCATTCGTATGAACTGGTATTTCCTAATCTTTCAGGAAATATACTTGAAAATCTGTCAGAGCAGAGTTTTAAAGCAAGGCTTCCATATAAGTTTAAGCTGTTATATAATACCTGCGTAGACTGATTTTATATATTAAATTATAAAATGGGGACCGGTATATGGTTTTTGGGCAGAAGGCCTTTGCCTGTCCCTGTCAAATATAATAATCTAAACTTCTTAAGGATCTAAAAATCAGAGTTTGAGCTATCTTTTATCCGCAGCTCACAAAATCCTATTATAAAAATGAATAAAATTGGTAATAGTAAAGCTTAGCTTTACTTGTTTTTGGAGGTTTAAATATGTTTGCAAAGATACACAGTGCAGGCTTATTTGGCATACATGGATATATTGTGGATGTTGAAGTTAATATTTCAAATGGAATTCCACAGCTAAATATGACAGGAGCACTTTCAAATGAAACAAAAGAAGGACAATTTAGAATATGGAATGCGATTAAAAACATTGATATTGGTTTTAGGCCACAAAAGATAACTGTTAATCTGTCACCTGCATTTATAAGAAAAACCGGTACTGCTTATGATATTTCTATTGCAGTGGGAATACTTGCAGCAGCTAAGCTTATCCCTGATCTGCATCTTGAAAGTTTTGCTTTTTTAGGGGAGCTTGGACTTGACGGTAGTATTAAAGCAGTTAATGGTGTTTTGTCTTTGAGTATGGCACTTAGAGATGCAGGAATCAAAAATCTTATTCTTTCCAATGAAAATCTGGCTGAGGCAAGACTTGTCGATGGAATAAGGGCAGCAGGAGCAGAAAATCTCAAAGAAATAGTAGAGGCTCTCAGATATGGAAGAACTGTTGAGGGCTGTATGAATATGCTGGAGAAGAAGGAAGAAACAGCTTCATTTGACAATTTATGTTCGGATGAAATAGAAAGTGAACCTGATTTTATAGATGTACATGGTCAGGAATATTTGAGAAGAGCAGCTGAGATTGCAGTAAGCGGAAGGCATAATATTTTATTTTCAGGACCAGCAGGTACAGGAAAGACTATGATAGCAAAAAGAATGCCGGGAATTATGCCTTCTCTTACCAGAGAAGAGGATATAGAAATATCAAAGGTCTATAGTGTAAGGGGATTGCTTCCAAAAGACAGACCTTTATTTTCTAAGAGACCATTCAGGGCACCGCATCACGGTATTACGATGGCATCATTTTTAGGAGGAGGTGCAAATGTTCTGCCAGGAGAAATTTCACTTGCTTCAGGCGGAATATTATTTTTGGATGAGCTTCCTTTGTTTAATAGAAGTGTTGTTGAGGCGTTAAGGCAGCCGATGGAGGATAAAAAAATCACTATAAACAGATTGAGAGGAAGCTATGTTTATCCAGCTGATTTTCAGTTAGTAGCTGCATGCAACAATTGTGCCTGTGGACATTTTCCAGATAGAACCAAATGTCACTGCACAGAATCACAGATAAAGACTTATATGGGACATCTTTCAAAGCCACTCCTGGAGAGAATAGATATATGTGCAGAGGCAAGTCCGGTTAGTTATGAAGAGCTTACTGTGTCAGATTCAGTAGCAAACAAGCGAAGTTGTGAAAGTTCAGCTGAGATAAGAAAAAGAGTTGAGGAAGTACACCGGATTCAAGAGAAAAGATTCGAAAAAGAACCACTTATAAAATTTAATAGCGGAATGGGAATTCATGAAATTGAAAGGTACTGTGTTTTAAGAAAAAATGAAGCCTTGCTTATGAAGGAAATGTTTGTTGCAAAAAATCTATCTGCGAGGACCTATCATAAGGTATTAAAAGTTGCAAGAACCATTTCAGATATGGATGGGGATGAGTATATAAGTGAAAAGGCTCTTATTGAGGCGGTAAGCTTAAGAAGTCTGGAAGACCGGCTTTTTAAATGATTGATAGGATGGGGGTATTTAATGGATTTAAATGAAAAGCGTTATCTTTTTCTTCTCGGAAAAATAAAAGGGATATATAGCAAGAAAATATGGAAGATGCATGAATATGCGGGATCATTTTCAGAAGCATACAAAATAAATGGTGAAGAATATATTGCTGCGGGAATTATGAAAAAAAAAACAGCTGAGGAATATGATCTAAGATATAAGGATGAAGCAAGATATTTAAGAGAATACGAAAATCTGTTTAGGCAGGATATAAGGATGGTTACATATTTTGACGAGGACTATCCAGATAAATTAAAAAATATATACGACCCGCCTATAGCCTTGTATGGCAAGGGGAAGCTTCCAGATAGCAGTAAAAAGACTGTTTCTATAATAGGTGCAAGAGCCTGTAGCGATTATGGAAGAGAAACAGCTATGTTTTTTGGGAGAGAATTATGTAAAAATGGAATACAGATAGTTAGTGGTATGGCAGAGGGAATTGATTCTGCAGCCGCTGAAGGAGCGCTTAGAGGGGGCGGTGAAAGCTATGCAATACTTGGCTGTGGTGTTAATATCTGTTACCCAAGAGAGAGCTACTCAATATACGAACGTATGTCAAGAGGTATGGGCGGAGTATGGTCTAAATATACACCGGGTCTTCCTGCACTTGGATTTCATTTTGTGCAGAGAAATCGCCTGATATCAGGATTAGCAGATGCCTTACTTGTAATGGAGGCCAGAGAGAAAAGTGGAACGGGAATTACGGTGGAATATGCACTTGAGCAGGGAAAGGAGGTTTTTGCGCTTCCTGGAAGAATTGATAATCCCTTGGGTAGAGGCTGTAATATTTTACTTAAGCAGGGTGCTTCAGTGCTTACATCTCCCGATGATATTTTGGAATATTTTGGCAATTCAGGATTAAAAAGACCGTTATTGAAGCAAAAAGAACTTTCTGCACTTGCTTTTTCGGAGGAAATAGTTTATAGTTGCCTCGATTTAACCTTAAAACATGTAGATGAGATTTCAGCTGGATCAGGCTATGGAATAGGTGAAACCATAGCAATACTTACAAGGCTGGAACTAAAAGGTTACGTGGTATCTCCACAAAGAGCTTATTACAGAAAGGCATATGAATAATGGCGAAGAATTTAGTGATTGTAGAGTCTCCGGCAAAGATGAAAACCATAAAAAAATTCCTTGGAACAAATTATATTGTAGATGCTTCCATGGGACATGTAAGAGACATGCCTAAATCATCACTCGGAATTGATATTGAGAATAATTATGAGCCAAAATACATAACTATAAGAGGTAAAGGTGATCTGCTTTCATCTCTTAGAAAGGACGTCAAGAAGGCAGATACTATATATCTTGCAACTGACCCTGATAGAGAGGGAGAAGCTATAAGCTGGCATCTTATGGCATCACTTAAACTTAACGAGCAGACTGATAAAAAGGTTTATAGAATCACATTCAATGAAATAACAAAAAATGCAGTAAAAAATGCTATCAAAAATCCAAGAGAGCTGGATATGAATCTGGTTGATGCACAGCAGGCCAGAAGAGTTATGGACAGAATGGTTGGATATTCTATAAGTCCGCTTCTTTGGGAAAAGATAAGAAGAGGACTCTCAGCTGGACGTGTACAGTCAGTTGCACTTAATCTGATATGTCAGAGAGAAGATGAGATAGCTCAGTTTATTCCTAAGGAATACTGGACCATAGATGCAGGCATAAAGCTTGGTTCGTCAAAGGAAATAAAGGCATCATATTTTGGTGAAGGCGGAAAAAAAATACAGGATATCGATCAGACTATGGCAGAAGCTATAGTGGCTGATGTAGAAGATGCTGATATAACAGTTTCAGAGGTGAAAAAGAGTGAAAGACAGAAGAATTCACCTCTTCCATTTACAACATCTACACTTCAGCAGGAGGCATCAAAATACCTCAACATGTCTACACAAAAAACAATGCGTATTGCACAGAAGCTTTATGAAGGTGTAGATATAAAAGGATATGGAAGTATAGGTCTTATTACTTACTTAAGAACAGACTCAGTTCGTATTTCGGATGAGGCCTTTAATGCGGCAAAGGACTATATAGGAAATGTTTATGGAAGTGATTATGTTTCTTATGCACGTCCTACAGGAAAGAACAAAGGAAATGTTCAGGATGCCCATGAGGCTATCAGACCTACTTATATTGAACTTACACCTGCAATTGTAAAGGACCAGCTTCAGAGAGATGAGTTTAGACTGTATCAGCTTATCTGGAACAGATTTACTGCAAGCCGTATGACACCTGCTGTTTATTCTGTGACTCAGGTAAAACTTACACAGGGAAGCCATGTATTTACGGCTTCAGGTTCAAAGCTTAAATTTGATGGATTTATGTCAGTATATTCTAATACCGATGAAGAGGTTGAAAAACAGGATCTAAGTAAATTAAGCGAAGGACAGAAACTAAAGTTTTCTTCTGTTAAGGGCGTAAGGCATCAGACAGAGCCACCAGCACATTACACAGAGGCTTCTTTAGTAAGAAAGCTCGAGGATGATGGAATTGGAAGACCATCTACCTATGCACCCACAATTACAACGCTTTTAGCTAGGCACTATATAACAAAGGAAAAGAAAAATCTGTTTGTTACAGAGCTTGGACAGGCTGTAAATGATATGATGGTAAAATCGTTTCCAACGATTGTAGACAGTAAATTCACTGCGAATATGGAATATATGCTGGATTCAGTTGCTGATGGCAGTCTGGACTGGAAAACAGTAATATCTAATTTTTATCCTGACCTTAAGGAGGCTGTAGATATAGCCAGAGAAAATATAGAAAAGGTTAAGATAGCGGATCAGGTAACAGACGTGATCTGTGATAAATGTGGAAGAAATATGGTGGTTAAATACGGACCTCACGGAAAGTTCCTTGCATGTCCGGGATTTCCAGAGTGTAAGAATACAAAGCCATATATCGAAAAGGCGGGGATGAAGTGTCCTAGATGCGGAAGCGATATTATCTTAAGAAGATCCAAGAAGGGAAGACTTTTTTATCCATGTGAAAATCCTGAATGTGATTTTGTCAGCTTTAACAAGCCAAAAGTTGATAAAAATGGATTTGCTGTGGATAAAGACCTTGCAAATAAAGAAAAAGAGTGATATATTAAGTATTAATAGTAAGGAGTGGGCATAAGTCCACTCCTTAATGTATGTTAAAAAATATGAAAGGAAGCGTCCATGGAAAAGTACACTAAAAAGGTTGATGCTTTTTTAGAACCATATCTTAAAAAGGAAGGATATGTTCTTATTAAGACAGAGTTTGTTGAAGAGGATCATAATTACTACTTAAGAGTATATATTGATCTTACAGAGGAAACACTGAACAAGAGAATAGCTGATAAAAAGGCAGAGCAGGAAGATAGTGAAGTCGCAAACACAGAAGAGGAAAATCAGGCAGGAGTAGGCATCAATGACTGTGTAAAGGTTTCAAGGCGTTTAAGCCAGTGGCTTGATAAAGAGGACTTTATAAAAGAGGTTTATACACTGGAAGTTTGTTCAAAGGGTTTTTTAACACCTGCAAACGATGGAGAAATTGAAGATTAACACAATAAAAGGAGATAAGGGAACATGAGTACAGAACTGAAGACAGCGTTAGAGGTACTTGGAAAAGAAAGAAATATTCCTAAAGAAGCACTTTTGGATGCAATAAAGAATTCACTTTTAACAGCTTGTAAAAACCATTTTGGAAAGTCAGATAATTGCGTAGTTACAATAGATGAAGATACTTACGATTTCGGAATTGTACAGCAGAAGGAAGTTGTTGAAGAGGTATTTGATCCAGTTACAGAAATAAGCCTTCCAGAAGCAATGCTTATTAATAAGATGGCTAAGCTTGGAGATATAGTAGATATTCCTATAGATTCACAGAAGTTCGGAAGAATAGCAACACAGAATGCCAAGGGTGTTATCGTGCAGAAGATCAGAGAAGAAGAGCGTAATTCTGTATACAGATATCTCTACGCATACGAGCATGAAATCATGACAGGTGTCGTTCAGCGTATCCTCGGAAAGAATATTTCAATTAATCTTGGAAAGGCCGATGCTATTCTTGCAGAAAGTGAGCAGGTCAAGGGTGAGGTATTAAAGCCAAACCAGAGAGTAAAGGTATATGTACTCGAGGTTAAGAATAACACAAAGGGAACAAGAATTTCTGTTTCACGTACACATCCTGATCTTGTTAAAAAGCTTTTTGAGCAGGAGGTATCAGAGGTTAAGGATGGAATAGTTGAAATCATGGCTATATCAAGAGAGGCTGGCTCACGTACAAAGATGGCTGTTCTTTCACATGATGAAAATGTTGATCCAGTAGGTGCATGTGTAGGTGTAAACGGTACAAGAGTAAATGCTGTTGTTGAAGAGCTTGGTGGAGAAAAGATAGATATTATCAACTGGGATGAGAATCCTGCATATCTTATTGAAAATGCTTTAAGTCCTGCAAAGGTTATCTGTGTTGTTGCAGATGAGGATGCAAAGGAAGCAACAGTTATAGTTCCTGATTACCAGCTTTCACTTGCAATTGGTAAGGAAGGACAGAATGCAAGACTTGCTGCAAAGCTTACAGGATATAAGATCGATATTAAATCCGAAACACAGGCACAGGAGTCAGGTTTATTTGAACAGCTTGGCATGGAAGTACCTCAGGAAGGATTTATAGAGGATGGTTATGCTCAGGAGATTTATATAAATGACGAAGAAGCTGAGTATAATGATAACTATGATTACAATGAAGAAGCTGAATATGATGAAGAAAACAGAAGTGATGATTCAGCTTTAGATGAGGAATAAGAAATTTGATTCTAAATGATATTGCAAAGCGAAAAATATATGGAATGATTGGTATAGCTGCCAAGGCAGGCAAAGTACAGTCAGGAGAATTTTGTACAGAAAAGTCTATTAAATCAGGACGTGCAAAGCTATGTCTTATAGGAACTGATGCTTCAGAGGCTACCAAGAAGCATTTTGCAGATATGTGCAGCTTTAGAAAGATTCCTGTATATATGGATGTTATAGATAAAGACAGTTTGGGACACATCATTGGAAGGGGAATGAGAGCATCTATTACAATAGAAGACAAGGGACTTTCAGATAATGTGATCAGATTGATAGAGGGAGGAATTGCTGATGAGTAATGATAATAATGAAAAGAATATAAACAGAGCAGGCGAAACTGATAAACAAGCCGGAGGAGCAGTGCATAAGAAGAAAGTCAGCGTAGTTTTCCGCTCTCAGAACTCACAAAATATAAAGGATCTGCCTAAGAATCTTAGAAATGGACAGAAAAATAAGCAGCAGAAAAATACCCAGCCCCAGCAGAAGGGACCAAGACCTCTTCCAGCAGGAACAAAGCCAGTCAGACCTGCTGTATTCGGTGAAACCAAGGTTCAGAAGCAGTCTGTAAGTGGAGCTCAAAATGAAGTAAAGAATGAGCAAAAAAATGCTGAGCTTAATGCAAATGCTGCTACAGAGCTTAAAAATGAAGCACCTAAGGCAGAAACAGTCAAGGCAGATGTAGTTAAGCAGGAGACAGCAAAGCCAGCAGAAACAAATACTGTAAGTGAGCCAGCTGCAAATGCTGTAACAGACGGTCTTCCACAGATTAAGATAGTAAAGTCATATGCAAACTATGATGCTGCAGCTGTTATAGCAAAGGCAACAGCTTCTGCAAAGGCTCAAAATAATAATAGAGATTCACAGTCCGGAAGAAGAGATAACAATCGCAGAGACGGACAGGGAACAGGACAGAGAAGAGATAACCGTGATGGAAGAAATAACGGTCAGAATAATACCCAGAGACGTGAAGGTGGTTTCAGAGATAACAGAAGAAATAACTTTGACGGAGGAGATAAGGACAAGGACATGAACCAGCAGTCTCGTCAGGGCCAGTATGGCAGAAGAGACAAGGATTCACAGTCTGGAAGATCACAACAGGCTCAGTTTGATGCTCCACAGGGAAAAACTGTTTCATCAAGAAAGAACAATCAGCATAAGAATACTGATCGTTATGATAAGAGAGACAAGTACAGAGATGATATTGAGCCACAGAAGGCAAATAAGACAGGTAAGGGTGCATTTATCAAGCCTGAACCAAAGCAGGAAAAGCCAGAGGATGATATCAAGGTAATAGTTATACCAGAGAGCCTTACAATTAAGGATCTTGCAGAGAAGCTTAAGATGCAGCCATCTGTAATTATCAAGAAGCTCTTCCTTCAGGGACAGATGGTAACACCAAATACTGATCTTAGCTATGAAGAGGCTGAAGAGATAGCAATGGAATATGACATCCTTTGCGAAAAGGAAGAAAAGGTTGACGTAATAGCTGAACTCCTTAAAGAGGATGAAGAGGATGAGAGTAAAATGATTCCAAGAAGTCCTGTAGTATGTGTTATGGGACACGTTGACCATGGTAAGACTTCTCTTCTTGATGCCATCAGAAATACAAATGTAACGAGCCGTGAGGCAGGTGGAATTACACAGCACATAGGTGCTTCAGTTGTAAGAGTAGGAGATAGAAAACTTACTTTCCTTGATACACCGGGACATGAAGCATTTACAGCAATGAGATTAAGAGGTGCCCAGTCTACTGATATCGCAGTTCTTGTAGTAGCTGCTGATGATGGAGTTAAGCCTCAGACTGTCGAAGCTATTAACCACGCTAAGGCAGCAGGAGTTGAGGTAGTTGTTGCAATCAATAAGATGGATAAGCCTACTGCAAATCCTGATCTTGTTAAGAAGGAGCTTACAGAGTACGGACTTATTGCTGAGGAGTGGGGTGGTTCAACACCTATGGTACCTATTTCAGCAAAAACAGGTGCTGGTATAACAGATCTTCTTGAGATAATCCTTCTTGAGGCTGATGTACTTGAGCTTAAGGCAAATCCTAACCGTACAGCAAGAGGTATAGTTATAGAGGCCCAGCTTGATAAGGGACGTGGACCTGTGGCAACAGTTCTTGTTCAGAAGGGTACACTTAAGATTGGTAACAATATTGCAGCAGGAGCATGCTATGGTAAGGTCAGAGCGATGATTGATGACAAGGGCAACAGAGTTAAAAAGGCAGGTCCTTCAACACCTGTTGAGATTCTTGGACTTAATGACGTTCCTAATGCCGGAGAAATCTTCATGGGCTGTGAAGATGAGAAGGAAGCAAGAAATATAGCAGAGACCTTCATTGCAGAACATAAGAATAAGATGCTCGAGGAAACAAAGCAGAAGATGAATCTGGATGATCTGTTTGATGAGATCAAGGCTGGAAATATCAAGGAACTTCCAATTATCATCAAGGCCGATGTTCAGGGATCAGTTGAAGCGGTTAAGCAGTCACTCGGAAAGCTTTCAAATGAAGAAGTTGCAGTTAAGGTTATCCATTCAGGAGTTGGTAATATCAATGAGTCTGATGTAAACCTTGCATCAGCTGGTAATGCTATAATTATCGGATTTAATGTAAAACCTGATCCTACAGCTAAGTCTAAGGCAGAGCAGGAGAAGGTAGATATCAGATTGTATAAGGTAATCTATCAGGCCATAGAGGATCTTGAGGCTGCTCTTACAGGTATGCTTGCACCTGAATATGAGGAAAAGAATACTGGTAAGGCAATTGTAAGACAGATATTCAAGGCTTCAGGAGTTGGTAATATAGCAGGCTGCTATGTAACAGACGGAATCATTGAAAGAGGATCAAAGGCAAGAGTATATCATGGAGAAAAGATGATATTTGACGGTAATATTGCTTCTCTTAAGAGATTCAAGGATGAGGTCAAGGAAGTTAAGACCGGATTTGAATGTGGTATCGTATTTGAAGACTTTGGAGATATTGCAGAGGATGATTATATCGAGATCTACAAGATGGTTGAAGTTCCAAGAAGCATTAAGAAGTCAGAATAATTTAAATATAGGTTGCATGAATCTGGTACAGCAAGGCTGTATCAGATTGTGCTTTAATTAAAGAAAGGAATTTTATGAAAAAGGGAAGCATAAAGAACAACCGTATCAATGGAGAGGTTATGAGAGAACTTTCCTGTATTATAAGAGATGGAGTTAAGGATCCAAGAATAGATCCCTTAATGACTATAACAAGAGTTGAGGTTACACCTGATCTCCAGTTTTGTAAGTGCTATGTTTCTACGATAGGTTCAGATGCGGCACTCGATAATACAATAAAGGGACTTAAATCAGCAGAGGGCTACATAAGAAGAGAGCTTGCACACAGAGTAAATCTTAGAAAGACTCCTAGTCTTCAGTTCGTTGCAGATCATAGCATAGAATATGCTATAGAAATGTCACAGAGAATAGAAGAGCTTGCAAGAGCAAATAGAAAAGTAGATGAAGAAGCTGAGTATGAAACTGAAGAGGAAAATGAGGAAGAATAAATATGGATTATAAGCTAATATTTAACAGCCTTATATCTGAAGCAAAGAGCATAGCTATACTTGGACATCTTGGTCCTGATGGAGATTGTGCTGGCTCAGTTCTCGGTGTTTATAATTACATTTTAAATCTTGTAAGAGAAAAGCATCTGGAGGAAAAGCTTGTCATCCCATATCTGGAGGAATTCTCAAACAAATTTTCTTATCTTAACGGATATGAAGATGTTGTACATGAGCCTACAGATAAGAGTTATGATCTGTGTATAGTATGTGATTGTGGTGATGACAGCAGACTTGGGAAGTTTTCAATTATTCAAAAGAACGCTGTTCACAGTTTTTGTCTTGATCATCATATTACAAACAAAGGCTTTGCAGAATATTGCATAGTTAAGCCAGAAGCCTCTTCAAGCTGTGAGGTTCTCTTTGATCTGCTTGAGGAAGATATGCTGGATAAAAATACAGCTGAATGTATTTATACAGGTATAATCCACGATACAGGAGTATTTAGATATTCATCTACTTCAAGGCATACCATGGATATTGCAGGAAAATGCATGAGCTTTGGTTTTGATTTTGGAAAAATAATAGATGATTCATTTTTCTCAATGAGTCTTACACAGAAAAAGGTCATGGGTAAGGTCTTATTTGAAACAGAAAGCTATCTTGACGGCAAGGTTATAGTTGGAAGTATAGATGCAGCCTCAATGAAGGAATATGGCGTTACAAATAAGGATATGGATGGTATTATAGATAATCTTAGAACTACCCGTAATGCATTATGTGCCATATTTATGTATCAGACACTTAACAGACAGTACAAGATAAGTATGCGTTCAAATTCAGACGACATAAATGTTGCCCTGATAGCACAGGGCTTTGGCGGTGGTGGTCATGTTAAGGCTGCCGGTTGCTTCCTTGGACCTAGTATAAAGGAAAATACACAAAAGTTGCTTTCAGAGATTGAAAAGCAGCTCAATAAATAAATGGCTGGCGGTTGGAAATGCAATTTAACAAATATAATGGTTTTTTAAATATATATAAAGAAGCCGGATGGACATCCATGGATGTATGTGCAAAGCTCAGAGGTATTCTGGGTATGCGTAAAATAGGCCATGCCGGAACACTTGATCCTATGGCAGAGGGTGTTCTTCCTGTTGCACTTGGAAAGGGAACCAAAGATGTTGACAGGATAGGTGACGGGACAAAAACTTATATTGCTGGCATGTTGCTTGGAACTGTCACAGACACACAGGATATCACAGGTACAGTTATCTCAGAAAACACGGATAAGATACCAACAAATGAAGAGATAATTAAGGCCTGTGAGAGTTTTATAGGTGAATATGAGCAGCTTACACCTATGTATTCTGCAAGAAAAGTAAATGGAAAGAAGCTTTACGAATACGCAAGAGCAGGTAAAGAGGTCGAGAGAAAGAGAAAAAAAATAGAAATACTGGATCTTACGGTAGATTCTATAGACTTTCCACATATAAAAATGACTGTAAAATGTACTAAGGGGACCTATATAAGAACATTGTGTCACGATATAGGAGAGAAGTTAGGTACAGGAGCCTGTATGGAATCACTGCTTCGCACACAGGTAGGAGATTTTACACTTGAGGAGACTGTAAAGCTAGACGAGCTTGAGAAATTTAGAGACCAAGGCAAGGTTAATGAGCTTATCAGTGTTAAGTCACCAACAGCAGTAGCAATAGGAAAGTTTGACGGAAATCATATAGGGCACAGGCTTATAATAAAGGAACTTGTAAAAACAGCGCAGGAAAATAAATATAAGTCACTCATTATTCTCTTTGATATGAATAAGAGCTTCATAAGCGGAAGACAGGAACAAAAGGAAGAACTTTACTCTTATGGAGTTGACTATGTGATTGAGCTTCCATTTTCAGAAGAAATACGAACAATGTCCGCAGAGGATTTCCTAGAAAAGATATTGATAAAAAGGCTTAATATGAAGGCTATGGTGGCTGGAAATGATGTAAGCTTTGGATTTAATAAGCGTGGAAATGCAGAATTTCTCACTGAAAATGCAGATAGATTAGGATATAGCTTAAAGATTATAGAAAAAATCAATATAAAAACAAATAGCGGAGAAGAACAGGCTGTAAGTTCAACTATGCTAAGAGAGCTTATTTCTGAGGGTGACATGGAAAAAACAGAAATGCTTCTAGGACATCCTTACTGCATTTCAGGATATGTTGAACACGGTAAGGGAATGGGACACAGTATACTCGGATATCCGACAATGAATATAGATGTCGATGCCTCAAGAATAGTTCCGCCTTATGGTGTTTATGCTGTCAGAGTCCATTTTATAGATGAAAAGACTGGCAAACGAAAAGAAAGCTATAAGGGCATAGCAAATCTTGGAATAAAGCCTACAGTGAGCAATGAGGACGAAGCACAAAAAATAAACCTTGAAAGCTTTGTTTTTGAATACGAAGGAAATGCTTATGGCAAAAAAATAGAGGTAGAGCTTCTCAAATTTATTAGGAAAGAGCGTAAATTTGAATCACTTGAAGAGATAAAAATACAGCTTAGAGATGTAGATATTCCGAAAGTTAAAAAATTCTACGAGGATAGTCTAAAAAGTAATGAAAATGCTTGATTATTAAGAATTTACATGATAATATAGTTCTCGTTGTAACGCCATGGCACAGCTTATCGCTACTCCTTTGCGAGTGCTTTGTCATTTGGTAAGTTTTAGATATTTAATTAGGAGGATTTTGCAATGATCGCAAAGGCTAAAAAGCAGGAAATTATGAATACTTACGCTCGTAAGGCTGGTGATACAGGTTCACCTGAGGTTCAGATCGCTATTTTAACAGCAAGAATCAATGAGCTTACAGAGCATCTTAAGGCAAACCCTAAGGATCACCACTCAAGACGTGGACTTCTTATGATGGTTGGACGTCGTAGAGGACTTCTTGACTACCTTGCTAAGAAGGATCTTGAGGGATACAGAGCACTTATTGCTAAGCTTGGAATTCGTAAGTAATTCACCTTACTCAAAAAAAGACACAATAAGAAAACACCATTTTCATATATACGGGAGATGGTGTTTTTTATTTTTTTATAACTATTGACATTATAGGGCTAAGGTATATATCATTAAGCTTAATAGTTGGAATATACTGTTAATTAGGAGACAAGGAGATTAAATCTATTATGAGCAGAACAATAATTACCGTAGTAGGCAAGGATGCAGTTGGAATAACAGCTAAGGTATGCACTTTTTTAGCTGAATATAACGTAAATATACTTGATATTTCACAGACTATAGTTCAGGGATTTTTTAATATGATGATGATAGTAGATACCTCTGGTATGGAGCTGTCTTTTGAAGAATTTTCAGAGAAGCTTGAGACTTGCGGCGAGGAAATAAACGTAAAGATCAAGTCACAGAGAGAAGACATTTTCACATCAATGCACAGAATATAATCTGTCAGCAAGGAGTACATAATGATAAATATTTACGAAGTAAATGAAACCAATCATATGATCGAAAAGGAGAATCTGGACATAAGAACCATAACCATGGGAATAAGTCTTATAGATTGCATAGATTCAGACCTTAACAGATTAAATGACAAGATATATGAGAAGATAGTCAGAAAGGCTGGAAAGCTTGTAGAAACAGGTGAAAAGCTCTCAGAGGAATTTGGTATTCCTATAGTTAATAAGAGAATATCAGTTACACCTATTTCTATAATAGGAGCAGCTGCATGCAAAACACCATCAGACTTTGTTACTATTGCAAAGACTCTCGACAGAGCCTCTAAAGCTGTAGGAGTGAATTTTATCGGTGGCTATTCATCACTCTGCTCTAAGGGAATGATAGAAGCTGACAGAAATATTATGCTTTCATATCCTGAGGCATTTACATCTACGGATCAGGTATGCGGTTCGGTAAATCTTGGCTCTACAAAAACAGGAATCAATATGGATGCTGTAAAGCTAATGGGAGAGGTTATAAGAGATACAGCTCTTGCTACAAAGGAAGGGCAATTCCCTGCCTGTGCAAAAATAGTTGTATTCTGCAACGCACCAGACGATAATCCTTTCATGGCAGGTGCTTTCCACGGTGTAACCGAAGCAGATGCCGTGATAAATGTAGGAGTTAGTGGTCCAGGAGTAGTAAAGGCAGCACTTGAAGCAGTAAGAGGAGAAAGCTTTGAGGTTCTTTGTGAAACCATTAAGAAAACGGCTTTCAAGATAACAAGAGTTGGACAGCTTATTGCAGGCGAAGCTGCAAAAAGACTGGATGTACCATTTGGAATTATAGATCTTTCACTTGCACCTACACCGGCTGTTGGTGATTCTGTAGCAGAAATATTAGAAGAGATAGGACTTGAGAGAACCGGAGCTCCGGGAACCACAGCTGCACTGGCTCTGCTTAATGATCAGGTAAAGAAGGGAGGAATAATGGCTTCATCATATGTCGGAGGACTCAGTGGAGCATTTATTCCTGTAAGTGAAGATCAGGGCATGATAGACGCAGTTGAAGTTGGTTCACTCAATATAGAAAAGCTTGAAGCAATGACCTGTGTATGCTCTGTAGGACTTGATATGATAGCAATACCGGGAGATACACCAGCTTCTACAATTTCAGGAATAATTGCAGACGAAGCAGCAATAGGCATGATTAATCAGAAGACTACAGCAGCAAGACTCATACCTGCAATTGGAAAAACTGTAGGAGATAAGGTAGAATTTGGCGGACTCTTTGGATATGCACCTGTAATGCCTGTAAATACATTCTCCTGTGAAGCCTTTGTAAACAGAGGAGGACGAATCCCTGCCCCTATCCACAGTTTTAAAAATTAACAGGTATTAAAAACAAATATTTATAAAATCATACCTTATTGTTAGTTATATTATCCTGATAATTATCATGTATAGGATAGTGGAAATGATGACAGATAATATACTATTTTTGTATTTATGCTGAAGAAGTGCACATATTCCGATACATATAAATTCAGGAAGGCCAAAAGGAAAGCTTGAGAAGCTAATATTCCTAAGACAAAATATGACGAGAATAATCATGATAGCTCCCGGAAGCACCTTCCCAAGATAGGTGACTGTAGACGGGAGCTCTTTATTTCCAAATATTACAAAGGGGAGAGCTCTTATAAGTATGGTTATAATAGAGCAGACGGCAATAGCTGAAAATGCATATAAAGTATTGGACATAATAAATTTCCTCCTTATTTACTGAAAATATTGCTCTGTTCTGCCTTTTAAGATTACCAGTATAATAAGGCTTAGGGAAAGAGCAGGAAGAATAAAATTGTCAGGCCCTAATAGGATAAGACATAAAATTCCACATATAAGTCCTGTATACATAGGAATATGAGATTTGAATTCCTGCCATTGATTTACTATTATACACACAAAAAGACAGGTTGCTGCAAAGTCTATTCCTTCAAGACTGAAGGGTATTATATTTCCAAAGCCGGCTCCAAGTACACCGCCAGCAATCCAGCTCAAATGGCAAAGTACGGCAGAATATAGGTCACATTTTACAGGATCCACCTTGTCAGGGTAAGCATTGGAGCAGAAAACGCAGTATACTTCATCAGGAAATGCAAATATCATATAAGGATATAGGATACCTTGTTTTTTGAATCTCTCGGTAAATCCAATACCATAAAACATGTATCTGGAATTTATGAGAAAAGAAGATAAGGCCATGATGAGAAGAGGCGTGCCAGCTACTATCATCGGAACCATTGCAATCTGCAAGGATCCTGAATATATAAATACGCAGGCAAGAAGAGCATGGATAACAGTATAGTCAGCCTCATACATCATTATTCCAAAGGCAAAGCCTACTACAAGATATGAAATTATAATAGGAATTACCTGCTTAAATGCATATAAAAATGTTTTCTTGCGACTGTAACAGTCAGTTTTTACAAATGATTCAGACATCATAAGCTCCTCTGGATTTAATTTTACATAATGGAGTAATTATATACTTTGTTATTAAATAATTCTATAATATCTGCTATTTACATATGAAAAAAATCTGCTATAATAATATCGGCTTCGGAAAAGGCAAACTAAGCATTGCATGTCTATTTTTCTTAACTCGCTTGGCGGATCCCAAAGCATTTTCAAAAAGTATACATGTTTTTACACGAAAGAGAGGAAAACTAAATGAGAACTGTTGGAACGGTATCAAGAGGTGTCAGATGTCCTGTTGTTAAAGAGGGAGAGGATCTTGTAAAGATTGTAACTAACTCTATTGTTGAGATGGGACGAGAGGAAAAGGTTGTTTTCCACGACAAGGATATTGTTGCAGTTACTGAAGCTGTTGTTGCACGTACTCAGGGTAATTATGCAAGTATTGATGATATTGCAGAAGACTGCCGTAGAAAATTTGATTGCGATACTATCGCTATAACCTTCCCTATTTTAAGCAGAAACAGAATATCTGTATGTCTTAAGGGAATTGCACGTGCCTTCAAGAAAGTATTTATTTTAATGAGTTATCCTTCAGATGAAGTAGGAAATCATCTTTTTGATGAGGATCTTCTTGATGAGAAGGGTGTAAATCCATATTCAGATGTATTGACAGAGGCAAGATACAGAGAGCTGTTCGGATATACAAAGCATCCATTTACAGGTGTTGATTATGTTACCTTCTATAAGGAGCTTTTTGAGGCAGAGAACTGTGAAGTGGAATTCATTTTCGCAAATGACTGCAGAGCTGTACTTAAGGAAACAGACAGCGTACTTTGCTGTGATATTCATACAAGAGAGCGTTCAAAGAGAAGACTTCTTGCTGCTGGAGCAAAGAAGGTACTCACCCTTGCTGACATCATGAATGAGTCAGTTAATGGAAGTGGATATAATGAGAATTATGGACTTCTTGGATCAAATAAGGCTACTGAAGAAACTGTAAAGCTCTTCCCAAGAAATTGCATGGAGTTTGTTAATAATCTTCAGCAGAGTCTTAAGGAAGCAACAGGAGTTGAGATGAACTGTCTTGTATATGGAGATGGAGCATTTAAGGATCCTGTTGGAAAAATCTGGGAGCTTGCAGATCCAGTTGTCAGCCCTGCATATACCAGCAGACTTGAGGGTACACCAAATGAGCTTAAGCTTAAGTACCTTGCTGACAATGATTTTAAGGATCTTCAGGGAGAAGAACTTACAGAGGCTATGAAGAAAGCAATTGAAGCTAAGAATGGAAGTCTCAAGGGAAGCATGGCATCACAGGGAACAACACCTAGACGTCTTACAGACCTTATAGGATCACTTTGTGACCTTACATCAGGTTCAGGTGATAAGGGAACACCAATTGTATTTATTCAGGGATATTTTGATACATACGCTGAGCAATAATTGCAGAAGTGTTGTTCTAGTGGAATAGATATAATAAAAAAGGTTAAAAATTAATAAGATAATATTGAGTTGATACCCTTGTACAGGATAGTAAAAGATAAGATCCTGTATGAGGGTGTTTTTAAGTTATTTGATTGTATTATAGGATTATTTACAGCGTAGATAATGGGATTGTAACTATTTATGTTGTGAATATTGGAAAAACTGGAGAAATTTATAATAGATATAAAACAACGAAAAAAGTCGGAAAATATCCGACTTTTAAAGATGACCTTGCCGGGAATCGAACCCGGGCCTTCGCCGTGAGAGGGCGACGTCTTAGCCGCTTGACTACAAGGCCTTAATTTGTTGTTCGCTGTAAGCGACTTGTTTATATTAACAGATGTTTAATATAAAGTCAAGGATAAAAATGAAAAAAATGCTATTTCAATTCATTTTTATCATTTTACAAATTTTATTATAAATCTATATAAAATTAAATTTATCCAGCACTAACCTTAAATCTACAAATATGGTAATATAAAGTAAGTATGTTTTACACATACTAGGATAGATTAAATCAATTATAAAGGCAGGAAAAATAAATGGAAAAATTATATGCAGATAAATTACAATTTGTACTTAAGGAGCTGGACAGGGCAGAGGATTTTTCACAGATGTCACATATTTTGAATTTTGATATGGAAACTATCGCACCAGAGAAAGGGATGGAGAAGCAGTCCGAGCTTGTAGCCTTCCTTAATAATGAGGAATTTCGTATTAGAAATTCAGAAGAATTTATATCAGCAGCAGAATATTTATATAACAATATAAACGAGCTTACTATAAAAGATGCTGATACAGTAGATATTTTGGAAAAAACTTATGACAGAGAGCTTCTTATAGAAATGATAAAAGTTTTACACAGACATTATCTCAAAGATAAGAATATTTCACCTAAGATGAATCATGAAATGTCACTGGCTTTTAATAAAGCTTATTTAGACTGGCTTAAGGCAAAGCAAAATGCAGATTATTCTCTTTTTGCACCACAGCTGGAGATTATAAGCAAAATGCAAAATGAGGCCATAATGCTTAGAGAGGACAGGTATAGCAATCTCTATGACAATTATCTTTCAGATTATGATAGAGGGATGCTTCAGGAGGATATAGATAAGGCATTTGAGTCATGCAAAAACAGACTTTTACCTCTTCTTAACAGAATCAAGGAATCCAAAAAGAAAATAAGAACAGATTTTATGTTTAGAGAGGTCAGTGATGATGCCCAGATGAAAATGGCAAAATATCTGCTTAATGTGCTTGGATTTGATTTTGAAAGAGGAACTATTGCAACAACAGAACATCCATTTTCAGATACTATGGGAAGAGATGATGTAAGAGTTACTACTCATTTTTATAAAAATAATTTTGCATCCAGCATTTACTCAGTAATACATGAGTGTGGACATGCTTTATTTGACCAGCTTCAACCGGAATCTAATTTTGATCATCACATATATACTGAAAAAACCATGGGTATGCATGAGTCTGTTTCGAGATTTTATGAAAATCGTATAGGAAGATCAAGGGAATTTATCCATTTGATATATCCTGAGGCAAAGAAAATATTTTCAGATATACTTAATGACGTGACAGAGGAAGAGCTTTATGAGGCTGTAAATGTTGTCGAGCCATCACTTATAAGAATAGAGGCAGATGAATTTACTTATACTTTCCATATCATTATAAGATACGAGATTGAAAAGCTTATAGTAAATGGGAAAATAGATATAAATGAATATCCATCTGTATGGAACCGTATGTATAAGGAGTTACTAGGAATAGAGCCTCAAAATGATGCTGAGGGTATACTTCAGGATGTCCATTGGACAAGTGGTTTTGGATATTTTCCATCATATGCACTTGGAAATATGTACAATTCAATGTATTACAAAACTATGAATCAGGACTTACCAGTTTCTGAGGCGGTTTTGAATGGAGACTTCAAAACTATAAACAATTGGATGAGAGAACATGTTTTTGCAAAAGCAGACAGACTTTCATCTAAAGAGTGGATAAAAGATATAACAGGAAGAGAGTTTACAGCGGAAGATTTCCTTGATTATCTTGAGGAAAAATATTCAAAGCTTTATGAAATTTAATTATGAAAAATATGAAAAAGATGTTTAATTTGATAGTCTTGCTTCTTACATCTATATTTTTCCTTTTTGTAATAACAGCATTTGGGGAAAATATAACCGATGAAGAAAAAGCTAAAAAAGCGCAAATACTATTTACACATGATATGCATTCACATCTTGATCCGTATAAGGTTAAGGATGACGATAGTGTGTCAACTGTTGGAGGACTGGCAAGACTTAAGACCTTGGCAGACGAAAAAAGAAAAGCACATGATGCAACATTTTTAGTGGATGGCGGAGACTTCTCAATGGGAACTTTGTATCAGACTATTTATGAAACAGAGGCAGCAGAGCTTATTGCTATGGGTCTTTGCGCTTATGATGCAACAACCTTTGGAAATCATGAATTTGATTATAGAAGCCAAGGCATTGCCAATATGCTTAATGCCGCCATTTTAAATTCTGAAAGGCTTGGAATAAAGCTTCCAGAAATAGTTAGCTGTAATATTGACTGGAATAAAAATGTAGCTTCCGACAATATGCTTGTGAAAAATGCAATGGAAGATTATGGATGCAAGCCATATATTATTGTTGAAAGAGGCGGTGTACGTGCAGGAATATTTGGCGTTCTGGGAAGAGATGCCGAGGCCTGTGCTCCTGAAAGTGGCATACATTTTGAGGACATTGTGGAAAGCTCAAGAAAAACGGTCGAGGCGCTTAAAAAGGAAGGGGCAGAGCTTATTATCTGCCTGTCACACAGTGGAACCTTTGAGGATAAGGATAAATCTGAAGATGAAATACTTGCAAAAGAGGTTCCGGATATAGACGTAATTATAAGCGGCCATACTCATACAAAGCTGGATGAGCCAATATATCATGGGGAGACTTGCATTGTTTCTGCTGGTTCATATGGCGAAAATCTGGGAGAGATATTACTTAGTAAAAAGGAAAATGGAAGATGGCAGGTTGAAAGCTATAAGCTTAACCGCTTAGATGAAAGCATTTCTGAAGATGAAGAGATAGCTGGTTTACTGGATGAGTATAAGGAAAAAATCAATGAGTTTTACTTAAGTGATTTTGGATATACCTTTGATCAGGTAATTGCTCACAATGACATTGCGTTTACCCAGATGGATGAGTTCGCTGAAGAGCATGAAGATGATGCACTTGGAAATCTTATTGCAGATTCATATGTTTATGCTGTTATGGAGGCTGAGGGTGATGACTACGAAAAGGTATATGTAACAGTTTCACCATCGGGAACGATAAGAGATACAATTCAAAAAGGTGATGTAACGGTTTCGGATGTATTTAATGTCAGTTCACTAGGTATAGGGCCTGACCGCATACCTGGATATCCGCTGGTCAGTGTTTATCTGACAGGAAGAGAGTTAAAGACGGCAGCAGAGATAGATGTATCAATTTCCCCTATCATGACAACGGCACAGCTTTATCCGAGTGGATTAAAATGGATTTACAATCCACATAGAATGTTCCTTAATAAAGTAACTGATGTTGAGCTTGTCACAAATGTTCCTCATTCAGAAAATCCAGAAATCGAAGAAATAGAGGATGATAAACTTTACAGAGTTGTAGCCGGACTTTATTCAGCTCAGATGCTTGGTGCGGTAGAGGACAGCTCAATGGGATTACTTAGTATTGTGCCAAAGGATAAAGAGGGAAATCCTATAGAGGATTTTGAAAAGCATATAGTTCGAGATGCTAATGGCAAAGAGGTAAAGGAGTGGTATGCTTTAGCTTCATATCTGGATTCTTTCTCTGAAAATGCTGAAGGTGTTTCAGAAGTACCTGAATTTTATCAGCATGAGGATGAAAGAAAACTAAAAATTGACAGCCGGAATATATTGGAAATAATTAAAAAACCTAATAAATTTGCATGGATGTTTTATGGCATAATTACTGTTATTATAGGTTTTATAGGCGGAGCTGTGGCATTTTTTATAAAAAAGAGGAAAAAGAGATAAAGCACTTTACAATTAATATCTTCTATGCTAGAATGCTTTAGGCTCAAAATTAAGACAAAGCAAAATTCAGAAAGGAGATGTCATGAACGTACTTTTAAAATCTGCTAATGTTTATACAGATAAGGGTTTCGTGAAGCGTGATATTTCCATTTGTGACAACAGAATTAGTTTTAATGTTGACGGTAGTTTTGATAAGATAGAAAATTTAGATGGTTTATATATTGTTCCGGGTTTCGTAGATGTACATGTTCATCTACGCGAACCCGGTTTTCTTTATAAAGAGACCATCAAGACTGGAACTATGGCAGCAGCACATGGAGGATTTACAGCTGTATGCTCAATGCCTAATTTAAATCCAGCTCCGTCTGACTTTGAAAGCCTCAAGGTTCAGCTTGATGCTATAGAAAAAGATGCTGTTGTCAGGGTTTACCCATATGGAACTATTACTGAAGGCAGAAATGGAAGAGGCGGGCTTGCCAGAATGGAGGAAACTGCTCCATATGTTCTTGGATATAGTGATGATGGTACTGGAGTACAGGGAAAAGAGCTTATGGAAGAAGCTATGATGAAGGCTAAGCAGTTAGACAGAATCATAGTTGCTCATTGTGAGGATGAATCTGAGCTTAAGCCAGGAGGCTGTATTCATGATGGGGTATATGCTAAAGAGCATAATCATGTAGGCATAAATTCAGAAAGCGAATGGAAGCAGGTTGAACGTGATATTGAACTTGCTGAAAGGCTTAATGTGAGATATCATGTCTGCCATATTTCAACAAAGGAAACTGTAGACCTTATAAGAAAAGCCAAGAAAAGAGGAGTAAAGGTTACCTGCGAAACAGGCCCTCATTACCTTATATATACAGATATGGATCTTAAGGAGGATGGAGGCTGGAAAATGAATCCACCTATAAGATCTGCAGAAGACAGGGCTGCCTTGATTGAAGGAATAAAGGATGGAACGATTGACTGTATAATTACAGATCATGCTCCACACAGTAAGGAAGAAAAGTCGAGAGGTCTTGATAAGTCAGCATTCGGAATAGTAGGTCTTGAGACTTCATTTTCAACAGTTTATACTAATCTTGTAAAAACTGGAATAATAAGCCTTGAGAAGATGATAGAACTTATGTGTCTTAATCCAAGAAGGATATTTGATATAGCAGGAAGTAAGGATGGACTTAAGGAAGGCGATGTAGCTGATATAACAGTCCTTGATCTCAATAAGGAATATGACATCGATGCTTCAAAGTTTTATTCAATGGGAAAATCTACACTTTTTGATGGCTGCCATGTGGCAGGAGAGGTAGTAAGTACTTACGTAGATGGTAAAAAGGTTTATCCATTTAATATATAATTTAATCAGGAGGGTATTATAAATGAAAGAAAATATTGCTAAGGGATTATTATCAATTAAGGCTGTCTTTTTAAGACCAGAAGAGCCTTTCACATGGGCAAGTGGCATAAAGAGCCCTATTTACTGTGATAACCGCCTTGTGCTTACAGCACCTGAGGTAAGAACAATGGTTGAGACTGGCATTGCAGAAACAATACGTACATACTATCCTGAGTGTGAAGTTATCATGGGTACATCTACAGCAGGTATAGCTCATGCAGCAATAGCAGCGCATATGATGGATATGCCTATGGGATATGTAAGAGGTTCAGCCAAGGATCATGGACGTACAAACCAGATCGAAGGTAAGCTTGAGAAGGGACAGAAGGTTGTAGTAGTTGAGGATCTTATTTCTACAGCAGGTTCTGCTCTTGAGTGTGTAAAAGTACTTAGAGAGGCTGGAGCTGAGGTTTTAGGAATAGCAAGCATTTTCACATATGGAATGAAGAAGGGCATCGACAGAATGGCTGAGGCAGAGGTAGTAAATCACAGCCTTTGTGATCTTGATACACTTGTGGAGGTAGCTGCTGCAGAGGGTTATATCAAGGAAGAGGATAAGGAGAAGCTTCTTAAGTTCAGAGATAATCCTCAGGATGAGTCATGGATGAAACATTGATTATAAATATTAAATAAATTTTAAACAGATATAAATGAGAGGAAAATTCAAAATGTCAAAAGATATTAGAAATCTTATAAGTATTCTGGATCTTTCAATTGAGGAGATAGATAAGCTTATAAATGTTGCAAACGATATTGAAAAGAATCCTGAAAAATATGCTGAGGCCTGCAGACATAAGCAGCTTGCAACACTCTTCTTCGAGCCATCAACACGTACAAGACTTAGCTTTGAATCAGCTATGCTTTCACTTGGTGGATCAGTATTAGGATTTTCATCTGCTAATTCAAGCTCTGCCGCAAAGGGTGAGAGTGTTTCAGATACAATACAGACAGTTGGAAACTATGCAGACATTATTGCTATGAGACATCCTAAGGAGGGAGCTCCTTTTGTTGCTGCAAACAGAACCCAGGTGCCTATTATAAATGCTGGAGACGGCGGACATTTTCATCCTACACAGACACTTACAGACCTTCTTACAATAAGCAGAAAAAAGGGCAGACTTAAGGACATGACCATCGGACTTTGCGGAGATCTTAAGTTTGGACGTACTGTTCATTCACTTATTGAAGCAACTCTTAGATATGAAGGAATCAAATATGTTCTCATTTCACCTGAAGAGCTTAGACTTCCTGAGTATATGATAGATAAGCTTAAGGAGGCAGGAGCAGAGTTTGAAGAGATTACAGATCTTGAGGTTGCTATGCCAAAGCTTGATGTGCTTTACATGACACGTATACAGAAGGAGCGTTTCTTCAACGAAGAGGATTATGTAAGATTGAAGGATACATACATTCTCACACCAGAGAAGCTTAATAATGCCAAAGAGGATCTTTGCATTATGCATCCGCTTCCAAGAGTAAATGAGATTTCAGTAAAGGTTGATGACGACCCTAGGGCTTGTTACTTCTATCAGACAAGATGTGGAAAGCAAGTTCGTATGGCTTTAATTCTGTTCCTTTTAGGAATCAAGGTGGAGGACTAATATATGAATATAGATGGTGTAAATACAGGTATAGTGCTTGATCATATTCAGGCAGGAAAATCAATGCAGATATATGAATATCTCGGACTTGAGAAGCTCGACAGCTGTGTTGCGGTTATACAGAATGTTAGAAGCGGAAAGTATGGTAAAAAAGACATAATTAAGATAGATGAGATAATCGATCTTAATCTTGAGGTTCTCGGTTTCTTTGATTCAAATATTACTGTTAACTATATCAAGGATGGAAAGCTCATAGATAAGAAGCATCTCGCTCTTCCAGATCATTTAACAGATGTTATTAAGTGTAAGAACCCAAGATGTATTACAAGTACAGAGCAGGAGATAAGACACGAATTTGAACTTGTTGACAGAGAAAAGAAAGTATATCGCTGCATTTACTGTGATACTCTTGTAAAGGTTAAATAAATATCTTAAAATAATAAAACAATATAATAGTTTTAGACGTTTCAGCTTTTGGAACGTCTTTTTGCATTAAAACAGGGGATGAGTTTTATTTTATGAACGACATTGTAAATAGAAATACAGCCATTAAAGGAATGTTCTTTACAGGTATGTGTAGTGCCAGCTGCGGTGTGCTGGTCGCACTTCTTCAGGAAAAAGCAGGCATAAGCTATTCACAGGCTGGAGTGATTCTTTCAAGCTTAAGTCTTGGACAGGTTTTTTCTTCATTTTTAGCTGGAATACTTCCTATAAGGATTGGATTAAAGAAAACTGTAAATATTATGGGAATAGGTATATTTTTAGGATATATACTTCTTACTCTTACTTCAGTTTTTAAGCCGCTTTTTATGTTTTATCTGTGTGTGCTTGCATTTGTGCTTACAGGTATAGGAAAGGGCTCAACTATAAACGTATCTAATCTGCTTTCAGCTAAGACAAAGGAGCCAACAAAGAATCTTAATCTGGAAAATGCTGCCTTTGCATTTGGAGCCTTGCTTAGTCCGTTTGTCATATCAGTTTTTGGAAGTAATATGTTTGCATGGTGGACACCTATGCTTATTTTTGCATTTTTTGGAGCCATGCTTTCCCTTGTATTTTTCAGGGCAAAGCTTCCAAAAGCAGAAAAAAAGGCAAAGATAAATGACTTCAGCTTTTTGAAGAAGAAGAGATTCTGGAATGTGACTGTATTACTTTTTTGCCAGCAGTGTATAGAAGTAGGCGTAACAGGCTGGCTTGTAACTTATTTTAAAGATACAGGGATACTGACAGGTGTATTTAGTCAGATGACGGTTTCACTCATCTGGACAACTATGATGATAATAAGATTGTGGATAGCCTTTAAATACAAGGGCAATTCACTTCCAAAGCTGCTTATAGTCATGGGGCTTGCTTCAATGTTAAGCTATGTAGGACTTCTGCTTTCAACTACAGCTGTACCAGCTATAGTATGTCTTGGATTATTTGGATTATCTATTGGAAGCTTCTATCCTGTTATCATAGCTTCAGCTGGAAATATACTTTCTAGCGAGAGTATGGGAATCATGCTTCCTATAGGATCTATCGGAGCTGTTACTATGCCTTCTGTTATGGGCTTTGTAGCTGGGTATTTTGGAATACATGCTGGAATGCTTGTTATTATGTTTGCAATAGTTGTATTTATATTATCAAGCTATGTTATGCTTATAGACGATAAAAAGCTTAAAAATTAATTATAGATAAGTTGGAGAGGATAAATTGTATTCAAAAGGAAGATATTTAAAAAAATTTAAACACTATGGAATTATGATGTTTGGAGCATTCATTTTGTCATTTGGTCTTTATAATGTTCACAGACAGTCACAGATAACAGAGGGAGGAGTGTTAGGACTCCAGCTTTTTCTTAAGCACTGGTTTGATATTTCGCCAAGTTTATCCGGACTTATAATGGATTTAAGCTGTTATACACTTGGCTTTTCTATATTGGGACATACCTTTTTGAAGAATGCTATTGTATCAAGCATATTTTTCTCCTTCTTTTACTGGATCAATGAAAATGTCATAGGAATAGTTCTTCCTGATTTTGGCAGTAATCCAATATTTGCTGCCATCATAGGCGGTATTTTTGTAGGCGTAGGTGTAGGACTTATTGTAAATGAAGGAGGCGCATCCGGAGGAGATGATGCGCTTGCTCTTATTATTTCAAAGCTCACAGGACAAAGATTGTCCAGGGCATATTTCTTTACAGATTTTGTTGTACTTATGCTGTCTGTAAGCTATATACCGCTTGCCAAAATTTTATGCTCTCTAATCACAGTTTCAATATCCTCTTTTATAATTGGGAAAATAGAGGAATGCTCTAAAAATACAAAAGAGAAACTAGTTTCAGAAGAAAAATAAAAATACATTTTAAATACATCCCATCTACTTGACACTTTGGAAAAATATTGTAATATTAAAGTAACAAGGGAAACGTTTCCCTAAGGAGAAAATAAAAACTTTTTACCAAAGGAGGAGGACATTTGGATAAGGTATTTATTAAGATTAATACTGCAGATAAGGTATGTGTAGCTCTACAGCCTATAAAGGCAGGCAGTGTACTTGATCTTGTAAGCTTTATGTATGCAGATTCTTCAAGTACAGAGAAGATTACTGTCACAGAGGATATTCCACAGGGGCATAAATTTGCTCTTACCGACATTGATAGTGGAGAAGCAGTGGTAAAGTATGGAAATGTAATCGGTTACGCCAAAGAGGACATAAAAAAGGGACAGTGGATCCATGTTCACAATATGAAAACAGGACTTGGAGAGTTGCTGGAATATAAATATAATCCAGGGCACATTGAAAATGTACATACTGAAGACAGAACTTTTAAGGGGTATAGAAGAGCAGACGGCAAGGTAGGTGTAAGAAATGAAATATGGATAATCCCTACTGTAGGCTGTGTTAATAATGTTGCAGCAAAGATAGCTGAGCTTTCAAAGAGATATATCAAAGGAAATGTTGAGGATGTAATAGCATTTTCCCATCCATATGGCTGTTCACAGATGGGGGATGATCAGGAAAATACCAGAACCATACTTGCGGATCTTATCAATCATCCAAATGCTGCTGGTGTGCTGGTACTTGGTCTTGGTTGTGAGAACAGTAATATAGATGTTTTAAAGGCTTACCTTGGAGAAATAGATGAAAATAGAGTGAAATTTCTTGTTTCACAGGAGCATGAGGATGAGATTGCTGACTCCGTAGAGCTTGTAAAAGAACTGATCGATTATGCCAAGGACTTTGAGCGAGAGGATATTCCTGCGTCAGAGCTTGTTATAGGTATGAAATGCGGAGGCTCTGATGGCTTATCAGGAATAACAGCCAATCCTACAGTTGGAATGTTTTCTGACCTTTTGATTTCAAAGGGAGGAACAACTATTCTTACTGAGGTTCCAGAGATGTTTGGTGCTGAAACACTTCTTATGAACAGATGTGAAAATGAAGAGCTCTTTGATAAAACAGTAAAAATGATAAATGATTTTAAGAATTATTTTACTGAGCATGGACAGACTATATACGAGAATCCATCACCGGGAAATAAAAAAGGAGGCATTTCAACACTTGAGGACAAATCACTCGGCTGTGTACAAAAATCAGGAAGTGCAGCAGTAAGAGGAGTCCTTAAATATGGGGAAACAGTAAAAGAAAAGGGACTTAACTTACTCAGCGCACCTGGAAATGATCTTGTAGCATCAACAGCCTGCGCTGCTGCAGGAGCACATATAGTTTTATTTACAACAGGAAGAGGAACACCATTTGCTTCACCTGTACCTACAGTTAAGATTTCTACAAATAATCTGCTTAATTCAAAAAAGCATAACTGGATTGATTTTAGCTGTGGTGAGCTTGTAAATGGAAAAAAGATGGACGAGTTAAGAGATGAATTGTTTGAATTTGTCATAAAGGTAGCAAGCGGGGAAAAGGTTAAATCTGAGGCAGCAGGCTTCCATGATATGGCAATTTTCAAATCCGGAGTTACATTATAAGTACAAAATTGATATTTCATAAAGAAAGGCAGAAAAAATGAAAAAAATAAACTATGATGTATTGCAGGAAATAGGTTATAATGGATATGTATTAAAAGATGCACCAGAAAAGGTTCTTCAGTTTGGTGAAGGAAACTTCATGAGAGCATTTATAGATTATTTTATAGATGAAATGAATGAAAAGGCAGGATTTAACGGTAAGATAGTACTTGTACAGCCTATCAGAAATCCAGAGGGCGGCTTTAGACTCAATGATGTTATAAATGAGCAGGAAGGTCTTTATACTCTTTATTTAAGAGGCTTTGCTGATGGAAGAAAGGTAAATGACAAGAGAGTTATTTCAAGTGTAAGCCGTTGCTTAAATGCATATGAGGATTATGAGGCTGTTATGGAGTGCGCAAAGAATCCGGACCTGAGATTCATTGCATGTAATACAACTGAGGCTGGTATTCAGTATGATCCATCAAATAATTTTGAAGATAAGCCAGCCGATACCTATCCAGGTAAGCTTACTCAGTTTTTATACAGAAGATATGAGATCTTTGGAAATGAAGAAGGCAAGGGCTTTATCATTCTTTCATGCGAGCTTATAGACAACAACGGTAAGGAACTTGAGAAATGTGTCAAGCAGTATGCTAAGCAGTGGAACCTTCCTGAGGAATTTATAAAGTGGCTCGATAAGGAAAATGTATTCTGCTCTACCTTAGTTGACAGAATTGTTACAGGCTTCCCAAGAGGAGAGGCAGAGAAGCTTAATGAGGAAAATGGCTATATTGACAATATCATAGACACAGGAGAAATTTTTGGTTTCTATGTAATAGAAGGTCCTGAGTTTATTAAGAAGGAGTTTCCATTTGAAAAGGCTGGACTTCCTATAATTGTTACAGATAATCACAAGCCTTATAAGCAGAGAAAGGTTCGCATTCTCAATGGAGCACATACTTCATTTGTACTTGGAGCCTACCTTGCAGGACAGAATATAGTAAGAGACTGCATGGAAGATAAGGTAATTAATGACTTCATGAATAAGACTATTTATGAAGAAATCATTCCGACACTTACGCTTCCAAAGGAAGAACTCAACGAGTTTGCAGCATCTGTTACAGAGAGATTTAAGAATCCGTTTATAGATCATCAGCTTTTAAGCATTTCCCTTAATTCAACATCTAAGTGGAAGGCCAGAGTTATGCCATCAATGATTCAGTATATAGACATTAAGGGAGAGATTCCTGCATGCATAGCCGCATCACTCGCCTTCTATATTAGTTTTTATAATGGCGAGGAGCTTACAGAGAAGGGCCTCGTAGCACACAGATCAAATGGGGATGAGTACATGATACAGGATGACAGAAGTGTTCTTGAATTCTTCTATGAGCATAGAAATGATGATGCAGCTACACTGGTACATGCTGTCCTTTCAAATGAGGATTTCTTTGGTGAGGATCTCACAAAGATAGAAGGACTTGAGGAAATTGTTGCAAAGGATCTCATTTTCATGAAGGAAAATGGAGCATATGAGCTTATGAAAAAGTGCATTGGATAATGTATTTAGTATTAGGCTAAGTATAAATAAAATAAACATTGGAGGAAACAAAGATGAAACAGTTTATGGATAAGGATTTCCTGCTTGATACTGAGACTGCAAAGACTCTTTATCATGAAATAGCAGAAAAGATGCCTGTTTTGGATTATCATTGCCATATCAATCCTAGGGAGATAGCTGAGGATAAGAAGTTTGAAAATATTACTCAGGTGTGGCTTGGAGGAGATCACTACAAGTGGCGCCAGATGCGTTCAAACGGAGTAGAGGAGAAGTATATTACAGGAGATGCTACAGACCGTGAGAAGTTCCAGAAGTGGGCTGAGACTTTGGAGCTTGCTATAGGAAATCCTCTTTACCATTGGAGCCATCTTGAGCTTCAGAGATATTTTGGATATACAGGAGCATTAAATGGAGAGACTGCTGAGGAGGTATGGAATCTTTGCAATGCTAAGCTTAAAGAAGACAGCATGAGCGTTAGAAATATCATCAGACAGTCAAATGTTAAGCTTATCTGTACAACTGACGATCCAGCAGATGATCTTCATTGGCATCAGGTTATTAAGGCAGATCCAGATTGTGATTTCCAGGTCCTTCCTGCATGGAGACCAGACAAGGCAATGAATATAGAGAAGCCAGAATACCTTGAATACCTTGAGAAGCTTGCAGCAGCAGCTGAGATGAAGATTTCAAGCTTCAAGGAGCTTAAGGATGCACTTAAGAAGAGACTTGCATACTTCAATGAAAATGGTGCCTGCGTTTCAGACCATGGTCTTGAGTATGTGATGTATGTTCCAGCTTTTGATGAAGAAGTAGAGAGAATCTTTGCTGACCGTATGGCTGGTAAACAGCTTAGCAAGGAGGATGAGCTCAAATTTAAGACTGCATTCATGTTATTCTTAGCAGGAGAGTATAAGAAAATGGGCTGGATAATGCAGCTTCATTATGGATGTAAGAGAGATAATAATACAGGCATGTATAATAAGCTTGGTCCAGATACCGGATTTGACTGCATCAATAACTATGCTCCTTCATCACAGACAGCAGATTTCCTCAATGCAGTTAACGAGGCAGGAGGACTTCCTAAGACTATCCTTTACAGTCTTAATCCTAATGATGATGAGGCTCTTGGAACAATACTTGGCTGCTTCCAGAATTCAGATGCAATAGGAAAGATACAGCAGGGTTCAGCATGGTGGTTCAATGACAATAAGACTGGAATGATCAAGCAGATGACTTCACTTGCAAATCTTGGACTCCTTGGTAATTTCATCGGAATGCTTACAGATTCAAGAAGCTTCCTTTCATATACAAGACATGAATATTTTAGACGTATTATGTGCAACCTTATTGGTGGATGGGTTGAAAATGGAGAATATCCAAATGATATGAAGAGCCTTGAAAAGATAGTTAAGGGTATTTCATACAACAATGCTATAAGATATTTCGGTTTTGAGCTTGATGAGCAGTAAACGAAGAGTAACAAATATTAAGCATATAGTATAATAAAAAACAGGGGATTAAGCTAGTTTTAGCCTTTCCCCTGTTATTTTTATTTGGTGATTATTGTTCCTGTTTTACCGTTAATTGCTTCTCTTGCCTTCTCAAGGAGAGTGATAAGAGCCTTCTTATTTGTTCCATTTTGAACAAATTTCATACCAGCCTGTACCTTTGGAAGCATAGAACCTGGTGCAAATTGTCCCTCATTGCAATAGCGCTCTGCTTCATCAAGATTCATTTCATCCAGCCATTTCTGATCTGGTTTGCCGAAGTTAATAGCTACCTTTTCTACAGCTGTAAGTATAATGAGCATGTCTGCATCAAGCTTCTCAGCAAGGAGGGCAGCAGCGAAGTCCTTATCAATAACAGCGGCAGCACCTGTAAGATGGTTTCCATTCTTGATTACAGGAATTCCACCTCCACCACAGCATATTACAAGATTTCCGTCATCTACCATTGCTCTTATAGCATCGATCTCAACGATATCTATAGGCTTAGGTGATGCAACAACACGTCTGTAGCCTCTTCCAGCATCTTCCTTAACTGTCCATCCTCTTTCACCAGCTTCCTTAAGAGCCTCTTCCATAGTCATGAACTGACCAATTGGTTTAGTTGGGTTTTTGAATGCAGGATCATCTTTATCAACAACAATCTGGGTTACCATTGTGGTTGTATTTTTTGGCTTCATGCCTCTGTTAAGGAATTCCTCACGCATTGCATTCTGAAGATCATAACCGATATAAGCCTGACTCATGGCTACACATACGGAGAGAGGAGTAATCTGACGTCCATTACCTGAATGAGCATATTCTGTCATGGCGTTGTTGATTGTACCTACCTGAGGTCCATTTCCATGGACTATAATAACCTCATGTCCCTCTTCAACAAGATCTGCAATAGCCTTAGCTGTTGTCTTTACTGCATCCATCTGCTCAGAGAGAGTATTACCTAATGCGTTTCCTCCAAGAGCGATAACTATACGTTTTTTATTATTTTCCATTGCTTTTCCCCTGATTTTGAGAGCAAAAAGGGACTGGGCATAAAAACCCGGCCCCTTTTAACTCACTTTTAATATATAAGATTAAATACCCTTTGCTTTAATTAAATTTTATATTAAGCCTCGAAAATACGCTTCTGTCCACGTTTCTCAAGCTCTGCAAGAACCTTCTGTGGATTCTTGAACTTCTCAAGGAGAATCATAGCAGCGATAATATATGGCTTGTAGCTTGCTTCCTTGTAAAGAGGATCTCTGTAACGATCGAATACAGATGCTTCAACCTCACCATCCTTACAGCTTACATCGTTGATATCAGCTGGTAAGCAGTGGAGGTAAAGAGCCTTTCCATCCTTAGTTGTCTTCATAAGCTCTTCTGTACAGCACCAATCCTTGTGCTCAGCATTCTGTGCAAGAAGCTCCTTCTCAAGTGCCTTGATTTCATCAGAATCGCCCTCAGCGTAGAGGTTTGTTCTCTTCTCCATAGCTGCAAATGGAGCCCATGATTTAGGATATACGATATCAGCATCCTTGAATGCCTCAGCCATATTGTTTGTCTTTGTGAATGATCCGCCTGACTCCTCAGCCTGCTTTCTTGCAATCTCTTCAACCTCTGGCATAACCTCGTATCCTTCTGGATGAGCAAGAACAACATCACAGCCAAGACGTGTGAAGAGTCCGATAGCTCCCTGAGGAACTGAAAGTGGCTTACCATATGATGGTGAATATGCCCAGGTCATAGCAATCTTTTTGCCCTTCATATTCTCAAGTCCGCCCATCTCATGGATGCAGTGAAGAGCGTCAGCCATGATCTGTGTTGGGTGGTCGATATCACACTGAAGGTTTACAAGAGTAGGTCTCTGCTCAAGTATGCCATCCTTATATCCCTGAGCTACTGAATCAGCAACTTCATGCATGTAAGTATTTCCCTTACCAATATACATATCATCACGGATACCGATAACATCAGCCATGAATGAAATCATGTTAGCTGTCTCACGAACTGTCTCACCATGAGCAACCTGTGACTTTCCTTCATCAAGATCCTGAACCTCAAGACCAAGAAGGTTACAAGCAGATGCAAATGAGAAACGTGTACGTGTTGAGTTATCTCTGAAAAGTGAAATACCAAGTCCTGAATCAAATACCTTTGTAGAAATATTGTTCTCACGAAGGTAACGAAGAGCATCAGCTACAGTCCATGTTGCCTGAAGCTCATCAAAGGTCTTCTCCCATGTAAGGAAGAAGTCATTCATATACATGTCGTCAAATTTAAGCTCGTCTAACTTATTGATAAAATCCTGGATGTTTGCCATTATTATTTTCTCCTTAATAGAAATTAAAATATATTAATTATTAAATATAAATGTCTGAATTGATCTGTTATACTTAGTTCTTACTTCCGAAGCCTTGAAATTCATTGGCTATAAGGAGGGGCTTCGGAAGATAAGCACTGAGTATTGAAAAATAAGGTTTAAGTAACTAAGAATGAGTATATATATCAACAGAAACTTAGTTCTGAATGATAATAAAATTATTAAAATTAAGCTGTGTAGCAGGTTGGAAGAGCAGCATATACTGCAGCACAGGTTACAAGATCCTGCTTCCATGTCTTCTCATTTGGAGCATGAGCCTGAGCCTCAGCACCAGGACCAAAGCCGATACATGGAATTCCGTTTCTTCCCATGATTGATACACCATTTGTTGAGAATGTCCACTTATCTGTAAGAGGACGAGCCTTTCTCATAGCCTCTGTCTCAGGAGCACCGATACGCTCATCACCATAGAGTCCCTTGTAAGCTTCCTCGAGTGAACGTGTTACCTTATGATCCTCAGGAATTACCCAGGTAGGGAAGTAGCACTCGATTGGATATACAAGTCCCTTATATGAAGGACGTGAGTACTCATACATTGAAACAGTTACATCATCTCCATACTTCTTAACATTAGGAAGCTGACGGATTTCTTCAAGACAGCTTTCCCATGTTTCACCAGCTGTCATACGTCTGTCAAGAGAAACAGCACATGAGTCAGCTACTGCACAACGGGAAGGAGAAGTAAAGAAGATTTCTGAAACAGTTACAGTTCCTCTGCCAAGGAAATTAGCTTCCTTGTACTCTGGATTGTATTTCTCATCAAGCATCTTAACAAGACCCTTAACTTCCTTGTCGTCTGCTGCATCATTTTCATTGAGAGCACGAACATCCTGAAGGATATCAGCCATCTTGTAGATAGCATTGTCACCACGCTCAGGAGCTGAACCATGGCAGCTTACACCCTTAACATCGATACGGATTTCCATACGTCCTCTCTGTCCTCTGTAGATTCCACCATCTGTTGGCTCAGTTGAAACTACGAAATCAGGACGGATACCGTCTTCCTTGATGATATACTGCCAGCAAAGTCCATCACAGTCTTCTTCCTGAACAGTACCAACAACCATAACCTTATATTTGTCATTTAAGAGACCAAGATCCTTCATGATCTTTGCTCCGTAAACTGCAGATACGATACCACCACACTGGTCTGAAACTCCACGTCCACCGATTTCAACATCTGTTTCATATCCTTCATAAGGATCAAAGTTCCAGTTCTTGATATTTCCGATACCAACTGTATCAATATGAGCATCGAAGGCAATTAGTTTTTCACCATTACCCATAAATCCGATTACATTACCCATATCATCTATACGAACTTCGTCAAATCCAACCTTCTCCATTTCCTCAGCGATTACGCGGATATGCTCAGCCTCATCACATGACTCGCCTGGATATTTAACGATATTTCTAAGAAATGCTGTCATATCAGCCTTGTAAGATTCAGCACTTTCTTTAATTTTTGCAAATTCCTCTGCAGTTAAAGCACACATTATATTTTCCTCCTTAATGGTGAATACATTATATATTTTTGTTATTTATTTTTAATGGATTATTTATCCATTCCCTTCCAAACTATGTTCTTCCATCTGCCAGGATCAGTATCTCCTTCGGTAGAGAAGAGCAGTACCTTTGAATCCTTATCAAGTTTAAGAGCATCTCTTAAATCCTTGTAGTCATCATTGGTCATTATTTCAGCAAGAGCTCCAAATGGTGCAGCACCTGATTCTCCTGAAACTACACAATCATCAAATTTGAATGGAGCAGCAAGCATACGCATTCCAAGTCTTGAAATATCATCACTTACAGCAAGGAAAGCAGTAACGTGATTCTTTAAAATATCCCATGATGTGATGTTTGGCTCTCCACAGCAGAGACCAGCCATGATAGTTGGCATTTCTCCATCACAGATTCTGATATTTCCATCAGCTGCAACAGCACCCTTGTATAGACAAGCTGCAGGCTCGGCCTCAACAACTACCATTGTAGGAGGATTGTCTTTGTATTTGTTAGCAAAATATCCAACTATTCCGCCTGCAAGTGAGCCAACACCAGCCTGTACAAATACATGTGTAGGACGCTCACCAAACTGCTCGTTAGCCTCGTCAGCCATGGTTCCATAGCCTTCCATGATCCATGCAGGAATTTCTTCATAACCTTCCCATGCAGTATCCTGTACAACAACGCCTCTTTCAGTTTCAGCGGCCTGCTTTGCAACTATTCTTACGCATTCATCGTAGTTAACAGTTTCTATGGTACATTCAGCACCTTCATTTTCGATATTCTTTCTTCTTGTTTCTGTAGAACCTACAGGCATACGGATTACACATTTCTGACCAAGCTGGTGAGCTGCCCAGGCAACTCCACGTCCATGGTTACCATCTGTAGCTGAAAAGAAAGTTGCCTGTCCGAACTCATCTCTAAGCTCCTTAGATGTAAGTACATTGTATGGCATTTCACTTATATCCTTGCCTGTTTCGCTGGCAATGTATCTTGCGATTGCATATGAACCACCGAGTACCTTAAAGGCGTTTAATCCAAAACGATAAGATTCGTCTTTTATCTTTACAGCATTTAAGCCGAGGTATGAAGACATATTCTTAAGGTCTCGAAGAGGTGTTATTTCATACTGAGGGAAGCTTTCGTGAAATGTACGTGCTTTTTTAACTTCCTCTACAGACATTATAGGAAGGTTCTTATCGTCTGTCTTAGGCATTTTATTAAGAACCCACTGTATTGACTTACTCATGATTTTAGAGTTCCTCCTTTTTCTTCTTGACATCTACATATGAGTATAGTGTAAATTTGCTTATTCCGAAGTAGTTTGAAACTTTATCTCCGGACTTCTGTATAAGAAAGGCTCCAGCATCATTGAGATAATTAATAGCTTTTACCTTTTCTTCCTTATTCATAAGAGCAGGAGCTTTACCGATAAGAGCAACGCTTTGTTCTATAAGATTGTCCAAAAGCTCGTTAACGCTGTTTGGTATTGCTTCTGTTTTCTGTTCCTCAGTATCATTGTTGTTTATGTTTATAAGAGATTTGAGAGCACTGTCAAATGCTGTAAAACCGCTAATGTCTAAGTTGATACTAAGTACATAATGAAATTCATTGTTATAATCCTTTACAAAAATTGTTGAGGACTTAAGAAGCTTTCCTCCAGTTCCTTTTGTAAGGTAGCAGAGATGATCTGTAAGATTGTCTCCCTTGGACAATGCTTCAATAGACTCTAAAACAATTTTTGATGGTGAATCACCAATGTCTCGTCCTGTTACATGTCCGTTTATTATATAAATAATGGAGTGTTCAGGATCACTTGTTTTTAAATCATGGATACAAACCTCACAGTTTGATCCGAATTGTCTTGCTATGCCATGTGCAATAAATGTAAGACTTTCTAAAATTGTCTCATTTGGGTCTGGCACATAATGTGAATGTTCATTTTTTGTAGTCATCTTTTTACTCCTAACCGGTTAAGTACATCTTCATAATACCATATATTTTCACGATTGCAAGAGAAAAATACAAAAAAATTTAGATATTCTAAAATTCTTTTGAAATTCTGTTGCAAAACCATATTTATAATGATAAAATGTATCTAGATTATTAGAAAGTAACAAGATATTTTCTGATTTATGTGATTAGTTGTGAAATCTGACAGTACCAGATCGGGATCGAAGTGATGATCTGATAACATGAAATAGCAGTCCTAATCATGATGGACAACAAAATAACATTGTATTTCGTTATAAATAAAAAAATATTTAGTATAACGGAATAATAGAAAAAGGAGGTAGTATATGTTACTTATAGGCGGTGGAAAGCTCTTTACCAGAGATTCAGAACATCCTTATTATGAAAACGGAGCAGTTCTTTGCGATGGAAGACTTATTAAAGAAGTCGGAGATACAGAAGTATTAAAGAACAAATATAAGGATGCAGAGTATATAGACGCCAAGGGCGGAGTTATTATGCCCGCATTTATCAATGCCCATGAGCACATTTATTCAGCCATGGCAAGAGGACTGAGCATTAAAGGAAATAATCCTAAAGGATTTTTAGAGATATTGGATGGAACCTGGTGGACGATTGACCGCAATCTTACAAATGAATTCACAAAGCTTTCAGCAGTTGCTACATATATAGAGAGTATAAAGAACGGAACAACAACTGTTTTTGATCATCATGCAAGCTTTGGTGAGATTACAGGAAGTCTTTTTGCTATTGAAGAGGAAGCAAGAAGGTTAGGCGTAAGAAGCTGTCTTTGCTATGAGATATCAGACAGAGATGGAATGGATAAGTCAAGAGCGGCTGTCAGGGAAAATGTTGATTTTATTAAGCACGTTCAGAAGGATGGCGACGATATGATCAAGGGAATGATGGGTATGCATGCATCATTTACCATATCTGACGAAACTATGGAGCTTTGTAACAGTGAGAAGCCAGACGGAGTAGGATATCACATCCACGTTGCAGAGGGTATTGAAGATCTTCATGCCTGCCTCAAGGATCATTCAAAGAGAATTGTAGACAGACTCTACGACTGGAACATTCTTGGAGAGAAGACTCTTCTTGGACATTGTATTTATGTAAATCCTCATGAGATGGAACTTATGAAGGAAACCAATACTATGGTAGTTCATAATCCTGAGTCAAACATGGGTAATGCATGCGGCTGTCCTCCTACAATGGAAATCGTTCATAGAGGAATAGTGACAGGACTTGGTACAGACGGATATACACATGATATGACAGAATCATGGAAGGTTGCCAATGTACTTCATAAACATCATTTGTGTGATCCTCAGGCAGCCTGGGGAGAGGTTCCTCAGATGTTATTCGAAGGAAACAGAACAATAGCTAACAGATATTTTGAAACTCCTCTTGGAATTATCAAGGAAGGTGCAGCGGCAGACATAATCATTACAGATTATATCCCTAGAACACCTATGGATGAAAATAATCTTAACAGCCATATTTTATTTGGAATGAACGGAAGAAGCGTTGTTACTACTATAGGTAATGGAGAAGTCCTTATGAAGGACAGGGTTCTTCAGAAGATAGACGAAGAGGCTGAGCTTGCAAAGGTAAGAGAAGGCGCAGCACGTCTTTGGAAGAAAATTAATGACGGAAGATAATAAAAATATTACAAACAAAACTAATTAAATTAAGTATAGAGAGAAAACTATTCTTTTTTGGAGGTAAAACAATGAGTGATAAGATGACACCTATTCCATTTGGGAATCTGATGACATGGGTGCTTGATGAGCATAAAAAAGGACAGCTTTTTGGAATACATTATCCATATATCGCAGACAAAGATAATACATATGAAATTTTTGGCAAGAAGCTGGAAACAGCTATAGGACCGGCAGCAGGACCTCATTCACAGCTTGCCCAGAATATAGTAGCTTCATATTATGCAGGAGCACGTTTCTTTGAGCTTAAGACAGTCCAGAAACTGGATGGAGAAGACCTTCCAGTTTCAAAGCCATGTATTCTTGCAAATGACGAGTGTTACAACTGTGAGTGGTCAACAGAGCTTTATGTTCCACAGGCATTTGACGAGTATCTTAAGGCTTGGTTCATGATCAAGGTTCTTTCTAAGGAATGGGGACTTGGCGATCCTGATGGCTTCCAGTTCAATATGTCTGTAGGTTATGATCTTGACGGAATTAAGACAGAGAAGGTTGACAAGTTTATTGAAGGTATGAAGGATGCTAAGGGAACTCCTATTTTCAATGAGTGTAAGAACTGGCTGCTTGAGCACCTTGATGTTTTTGAGAAGGTTACAAGAGAGGATATTGAAGCAATAGACTCTAAGATCTGTGATTCTGTAACTCTTTCAACTCTTCATGGCTGCCCTCCACAGGAAATAGAGCGAATTGCAAATTACCTTATTGAAGAAAAGGGACTTAACACATTTATTAAATGTAACCCAACTCTTTTAGGATATGAATATGCAAGAAAAACTCTTGATGAGATGGGATACGACTATATAGCATTTACAGATTTCCATTTTAAGGATGATCTTCAGTATGAAGATGCAGTTCCAATGCTTGGACGACTTATGGAGAAAGCTACTGCCAAGGGAGTTGAGTTTGGTGTGAAGATAACAAATACCTTCCCTGTTGATGTTACAAGAAATGAGCTTCCATCAACAGAGATGTATATGTCAGGTAAATCACTTTATCCATTATCACTTGCTGTAGCAGCAAAGCTGTCAACAGATTTTGATGGCAGGCTTCGTATAGCTTATTCAGGTGGCTGTGATTACTTCAATATCAAGGATGTTATTGATGCAGGAATCTGGCCGGTAACAATGGCTACAACTCTTCTTAAGCCGGGCGGATATCAGAGATTTAAGCAGATTGCAGAGCTTTTTGATGGAAAGAAGCCAGCATTTAGCGGAGTTGATGTAAAACGTATCAACGAACTTAAGGAGGAGGCTAAGAGTAATAAGTATCATGTTAAGCCAATAAAGCCACTTCCTTCACGTAAGAACAATAAGAAGGTTCCTCTTGTGGATTGTTTTATTGCTCCATGTATGGAAACCTGTCCGATACATCAGGATTTAACAACATATATCAGACTTCGTGCAGAGGGTAAAGATAAAGAAGCTCTTGAGAGCATAATTACTAAGAATCCACTTCCATTTATTACTGGTACAATCTGTAACCATGCATGTATGGACAAGTGTACACGTAATTTCTATGAGCAGCCTGTTGATATCAGGGGTGAGAAACTTAAAGCTGCAAGAGGCGGATATGATGAGGTTATCAAGGAGCTTAAGAGAGATAAGAAGATAGACAAGAAGGTTGTTGTAATAGGTGCAGGACCTGCAGGACTTGCCTCAGCATATTTCTTAGGAAGAGCTGGAGCAGATGTTGTTGTTTATGACAAGGAGCAGAGAGCTGGAGGCGTAGTAGCAAATATTATTCCTGATTTCAGACTTGATCAGGATGAGATAGAAAAGGATATCGCTATCTGTAAGTCAATGGGAGCTGAATTTAAGCTTGGACAGAAGGTAGATGATATCAAGGCTGTTATGGAAGCTGAGCATGCGGATGCCTGTGTATTATGTATAGGAGCACATAAGAATGTTGCACTAAAGATTGAAGGAGGAGAGGCACTTAATGCACTTCATTTCCTGCATGAATTCAAGGATACAAAGGGAAATGTTGAACTTGGTGAAAATGTTGTAATTGTTGGTGCTGGAAATACAGCTATGGATACAGCAAGAGCAGCCAAGAAGAATAAGGGCGTAAAGAACGTATACCTTGTATATAGAAGAGATAAGAGAAATATGCCTGCGGATGAAGAAGAGCTTGAGATGGCTATAGAGGATGGAGTTATTTTCAAGGAACTCCTTTCACCTGTAGAGCTTAGAGATGGAAAGCTTGTATGTCAGAAGATGGAACTTGGAGCTTATGATGAGAGAGGAAGACAGTCTGTAGTTAAGGCTGATGGTTTCGAAGAGGTTCCATGTGATGTTGTTATCGCCTCAATCGGAGAGCAGGTAGATGGTGATTTCTACAAGGCTAATGGAATTGAAGTAACAGACAGAGGCTTTGCTAAATTTAATCCTGAGACAGGAGAAACATCAATTCCTTCAGTATATGTAGCAGGAGATGGAAAGGGAGGAGCAGCAGTTGTAGTTAAGGCCATTGCAGATGCAATGAAGTGCGCAGAAGCTATAGTTGGAGAAAAGCTCTTTGAGAATATCCCATCAGTTTCAACAGAAGAAAAGGCATATACAAAGAAATCAGGACTTATTGAAAAAGAAACAGTTGATACAGAAGCAAAGAGATGCGTAAGCTGTGATTACATCTGTGAGAACTGTGTATCGGTTTGTCCTAACAGAGCAAATATCAGTATTAAGGTTCCAGGACACAGCATGCATCAGATAATACACGTAGATTATATGTGTAATGAATGTGGAAACTGTGAGTCCTTCTGTCCATATGCTTCAGCTCCTTACAAGGATAAATTCACCTTGTTTGCTAGTAAGGAAGACATGGAGAATTCAACAAATGATGGATTCTACTATCTTGACAAGGAAAGCGGAAAGGCTGTTATGAGACTTGCAGGAACTGTAAGTGATTATGAAGTTGGCAAGCCATCAAAGCTTTACAAGGGACTTACTGATATTATTGATGCAGTATTTAATGATTATCATTATCTGATTTTTTGATAAAGGCATTCAGGTGATATAAAAGGCCTGAAGGAGGTAAAAAATGTGTGCAATGGTCAAATTAAATATAAATGGTCATGACATTGAAGCAGATGAGAATCGCAAGCTTATAGACGTTATAAGAAATGATCTTCATTGTACTTCGGTAAAGGACGGCTGTTCAGAGGGTGCATGTGGAACATGTACAGTTATCATTGATGGAAAAGCTACAAAGGCTTGTGTACAGAAATGCGGAAGAATGGCAGGCAAGCACATAATTACCGTAGAAGGAATGAGCGAAAGAGAAAAAGCTGTTTACAGCTTTGCATTTGCAGAAGCAGGAGCCGTTCAGTGCGGCTTCTGCATTCCTGGTATGGTTATGTGTGCAAAAGCACTTATAGATGTAAATAATGATCCTAATCGACTCGAGATCGCAAATGCAATCAAGAATAATTATTGCAGATGTACAGGATATAAGAAAATAATAGATGCTATTGAATTAGCAGCAAGGATGATAAGAGAAGATCTTCCTATTCCTGATAAGAAAACAAAGGGAATATCAGTAGGAGATTTTATTCATAGAGTAGATGCAAATAAGAAAACCTTAGGTAAGGCGCAGTTTTGTGATGACCTTCAGATAGAAGGCATGATCTATGCTTCTGCTGTAAGATCAGCTTATCCTAGAGCAAGGGTTCTTAAGATAGATATTGAAGAAGCTAAACAGCTTCCTGGTGTAGTATGCGTTCTTACATATAAAGACGTACCTGGAAGTAATAAGGTAGGACATCTTAAGCATGACTGGAATACCTTTATTGAAGAAGGAGAAATAACTCATTTCATTGGAGATACAATTGCAATTGTAGCTGCAGAAACTGAGGAAATATTAGAAAAAGCCAAGAAACTCGTACATGTTGAATATGAGGTCTTAGAGCCTGTAACCTGTCCTGAAGAGGCAATGGCAGAGGGGGCTCCAATTCTTCACGAGGGCATGGCAGACAACATTTTGAGTCATGAGCATCTTATAAGAGGAAATGCTGATGAGGTTATTGCAAATTCAAAATATAAAGTAACCAGACATTATGAAACACCTTGGACAGAGCATGCCTTCCTTGAGCCTGAATGTGCAGTAAGTATGCCTCTTGAGGATGGTGTACTTGTATTTTCATCTGACCAGTCAGTATATGATACCAGAAGAGAAATTTCTATTCTTCTAGGATTGGAAGAATCTAAGATAATAGTTGAAAATAAATACGTAGGCGGAGGCTTTGGAGGTAAAGAAGATGTAACTGTACAGCATCATGCTGCTCTTGTAGCTTATCTTACAAAGAGAATCGTAAAATCAAAGCTGACAAGACAGGAAAGCCTTATGGTACATCCAAAGCGTCATCCTATGAGTATAGATCTTACTACTGCCTGTGATGAAAATGGTTATCTGACAGCAATGAAGGCTGTAGTTGTAGCAGATACAGGAGCTTATGCTTCATTAGGCGGTCCTGTACTTCAAAGAGCATGTACTCATGCCGCAGGTCCATATAATTATCAGATCATTGATATTGATGGTAAGGCTGTATATACAAATAATCCACCTGCTGGAGCATTTAGAGGCTTTGGAGTTACACAGACCTGTTTTGCAACTGAAATGAATATCGATCTTCTTGCCGAGATGGTCGGCATGGATCCATGGCAGTTCAGATTCCAAAATGCAATCAAGGCTGGAGAAGTCCTTCCTAATGGACAGATTGCTGATCCAGCAACAGGTCTTAGAGAAACTTTGCTTGCAGTAAAGGATGAGTTCTATAATAATAAGTATGTCGGTATTGCCTGTGCAATGAAGAATGCCGGTGTAGGTGTAGGACTTCCTGATACAGGACGCTGCCGTCTCGTTATTGATGGAGGAAAGGTTCATATCAGAACCGGAGCTTCATGTATAGGCCAGGGACTTGCTACAGTTCTTACACATATCATATGTGCGGAGCTTGGTGTAAAGGTTGAACAGGTTCAGTGGCATAATCCAAATACATCCACAGCACCGGATTCAGGAACAACCTCTGGATCAAGACAGACACTTATTACAGGTGAGGCCTGCAGAAGAGCCTGTGAGAAGATCAAAGAGGATCTTGAGATATTGCCAACTAATGATATTTCACAGCTTAACGGCAGAGAGTATTACGGAGAGTGGAGAACAAAGACAGACAAGATGGGCGTAGACAAGGAAAATCCTGTTTCCCATGTTGCCTATGGATATGCAACCCAGCTTTGTATACTCAATGAAGATGGCACAGTTAAGAAAGTTGTTGCAGCACATGATGTAGGAAAGGCCGTAAATCCTAAATCAGTCGAAGGTCAGATCGAGGGTGGAGTTGTAATGTCACTGGGATATGCGCTCACAGAGAGATATACCTTAGACAAATGTATTCCTAAAGACAAATTTGGAACCTTAGGACTCTTCAGAGCTGACAAGACTCCTGAGGTAGAGCCTATAATAATAGAGAAGCCGGGCATTAAGGAAGGACATGGAGCAATTGGTATAGGTGAGATAACATCTATTCCTACAGCTCCTGCCATAGCAGGTGCTTATTACAAGTATAATAATATATTTGAAACAGAGCTTCCGCTTAAGCATACACCTTATGCCAGAACAAAATAAATAATATAGATAAGTTATTAATTTAAGGAAAATCTTATAAAATACTAAGCAATAATAAGATATCGCCTCAAGAAAATGTGGTGTAAGCTCAGATAATGGGTTTACACCATATTTTTGTGTAGATTTTGCTCTTTATTTTCAGTGACATATATATTCATCATCTGATAAAGTTTTACTTGCATTTACATAAGTGACAGCATATAATTATTAAACGCGCACGTATGTAAGAATAGCATGGAAGGCGCAAAAATAGTCCTAAAAAACAGGACACCCATTATTCAGAGGAGGAATGAAAAATGGCGCTTTATAATAAAGTGGATACGTCAATGAATTTCGTTGCACGTGAAAGAGAAGTAGAAGAGTTTTGGAAGAAAAACAACATTTTTGAGAAGTCAATCAAGGAGCATGAAGGAGACCCTAGTTATGTTTTCTATGACGGACCGCCAACAGCTAATGGCAAGCCGCATATAGGACATGTTCTTACCAGATGTATTAAGGATCTTATCCCTCGTTATCAGACAATGAAGGGAAAGATGGTTCCAAGAAAAGCAGGTTGGGACACACATGGATTACCTGTTGAGCTTGAAGTAGAGAAGCAGATAGGAATCAATGGTAAGGAGCAGATAGAGTCTTACGGAATGGCTCCTTTTATTGAGCTTTGCAAAGAAAATGTTTGGAAATATAAGGGAATGTGGGAGGACTTTTCATTTACAGTTGGATTCTGGGCTGATATGGAGCACCCATATGTTACCTATTACAATGACTATATTGAGTCTGAGTGGTGGGCTCTCAAGGAAATATGGAATAAGAACCTTCTTTACAAGGGATTTAAGATAGTTCCATATTGTCCTAGATGTGGAACCCCTCTTTCATCACATGAGGTTGCCCAGGGATATAAGGATGTTAAGGAGCGTTCTGCTATAGTAAGATTCAAGGTTGTTGATGAAGATGCATACATTCTTGCATGGACAACAACACCATGGACACTCCCATCAAACGTTGCACTTTGTGTAAATCCTGATGAGACTTATATTAAGGCAAAGTCAGCTAAGGACGGACTTGTATATTATATTGCACAGGCACTTGTAGAGACAAATCTTGGAGAAGATTTTGATGTACTTGCAACATATAAGGGAAGTGAGCTTGAGGGACTTAAGTATGAGCCTCTTTACAAAAAATCAGCAGAGGTTGCAGAAAAGCAGCATAAGAATGGACATTATGTAGTATGTGATACCTACGTTTCCATGGGAGATGGTACAGGTATCGTACATATCGCACCTGCATTTGGTGAGGACGATGCAAATGTTGGAAGAAAATATGATCTTCCATTTGTACAGCTCGTTGATGAGAAGGGCAATATGATCGGAGATGACAGATGGGAAGGCGTATTTGTTAAAAAGGCCGATCCTATGGTTCTTGAGGATCTTGAGAACAGAGGTCTTCTCTTTGATGCACCTAATTTTGAACACTCATATCCACATTGCTGGAGATGTAGCACACCTCTTATCTACTATGCACGTGAGTCATGGTACATAAAGATGAGCGCAGTAAGAGATGATCTTATCCGCAATAATAAGACTATAAACTGGATTCCAGAGTCTATAGGAAAGGGAAGATTTGGTGACTGGCTTGAGAATGTTCAGGACTGGGCACTTTCAAGAAACCGTTACTGGGGAACCCCTCTTCCTGTATGGGAGTGTGAATGTGGTGAGAGAGAATGCATCGGAAGCCGTGCAGAGCTTAGAGAGAAGAGCCCTAACTATAAGGCAGTACTTGACGAGTTAAAGGCTAAGGGTGATAAGGGCTATGAAGGTGAGAATATAGAGCTTCACAGACCATATATAGATATGGTTGAAGTTACCTGCCCTAAGTGTGGAAAGCCTATGAAGAGAGTACCAGAGGTTATTGACTGCTGGTTTGACTCAGGAGCAATGCCTTTTGCACAGCATCATTATCCATTTGAAAATCAGGAGCTTTTCCATAAGGAATTCCCAGCCCAGTTTATTTCTGAGGCTGTAGACCAGACAAGAGGATGGTTCTATTCACTTCTTGCAGAATCAACCCTCCTGTTTAACAAGGCTCCTTACGAAAATGTTATAGTTTTAGGACATGTTCAGGATGAAAATGGACAGAAGATGTCAAAGTCCAAGGGAAATGCCGTAGATCCTGTAGCAGCACTTGATGAATTTGGTGCAGATGCAATAAGATGGTATTTCTATACAAACTCAGCTCCTTGGCTCCCTAACCGTTTTTATGGCAAGGCAGTTACAGAAGGACAGAGAAAATTCCTTGGAACTTTATGGAATACCTATGCATTCTATATTCTTTATGCAAATATAGATAATTTTGATCCAACAAAATATGAGCTTGAATATGACAAGCTTGGAGTAATGGATAAGTGGATACTTTCAAAGATGAATTCACTTATCAAGGCCGTTGATGACAATATGAGCGCATATCGTATCCCTGAGTCATGCAAGGCACTCGAGGTATTTGTTGATGATCTTTCAAACTGGTATGTAAGAAGAAGCCGTGAGCGTTTCTGGGCAAATGGAATGGAGCAGGACAAGATAAATGCTTATATGACACTTTATACTGTCCTCAAGAATACAATATTATGCGCAGCACCATTTATTCCATTTATGACAGAAGAAATCTACCAGAACATGGTTGTTTCTGTAGATAAGGAAGCAAAGGAGTCAGTACACCTTTGTGATTTCCCTGTTGCAGATGAGACAAAAATAGATATAGAACTTGAAAAGTGCATGGATGAGGTACTTAATATAGTTATACTTGGACGTGCAGCAAGAAATACATCAGGCTTAAAGAATAGACAGCCTATAGGCACAATGTATGTAAAGGCAGAGAGAGAATTGGCTGATTTCTATGTTGAGATCATTGAAGATGAGCTCAATGTAAAGAGTGTTGAATTTAAGGATGATGTACGTGAGTTTACTTCTTATACATTTAAGCCACAGCTTAAGACTGTAGGACCAAAATACGGCAGGGATCTTGGAGCTATAAAGCAGTATCTTGCTGAAATTAATGGAAATAAGGCAATGGATGAGCTTAATACTGTCGGAGCACTTAAGTTTACAGCTCCTTCAGGTACAGAAGTTGAACTTACAAGAGATGATCTTCTGATTGACGTTTCACAGGAAGGTGGATATGTTACAGAAGAAAATCAAAATGTGACAGTTGTTCTTGATACAAATCTTGACCAGGAACTTATAGATGAAGGCTTTATGAGAGAAATTGTATCAAAAATCCAGACCATGCGTAAGGAAGCTGGATTCGAGGTAATGGATCACATCGTTATTTACTGTCAGGGAACAGACAAGCTTAAGTCTGTTATCGGAAAGTATGAAAAGTCTATTCTTGGAGACTGTATGGCAAATGAGATAAATCTTGATATGCTTACAGGATATGAGAAGGACTGGGATATCAACGGCGAGAAGGTAAGACTCGGAGTTGAAAAGGTGACCAATTAAAGCTTGTATACTAAGCTGGATCAAGGAGTAATTTTATTATGTTTGTAAATGATAAATTCAATAAGGAAGAGTTTAAAGCCCAGGTTAAAAGTTCAGTAAGAAATCTTTTTAGAAAAGAGCTTGGCGAAGCTACACAGCAGGAACTCTTTCAGGCTGTTTCAAGTGTTGTAAAGGAATGGGTTATAGATGACTGGATCGATACCCAGAAGAAATTCAAGGAGCAGGATTCAAAGAAACTCTATTATTTATCAATGGAGTTTCTTGAAGGTCGTGCACTTGGAAATAACCTTATAAACCTTTGCAAAAATGATGACGTAAAAGAAGCACTTTCAGAAATAGGTATTGACCTCAATGTATTAGAGGATCAGGAGAGAGACCCTGCTTTAGGAAATGGTGGTCTTGGAAGACTCGCTGCCTGCTTCTTAGATTCATTATCAACACTTTCATATCCTGCATATGGATGTGGAATAAGATATCGCTATGGACTGTTTAAGCAGAAGATAGAAAATGGTTTCCAGGTAGAAAAGCCGGATAACTGGCTTAAGAATGGCTATCCATTTGAAATAAAGAGAAGTGAGTATGCCTGCGAGATTAAATTCAATGGTTATATTGAGACTCAGTGGGATGGACATAGAAACAGATTTATCCACAAGGGATATCAGTCAGTTCTTGCAATTCCTTATGACATGCCTATAGTCGGATACGGCAATGGAGTTATAAATACCCTCAGAGTATGGGATGCTGAGCCTATAGAGGAATTCAAGCTTGATGAGTTTGACAGAGGTAATTATCAGAAGGCTGTTGAGCAGACAACACTTGCAAATAATATAGTAGATGTTTTATATCCTAATGATAACCATATGTCTGGTAAGGAGTTAAGATTAAGACAGCAGTATTTCTTTGTATCTGCTTCAATCCAGACAGCAGTAAGAAAATATATGGAAGAGCATGATGATATTCATAAGCTTCCAGAGAAGGTTGTATTCCATATGAATGATACCCATCCTACACTTACTGTGCCTGAGCTTATGAGAGTTCTTCTTGATGATTATATGCTTGAGTGGGATGAGGCATGGGAAATCACAACCCATTGCTGTGCATTTACAAACCATACAATTATGGCTGAGGCACTTGAGAAGTGGCCTATAGAGCTTTTCTCAAGACTTCTTCCTAGAATCTATCAGATAGTTGAGGAGATGAACAGAAGATTTGCAATCCTCATCAATGAACGTTATTCAGGAGACCAGCAAAAGCATGCTGCAATGGATATTATCCGTGATGGCAAGGTAAGAATGGCAAACATGGCTATAGTTGGAAGCTATTCAGTCAATGGAGTAGCTGCAATTCATACACAGATACTTAAGGATGAGGTCTTCCACGATTACTTCGAACTTTGGCCTGAAAAGTTTAATAATAAGACAAATGGAATTACACAGAGAAGATTCCTTTTGCATGCAAATCCACTTGAGGCAGAGTGGGTAACAGAGAAGATAGGTCCAGAATGGATTACTGATCTTTCAAAGATGAAGAAGCTTGAAGTTTTTGCTGATGACAAGAAGGCTCAACAGGAATTTATGTCAATAAAATACAAAAATAAACTCAGACTTGCCCGTTATATCAAGGAGCATAACGGTATTGATGTAGATCCAAGAAGCATCTTTGATGTACAGGTTAAGAGACTTCATGAATATAAGAGACAGCTCATGAATATACTTCATGTAATGTATCTCTACAATGAATTAAAGGACAATCCAACTAAGGATGTGCTTCCTCGTACCTTTATCTTTGGAGCAAAGGCTGCACCAGGATACTATAGAGCAAAGATGACTATCAAGCTTATAAATGCCGTTGCTGATGTGATCAACAATGATAAAACTATAAATAACAAGCTTAAGGTTGTATTTATAGAGGATTATAAGGTTTCAAATGCGGAGCTTATTTTCCCGGCAGCAGATGTATCAGAGCAGATTTCAACAGCATCTAAGGAAGCTTCAGGAACCTCAAATATGAAATTCATGCTTAACGGTGCTCTTACAATTGGTACCATGGATGGAGCTAATATTGAGATAGTAGAAGAAGCAGGCGAGGAAAATGCATTTATATTCGGTATGAGTGCTGAAGAAGTTATAAGACATGAGAAGGCTAAGGATTACAATCCTATGGACATCTTTAACTCAGATCCTGAAATTAGAAAGGTGCTTATGCAGCTTATAAATGGCTTCTATTCACCAGATGATCCAGAGAGATTCAGAGATATTTATAATTCTCTTCTCAACAATCATTCTTCTGGCGGAGTAGCTGACCAGTACTTTACACTTAAGGATTTCAGAGACTACTGCAGAGCTCATGAGGAAATAGATAGAAGATATAGAGATGAAAATGCCTGGGCAAGAGCTGCAATAATTAATATTGCCAATTCTGGTAAATTCTCTTCAGACAGAACTATTGAAGAATATGTACATGATATCTGGCATTTAACAAAGCTAAAATAATTTTGCATCAAAACCCGCATTAAAGCGGGTTTTATTGCATTAAATACAATTAATGTTTTATACAGGAAAGGAAAAACATGACAAAAATAGATGTTATATCAGGCTTTTTAGGAGCAGGAAAAACGACTTTCATAAAAAAAATTCTTAAAGAAGCATTAAAGGGAGAAAAGGTTGTTCTTATTGAAAATGAATTTGGAGAGATAGGAATTGATGGAGGTTTCCTCAAGGATGCGGGAATTGAGATAAGAGAAATGTCACAGGGCTGCATATGCTGTTCTCTCGTTGGAGACTTTGAAACAGCACTTAAGGAGGTAATAAGTATTTATCAGCCTGAAAGAGTTATTATCGAACCATCAGGAGTAGGAAAGCTTTCAGACGTTATGAAGGCTGTAAATGATGCTTCTGCAAATCTTGATGTAGTGCTTAATTCAGCGGTTACTATCGTAGATGCTAATAAGTGCAAAATGTATATGAAAAATTTTGGTGAATTCTTTAATAACCAGGTTCAGTATGCAGGAACAATTGTATTAAGCCGTACAGATGTTGCATCAAATGATAAGGTACAAAAGGATGTAGAGCTTATCAGAGAGCTTAATAAGGAAGCTGAAATAATTACAACTCCAGTTGAAGAGCTTCAGGGAGAGAAAATTCTTTCTATAATGGAGAAAAAGGAAAATATGTTAGATGAGCTTATGGCTTCAGTTAAGGCAGAGCATGAGCATCATCATCACGAACATGATGAGCACTGTGATTGTGGCTGTCATGACCACGAGCACCATCATGACCATGAACATCACCATCATCATGCTGATGAAGTATTTTCATCATGGGGAAGGGAAAATGTACCTGCTATAGATAAGGAAAAGCTTGAAGCTATACTCAAAAAGCTTGCAGAAACTGAAGAATTTGGAATTGTTCTTAGAGCTAAAGGAATGCTTAAAGCAAAGGAAAGTGACGGATGGTATTACTTTGACCTTGTGCCTGGCGAGTATGAAATCAGAGATGGAGAAGCTGAATACACAGGAAAAGTCTGTGTAATAGGAAGATATATTGACGAAGCAGAGCTTATAAAGGCGTTTAACGAAGAGGTGTAAGATGGCAGATTATATAGATGATAATGAAATACCAGTATTCCTTATAAATGGCTTCCTTGAGTCAGGAAAAACAGCCTTTATCAAGTACACTATGGGAGAGGAGTATTTTTCTATTGATGGAAATACTCTGCTTGTAGTTTGCGAGGAGGGCGAAGTTGAGTATGATGAGGATGAATTAAAGGATAACAATACATATATTGAAGTTGTTGAGAATCAGAATGAGCTTACGGCAGAATATCTTGAAGAGCTTGGAAATAAGTATAAGGCAGAGAGAGTTATAATAGAATTCAATGGTATGTGGAATCCGGATATGCTTGTATTCCCTAAGGACTGGGTTCTTTTCCAGCAGGTAACGATCATGAACGGTGAGACTCTTGATAATTATCTTTCAAATATGAAGGCATTGATGGGACCAATGCTGAGATATTCAGAGCTCTGCATAGTCAACAGATGTGATGATATAGATGGAGAAAAGCTCTTGGACTGGAAGAAGAAATTAAGACCAATGATGCCATCTGAATCACTTATCGTTATGGAAAATAAATACGGAGAGATTCCTTTAGAAAATCTTCCTGAAGAGCTTCCATATGATATAAATGCAGATATAATAGATATAGAGCCTGAAGATTTTGGAATATGGTTTTTTGATGCAAAGGACATGCCAGAGAGATATTTAGGCAAAACTGTAAGATTTACTGCACAAATTATGAAATCAAAGAGATTTGGCGAGGGAGAATTTGTTCCGGGAAGAATGGCTATGACCTGCTGTGAAGCTGATATGACTTTCATAGGATTTTTAGCGCATTCAAAGGATCTTTCTGCTTTTGAAAATCGTTCATGGGTAAAGCTTACTGCTAAATTTGAAATAAGAGATGTGGCAGATTATCATGGGGAAGGTCCATATCTGGAAGTTACTGAGATGATACACACAGGAAATGCCTTAGGACCTGTAGGCTTTTAAGACTTATTTCAAAATAAGATTTCAACTAATTCCGGAGAAAAATATGAAAATAGTATCAAAGGACAGTATTGCTGAGACAGAAGTAAAAAAATCAAGATTTATCGGCAGACTTATCAATGTACGATCTGAGAAAGAAGCTAAGCTGATACTTGAAGAGGTACGCAAGGAAAACAGGGATGCAAATCACAATTGCTATGCTATGCGTATAGGCAATCAAAAAAATGTTTTAGAAAGATTTAGTGATGATGGTGAGCCGCAGGGAACAGCAGGAAAGCCTATTTTAGAGCTTTTAAAGGGGAATGAACTCTATGATGTCATAGGTATAGTAACGAGATATTTTGGAGGAACTCTTTTAGGAACAGGTGGACTTGTAAGAGCATATTCAGACTCCTTAAAGGAAGTGCTCAAATCGGCTCCGGTCCATGAGCTAAAGGAAGGTGTTAAGGTTTCTGTTATCTGTGAATATACCTTATCAAATCAGATAAAGTATATTGCAGAAACAATGGAACTTTTTACAGAGTCTGAAGAATATACAGATAAGTGCACCTTTTATTATCTGATGCCTATAGAGCAGTATAAGGAATTTGCAGATAAGATCGTTCAGCTTAGCAAAGGCGAAAGCAGGGCAGTAATGGAAGAAAAGGTTCTCTATTATATGGAAAACAGACCAAAAGTATATGCAGTTTTAAATGAAAACGGAGGTGCTGTATGATAGATTTTAAAGAGGAAATCAAACGTTTTAAACCTTCTCTGGATGTAGATAACATAGAGGATGCAATAGCAAAAACAGATCTTACAGACATGAATGATATAATGTTTGAACTTTTGAAAGACGGTGTTGTACGCAGACAAAATGATGCTTACAGCATGGGGATGAAAAATGGATTATAAGACAACACTTGTAAAAATATCAAATGTTTATTACAACCTTGCACTGGAAAGAGCAAGGCTGGATGATCTTAGCGGAGCAAGCGAGCTTCTGAAAAAATCTTTGCATTTTAATAAATATCAGATAGATGCAAGGAATCTGCTCGGACTTATATTTTACGAAATGGGTGAAACTGCTGATGCACTTATACAGTGGATAATAAGTCTTAGCTTTCAGCCAGAAAATAACCGGGCTGATTACTACATGGATGAGGTGCAGAGAAAAAAAGGACAGCTTGAGCTTGCGTCACAGACAGTAAAAAAATTCAATCAGGCACTTAATCAGGCACAAAATGATAGTGAAGACCTTGCTATAATCCAGTTAAACAACATACTTTCAGAAAATCCAAAATTTGTTAAGGCACACATGCTCTTAGCGCTCCTTTACATGCAGAAGGATGAAAATGTCAAAGCCGGAAGATCTCTGATGAAGGTTCTCAAAATAGACAGAAACAATGCAAAAGCACTCATTCTTATGGATGAGGTGAAGCATAGGACTGGCAAGGCAGAGATTGAGAAAAACAAGCTAAAAAATGCATTTTCACACAGGCAGATGGAGGATGATGATGTCATTCTGCCAAAGGCAAAGAAGGAAGCGACAGCAGGACAGGTAGTTGCATATTTATCTGTAGGAATGCTGGTAGGACTCCTGAGCTTTTCTATACTTGTGCTTCCTGGCATACGCAAGAAGTATAATGTTGAAGCAAATATGAAGATAGCCGTGAACAGTCAGTCACTAAGCGATAAAAATGCAGAGCTTGAGGATTTAAGAACAAGATATGCAGAGCTTGAGAAGCAATATTCAGCTGTTTCACAGAAGCTCACAGCCTTTGAACAGGAAAATGCAGACTTTACTTCGATGTACCAGAAGCTAAATTCTATTATTGCAAACTATAACTCTGGTGCGATAATGCAGGCGGCGACAGACTATCTGAGTCTTGATACTGAGAAGATAACAGAAGAGCCTCTAAGCGGAATATATGCAGAAATAAAGAGATATATGACAAATGAAGGCTTTAACAGTATAGTTTCTCTGGGAACAGCTTCATGGAATGGTGGCGACAAGGCTCAGGCAGAAAGCTATTATGATACAGCACTCAGGATAAAACCAGATGATCCTGAAGCCATGTATCTGAAGGCAAGACTTTTACAGTCGCAGGAAAGGGTAACAGAGGCAAATGCAATCTTTGATAAGATAGTCGGAGAGCATCCAGATTCACCATATTCTGAGAGAGCTAAGTCAGCCAGAGGATATTGATTGTATAATATAACCTTGTATTCTAATGAAAACAGTCACAGCTTCGTGACTGTTTTCTCTTGCTTATAAGCTAAGCCTATACTATAATACTATGTTGGAATTTAACGTTTAACATTTTAATAATAAATTATATTTCAAATAAAAAGGAATTGAGGGGACTAAATAATGCTCGAGAAGAGAAATGATATCAGAAACGTAGCCATAATTGCCCACGTAGACCATGGTAAAACAACTCTCGTAGATGCTTTGCTTCATCAAAATGGAGTATTCCGTGAGAATCAGGAAGTTGAAGACAGAGTAATGGATTCAAATGCCATCGAGAGAGAAAGAGGAATAACAATTCTTTCAAAGAATACTGCAATAAGCTATAAAAATCACAAGATAAATATTGTTGATACACCGGGTCACGCTGATTTTGGCGGTGAGGTTGAGCGTGTACTTAAGATGGTTGACGGAGTAGTATTAATTGTCGATGCATTTGAAGGTCCTATGCCTCAGACCAAGTTCGTGCTTGGAAAGGCAATGGAGCTTGACCTTCCAGTAGTAGTATGTGTAAATAAAATTGACAGACCAGAAGCAAGACCTGATGAAGTAGTAGATATGGTACTTGAGCTTCTTATGGATCTTGGAGCATCAGATGAGCAGATTGACTGTCCATTTGTCTTTGCTTCTGCAAGAAGTGGATATGCAAGTCTTGATCCTAAGGTACAGGGTACAGATATGCAGCCTCTGCTTGATACAGTTATAGAGCATATACCTGCACCTGAAGGAGATCCTGAAGCACCTATGCAGATGCTTATTTCTACAATTGACTACAATGACTTTGTAGGAAGAATCGGTGTAGGAAAGGTATCTAATGGTGTCATAAAGGTAAACCAGCAGGTAGTATTATGTAACCATCATGACAAGGATAAGCTGATAAAGACTAAGATATCAAAGCTTTATACATATAACGGACTTAAGAGAGTAGAGGTAAATGAGGCAACTATAGGAGATATTGTCGCCGTTTCAGGTATACCTGAGATTCATATCGGAGATACTATCTGTGCACCTGAGCAGGTTGAAGCAATACCTTTCCAGAAGATATCTGATCCTACAATTGCCATGTATTTCATGGTTAATGATTCACCTCTTGCAGGACAGGAAGGAAAATATATTACTTCAAGACATATAAGAGAAAGATTGTTCAGGGAGCTTAACACTGACGTTTCACTCAGAGTAGAGGAGACAGATACAGCAGACTGTTTCAAGGTATCAGGAAGAGGAGAACTTCATCTTTCCGTACTTATAGAAAATATGAGAAGAGAAGGATATGAGTTTGCAGTTTCTAAGGCAGAGGTTCTTTATAAGACAGATGAAAGAGGAAAGAAGCTTGAGCCTATGGAGATTGCTTATATAGATGTTCCTGACGAGTTTACAGGTACTGTTATCCAGAAGCTTACACAGCGTAAGGGTGAGCTTGCCGGTATGTCACCTATGAATGGAGGAACAACAAGACTTGAGTTTAACATTCCTTCAAGAGGACTTATAGGATATAGAAATGAGTTCATGACCGATACAAAGGGTAATGGTATCCTCAATACTTCATTTGACGGATATGGACCTTTCAAGGGTGAGCTTACATACAGACCAACAGGTTCACTTATAGCTTTCGAGGCAGGAGAGGCTATTACCTATGGCCTTTACAATGCACAGGAGAGAGGAACACTCTTTATCGGTCCTGGTACAAAGGTATACAGCGGTATGGTAATCGGACAGTCACCAAAGACCGAGGATATAGAAATCAATGTATGTAAGACAAAAAAGCTTACAAATACACGTTCTTCTTCAGCAGATGAGGCTTTAAGACTTGTACCGCCTAAGGTTATGTCACTTGAGCAGTGCATGGACTTCATCGATACAGATGAGCTGTTAGAGGTAACACCAGAGTCTCTTCGTATAAGAAAGAAGATACTTGATCCTCTTCTTAGAAAGAGAGCTTCATTCCGTAAATAATCATTTATTATAGAAACCGGGGATCATTTCCCGGTTTTATAATGCAAACTATTTTGAAGGTAGATTAATGGATATTTTAGTGATAATGTGTCTGGGAATATTGATTGGAAACAGATTTTTCCCAGAAAAATATAAAACTATTAATGAAAAATTGCAGCTTGCGTGCACACTTATACTTATCTTCTCAATGGGAAGGATGCTTGGAAGCAGGGAAAACTTTTTTGAAGAGCTGCTTTCTTTAGGTTTCACAAGTTTTCTGTTTTTTGCTATTCCGTCTATATTTTCTGTCATCCTTGTCTTTATATTTTCTGAGAGATATATGGTAAGAAAAAAGGACAGGAAGCTTTTTAAGAAGCAATCAGAGAGCTTAGATACTATAGAAGCTGGCGAAGCTGGGACAGTAACTACAGAGGAGGCTTAAAATATGGTAAAGCTTACACTTTTAGCCCTTATACTTGGTATTATTTATGGGCTTATGGATATAAATATAGGCCTTATAGACCTCTTTAGTTCACATACAGATGCTGTTTTGTATATACTTATGTTTTCAGTAGGTATAAGCGTTGGACTTAACAGGGGTATAGTACAGAAAATAAAAAAATACCATTTCAAAATTTTTATAATTCCAATTTGTATAATGCTTGCATCCTTTTTAGGAGGGATAGTCTGCGGCATGCTGTCAGGACTTCCACTAAGTCATGCAGCAGCAGTGGCAAGTGGTATGGGCTGGTACAGTCTTGCAGGAGCAACACTTACTAAGCTTGTAGGGGCAGAATTGGGAAGTATAGCTTTCCTGAGTAATCTAATGAGAGAGATATTTTCATTTTTTATAATCCCATTTATTGCTTCTAAGTTTAATTACTATACCTGTATAGCACCTGCTGGAGCCACAAGCGAAGATACGACCTTGCCAATGATGATGAGATATACAAATGAGGAGACAGTTGTAATATCTGTTCTAAATGGAATGATCTGTTCAGCCTTTGTGCCTGTCATGATTTCATTTTGTCTGGAAGTATTGTAAATAGCTTGACATCATTGTTAGTTGGTGCTAACCTTAAAACGAAAATAGCATTTTAAATATTTTGTGAGGTTATATATGAAGCTGAATAATGGAATTATAGGAGAAAAGTATACAGTTTCAGGTATGAAGCTGCCTATGGCGGCTAAAAGACGATTGGAAGTTCTTGGTCTTACAAATGGAACAGTGGTAGAAGTCATGAATAATAAAAGCGGAGGAACCATGGTCATAAAGATAAGAGGGACAAGGTTTGCGCTTGGAAAGAAAATGACTGAAGCCATAGAGGTTATGGATTAAATTTTACAGTATAGATAAGACATAAGGAATAGACATGAAATCAAATGATAATAAAGAAATGACAGTAGCATTTATAGGTAATCCAAATTGTGGAAAAACTACCTTATTTAATGCTTATACAGGAGCGAATCTAAAGGTTGCCAACTGGCCCGGAGTTACAGTAGAAAAGGTTGAAGGAAGCTTTGATTTTAAGGGAGAAAAGATAAATCTTGTGGACCTTCCGGGAACCTACTCGCTTTCATCCTATACCATGGAGGAACAGGTATCCAGAGATTTTATACTTTCAGATGAAGTAGATGTTGTTATAGATGTAGTAGATGCATCTGCGCTTGAGAGAAATCTTTATCTTGCGCTTCAGCTTATTGAGCTGGGAAAGCCAGTTGTCATCGCCCTCAACATGATGGACATTGTGGAAAAGAGAGGAATGGAGATAGATCTTCATAGGCTTCCTGAAATGCTTGGAGTTCCTGTAATACCTATTTCTGCAAGAAAAAGAAAGGGACTCGATATTTTGATACATGCTGCTGTTCATCACAATGAGCAGTCAGTACCAGACAGAATATTGCATGAGCATCCTAATTCAACAGTATCAAAGCACAGACATGATCATCATGATGAATACGTAATGGTATACTCTGATAAAATAGAGGATATGCTCGACAATATAGAAGACAGGTTAAGAGCCAGCTATCCAGATGAGAAAAACTATAGATGGCTTGCTATAAAGATTTCAGAATATGACAGTGATATTCTGAAGAGATATCCTATTGAGCTTAAAGACATTCTCAGCCAGTCGATGGAAGATGTTATAATCAATGAAAAATATGATTTTATCGAAGAAATAATAGATGAATGTCTTGTAGGAAAGAAGAAAACAGAAGAGTGGACAGATAAGGCAGATAAAATTCTTACACATAAGTTCTGGTCTATACCTGTATTTTTACTGATAATGGCTGTAGTTTTCTTTCTTACCTTTGCAGTTGGAGATTTCCTCAAGGGCTATGTTGAGGTTGGCATTGATTATATAATAGGAGCTACGGAAGCCTTCCTTATAAATCTTGGCGCATCTAAGCAGATGATCTCACTTATCTGTGATGGAATTATTGCTGGTGTAGGTGGAGTAATAACTTTCCTTCCAAATATAATTATTTTGTTTTTTGCACTTGCTGTTCTTGAGGACAGCGGATATATGTCCAGAGTTGCATATGTAATGGATGGAATAATGGGAAGTCTTGGACTTTCAGGAAGAGCCTTTATTCCTATGCTGCTTGGGTTTGGCTGTACAGTCCCTGCTATTATGGCAAGCCGTGCACTCGAGAGTAAGAAAGATAGGATGAAAGTAATGCTCATCACGCCGTTCATGTCATGTTCAGCCAGGCTCCCTATTTATATTTTATTTTCAGAGATATTTTTTAAGGAACATGCCATGATAGCTGCTTATTCCATGTATGTTATAGGAATAGCAGTAGCTATACTTACAGCCTGGATAATAAATAAATTCGGCAAAACCAAGTCTGAAAATGCTTTGCTGATAGAACTTCCTGAATATAAGATTCCAAGTGGAAGAACAGTATTTATATATGTTTTCGAAAAAATAAAGGACTTCTTACAAAAGGCTGGAACGACTATATTTATTGCCTCAATTATTATGTGGGTACTCTTAAACTTTGGTATACATGGATATACAGGAGATATGACTGAAAGCTTTGGTGCAATGATAGGAAAGATAGTAGTTCCTTTGTTTAAACCAATAGGTCTTGGCTTCTGGCAGATAGTAGTTGCGCTTATTGCAGGTATATCAGCTAAGGAAGTTGTCGTTTCAAGCTGTGCTGTACTCTTTGGTATCCAAAACATAAATTCAGAACTGGGAATGTCAATGATGCAGCAGGCACTTGAGGGAATTGGCTTTACTTCCCTGAATGCAGTATCACTTATGATATTTTCACTCTTATACATTCCATGTGCGGCAACAATAGTTACCATTAAGAAAGAGTCAAAGAGCGCGGGCTGGGCAGCATTTTCAGCACTCTTCCAGCTCTGTACAGCGTGGATAATAACCTTCCTTGTATACCAGATTGGAATGATTATTTTATAAAAAATGAAAATAATAAAAATATTTTCCAAAAATTATAGCTAACAATAAAATATAAGCGTATAATAGCCTATAGCATAACAGCATAGGCTATTATGTATTTAAATATAAGTCTTTGGGTGAAAAATATGCATAAAAATGGAATGGCTTTTTTTGATCTGGATGGAACTTTGCTGGATAACAGTATAGATCAGATTCCATCTTCGGCAATAGAAGCAATAGAAAAGCTTAGAAGCAATTATTATGTTGTAATTTCTACTGGAAGAGACATGGATAGTCATTACAGCGTTAAATATAAGGATATTATTAATCCAGACGCAATTATCCATCTAAATGGCTGTAAGATAACTGTAGGAGATGAACTTGTTTTTGAGCATTATATGGATGAGTCACTCCTAAAGGATATATATAAATATGCACAGGAAACAGGTGACTGCTTTGGAGCTACTATAGGTAATGAGGACTTTTACATAAATCCTCAAAAGAAGATGGAAGCGGATGCAGCATACAATCCTTCACTTAAGAGAAACTTTGTGGATTTTGAAGAGATTTTTAATCGTAAGATAAGGATTCATGCTCTTTCTTATGCTGGAGATTTGACAAAGGATAAGGAAAGAATAGAGGGAAGATTTAAGAGTCTCATATTAAAGGGCTTTCAGTCAGAAAAGGGCGCAGACGTAGTAGAAAGAGGATTTTCAAAGGCCGATGGAATGCAGAAGCTTATGGCATACTTTGATATGAAAGATAAAAAAACTTATGCCTTTGGTGATTCTTCCAATGACATAGAAATTATAAAGGCAGCAACTGTAGGTGTTGCCATGGGCAATGCCTGTGAGGAGCTTAAGAAAAATGCCGGCCTTGTTACAGATAATATTGACAGGGACGGAATAAGCAAGGCTTTATACAAACTAAATTTGATATAAATAAAGTTGATGTAAGTCAAAGTTGATAATTAAAGTATATAAACCAAATTCGATATAAACAGGAGGTAGGGGTAAATGAGATTACAGCTTGAAAATTTACGAGCTAAGATGGCTGAATATGGAATAGATGTTTATCTTATAACTATGGACGATGATCATCAGTCTGAGTATGTAGGTGCATATTACAGAGAGATTGCAGAAATTTCAGGATTTACTGGTTCAGCAGGAAAGCTTGTTGTTACAAAGGACGAGGCAGGTCTTTGGACAGATGGAAGATATTTTGTTCAGGCAGCCAGTCAGCTCAAGGACACAGGAATTGAGCTTATGAAGATGGGTGAGCCAGAAACACCTGAAATAGTAGATTTTATCTATGACAAGACACCTGAGGGCGGATGCTTTGGTTTTAACGGAAAGTGCATAGGCTATGTTGAAGCTAAAGAAATATGCGACAGACTTGAGGATAAGAACGTAAAGATCGCTTCCAAAAGAGATGTAGTTGATGAAATCTGGGCAGACAGACCAGCTCCGGATTACACAAAAATGTATATTTTAGAAGAGAAGTATGCAGGTAAATCAGCTATAGAAAAGCTTGCAGAATTAAAGGCACAGATGAATAAGCTGAAGGCAGAGGCACATGTTATAACCATGCTTGATGACATTGCGTGGCTTCTCAATATAAGAGCTTCAGATATTCCAAATAATCCTGTTTTCCTTTCATTTTTACTTATAAATGGTGAGGACGTATGTCTCTATACAGATAAGGCACATTTAAATGAGGAGGTTGAAGCTTATCTTCATTCAATAAATGTAAGAGTTAATACTAATACTGAGGATATATATGCAGATGTAAGCAGTCTTAGGGTAAAGAGCATACTCCTGGAAGAAGACAAGACAAATTATGCACTCGTAAATGCAATACCTGAGAGTACATATATAATCAATAAGATGCTTCCATCTACAATAGCAAAGGCAGTTAAGAACCAGACAGAGATGGAGAATTTGAGAAAAGCCCATTTGAAGGATGGTGCAGCTGTTACTAAATTCATGTTCTGGTTTAAGCAGAATATAGGAAAGCTTCCTATGACTGAGTGGAGCGTGCTTTTGAAGTTACATGAGTTCAGAAGCAGCATGGAGGGCTTCCTTGATGAGAGTTTTTCAACTATCTCAGCCTATGGCTCAAATGCTGCCATGTGTCATTATTCTCCTTCTCCTGAACACGATACAGTTATCGAGCCAAAGGGCTTATATCTTGTTGACTCAGGCGGACAGTATTATGAGGGAACAACTGATATAACACGTACCTGGGCCTGCGGAGAAATCACTGAGGAAGAAAGCACATCTCTTACCTTAAGTGTTATAGCTAATCTTAGACTCGCAGCAGCAAAGTTTTTAAAGGGTACAAATGGAGTTGCACTTGACTATATAGCCAGAGAGCCATTTTGGACAAGAGGCCTTAACTATAATCATGGTACAGGACATGGCGTAGGCTATCTGCTCAATGTACACGAGAGACCAGTAGGTATAAGATACAGACTTGTGCCTGAACGTCAGGATTCTTATCCTATGGAAGAGGGCTTATATTTATCAGATGAACCGGGTCTTTACATCGAAGGCAGCCATGGAGTAAGAACAGAAAATATGCTTCTTTGTGTAAATGATTATTTAAATGAGTACGGTCAGTTCTGTAAGTTTGAAACATGTACACTTTGTCCTATAGATAAAGCAGCACTTAACACTGATTTAATGGAAGACAGAGATATTGAGCTTCTCAATGCATATCATGAAAATGTTTATAATAAGCTTAAGGATTTCATGAATGAAGAGGAAAGACAGTGGCTTATGGAGGTTTGCAGTCCGTTAACAAGATAAGGGGGATGAACATGGAGATAATAAGAGGTAAGAAGGTATGGTATGCTAATGGATTCCGTCCGGCAGATATAGCTTTGGCAGAAGAGGGTAAGATTTTAAAAATATGTCCATACGGCACATATGGTGAGGATGTAAGTGTTGAGGACTACGGTGAAAATAAGATTTTGCCAGGATTTATAGATGTTCATACTCATGGTGCATATGGATATGATACAAATGATGCAGAGCCAGATAAGTTAAGAGACTGGATAAGAAGAATACCTGAGGAGGGTGTTACTTCATTACTTCCAACAACTGTTACCCAGCTTCCAGATGTACTTATGGCAGCAGCAAAATCTGTTGCAGATGTAGCAGAAGAGAAGCCTGAGAAATCAGCTGAAATTCTTGGCATACATTTTGAGGGACCTTATTTTGATATGGAATATAAGGGAGCCCAGCCTCCTGAGGCAATAAAGGAAGCAACTATCGAAGAGTTTAAGCATTTTCAGGAAGCAGCAAGAGGCTGGATCAAATATATGAGTCTCGCACCAGAGCACGACAAGGATCAGGAACTTACCAGATACTTAAGCGAAAATGGTGTTGTTGTGTCAATCGGACATAGCAGTGCTGAATTTGAGACCGTGCTCATGGCAGTTGCAAATGGAGCCAGATCACAGACCCATGTATGCAATGCAATGACAGGACTTAAGCACAGAGCACCGGGACAGGTTGGAGCAGCCTTTAGAATCAGAGATATTTTTGGAGAAATGATCTGCGATACACAGCATGTAAAGCCAGATGTTGTGAATATTTACTTTGACAGCAAAGGCAGAGATTACACCATGATGGTATCAGACAGCTTAAGATGCAAATCAGCAGCACCAGGTCAGGAATTCACCCTTGGAGGACATAAGATCACACTTGACGAGTCCGGACTTGCAAGACTTCAGGATGGAACTATAGCAGGTTCTACCATGAAAATGAATGAGGGCTTAAGAAATCTAATCGAAGAATGTATGGTTCCTGTAAGTGCCGCAATAAATGCATGCACACTGAACCCTGCCAGATGCTTAAGAGTAGATGACAGGAAGGGAAGAATTGCAGCAGGCTATGATGCTGACATAGTAGTTCTTGACAGAGATTACAAGGTCATCCAGACATATTGCAGAGGAAAGAAGGCTTTATAAGCTTTAAAATATTGCTTGTATTTAATTAAGTACAATTTGCTTTCGCATAAACTGAAAATAAGTTCTTTAAATACTTGATGAATAAAAATTAATATGCTAAAATACAAACGCTCTGTGTTTTACAGGGCGTTTTGTAACTATTAAACATGCCTGATATAGCTGGGATTGGTGCCTAAGAGGTTTTCCCCAGAGTGTACGGGCAGACGCTTTATCAAAACCAAGGAGGAAAATTAAATGAGCGTTATTTCTATGAAGCAGCTTTTAGAAGCTGGTGTTCACTTTGGTCATCAGACCAGAAGATGGAACCCTAAGATGGCTCCATACATCTATACCGAGAGAAACGGTATTCATATCATCGATCTCCAGAAGACAGTTGGAAAAGTAGACGAAGCATACAAGGCAATCAATGAAGTAGTTGCAGAGGGTGGCTCTGTTCTTTTTGTTGGAACAAAGAAGCAGGCTCAGGATGCAGTTAAGTCAGAGGCTTTAAGATGTGGTGAGTTCTACATCAACGAGAGATGGCTTGGCGGAATGCTTACAAACTTCAAGACAATCCAGTCACGTATCGAGAGACTTAAGGCTATCAGACTCATGGCTGAGGATGGAACATTTGAAGTTCTTCCTAAGAAGGAAGTTATCCTTTTAAAGAAGGAGCTTGACAAGCTTGAGAAGAACCTTGGCGGAATCGTAGAGATGAAGGAGCTTCCATCAGCTATATTCGTAGTTGATCCTAAGAAGGAGAAGATCTGCGTTCAGGAAGCACACATTCTTGGTATTCCACTTATCGGTATGTGCGATACTAACTGTGATCCTGAGGAGCTTGATCATGTAATTCCTGGTAATGACGATGCTATCCGTGCTGTTAAGCTTATCGTTGCTAAGATGGCTGATGCAGTTATCGAGGCTAAGCAGGGAGACGAGGCTTTTGTTGAGGAGTCTGTAGAAGGCGACGGAACAGAGAACGTTGAATACGAGGAGACAAACGAAGAGGCGTAAGCTTTATTTAATTTAGATGCAGCCTTTGTGCTGCATCATATTTTTATTACTGATTATTTTTAGGAGGTATTTATCATGGCAGCAGTTACAGCAGCAATGGTTAAAGAACTTAGAGAGATGACCGGTGCAGGAATGATGGATTGCAAGAAGGCTCTCTCAGCTACAGAAGGAGATATGGATAAGGCTGTAGAGTTTCTTCGTGAAAAGGGTCTTGCAAGCGCAACAAAGAAGGCTGGACGTATCGCAGCTGAGGGTATCGTAGATACTCTTGTTTCTGAGGATGGTAAGAAGGCAGTTGTTGTTGAGGTTAACTCAGAGACTGACTTCGTTGCTAAGAACGAGAAGTTCCAGACATATGTTAAGGAAGTTGCTGAGCAGGCACTTAACACATCAGCAGCAGATATGGATGCTTTCCTTGCTGAGAAGTGGTTCGAGGATGAGTCTAAGACTGTTCAGGAAGAACTTGCTTCACAGATCGCTATCATCGGTGAGAACATGAAGATCCGTCGTTTTGAGAAGCTTGAGGAGGCTAACGGATTTGTTGCTTCTTACATCCACGCAGGCGGAAAGATCGGCGTTTTAGTAGACGTTGAGTCAGACGTTGTTAACGATGAAATCCACGAGATGGCTAAGAACGTAGCAATGCAGATCGCAGCTCTCAGCCCTAAGTTCACAAATAGAAGCGAAGTTGATGCTGATTACATCGAGCACGAGAAGTCAATCCTTCTTGCTCAGATCCAGAATGATCCTAAGGAGGCTTCAAAGCCAGAGAAGGTTATTCAGGGTATGATTCAGGGACGTATCAACAAGGAACTTAAGGAAATCTGCCTTTTAGACCAGACTTATGTTAAGGCTGAGGATGGAAAGCAGTCAGTTCAGGCTTACGTTGATGCAGTTGCTAAGGCAAACAATGCAAAGATCGTTGTTAAGAAGTTCGTTCGTTTTGAGACTGGTGAAGGACTTGAGAAGAAGAATGAGAACTTCGCAGACGAAGTAGCTAAGCAGATGGGTAACTAATCTGAATTACTTTATTTGAAATATTGGATAAGATAAAGAATGGCTCAAGAGCTTTGAGGATTAACCTCAGGCTTCTTGGGCTTTTTTTGTGACTAAAAGGTAGAAAATACTCTCATCCACCTAGAACCTCCAGAAGTAAACTTGTCAGAGGATGATTTGTACCTAAAGAGGTGAAAATAAAGAAAAAAGGTACAAAACCATATCATGAGAAGGAAACCGGATGGTTTGTACCTATAAAGGTTTACACAAAGTTATGTCCATATAATGGTGTAAAAATAAAATGGAAAGAGCCAATGCTCATCCT
>JAUNDV010000024.1 GCA_030525875.1 Eubacteriales bacterium
AAGAAATAAGCTTAATAAGAAATATGCTTTTTCAAAATATCTTGATTTAAGACCAAAACTTAGTGTTTCGGAAATCAAAGAAGGAGCTATTGTTATAGAGGCAGCATCAGATGAAGCTGATGAAGCAGAGATAAGAATTAGAAAAGAAAGAGCAGCGGTCAGAGGAAATGCTTTTCATAGATTTATGGAGCTGATTGATTATAGCAGATATTGTAAGCTTATAAGTAAAAATCCAAAGCCATCAGATAAGGAGATACTTGAATTTCTAGAGCTTGAAAAAACAAGAATACTTGATTCAGGGTATATGATGAAGAAAGAAGCAGCTGCCTTAAATGTAAATCTGGCCTTAGGCTTTTTCAAATCAGATATTGCCAGGCAGATAGCTTTATCAGATGAACGAGGTGAGCTTAGAAGAGAGCAGAGATTTATGGTAAGTTTCAAGGCAGGTGAAAATATTTCTGAAAATATAGAAGAATATAAGGAAAAGGTTAAAAAGCACGAGAAACTCCAATTTAATAATGGAGATGAGATTCAGCTGTTACAGGGAATTGCCGACTGCATATATGAAGACGGTGATGGAAGGATAGTTATAGTTGATTACAAAACTGACAGAGTAGATAGCAAAGAAAAGCTAATAGAACGATATACAGTCCAACTGATAATATATGCTGTTTCAATTTCCCAGATTATGGATAAAGAAATAGCTGATTGTATTATATACAGTACAGCTTTGCAGGAGGCATTCTAAATAAATTGTCTAAATAAAAGGATACATTTAGTCATAAAAGCATTAAAATGTACTAAAATAAAAACATCTGTAAATAGTACTTGATAAATTATTAACAATAGTGTATCCTGTACAGAGGTATGAGTGTTAAAAAGTTAACATATGCCTGGGAAAATTTAGTTACTGATTATTTATTATATAATTTATGGAGGACAGAGAAATGGGAAGATTTACTTTACCTAGAGATGTTTATCATGGAGCAGGCAGCCTTGCTGAGCTTAAGAATCTTACAGGAAAGAAGGCTATAGTAGTAACAGGCGGACATTCAATGAAGGCTACAGGTTTCCTTGGAAAGACTGTTGAATACCTTAAGGAAGCAGGAATGGAAGTTATTACATTTGAAGGTGTAGAGCCAGACCCATCAGTTGAGACTGTTATGAAGGGTGCAAAGGCTATGCAGGACTTCCAGCCAGACTGGATAGTTGCTATTGGTGGCGGATCACCTATCGATGCTGCAAAGGCTATGTGGGCATTCTATGAGTATCCAGATTCAAAGTTTGAGGATCTTATCGTTCCTTTCAACTTCCCAACTCTTAGAACAAAGGCTAAATTCTGTGCTATTCCTTCAACTTCAGGAACAGCTACAGAGGTTACAGCATTCTCAGTAATCACAGATTACGCTAAGGGAATCAAGTACCCACTTGCTGACTTCAACATTACACCTGATGTGGCTATCGTAGATTCAGAGATCGCTGAGACAATGCCAGCTGAGCTTTGCGCTAATACAGGTATGGATGCATTTACACATGCAGTTGAGGCATTTGTTTCAACACTTAACTGTGAGTACACAGATCCACTTGCAATCCGTGCTCTTCAGATCATCAACGAGTACCTTGTTAAGTCATACAATGGAGATAAGGCAGCAAGAGAGAAGATGCATGATGCCCAGTGTCTTGCAGGAATGGCATTCTCAAATGCATTACTTGGAATCGTTCATTCAATGGCCCATAAGACAGGTGCTGCTTATACAGGCGGACATATCGTTCACGGTGCAGCAAATGCTATGTACCTTCCTAAGGTAATTGCTTACAATGCTAAGAACCCAGAGGCTCTTCACAGATATGCTATCATCGCTCAGTACCTTGGACTTAAGGGTGAGACAGATGAGGAGTTAAAGAATGCTCTTATCGCTCGTATCAGAGAGCTTAATACAGAGCTTAACATCGCTCTTTGCATCAAGGATTACAAGGGTGGAATCATCGATGAGCAGGAGTTCCTTGATAAGCTTCCAACAGTTGCTGAGCTTGCAGTAGGCGATGCTTGTACAGGATCTAACCCAAGAGAGATCACACCAGAAGTTATGGCTAAGCTCTTAAAGGCTTGCTTCTACGATGAGGAAGTTGATTTCTAATCAAAATAAATAGAATTAATGGCTGCTGTCTGGATATGTATCCGGCAGCAGCTTTTTCTATGCAAAATGTTTATATATAAGAACATCCAAAAAATAAAATACTTATATAATGGCTTGAAAGTAGAGATAATTTCGTGTTAAAATGATAACAATGTTTGGGTTAGGCAAAACCAGCTCTGGCTTTGCCATTTTCCTTAAATGATTAGGAGGTTTATATAAATGTATAAGATTCTTGAAGCTGAGAAGTTAGCTGATAAGATCTACAAGATGGTAGTTGAAGCTCCATATGTAGCAAGATCATGTCAGCCGGGAGAGTTTTTGATAACAAAGATTGATGATGAGGGAGAGCGTATTCCTCTTACAATCTGTGATTTTGACAGAGCGAATGGTACTGTTACCATTATTTTCCAGGTAGTTGGTGCTTCAACCCAGAGAATGGCAGAGCTTAAAGCAGGTGATGCATTCCAGGATGTTGTAGGACCACTTGGAAATGCTTCTGATTTTGTTAAGGAGCCTATTGAAGAAGTTAAGAATAGAAGATACTGCTTTATAGCAGGTGGAGTTGGAGCTGCTCCTGTATATCCTCAGGTTAAGTGGTTTAAGGAGCATGGTATTCCATGTGATGTTATTCTTGGAACAAGATGCAAGGATACACTTATCATGGAGAAGGAACTTGAAGCTGTTGCAGAGAATCTTTATGTTTGTACAGACGATGGCAGCTATAAGACCCATGGAAACGTTTGCGTTGTTTTAGAGGATCTTGTAAAGAACCAGTCTAAGGAATATGACATTGTTGTTGCAATCGGACCTATGATCATGATGAAGTTCGTATGCGCACTTACAAAGGAGCTTAATATTCCTACAATCGTTTCTATGAACCCAATCATGGTTGATGGAACAGGAATGTGCGGAGCTTGCCGTTTACAGGTAGGTGATGAGATTAAGTTCGCATGTGTAGACGGACCTGAGTTTGATGGACATCTTATTGACTGGTCACTTGCTATGAAGCGTATGAACACATATAAGACAGAAGAGGGCAGAGCTATGCTTAAACTCCAGGAGGGGGCAACCCATCATGGTGGATGCGGAAACTGCGGAGGTGAAGAATAATGGCAGATGTATTACATAAGGTTCCTGTAAGAGAGCAGGAGGCAAAGGTAAGAGCAACAAACTTTGAAGAGGTTTGTTATGGATATAACGTAGAAGAGGCTATGGAAGAGGCATCAAGATGTATTGATTGTAAGAAGCCTCTTTGTGTACAGGGCTGCCCTGTTAATATTGATATTCCTGGATTTATTCGTCAGGTTAAGGCTGGAAATTTTGAAGAAGCAGCAAGAGTTATCGGACTTTCTTCAGCACTTCCTGCAATCTGCGGACGTGTATGCCCACAGGAAACCCAGTGTGAGGGTAAATGTATCAGAGGAATTAAGGGTGAAGCTGTTTCAATCGGTAAACTTGAGCGTTTTGTTGCAGACTGGGCACATGAAAATCATTTTGTTGCAGCAGAGAAGGGTGAGCCTAATGGTAAGAAGGTTGCTGTAGTAGGAGCAGGCCCTGCAGGACTTACCTGTGCTGGAGATCTTGCCAAGCTTGGCTATGATGTAACAATTTTTGAAGCTCTTCACCAGCCTGGCGGAGTTCTTCTCTATGGAATTCCTGAGTTCCGTCTTCCAAAGGAGAAAATCGTTGCAAAGGAAATCGAGCTTGTTAAACAGCTTGGTGTTAAGATCGAGTGTAACGTAATCATCGGAAAGTCAATCACAATTGATGAGCTTTTCAATGAGGAAGGCTTTGATGCTGTATTTGTAGGCTCAGGAGCTGGTCTTCCTAAGTTTATGGGTATTCCGGGTGAAAATGCTAACGGAGTATTCTCAGCAAACGAGTTCCTTACAAGAAATAACCTTATGAAGGCATTTAAGGATTATGATACACCTATTATGCGTGCTAAGAAGGTTGTTGTTGTAGGTGGTGGAAACGTTGCTATGGATGCTGCAAGAACTGCTCTTAGACTTGGTGCAGAGGTACATATTGTTTATAGACGTTCTGAGGCAGAGCTTCCTGCACGAGTAGAGGAAGTTCATCATGCTAAGGAAGAGGGAGTTATTTTCGACCTCTTACAGAATCCAGTTGAAATTATTACAGATGAAAATGACTGGGTTAAGGGTATGAAGATTGTTAAGATGGAGCTTGGAGAGCCTGACGAGTCAGGAAGAAGAAGACCTGTTGTGGTTCCTGGATCAGAGTATGTTATCGACTGTGATGCAGTTATTATGTCACTTGGTACATCTCCAAACCCACTTATCTCAAGCACAACAGAAGGTCTTGAGACTAACAAGTGGAAATGTCTTATTGCAGAAGAGGAAACAGGAAAGACAACTAAGGAAGGTGTCTATGCCGGTGGTGATGCGGTAACAGGTGCTGCTACAGTTATCCTTGCTATGGAAGCAGGAAAGAAGGGCGCAAGAGGAATTCATGAGTTTCTTTCAGGCAAAAACTAATTTGCGAATGAGTATTTAATATAAAAAATGCCGGTGGAGTGGGGTGATGCTTACATCATTTTCTCCGCTGGCATTTTTACTTATCACTTTTCAGCTTTAAATAATTTTTTAAACATATTTCACTAAGTTCGCTGCAGGTTTTTGCTGCATCTAAAATCATATCTTTATTTAGTTCATCTGCCGAAATGAAAAACTGGACATAAAATGCATAGTGTCCAAAAACAATAAAACTAAGAATGTCATTAAGTTTATTTAAAGGAAGGTCTTCGGGAATATCATATTGAATGTATACAGATTTTCGAAGTAGATTAGTAAGCACTTCATTTATGTCTGAAGCAAAATCAGTCTGATTTCCATTGGATAAAAGTACACGTACTATGCTTCTGTGTTCGTAAATGTATGTAAAAAAACATTCTGTTATATAAGCTGACTTGCTTATCGAATAATCTGTATTATTCATAAGTTCACATATTTCTGCAATGATGTCTTTTTCAATATCATGAAGTAGCTCATAAATATCGGAATAGTAGGCATAGAAGGTAGCTCTGTTTATATGAGATATTTTACATAGCTGGGTAATATGTATTTTGTGTATTGGAAGTGTATTGAGCAAAGATATAAGGTTTTGCTTTAGCAGTTGGGGGATATTTGACTGAGCTTTTTTTACCATCTATATTTACCTCTTTAATTAAGATTTGTCGTCATATTACATATAAAACCAACAGTTTTTTTAAAGCTGTTGGTTGACTTTGTTAATAAAAAGACAATATAATTATATAGGATTAATAAAGTAAATACAACTTTATTAAATAAAATGTTTATTAAGAAAATGGTGAAAGGGTTACAGTTATGAAGAATTACATGGATCTTACCGGAAGAGTTGCTGTAGTTACAGGAGCTTCTTCAGGAATCGGATATGAGTATGCTAAAGCACTTGCTGGAAATGGAGCAAAGGTAGCAGCTTTTGCAAGAAGAATCGAGAAGCTTAATAAGCTTAGAGATGAGATTGAAGCAATGGGTGGAGTTTGCCTTCCTGTTGCCTGCGATGTTTCAAAGGAGGATCAGGTTAAGGCTGGTGTTGCAAAGACAATAGAAACCTTTGGAAAAATAGATATTCTTATCAATAATGCAGGTGCGATTGCAGTAAGCCCAATTGAGAAGCTTGAGCTTGAGGATTGGAACAGAGTACTTGATGTAAGCCTTACAGGTTATTTCCTGATGGCAAGAGAGTGCGGAAAGAATATGATTGAAAATCATTATGGACGTATCATTAATACTGCATCAATTATGGGTCATATAAGTGGACTTAATAATTATAATATTGCTTATAATGCAGCTAAGGGAGCTGTGCCTAACTTCACAAGAGGACTTGCACAGGAATGGGCACCTTACGGAATTACTGTAAATGCTATAGGACCTGGTATGTTCCCATCAGAGATGCTTGAAGTAAATGATGATATTAAGATGTATCTTAAGGCTCGCTGCCCAATGGGCCGTGCTGGTGTACTTGATGAGCTTTGCGGACAGATGCTCCTTTTTGCAAGTGATCTTACATCATATACAACAGGCCAGACAATATATATTGATGGTGGCTGGACCTGCGTTTAATTTATTAAATAATTGAGCTGTTGCTCTGGTATTTCGCTACCTTTGCAACAGCTCATTTTTATTTATAAATATTTACATTGGGGGGCTAATTAATCGTCATAACGATCGTCATCGTCATCATCATCGTAACGGTCGTCATCATCGTCATCGTCATAGCGGTCATCGTCAAACCAATCATCATCATCGTGGTCATGGTCTGGCTTAGAAGGCACGATATCTCTAATCTCTGTAATCATTCCAGCATTACCATCAGTTGAAAAATCATATTCAAGTTTGTTTCTCTCAAAGGTAACAACATAGGTATTGGAATCCTTAGCCTTTTCAACTTTTGTGATCTTGCAGTCACCAAGGCCGGTTTGTTCCTCGATAAATTTTGTAAGCTCTGTGTATTTGATATTACCCTTTTTGTCGATGAACTTTTCTGCAAAGTAGTCCTTTTCCAAAACGATATCTCTTATGTCTGTTATTTTTCCTGTGCTGCCATCAGTTGTAAAATCATATTCGAGCTTATTTCTCTCAAAGGTAACAACATAAGTGTTGGAATCCTTAGCTTTTTTTACATTTGTAATCTTGCAATCGCCAAGACCTGTCTGCTCTTCCACAAATTTTGTAAGTTTATCTAATTTAACATTGCCCTTTTTATCGATGAAATTATCTGCGAAGGTGTCTTTTTCTTTTTGTGAAGAGATTGTTACAGTTGTAAAGCCAGCTGCATGAGCTGTTGGTACTGAAAATACAGATAAGCCAAGTGCTGCTGCAAATATAATTCCAAAAGTTTTGTTAATATTCTTTTTCATAGTATAATCTCCTTTTTTTATTTTAAGTTATACTGTAGTATACGAAAGAAAATATTGAAAAAAGGGGTAATTAGATAAAATAAAAATTTTTTAAATTTATTTAGTCATCATCTTCATTTTCATCTCTGTCATCGGAATCGTCATGCTCATCGTCTTTGCCATTATCATCATCGTCGTCGTTATCATTATCAGCTTCGTAGTTATCATCTTCTTCAGAATCGTCATCAAACTCATCATCAAAGTGGTCATCCCTGTCATCATCGTCATCATCATAAGTATGATCTGGAATCTCTAAATGACTTGAGGAAGTGGTTGGTTCTACAGTTACGACGGGAACCATGGTAGTAGCCGGTTCTTTAGTTTCTGGCTTTACAGTGATCGCTGAAGTGGATTCATATGTAGGCTCTTTGGTAGTGCTTTCTATGACTTCCTCAACAGATTCTTCTATAGATTCCTCAATAAATTCTTCGAAGGACTCCTCAGTAGACTCTTCAAAGGAATCTTCATCAGAAGCATCAGGTAGTTCACTAATAGATTCTTCAACAATATAGACGTCCTCAAGCTCGTCTGTATCAAGATAAGTAAAGCTTAAAGCTATATCCTCTCTGTTGATATCATTAAGGTAAGTATTCATATCGCCTGTGATGAGAGATTCAGCTTTTTCTGCCCACTTATTATGCCTGGATCTTACTATAATATTGATATCGTTGTTGTTTTCAAGATATCCCTTTTCCTTAGCTACTTTTGTAAGCTCAAGAGATACATCATTTAGCTTCTTGCCCTTGTAATCATAATCTTCCAAAATGCTTGCACCATCTTCATTTAATGGACGTATATTTTTTACATAATTAAGGCTGTTCGCATATATGAGAACATCTGGATTTATTTTGACTTCTACAGTAGCGTAGGTCATGAAAACAAAATACCAGGCATTAAGTGCTATAAAACATATGCAGGCAGCAGAGGCGATAAGATTATAAAGTCCCTTGTGGTGCCTTAAGGATAATATTTTAGTCTTTTTTGTATTATTATTAATATCCTCTTTAGGTATGCTTTCTATGTATTCTATTATATTATATACAGTCTGTCCGACTTCATAGTTCATATTAGCTGCTTTGATAAATCGTCCGTCATTATCCAGAACAATAGCATATCCAGGATGACATTCCATAACTAAATATTTCATCGCAGACCTCCGTTTTTGTTAGATGACATCTCTTTTAGGTGTCCTCTTATTATTTCAAATCCGTTTGTATAGGCTAGCATGAGTGCTATTATATAATTTCTATGTCTCTCTATAGTCTTTAGCTCCGTCCCGGATTTAGCTGCAAGCTCGGAAATGGGAAGTCTCCTGGATTTTAAGAGCTTATCTATAAGATATGGATTTGCTTTGGCGGTCTCTAATACCTTAATACATGCATTTAGGGTTCTGTCCTGTTTGGGACAGCTTTCAGCTATATCACTCAGATTTAACGAAAAGTCTTTAAGACTTTCCGAAAAATGTGTTATTTCTGTTTTTGCAGCCTGTACATCTGTCAGCTCCTGAATGGTATTATTTTTATCTGGAATCATTTCGAGAAGAGACTTGTCATCCTCATCCTGTTCAGATCCAGAATTAAGAGAAAGCTGGTTTGTATGTCTGCTCTCTTTCCTTGCATAGTCAAGAAGCTGGTTATGTATGAGCATGGAAGCGTAAGGAAAAAACGCTCCCTTATCTTCTTTATATGTAATGATAGCATTGTGAAATGCGAACATAGACAGTGAGTAAGCATCGTCATTTTCAAGAAAAGAGAGCTTAGAAGAAAGCTTTGTAGCCTCTGATCTTATAAATGGGAGATATTGCTCGATTAGTCTGTCTTCATATAAAGAATCTTGTTTTGCTCTATTTAGCTGTTGGATTAAATCATTGTTATGCATCATCATTTTAACCGCCTAATATATATTTACGTAATATATTTAAAGAAAACGGGGTAATTATCATATTTAGCCAATAGTAATATAATCGCCTTTGTCATATTGCTCATCATCAGTTTCCTTAAGTTCTGGTGTTTCTACTGATGCTGGAGAGCTTTCTATAGGCTTTGAGGTTCCAGGACCCTGAATTTGAGAACCATCTCCAGAACCAGCCCCGGGACCTTCATTTTCAGGCTCTTTATCCAAAGGATGTTTAGTTCCAGATTCGTTTGAACCAGGACCTTCAACGCCTGGACCCTCTTGTTCAGAATTTTCGCCAGGCTTTACGTTAGGTTTTTTATCAGGCTTTGAAGATGGCTTAGCAGGAGTTGATTCTTCCGTTTCTTCTAAGTCAGTTGGAAGCTCTTCTGGTATATCTGAAATATTATTGTCTGACTCTGAGCTTTCTTCATCCAGAGATTCATCCAGACTCTCTTCTAAGATTTCATCCATGCTTTCGCTTTCGGTTACAGACTCTGCTGGAACCTCTGTTTCAGGAGCCTGAGGTGTTTTGGCCTTTGGCTTGTAGACTTTGCCGCCACCTGTCTTTGCTTCTGGAGCAACTTCACCTTCTTCTGTAAGGCCGCTGTCCTCTGCTATTTTGTTACTTATTTTTTTGACTGTTTCTGAAGGCTTATAATCCTCTGTTCCATATAAAAATTCATGGAGCATTATTACATTTGAATAAAGAGTAGTTGGGACTACACAATCCAGCTTTCCTATTTTCATGGATTTTCTTGAAAATGGGAAGCCTGCCTGTGAGTCTTCATTAAGCTGGTATTTATCAAGTGTACGTATTATAGGAATAACGTCGTCTATACCTATGCTTGTGGAAACCTCGGATATGAGACTTGTTGCTGCCTGAATCAGCATCTTTGTATCTGCCTGCTTTGCTTTTTCAAGTGCCAGAGATATAACCTTTCGTTGTCTTGCCGTTCTGTTAAAGTCCGTATCTATAAGTCGGAGTCTGCCATATGCAACTGCCTGAACTCCGTCAAGGTGATTCATGCCTGCATGCTCTAAATGTACAGAGCCTATGCCTGTAGATTCAACAGTTTCTGTAATAAATGCATTTATCATAGAAAACTCTGCATCACTAAGCTCAAGGTCAATACCACCAAGTGCGTTTATGCCCTTTGCAACCGCACTCCATCCAAAGGTAACATAATCATCTATGTGGATATCCAGATTTTCTTCCAGAGCCTTGACAGCCTGTTTGTGACCGCCCTTGTCGTAGGCAGAGTTGATCTTATTGTAGTGCCCATCACCTGTTGAAAGATAACTGTCACGGTATACGGAAACTAATTTTACATCACCGCTTCTTTGATTGATATTCACAAGCATTATAACGTCTGATCTTGTATTTTTCTCAAGATTGCCATCTCTTGAATCTACGCCAAATACAGCGATTGTCCAGTCCTTTCCCTTTATAAAGGACTTTGCAGCAAAAAGACCGGCAACAAGGAGGACAGCGATAAGGAGAATCTTAGTCCATGATTTTTTCTTTTTTCCATGTGTTCGTACTGGTCTTTGAGCATTGCTTCTTTGATTTGCCTGTAAATCTGTATTTGTTCTATAGGAACTCCTTACAGGTCTTTGATTTTCTTTATTATTCATTGCAAATATCTCCTAAATTGATAGTCAATAAATTATATCACGCATTATTTTAAAAATTTGTATTAGAATGATTAAGAAATTCAAAAGAATATAGCGGTGCTTATTAATGAATTACCTTTGTACCTGATTTATTTTACATGCAATCTGGCTGCATTTAAATACCGGCAACTTGCACTTCACAAACAATTGGTATATTATAAAAAATACTGCGAGGTGACATGAAAATATGAAAATATATGTGGTAAGACATGGAGAAACTAATTGGAATATTGAGAAAAAACTTCAGGGAAGGGCTGATATACCTCTTAATGCTAAAGGAAAGAAATTGGCAGAGGTTACTGGAGAGGCTCTTTCGGATATTCCATTTGACCTTTGCTTTGCGAGTCCGCTTATAAGAACTATTCAGACAGCAGATGGACTGCTTAAGCATAATCAGGGCTTTTGTGAGAGAGTAAAGGCTATGATTAAAAATGTTGAGGGAAAAGACATTTTCAGAAGGGAAAATCTAATTACATCAGAATCTGGACTTCCTATTATTAAGGAAGACAGACTTATAGAAATCTGCTTTGGATGCTGGGAAGGACTTAGCACTGATAAGGATAATTTTGAAATACCTGTAGATGATTTCAGCAGCTTCTTTGCAAATCCTGAGCTTGTAAAGCTTCCTTGCGATGCAGAAAAGCCAGCTGAGGTTAAGTTAAGAACAGCTGAATTTCTCAATGAGCTTGTAGCTTGTGATGAGCTTAAGGACAGCAATGTACTGTTGGTTACACATGGTTTCTCTATGAGAGCTCTTCTTAATCCACTTTATGAAAACAGAGATGATTTCTGGCAGGAGCATGTTCCTTATAACTGTGAGACAGCAATTATAGAAGCGAAGGATGGAAAAATGCAACTGGTGGACAGAGGCAGCATATATTATGATGTGAACCTTGTTTCTACATATGGATAAAGGAGATATAATGGGAAAGTTAATATTTATAACTTTGATCATAGGCGTGCTGAGTCTGGGACTAGGTGCTTTGATAGGTGTATTTGCCGGAAATATATCAAAGAAAATGAATGCAATGCTTCTAAGTTTTTCAGCAGGAACCATGCTTGCACTCATATGCTTTGAGCTTTTGCACCATGCAATGTCAGCGGGAAGTGGCATTGAGCCTGTAGCTTTAGGTGTCTTAGGAGGAGCAGCCCTTGTTACGGTTCTGGATTATGTGGTTGATAAGAGGTCAGGACATACGCATGACTTTATAACCTGTGCTGATTGTGATGAGGAGTTTAGTCATGACGTAAATCATGAACACTGCGATCATGACCATACAGATGAAGAACATCACGAAGGACATCATCACGAAGAACACGATCATGAAAACCATCATGATGAAAATGCTACAGAGGGTGAAAGAAGATATGAGCCGGAGCATCACCACAAAAAAGCTTCACATTTACAGCTTTTATTAGCTGGTATAATGATGGCCATAGGTATAGCTATTCACAACATTCCTGAGGGTATGAGTATAGGAGTTATATATGCGGCAGCAGGAGGCAGCGTGGAAGCCGGACTTGTAACCTTGCTTGTGGGAATTATTCTCCACAATATACCTGAGGGTATGGCTGTAGCACTTCCTCTTAGAACCTCTGGTATGTCCGCATGGAAGGCAGTAGGAATTGCTTCTATTTCAGGAGTACCTACAATACTTGGAGCTGTGCTTGGATATATGATAGGAGATATGGGAGCTCTTGCTCTTAGCCTTAGCTTAAGTTTTGCTGCAGGAACTCTTTTCTATGTTGTATTTGGAGAGGTTATGCCACAGTCAATCAATCTCTACTGTTCAAGAAAGACTGCATTTTCAGGAATTATGGGATTTATTATAGGCATGCTTATCATAGGTACGCATGTTCACTAAGGAAAATATAAACAGGCAGTATATTGTCTTAACAATAATACATTGCTTAGCCTTTAGCGTTTATGGTATACTTATCAAATAAGTGGCATATAACGTACAAAACTATGGAAATGCTGCTTTTTTGTATGCAAGAGTATAGCTTACATACAAGGCGGCATTTTCTTTTTAACATATTTAGATAAAGAAAGGATATATCTATGATTTCAACTTCTAATCTGACATTCCGAGTTGGTAAGAAAGCTTTATTTGAAGAGGTAAATATAAAATTTACTGAGGGTAACTGCTATGGACTTATCGGAGCAAATGGTGCAGGTAAATCAACATTTCTGAAGATACTTTCAGGACAGCTTGAGCCTACTAATGGAGATGTTATTATTTCCAAAAATCAGAGACTCTCATTCCTTGAGCAGGATCATTTCAAATATGATGAGTATACGGTTTTAGATACTGTAATCATGGGAAACCAGCGCCTTTATGATATCATGAAGGAAAAAGAAGCTATTTATATGAAAGAGGAGTTCACTGATGAGGATGGAATCAGGGCAGCAGAGCTTGAGGGCGAGTTTGCCGAGATGAATGGATGGGATGCCGAATCAGATGCTGCAACTCTTTTGGAGGGTCTTGGTGTAGGCGTAGAGTATCATTATAGTATGATGAAGGATTTAAATGGTGCTCTTAAGGTTAAGGTACTTCTTGCAAAGGCACTTTTTGGAAATCCTGATATTCTTCTTTTGGATGAGCCTACAAACCACCTTGATCTGGATGCGATTGCATGGCTTGAGGAGTTCCTTATCAATTTTGAAAATACTGTAATTACAGTTTCCCATGACAGATATTTCCTTAATAAGGTATGTACAGCAATAGCTGATATCGATTATGGAAAAATACAGCTTTATGCAGGAAACTATGATTTCTGGGTTGAGTCTTCACAGCTTATGATCAAGCAGATGAAGGAAGCTAACAGAAAGAAGGAGGAGCAGATCAAGGAACTTAAGGAATTTATTGCCCGTTTCTCTGCAAATGCTTCAAAATCAAAGCAGGCAACCTCAAGAAAGAAAGCTCTTGAAAAGATTGAGCTGGATGAAATTAAGCCTTCAAGCAGAAAATATCCATATATCGACTTTAAGCCAAATAGAGAAATTGGAAATGAGGTTCTTACGGTTACAAACCTTTCAAAGACTATAGATGGTGTAAAGGTTCTGGATGATATCAGCTTTATTATTGGAAGAGAGGATAAGGTTGCGCTTGTAGGACCAAATGAGCTTGCAAAGACTACACTGTTTAAGATCCTTGCAGGTGAGATGGAGCCAGACAGCGGAGATTATAAATGGGGAGTTACAACAAGTCAGGCATATTTCCCTAAGGATAATACAAAGGAATTCCAGTCAGAGGATACAATTTACGAATGGCTTATGCAGTACAGTCCTGAGAAGGATGTTACCTATGTAAGAGGCTTCCTTGGACGTATGCTTTTTGCGGGTGATGATGGAGTAAAGCATGTAAATGTTCTTTCAGGAGGAGAGAGAGTCAGATGTATGCTTTCTAAGATGATGATAAGCGGATCAAATGTTCTTATTCTGGATGAGCCTACAGATCATCTTGACATGGAGTCAATTTCAGCTCTCAATAATGCACTTATTAAGTTCCCGGGAGTTATAATCTTCTCTTCACGAGATCATCAGGTAGTTGAAACTACAGCTAACCGTATTATGGAGATAAGAAACGGCAGACTCATCGATAAGATGACAACATATGATGAGTATCTTGCAGCAGATGAAGAAGCAAGAAAGAGCTTTACATTTACACTTTCTGGAGATGATGCTACAGATAACTAATAGAAAAACAAAAAAAATACATTAAATATCAGCACTTTTGCTTGCAATTTTTAGCGAAAGTGCTATATTTAGAATATGTTTCGGAAACGTTTCCGGAAAACGGGTTATATTTTTTGAATTTTATCAGGAGGAGGAAAAAATGAAAAAATTTAAAAGATTTACAGCACTTGGATTAACAGCTGCTTTGGCAGTTTCAGCTCTTGCAGGATGCGGACAGAAGGCAGAGGAAACTACAGCTGCACCTGAGCAGACAGAGGCGGCTTCAGAAGAAGCTAAGGAAGAAGCAAAACCTGAGGCAAAGGAGGGTGAAGGAAAGGTTTATTATCTTAACTTTAAGCCTGAGCAGGCAGATCAGTGGGTAGAGCTTGCAAAGCAGTATACAGAGGAGACAGGAATTCAGGTTGATGTTCAGACAGCAGCCTCAAATACATATGAGCAGACCCTTAAGTCAGAGATGGCTAAGGAAGATGCACCTACACTTTTCCAGGTAAATGGTCCTGTAGGTCTTGCTACATGGTCAGATTACTGTGCAGATCTTAAGGATACAGAGATTTATAAGCAGCTTCAGTCAGATGACTATGCACTTATAGAGGATGGAGCAGTTAAGGGTATTGCATACGTTATAGAGACTTATGGAATTATCTACAACAAGAAGCTTCTCAATGATTATTTTGCAGCTGACTGGTCAACAGTTAAGTCAATTGATGAGCTTAATAATTTTGAGGCTCTTAAGACTGTAGCTGATGAGATTCAGGCACACAAGGATGAGCTCGGAGTACTTGGAGCATTTGCTTCAGCTGGTATGGATTCTTCATCAGACTGGAGATTCAAGACACACCTTGCAAACCTTCCTATTTACTATGAGTACAAGGCAGACGAAATCACAAAGACAGATGCTATAAAGGGAACCTATCTTGAGAACTATAAGAATATTTTTGACCTCTATATAAATGATGCAACATGTGAGAAGACAGAGCTTGGAGCAAAGACAGGTACAGATGCATCTTCTGAGTTTGCTTTAGGTGAGGCTGTATTCTATCAGAATGGTACATGGGCATATAATGACATTAAGGACAATGAAGTTGCTGATGAAGACCTTGGAATGCTCCCAATTTATATCGGAGTAGAAGGAGAAGAGAATCAGGGACTTTGCACAGGTTCAGAGAACTACTGGTGCATTAATGCAAAGGCATCTGAAGCTGATCAGAAGGCAACTGCTGATTTCCTTGCATGGGTTATTACCTCTGATGCAGGAAGAGATATGCTCGCTAACCAGATGGGCTTTGTAACACCATTTAAGACCTTTGGAGATTATCTCCCAACAAACCCACTTGTAGTTGCAAACGAAGAGTATACAAAGGCTGGAAAGACTCCTGTATCATGGAACTTCACAACAATGCCTTCAGAAGAGTGGAAGAACGGCGTTGGAAATGCTCTTCTTGAGTATGCACAGGGAACAGGTGACTGGGCAAATGTTGAGAAGGCTTTCGTAGAAGGCTGGAAGACAGAGTATGAGCTTGCTAACAAAGAATAATAAACTTTTATAAAATTATTGGTTGGTGTCAAGGCTGCCGGGGTTAATGCCGGCAGCCTGTTTTTATAAAAATTGCCATGTAAGCTTGTTTATAAAAGCAGATTGACACGAAGAACTGATTGAAAGACGAGGAAAACGATATGTCAAAGAACATAAAAAAATATTTTCCTATATTTATGCTTCCTACCTTACTTGCATTTGTAATAGGATTTATAGTGCCATTTGCTTTAGGAGTATGGCTTTCCTTTTGCAAATTTACAACAGTTACAGATGCAGAGTTTGTTGGACTTAGCAATTATATTGAGGCTTTAAAGGATCCAGTATTTTTACATTCTTTCCTGTATACTACAGCCTTTGTGCTGGTTACAGTTGTAGTTATAAATGTATTTGCATTTGCAATTGCATTTATGCTTACAAAAAAGATTAGCGGATCTAATTTCTTCAGGTCTGTATTTTTTATGCCTAACCTTATAGGTGGAATCATACTTGGATGGATATGGCAGCTTCTGCTTAATGGTATTCTTGCACACTGGGGAAAAACAATAGTATATTCTTCAACCTATGGTTTCTGGGGAATGGTTATTCTCCTTTCATGGCAGCAGATAGGATATATGATGGTAATATATATTGCCGGTCTTCAAAATATTCCTGGAGATTATATAGAGGCTGCACGAGTTGATGGTGCAAACAAATGGCAGCTTTTGAGGCATATTATATTGCCAGGTATGATGCCGTCTATAACAATATGCACATTTTTAACTGTTACAAATGGATTTAAGATGTTCGACCAGAACCTGGCTCTTACAAACGGTGCTCCTTCAAAGGCGTCAGAGCTTCTTGCCATGAATATATTTAATACCTTCTATGGCAGAAATGGATTTGAAGGCGTTGGTCAGGCGAAGGCAGTTATTTTCTTTATCGTAGTTGCCATAGTTGCAGTTATACAGAATAGACTTACAACCAGAAAGGAGGTTCAGGCATAATGAATACAAAGGTTAAACATCCTAAATTATGGACTTTATTTTTCTCAGTGCTTTCACTTATTTATGTCTTTCCTATAGTTCTGGTATTTATAAACTCCTTCAAAAAGAAGGCATATATAAGCAGAAAACCATTTTCAATACCTCAGGGAAAGCAGTTTGTAGGACTTGAGAACTATATTAACGGAATAAATAAGACCAATTTCATAGAGGCATTTGGATGGACATTGTTCATTACAGTTCTTTCTGTTTTTGTAATAATACTGTGCTGCTCTATGTGTGCATGGTATGTTATGAGAGTTAAAAATTCAATGACAAAGGGCTTCTATCTCTTATGTCTGTTTAGTATGGTGGTTCCATTCCAGATGGTAATGTTCACACTTAGTAAGATAGTAGATATGCTTCATCTGAACACTCCATGGGGACTTATTATAGTTTATCTAGGATATGGAGCAGGACTTGCCGTATTTATATTTTCAGGCTTTGTAAAATCCATACCTATAGATATAGAGGAGGCTGCCATGATAGATGGCTGTACTCCTGTGCAGACATTTTTTAAGGTGGTTTTGCCAATTATGAAGCCAACCTGTGTAACTGTTTCTATTTTACAGGCCATGTGGATATGGAATGATTATCTTTTACCTTATCTGTGTCTTGATCTTAAGAAATACAAGACAATATCTATAGCTGTCCAGTATCTTAAGGGTGGTTATGGATCTGTAGATATGGGCGCAATGATGGGCTGTCTGGTACTTGCTGTACTTCCTATCATAGTCTTTTATATCTTCTGCCAGAAATACATCATTGAAGGTGTAGTAGCAGGAGCTGTAAAAGGATAAAATTTATAACAGGGTGTGTGATTTGAATTATGAGAAAAGCAGGCGTATTATTACCGATTTTTAGTTTACCTTCAAAATATGGAATAGGAGATTTTGGTGAGGAGGCCTATAAATTTATAGATGAATTAAAAGAAGCAGGGCAAAGCTACTGGCAGATTCTTCCTATGGGACCAACAAGCTATGGAGATTCACCTTATCAGTCTTTTTCTACATTTGCAGGCAATCCTTATATGATTGCTCCGGATCTTTTTCCTGAGGAAATTTTACCATTAAAGGAAATTGAAAAATATGATTTCGGCTCAGATGAAGAGAGCATTGATTATGGACTTCTTTATAAAAACAGACTTAAAATGCTCTATAGTGCATATCAGGTTGAAAATTATATTGGTCTTGAGAAAACTTATCCGGATTTTACAGAATTTTGCGATGAAAACCGTTTCTGGCTTGAGGATTATGTGCTGTTTATGGCTCTCAAGGAGGATCATGACGGAGCACCATGGTATGAGTGGGAAGAGGATATAAAAAATCACGAAGAGGAAGCTCTAAAGAGAGAGAGACATAGACTTGGAGACAGGCTTAGATTCCATTGCTGGTTACAGTATCATTTTAACAGACAGTGGACAAAGCTTAAAAAATATGCAAATGAAAATGGGATAGAGATAATAGGCGATATTCCAATATATGTTGCTTTTGATTCTTCTGATGTATGGGGAAATCCTGAGCTTTTCCAGATGGATGAGGAAAGAAGGCCTAAGTGGGTTGCAGGAGTTCCACCAGATGGATTTTCTGCTACAGGACAGCTTTGGGGAAATCCTGTATATGATTGGGAGTATCACCGTAGGACTAGTTATGCATGGTGGATCAAGAGAGTTGAGTACAGTTTTAAGCTTGTAGATGTGCTTAGAATAGATCATTTCAGAGGCTTTGACGAATTTTACTGTATTCCTTCGGGTGATAAGACAGCAGAGTTTGGACATTGGGAAAAAGGTCCTGGCATTGATTTATTCAAGGCAATGGAAAACAAGATAGGAAAGAGAAAAATAATAGCTGAAGATCTTGGATTCCTTACAGATACAGTTATAAAGCTTGTAAGTGACACGGGTTATCCGGGAATGAAGATTCTTGAATTTGCTTTTGATTCAAGAGAAGAATCAGATTACCTTCCTCACAGGTGGGAAAAGAACTGTATTGCATATACAGGAACACATGATAATCAGACCTTTGCAGCCTGGTTTGATGAGCTTTCAGATGAAGATAGAGAGATGGCTATTGACTATATGGGACTTAAGGGCAGAGATGAAGCTGAGTGGAATGAATATGCTATAAGAATGGCCTTTGCCAGCGTGGCAGATACGGTTATCATTCCTTTTCAGGATTGGAAAGGGCTTGGTGCCTTTGCCAGAATAAATGAACCATCGACACTTGGCAAAAACTGGATGTGGAGAATGAAAAAAGATAGCTTTGACGAGGAGCTTATTAAAAAAATGAGCGATATAACAAAGCTCTACAGAAGAACTGCTGTATAAATAGCCTATTCTTAAAATCTAAATATATATGATATAATTTCTGAAGCCTTGATATTTTTATTAAGGCTTCATTTTGTTAAGGAGGGCCGGATGAGTAATATTACTATCAAAGATATTGCAAGAATATGCGGAGTAAGCGTAAGCACAGTCTCAAGAGCACTCAATGGCAGTTTTGATATAAACAAGGCTACCAGAGAGAGAATAATGGAGGTTGTAGAGAAAAATGGATATAGAAGTAATATTAGTGCAAGAAACCTAAGACTTACAGATTCGCATACGATTGCTTTATTAATAAAAGGAATCGCCAATCCCTTCTTTTCAAGGATGATCCAGGTATTTGAAGAGGAAACAAAGATACGGGGCTATCAGCTTATCGTCCAGCACGTAAGGGAAGACAGGGATGAGGCAGATGAAGCTATAAAGCTTATAGGTGAAAGAAAAATAAACGGGCTCATTTTCCTTGGAGGATATATTAACCACGTACAGTCAAGACTGGAAAAGATAGATATTCCCTTTGTACTAAGTACCATTGCAATTGAGGATGAAAAGACGGCATTAAATTATAATCAGGTATCGGTTGATGACAATAAGGAAGCCTCCAGAATAGTAGAATATCTCATATCGGCAGGTCACAGAAGGATAGCTATACTTGCAGCAGATGACATGGATGATTCTGTAGGTAAGCTAAGACTCAGGGGATATGGAAATGCTTTGAAAAAGTACGGAATACCCATAGATCCAATGTTGATAACTTCTATGGAAAATGCAGATAATGTTTATACCTATGAAAATGGATATCGATCCACACTCAAACTTTTAAAAGAAACAAGAGATTTTACTGCAATATTTGCTATTTCTGATACACTTGCTATTGGTGCTGTAAAGGCGCTTTCAGATAATGGAATAAAAGTTCCTGAGGATGTATCTGTAGTAGGATTTGACGGACTGGATATTACAAGGTATTATAATCCTACTATTACTTCACTTAAACAGCCTGTAGAGGAGATAGCAAGGGCAACAGTAAACACATTATTTGAAAATATGCAGAATCCTGAAATGTCAAAAAAAAGGATATTTTTTGAAGGTTCAATATATGAAGGCAATAGTGTAAAAAAACTTTTCTGATACAAGTCAGGCAAGTATATAGAGGGAAAAGAGTTTATGATAAAAAAATTTATTTCATGGAATGTAAATGGTCTTAGAGCTGTTATGGGGAAAGGCTTTATGGACTTCTTTAATGCTGTGGATGCAGATGCATTCTGTCTGCAGGAAACAAAGCTTCAGGAGGGACAGATAGAAATGGATATCCCGGGATATTATGAGTATTGGGATTATGCTGAGAAAAAGGGATATTCAGGAACCGCTATATTTGTAAAAGAAAAGCCTCTTTCAGTTAAGACAGGTGTTCCAAAGGAAATACACAATAAAGAGGGAAGAAGTGTTTGCCTTGAGTACGGGAATTATTACCTTCTTACAGTATATGTGCCTAATTCACAAAATGAATTGCAGAGGCTTGACTATAGAATGCAGTGGGAGGATGACTGGAGAGAATATATTACAGAGCTGAACAGAAAAAAGCCGGTTATATTCTGCGGTGATCTTAACGTTGCTTTTAGTCCTATGGATTTAAAAAATGACAAAACAAATCATCACAATGCGGGCTTTACAGATGAAGAAAGAGCAAAATTTGCCCAGATGATAGACTGTGGTTTTGTGGATTCATTTAGATATCTTCATCCAGATAGTGAAGAATATAGCTGGTGGTCATATAGAATGAATGCCAGGGCAAAGGATGTAGGCTGGAGAATAGATTATTTTATAGTTTCAGACAAGCTTAAAGAAAATATTAAAGCTGCGTGGATAGAAAAGGATGTCATGGGATCTGATCATGCTCCGGTAGGATTAGAAATAGAGGTTTAACAGATGCAAAATAAACATCGTTTTCTTTTTAGCTTCTTGTTAATCCTCGTTATATTTACACTTTTATACGGAGGAGGCTCCTATTACTTTACAGAGCATTTTTTTCCAAATACGTATATAAATGATATTGATGTGAGCTTCCTTTCGGAAGAGAAGGCGAGAGAAAAGCTAAGCACTGATGGAAGGCCTGAAAGTATTGAGCTTATAAAAAATGATGGAAGCTCAGAAAGTCTTGAGCTTAGCGACTTAGATCATAGACGTGAATATGAAAGTCCTGCATATTTAATAGAGGCTCAGGATAATTTTAAATGGCCGTTATATATCTTAGAGGATAAAAAGGTAAATTTGGCTTATGAAAATATTATAGATGAGTCTAAGCTTAGGAAGCTTATATCAGATCTTGATTTTATAAAGGCAGAGCAGGAAGCTCCCCAGGATGCATATATATTAAGAAATGAAGAGAGCCGTGAATATTATATAGTTGATGAGATTTATGGAAATACAGTTTTAGAGGAAGAGTTTTTTAATGTATTAAAAAAATACATAACAGAGTATAAGACCTCACTTTCTCTTGAGGATGAAGGCCTATATATGTATCCTGAAATAAGAGCAGATAATGAGTATCTTATTGCAAAGACAGCTCTTCTTAACAAGCTAAACAGTATAAATGCAGAGCTGGATCTATCAGCAGAGCTTAAAATCAGGATAGATACAGATGAGTTATTTTCATTTTATAAGGATCCTGTTAATGGAGATTATTCTTTAAATGAGGAAAATATTTCTGCATATCTGGATAGTATTTCATTGAGGTATGATACAGTATCTGAAAGTGGATACAGACTATTTAACTCGGCTGCTGGACGAACAGTAAATATAAAGACAAAATATGGCTGGAAGCTGGATAAGCTTAAGACAGCAGAACTTTTAAGAGGCAGTCTTAATGAAATAGCTGTAAAGCTTGGAGAGGATTTGTCAGAGCCTTACAGCTTTATTATAAATGCGGTATGGGAAAGTGCTGCACATAGCCACAAGCCAAGAGATATAGGGGACACCTATGCAGAGGTAGATATTACCAACCAGACTGTATATATGATAAAGGATAAACAGCTTGTTTTTACTTCACCTTGTGTAACAGGACTTTTGACAGCAGGAAGGAGAACTCCTGATGGAATTTATTCTATAACCTACAAGCAGCCTGGAAAGGTGCTTACAGGAAGAAATCCTGATGGAACGATATCTTACCAGTCTCCTGTTTCATTCTGGATGCCATTTAACAGAGGTATAGGCTTTCATGATGCGACATGGAGAAATAAATTTGGCGGTGAGATATACAAAAGGAACGGCTCACATGGATGTATAAATATGCCATATAATAAGGCGAAGGAATTATACCAGCTGGTTTATACCAGTATGCCTGTAGTATGCTATTTTTAAGAATATAAATTGTGCATAATATCCAAAAAAGGATGTATGTGTTGATATACACATTCATCCTTTTATGTTATAATAATAAAGACATAAAGAGAAGTTCCTTCTAATATTGAGGAGTTATATGAAGATAGTTAAGGATACATTAGAATATGGTTTATGCCTTCCATTTGGCTGTACTGTAGTGGGCGACAGCGTTTATTTCAGTACTGCAAAAAGCTGTGCATCGCTTTCTCTTAATCTTTATCGCAATGATAAGGTTTATGGGAATTTTTTATTTTCAGAAGAGGATAAAATAGGTGATGTATGGAGACTATCCTTAAAGGGAATTGATGACTTAGATAAAAATATATATAGCTATACTTACACAGCTGATGGAAAAGAGTATTCTGATATATATGCTACAGATCTTTGTGGAAGAGACCGGTGGGGAGATAAAAAGCATCCGGGAAAGGTGCTGAAGGCTTTAATAGATACAGAAAATATAGCCTGGAAAAATTCAGACTATAAAAATATAAAATACAGTGATTCAGTTATATACAGACTCCATGTAAGAGGATTTACAATATCCCCTAAATCAGGAGTTGCAAAGGATAGAAGAGGAACTTTTTATGGAGTTATTGATAAGCTACCATATCTTAAGGATATGGGAATTACTACCATTGAGCTGATGCCTCCATATGAGTACAATGAGATAGTAGATTCTAAGAAGGTGAATTACTGGGGCTTTACAAAGGATGCCTTCCTTATGTCTCCAAAGAAAGCCTTTGGAGGAGAAAAGGGTTTTCTTGATATGGTAGGAGCCATACATAAAGAAGGAATGGAGCTTATTGCTGATATGTATTTTTCAGGAAGTGAAAGCACGGAATTTGTGCTGAATACACTCAGAACCTGGAGAATAAAATATTTTTGCGATGGCATACACATAATAGGAAATGCACCAGTCCAAAGCATTCTGAAGGATCCATATCTTAAGGGAATGAAGCTATTTGCTGATGATATACCTCAAGGCAGTCAAAGCATGGAAGAGGGACTCCGTAAACCAATAGAAAATCCTAGGCGCTGTGCAGCTGTTTACAATGATTCTTTTATGAATGATATGAGAGCCTTCATAAAAGGCGATGCTGATATGGTTGGGAGAGTAATAGAAATATTCAGGGACAATCCTTCCAAATATGCCAGAATCAATTATATTGCAAATGTAAATGGTTTTTCACTTATAGATGCATTTTCATATGATAGAAAGCACAACGAGGAAAATGGAGAAAATAATCTGGATGGAACAGATTTTAACTATAGCTGGAATTGTGGCATAGAAGGTGAAACAAGAAAAAAGAATATAACAGAGCTGAGAAAAAAATTGTATAAAAATGCAATGCTTGCCACCTTGCTTTCAGCAGGAACTCCTTTGATTAATTCTGGAGATGAAATGGGACACACCAAGAAGGGAAATAATAATTCATGGTGTCAGGATAATTATACAGAATGGATAAACTGGGCAGATTTGGATAAAAACAAAGAGCTTTTTGAGTTTACAAAAAATATAATTGAATTAAGAAAAAAATATCCTGTTTTCAGATTAGAAAAGAGGGCTCATGGTTCAGATTATAAGGTCTTAGGTTTTCCGGATATATCCTTCCATGGAGAGGATGTATGGAAAGTGGATCATGAAAATTACAGAAGGCAGTTTGCAGTTCTTTATAACAATGAATATTATCAAAGTAAGGATGAGCTTAAGGAAGACTATTCGTATTTTTATATATGCTTTAATATGCATTGGGAGAAACATGAGTTTTCGCTTCCTAAGCTTCCAGAAGATAAAAAATGGTCCTGCCTGATCAGCACTGATAAAGATATAGAAGAAAAAAATAAAGAATTATCTGATCATAAGGAACGGATTTTAGTAGATGAGAGAAGTATTATTATTCTTGCAGGAAAATAAGATGGGGGATATATATTATGACCGAACAGTTATACAAATGGATGAACTGGGCAGATGTTGAAGAGATAGAGTATGCAGATTCTATCAAGCCTAAGCGTATTTTAGGAATGCATGCGTGGGAAGGCGGAAGTCTTATCCAGGCATTTATACCACATGCTGTTAAGATTACGGTTCTTGATAAGAATAACAAGGACGTTTGTGAGATGGAAAGCTGTGATGAGGAAGGCTTTTTTGCAGCATGGGTCAACAGGAAGCCTTTTGATTATAAATTTAAAGTGGTTTACGATAATGAATATGAAGCTACAATAGAGGATCCATATAATCCTAAGTTTAAGTCAGCATTTTCAGAAGAGGATTATAAAAAGTTTGGAGCTGGTATAGCTTATGAGATATATGAGAAGCTTGGAGCTCATGTTATGACTCAGCATGGGGTTCAGGGTGTTAACTTTGCAGTTTTTGCTCCAGAGGCCAAGGCTGTAAGCGTAGTAGGTGATTTTAATCTCTGGGATGGAAGATGCCATCAGATGGAGAAGGATGATTATTCAGGTATATTTGAGCTCTTTGTGCCGGGATTAGATTCTGGAACCTTATACAAATTTGAGATAAAGACAAAGAGGGGAGAAACTATCTTAAAGTCTGATCCATATGCTTCATTTGCTGAGCTTAGACCAAATAACGCTTCTGTTGTATGGGAAAGCAATTTCGACTGGAGTGATGAGGAGTGGTTAAAGAACAGAAAGAAGACCGATTTAAAAACAGCTCCAATGAATATATATGAAGTTCATTTGGGTTCATGGAAGCAGAGACCACTTGCAGTAAGTGAGAATGGCGAAGAGGTAAACGGATCACAGTTTTATAACTACAGAGAGCTGGCTCATGAGCTTGCAAAGTATGTTAAGGAAATGGGATATACTCATGTTGAACTTATGCCTATAATGGAGCATCCTTTCGATGGTTCATGGGGATATCAGGTAACAGGATATTTTGCTCCAACCAGCAGATACGGAACTCCGGATGATTTCAGATATTTTATGAATTACATGCATAGTGAGGGAATCGGAGTAATCCTTGACTGGGTTCCAGCGCATTTCCCTAAGGATGCATTTGGACTTGCCTCATTTGATGGAAGTCATGTTTATGAACACGCAGATCCAAGAAAGGGAGAGCATCCTCATTGGGGAACACTTATTTTTAACTATGCAAAGCCACAGGTAACAAGCTTCCTTGTTTCAAATGCCTTATACTGGGTAGAGCAGTTCCATGCAGATGGAATTCGTATAGATGCAGTAGCTTCAATGTTATATCTGGATTATGGAAGAAATGATGGTGAGTGGGTAGCGAATATGTATGGCGGAAAAGAAAATCTTGAAGCCATAGAGATTCTTAAACACATAAATTCCATTATGCATAAGAGAAATCCAGGTGTTTCAATGATAGCTGAGGAGTCTACAGCATGGCCAATGGTAACAGGAGCACCAGAAGATGGCGGATTAGGATTTGATTTTAAGTGGAATATGGGATTTATGAATGATTTCATACACTTTATGCAGACAGATCCTTATTTTAGAAAAGACAATTATGGGGCACTTACATTTTCAATGTTCTATAATTACAGTGAGGACTTTGTTCTTGTATTTTCACATGATGAGGTCGTACATCTTAAGGGCTCTATGCTTTCAAAGATGCCAAGTGCAGATTTAGAGGTAAAGGCACAGCATTTAAGAGCGGCATATGCATATTATATGGCTCATCCTGATAAGAAGCTTTTATTTATGGGTCAGGATTTTGCCCAGAATGATGAGTGGCAGGAGTGGAAGCCACTGGAATGGGAGCTTCTTAAATATCCTGTTCACCAGAATATGCAGAAATTTGTAAAGGAATTAAATGCACTTTATCTTTCAAGTCCTGCACTTTGGAAGAAGGATTATGACCCTGCAGGCTTTGGCTGGATCAACTGTTCATATAGCGAATATTCCATGGTCATGTTCATGAGAAAGACTGACAAGCCAGAGGAAACCCTGGTTGTTATAAGTAATTTTGATACGGTTGACCATGAGAAGTTTAGGATTGGAGTGCCTTTTGAAGGAAGTTATAAGGAAATCCTTAATTCTAATGATGCTAAATTTGGAGGAAGTGGTTTAGGAAATTCCAGAGCAGTCAGATCTAAGAAATTAGAGTGGGATGACTTTGAAAATTCTATCGAGGTAAATATACCTGCAATGAGTACTCTTATTTTCAAATGTACTCCTACAGTCAAAAAGACAGCAAAGACGGAAAGCAAAGCAAAGATAAGCTCAAAGAAAGCTCCTTCAAAAAGTACAGCCTCCAAGAAGGTAGCAGCAGAAATCAAAAACACAGGTGTAAAAAAGGCAGTAAAGAATATTTCCAGAAAGGTGAGTTCATCGAAGCTTGGAATGAGCAAAGGAAATAGAACCTGATACCTGAGTAGATATAACAGGAAAGAGGCTGTTGCAAAAGCAGATAAATCTACTTAAGCAATAGCCTCTAAATATTATTAATTATTATTCAGTGTCAGTATCAGTATCTTCTTCATTGTTATCAGATACTACGGTCTTGTCATTGATTGAGATATTTGCACTTCTTGTATTTCCTACTTTATCTGAAACACGAATTTCAAGATCTAAATCATTGGTATTTTCACTGTTTAAAATAGGTATTGTTACAAGTCCGGTCTTTGGATTAGTCTTTGTAGGTCTGATTTCCTTACCGTTGCTCTTGATTCCGTAGATGCTGTCAAAATCAACTCCAGACTGGCTGTCGCTTATAGTGAATGACAATTCATCTCCAGAGAGCTTACAGCTTGATTCATCGATATTTGGAGCTGTATCATCCAGAACATTTACATCTGCATAGTTTACTTCTCTCATTCCATTAAGTGAAGTTGCTTCAATGTATAAAGTTCCATTCTTATCTAGAACAGCGGTGTACTGTGAACCTGAGGTCTTTTCGAATTTAACAGGTGCAGATTCTAATGAAACTTCAAGCTCCTTGATAGGCAGGAGTGATTTTATCGTAAAGGTAGCTGTTGTAGTTTCGTAGTCATTAGTCTCATTGACCTTTAATTCAATCTTTGGTTTTGCTGTTACAAGAACAAGTATGATTCCGTTCAGTACGAGATAAGGCAGTACATAAAAAAGAAGAACCTTTTTTATACGATTTGAAAATCCTTTATTTTGTACACGGACACCTCTTGCGTCATATAATATTTTGTTATTGTTTTTCTTTTTTTGAGAAGCTGGTTTTTTATTTGTTGAATGCATGACATCCTCTTTCTATAAAAGTTTATTCACACAGTTTATCAGAAAAGATTATTTATATCAATAAACGAGTGAAAAACTTAATGTAATTGACATTGTTTCTTTAAAATTGTATAGTTTATACAAGAAATAAAATCATTCAGATACGAAGACCATTGTTGTAAGTTATCAGTTATTCTATATTATTCACCCAATCATATATTACCAGATAGTTTAAAATGAAATTTTAATAATTTTTAAAGCGTATACAAATAGTACATTTGTGAAAAGGAGTTCTTATGCGAGAGAAACTTGAGACATTAACTATAGTACAATTGAAAGAATTAGCAAAGACACAGGGGCTTAAGGTTAGTGGTAAGAGAAAAGCAGAAATAATAGATTTATTATGCTTGGAAGCCGAGAAAACTGAAAAGGCAAAGAAAAGAACAAAGAAGTCTGATAAAGGCAAGGTATCTCCTGTAAAGGAAGTATCTGGTTTACCTGAGCAACAAAATGTACAAGAAACTAAAGAGCTACAGGATGCAGAACCGGAGCAAAAGCCACAGGAATTAGAGCAGGTTCAGAAGATACAGGAAGCAGAGCAGGT
>JAUNDV010000032.1:0-1270 GCA_030525875.1 Eubacteriales bacterium
ATATTAAGATGCCACTTTCTTATTTCATTGGGATTTTTGTTTTTCTTTTGATTGTAAGGTTGATTTTTTCATAAAGAATAGCATTGTAAATTATAAGTTGGAGTGAAATATGGAATTAAATATAAATTCACCTGCCTATTTTAAAGAGCATTATGGTATTGATGATGAAGTATATAGGTTCTGCTAAAAAGCATATATTTTTTTCAAGGACAAAGAATATAGTGACACTTTGCATATTATTGGTATAGTTCCTGTTATAGCTCCAAGTGAAGTATATGATAACGGAAAATGGAAAGAAGGCACAAAATTTCTCTGCAATAAAAGTGTTGCTTCCATAACGCTTAGAATGGATTTTGAAAGTTACTATAAAGCAGATAGTTTAGGTAAAGTGGAACAAACAAAAGAAATGGTTTTGACAGCAGTAAAACAGATTAAATCAAAAGGGAAATTTGATTATGATAAGTTCAGAGAAGATTTGCTGTCCTTAAAATAATAAAATCCCATCAGGAAAACTATTTTCCCTGATGAAATCAGAAGATAAAATTGTTAAATCTAAATTTGAGGTTATAACATGAAAAATAACTCTAATAGAAAGAATGATAATGGTTTAGTGATAGGGCTATGTATTGGTGTTGGTATTGGTACAGCTTTGGGTGTTGTGTTTGATAATATTGCTATAGGGGGTGGCGATAGGTGCTGGTTTGGGACTGGTTTTAGGTACTCTTTATGACTCAAAAAAGAATAAAGAAGAGGATGACGAAGAGATATGATATTACACAATGATCTATGCAGTATAAATATCTCCATAGATACAACATACACTGTTGAATCAACTGACAATAAACCATATGATTTGATTATAAATCCAGGGAACTTAAAACGTAGTGATATGTATAAAGTTTTCTCTGTACAAATAAATTTGTTCAGTAAAACAATCAACATTGCTTTGATAGGCGATTATTATAGCTATGACGAAGATTGTGCTGTGCTAGAGGATACAATTTTAACCATCTTACAAAATGATGCTATTATACAGTTGAATGTAAACGACGGCACTATGATAAATTACAAAGAATTTGATTGTTTTGGATGTAACTACGGAATATATAGAGTACAGAATGGTTATATCATTGATGGAGAACTCGAAATAACTATGTTGGATTTTGAATTCCATAAGAAATGGTCATTTTCTGGTAAAGATATATTTGTATCTATATCAGATAAAAAAGCATTTGAGTTGTGTGAAAATTCAATTAAACTATATGATTTC
>JAUNDV010000032.1:1280-3680 GCA_030525875.1 Eubacteriales bacterium
AGATAATTTTTATGAAATTGATTTTTCAGGAAAGCTAATAAGTTAAGTGTAACCTATAGATAACTTAGAATTTAAGAAGGTGATAAAAGCTGAAAAGAATGGACTACATTTTCATTATGATTATATAGAGGTTAATTGTAAAGATAAGTAAACCTCTTTATTAAGTAATTTCTTAGTGTACAGATTCATGATGTCACTTATTTGTGCTTGAAAAGGTAGAATTTACACTGATTCTTATGCTGTCTAAAACGAAGAAAGTTTTTACAACTCCTCCACCCGTGCTTTATAGTATAGATTCTTACAAACTATTCTACAGCACAACGTAGAGAGTTGAAACACTTTCATTACTATTTGTGCCGCCAGCCAACGGTGGTGGAATGGAGATTTTTATGAATGAATTGCAAAAAAGATTTTTTGAACATTTGGCTATGGTACAAGAAACGTGCGTAGAGGTTTGCATGATTCAGCATAAATGTGACGATGAAAAAACAAAAAGTATGCTGTACGACGTTACCTTCGAGACAATCACAGCAATTATGGAAATGATTGATGGTTATTCCACCTTTAAGCAATAAGCATGATATTATCAACACAGTTACCGGAGAATATTTAAAAGAAAATCCTTTTATTGAATTACATGATCAAATGGTGGGATTTCTTAAATACGAGTAAAAACAATTCCAATTTTCCGAAAAAAAGCAGAGCAAGGAGGTTCCCGCCCATGAAAAAGACAAATATAATTGCAACTGTCAGCACTCTGATCGCACTGCTCTGTGCTGTTTTGTTTTTCTTTAACTGGAACCCTGAAGTTCTTTTCAAATTAAATGAGCCGATGGTTTCCATGAGCGATATAGAGCAAAACATCACGACTGACTTTACCGGTTCACCAGCCGGCCCGGATATTCCACGGCTGACCGGTGCAGAAGATTTTTCAGAAATCATATATTTAGCAGATTATGTGACAGCGGAACCGGTGGGGATTGTCGAAACCGGTATTTCCAGTCTAAGTCCATGGGAAGACCATTACTATACACAAAGAGTAAAAGGCAGAACTACCGGACGCCAGATCCGCCTACCGGAGATTACTTCATCCAGCTGGGATTTGCCGGGTAGTTATCTGCCCTATTATCTGTTAGAGCTTCCAGATCATACCTATATCGTGGCACAAATTCCACAGGAAATAGCGAAGGCAATCGAAAAAGGAAAAAGCGTCACTTTGCCTATTGGTCAGAAAGTAAGTATGACCAGTGCTGCCCGGAACGAACTTTCTGCCATTTGTGAGGAATATGGAGCAGATATGGACAGTGTATTCTATGCTTTTAATGACAAGTGGCAGGAAGAACATCAATTCATCTTATTGCTGTTACGCTTCGGAGCTGCCGCCCTGCTATGGTTTGTGCTTGCCGTTGGACTGATGCTGGCTGGGGAAAAGCTGTTCAAATGTAAGGAAGTATAAAAAACGGAAGGTGAAGTATATGATAACGGAAATTGAATTGTTAAATATGAATTTGTAGGAGGTATATTATCGCATTAGAAAAAGTTTACGATTATTTTCATAATTATGATAAGCAGACTTACCAGGTTATGGCCTGTATGAGAAATGAGCCGTCAGAACATGATATAAAGATATTTGAAAATCAATATGGCATAAAGCTTCCTGCTGATTTTAGAGAGTTTACTATGTCTCCATTAGGTGGTCTTTATATGGAGGTTCGTGAAGAAATATGGCCGCGAGCGAAACAGTATGATATAGGTCCATTTTGGTCATTCTGCCGTGGAATTATAGTTTATGGAATTGCCAATGGAATACCTGATTTTTTGGATATTCGAAAGAAGACAAAAGAATTACATGACGAAGGCTTTGATGATTTTATTCCATTCTTGTCAGTCATAGGAAATGGTGATGAAATATTTTGTTTTGACAAAGAAAATAATATAGTTCTTCTTGACTACTATACAACAGGAGAAGCTATACCTATTGAAGGGACTTTTTCAGATTGTTTGATGAACCAAATTTCTGAGTTAGAAGAACGGAAAAATAAGAAAATCAAGTTAGATGGATTAATGAAATGCTAAATTATTAACAATTCGATAAATCGGAAGTTGTCAAACTGATACATTAGAAAGGGTTATATATGAGTGAATTGATTAAGGCTGATAATGAATATAAAGAGTGGATTGCCAGAATATCCTCAGATTTTAGAAGAAGCCAAATCAGGGCTTCTATGAAGATAAATGATGAAATGCTAAGATTTTATTGGAAACTTGGTAAGGACATTTCATCTATGAATGAACAGTTCGGATATGGAACAGGATTCTATAAAACGGTGAGTGATGATTTGAAATGTAGTGGTAAACTAAATTTGTAACACCTTGTTCGGATAATATATAATAATATTT
>JAUNDV010000025.1 GCA_030525875.1 Eubacteriales bacterium
AAATATGGTCACTTTTATACTTGATGAACTTTTACACACAAAATTGGACTTGACCGGATAGGTAAAAAAAACTGCCTAAAGCACAAGCTTTTGTACCTAAAGTGGTGAAAAAAGCCGAAAAAGGTACAAACCGCCACTCAGGAGAAGAAAGTTTGTACCTAAAAACGATTACACAAGCCAGGATAGGTACAAAAAAGCTGATAGAGCAAATCTCTCGCCCTATCAGCAAACTACATCAAATCTAGAACCTCAAATCTCAAACCCAACCTCAAACCAAATCCCATCAAACTTATCTAGCGAAAAGCACGATATTCTCAGCTGTATAAGTTGCTGGATAAGATTTACCTACTGCCTTACCTACCGTTACAAGGCACTTGCTTCCCTTCTCCAAATCCTGAAGAGTAACTATATTTCTGGTAAGATAAGGATTGATACTTGTATTTTCACCAGCATTGTATCTAGCGCCATCCTGATCAACAAAAGTAATATTTCCATTGCTGTCACGCTCGATTTCATTTATAACAACGTACTGAGGAACTGCGTAGTCAGCAGGAATATTTACAAGAATAACGTGGGCTGCGGTCTGTCCAGGAAGACTAAGAGTCATAGCCTGAGATGTCCATGCATATACAGCAGATGCCATGTTAATATCCTCCATCTTCACAGGCATGCCAGTAACCGCATCAAGAATAAGAGTTTCCTCAGTCACGTTCAAAATAATCTCCTGAGTTGTGCTAACCGGCTTACCATTTTCATCTGTTGTGTGAATATTAGCTTCAAATAAAATCTGTGAGTTGTCTGCAAACAGCTCCTTCACGTGTCCGACAAATTTCACAGGATTTTCCACGACCTCACCCAAGTCATTTTCAACCTCGATGCCAATCCCCGGGCCAACCTGCGCATCTGAAGGAACATACTCCTTGCCAATTCCGCCAGCGTAAGCCATTCCTGCTGTTAATGTTAACATTATTCCTGAAATAAGAGCTATCATTGTTTTCTTCATAGTGATTCTCCTTATATATCTAAAATTTATTGCTTTGTTAAGCTTCTTACACCTATTATACGTATCAAAGCCGTCAGAGCTTTCACAATTTTTCAAATTATTTATTTCTGAAAATGAAATACTGCCAAATTCCTCATCAGATACTTTACATTTCTCCCAAAGCGAAGTAAAATAATGTTCATTATATTAAAAATAAATAGTAAAATGAACACCGTGTTCCGCCCATTACAAAATGAACACAACAATCCACACATTACAAAACCAATAAACTAGCACCACACATCGGAGATACAATACAAGTCATGGATAAAAACATATTACTACTCAGAACCATATTTGAAAAATCAGAGCTAGGCCAGCACGACTCAAGTCAGACTAACTCAAGTCAGACCAACTCAAGCCAGGTTAATCAAAGCCTGTGCGAGCTTAGCCAGCGTGAACTCAGCCAGCTATTAAACGCCTCACTCGGCAGCACAAATAAATTAATAAAAACAGCCATAGAAAACAAGCTCATCACTCAGGAAAAATCAGCCTACAGGCTGACAGAAGCCGGAAGAAAAATGCTTGAACCATACAAGGTAGACGGAGCACTGATACTCTCAGCCGGTTTCGGCTCAAGATTTGTTCCACTCACTTATGAAACACCAAAGGGACTCCTAGAGGTATTCGGCGAGCCAATGCTTGAACGACAGATTAAACAGCTCCACGAGGTAGGTGTAAAGGACATCTGCATCATGGTCGGATATATGAAAGAAAAATTTGAGTATTTAAGGGACAAATACGGCGTCCAGCTAATATACAACCCGGAATACACAGAGAAAAATACCCTGTCCACCATCTATCACGCAATTGAGTTCTTGAACAACAAAAACTGCTACATATTAAGCTCAGACAACTGGATGAGGCACAATCTGTATCACAGCTATGAGGCTGCGGCATGGTATGCGGCGGCACATTCAGATGGTCCGACTTCCGAATGGGTACTCATAAGCGACAAAAAGGGAAGAATCACAGATACCTATCCCGGCGGAAAAAATTGCGATTACATGTATGGTCCAGCATATTTCAGCAGAGAATTTTCCAAAGATTTTCTTCCAGTCCTAAAGAAATACTATGAGATGCCCGGCACAGAGCAGTTCTACTGGGAGCACGTACTAATGGAAATGCTGAACGGCCAGTCAAAAAAGAAAATACTCGCCTACTTTGGGCACTGCAATGAAGCAAAGACAAAAGCACCAGAGATATATGTAAACCTACAGCCTGAAAATGAAATCTATGAGTTTGAAAATCTTGAAGAACTCAGAGCATTTGACGAAAAATACAACAACGACTCAGGTTCAGAGACCATGCAGCTCGTAAGCCGTGTCTTTGAAGTTCCAGAATCCTCAATCAGGAAAATAAGATGCCTCAAGGCAGGAATGACAAATAATTCGTGGCTCTTTGAGATAAAAGGCAAGTCTTATATATGCAGGATACCGGGAGAAGGAACAGGAAAGCTGATAAACAGAAAAGAGGAAAAGTCGGTATACGATGCCATAGCAGATTTAAATATCACAGAGCGACTCGTGTACTTTGATGCGGAGACAGGATATAAGATCTCACGCTTTTACGAAAATTCCAGAAATGCAGATCCAAAGAACAAAGCAGACCTCAAATGCTGTATGCAGCTCTTAAGAAAGCTACACAGCACAGATATCAAGCTCAATCATTCCTTTGATATAGCAGGAAAGCTTGAGTATTACGAGGATCTCTGCATGGAAGCAAAGGGCATAACAGCAGAACATGAGGATTCAAGCCAAAGAGAAAAGCAGCTCTCCAAGGTCATCCCCTTCAATGACTATATTAGCATAAGAAGAAAGAGCTTCGTACTCCTTGACTATCTAAAGAAGCTGAACAGAAAAGAAACCATATCCCACATTGATTCTGTCGTGGACAACTTTATCTTCCTGCCGGGAGCAGATGTGTCAGAAAGCGAAAGAGATATATCAAGGCTAAGACTCATAGACTGGGAGTATTCAGCCATGTGCGACCCACTCATTGATGTTGCCATGTGCATCATATATTCATATATGAATGAAGCAGAGGCAAAGGAACTTGAGGAGCTGTACTTTGGAAGAAAGCCAGATGAGGAAGAGGAAAATGTTATAAATGCCTATATTGCACTTGGCGGTCTGCTCTGGGCACTCTGGGGAGTTTACAAGGAGTTTTGCGGAGTCCAGCAGTACTCAGATTACACACTCAGGATGTACAGGTATTTTAAGGAATATGAGAAAAAGGTAAGTGCCAGACTCTGAGTCAGATTAGCTAAGGAAAATGAACTCGCAAGCAAAATGCATTTACAGGTAAATAGTAATAAAAAAGATATACATGCTTAAGATAAATATGTTATCATATACTAAAATGAACAATACTTCTTTAAAATAAATGCGGGGGAGTAAGATTAAATATGAAGAGAACTAAGCTTAAAGGACTTGTGCTCGGAGCAGGACTTGCCGCTATTTCAGCTGTAAGCGTAATGGCAGGCTGGGAGCACAATGACAATGGATATTATTATGTAGACAATGGCAAGACAGTTTACAATAACTGGCTTCGCATGAACAATCAAAATGGCGGCTATACATATTATTATGTAGGAAGCGACGGATATATGTGTGTCGGCTGGAAGCAGATAGGCAATAACTGGTATTACTTCAATCCAAATGGAATCATGGCCACAGGCTGGAAGCAGATAAACAATGACTGGTATTATCTTGATCCAAATACAGGAGTTATGAAGACCGGCTGGCTGACAATTCAGAACAACGGACAGAACGAATACTACTATCTCAAGGACAGCGGTGTAATGGCAAAGGGATGGAGACAGATAGACGGAAGCTGGTACTACATGCTGGACAATGGAAAGGCTGTAACAGGTCAGTGGGCCAAGATAAACGGACAGTGGTACTGCTTTGGAAATGATGCTAAGATGAAGACCGGCTGGCACCAGCAGGAAGGCAACTTCTATTATCTCAGCAGCAGCGGAGCAATGCAGACCGGCTGGCTCAAGGATCAGAGCAATAATATTCAGTATTACTGCGACCCACAGACAGGAATCATGGCAAGAGACTGGAAGCAGATAGATGGCAACTGGTACTATTTTGACAGCAATGGAGCAATGCATACAGGCTGGCTCAATATAAACGGAGTTTATTATTACATGTTGCAAAATGGCCAGATGGCGACAAATACCACTCTTACCATTGACAATGTCAACTACAGCTTTGGATCAAATGGTGTAATGACAGGAAGCATGAACAATAATCAGAGCAGCAATGCACCGGGCAATAATGGTGATGTCATCACACAAAATGTTCCGGGAGGCGGTAACTCAGGAGCAATCACACCGGGACAGGTAACAGGACCTGGAGGAGGTAATACACCGGGAAGTTCAAATACACCTAATGTCCCAAGTGGAGGAAATGCACCGGGAGGCAATGTTTCAAATCAGGGACCGGGAAATAGCAATATAGGACCGGGAGGAACTGGAAGTAGTAATAATGTAACACCGGGCGGCTCGGATGGTAATAACTACAATAGCTATGGAGAGCTCAAGCCGGGGCTTATCACAGGACCGGGACGTTAAGCTAAGCTTCAATCTTTCGAAATTAATTTATGTTTTGTAAGAATTTCGTAAGAAATTGGGAAGATAAAAGTAATAGCAATAAATTACAAGTAGGTATATAATGCGAAATGTAAGAAATACGAAGCAATCTTGATTTAAGTAAGTTTTAAGGAAATATGTAGGAATTTCTTTAAAAAACTATTGATAAACTATTCAAAGAGTAGTAAACTAAGCTTCGTAAATCATAATAACCATACCTATGCGTATGGAAAATATTTAAAGGAGAGTGCATTTATTATGAGAAAGAACACAAAGATCGTTGCAGTTCTCTCTGCAGCAGCTTTACTCGCTATCGGTGCATCACTCACTTCTTTCGCAGCTAAGGGCTGGACAAAGGAAGGAGATCAGTGGTACTACTACGACAACAGCGGAGATTACGTAACAGATTCATGGAAGAAGTCAGGAAACAACTACTTCTACTTAGGCGATGAGGGATACATGCTCACAGACGCTCTTATCCAGGACGGCGACAACTACTACTACGTTGATCAGAACGGTGCTATGGTTAAGTCACAGTGGAGACAGATCGTAGCTGATGATTCAGAGGTTGAGGATGTAGAGTACAGATGGTACTACTTCGGTTCAACAGGTAGAGCTTACAGAGCTACATCTGGTATGACAAAGAAGACTATCAATGGTAAGAAGTACGCTTTCGATACAGAAGGTAAGATGCTCTTCGGTTTCGTTACAGAAGCTGGCGACATGACAAATACAAACACAGATCCAGTTCTTGAGGCTGATTACTACTTCGGTACAAACGAGGATGGTGCAATGTACACAGGTTGGTTACATTACACAGAGGGCGTTGATAACGGAGATTACGATGGTAAGGATTCACTTTGGTTCTACTACAGCCCATCAACAGGTAAGAAGACTGTAAACTCAGACCAGAAGAAGATCGGTAAGGGAACTTACAGATTCGATACACTTGGTGTTATGGAGTCAGGATGGCAGGGTGAGTCATCAGATTCAACAGCATCAGATGTTAAGTACTTCTCAGGTAGTGATGAAGGTTGGTTAAAGAAGAACACTTGGGTATACGCAGTACCTTCAGAGAGCATCAATGCTCAGGATAATGCTGATGATACTCAGAGATGGTTCTATGTAGGATCAAACGGTGAGACAGTTAGAGATGCAGCTAAGAGAATCAACTCTAAGTGGTATGTATTCGATGAGAATGGTATCATGAAGACTGGACTTGTTGTTCTTGATGTTGATTCAATCAAGGCTACAGCTCACATTGTTGATGAAATCGCTGAGGATGATGTTACAGGTGCTGATCTTGCTAACGCTAAGCTTAACGGAACACTTTACTACTTCTCAGGTGATGAGGAGACAGATGGTGCTATGAAGACTGGTTCAAGCGTAAGAATTGAGCTTTCAGATGATGTTTACACATTTGGATTCAACAAGAACGGTTCAGCTTACCAGGGAGTTAAGAACAACAAGCTTTACAAGAATGGTGTTCTTCAGACAGCTGGCGACATGAGATATGATGTTAAGTCATTCAACGGCGAGAACTACGTTGTAGGAACAACTGGTACAGTTGTTAAGGTTAAGAACGTAGCTAAGGATGCTGATGACAACTACTATGCAGTTGATAAGGATAGCAATGTTTACTTCTTCCCAGCAGCAGATGAGGCTTCAGCAGCAGCTAGAGCTTGTGCTAAGGGTGAGACAACATTCAAGTATGATGGTGAGACAAAGAACGTTGCTGACTTCATGGGAAAGCTCGTTGTTGACTAATTAATACTTAGACAATATTAAGGAAAGGCGAAAGCCTTTCCTTTTTTTGCTTTCCTTTATAGGAAAGCAAAAGTACGTGTACTAGGAAACATGGCCATCCATGTGGTAAATTATCATAATTACACTATTATAAAAATCTTCTTTGTTATATAAGACAGGAAATCATGATTGACTTCAAACCACATTCTCTGTATAGTATTTTTAGTGATTGAGCTATGGAATCTCGAGATGTCAATGACCCAAGGGAGTTTATGTGTGTAGTTCTTTTATCTAGAGATTGAAATCCTATTAAAATTAACAGGAAATATTTTAAGGAGAAGATATAATAATGAAAATTGAACTTGGACAAGTACAAAAAATGCTTGAATGGTTAAAAACCAAGCTGTATTTAGATTCCTTGGCTCAGAATGCTCGTTCACGTACAGTAAAACGCGGACAAGTATATCGGTGCAATTTTGGATGTGGAATCGGAAGCGAAATGCAGAAAGAAAGACCCGCAGTTGTTATTCAAAATGATGTTGGAAACAGTCGTTCTGGTAATACAATCGTAATTCCCATCACACATGATACGAGTACCTTATCTTGTGTAGCGGACATTACACCTCAGACAGATTCGATAGGAAATGTAATTCTTGACGGACAGGCGAATGCTTCCAATATGATGTGTGTAAGTAAAGCAAGACTCGGTGATTTAGTAACTTCATTACCAAAGGCTGATATGAAAAAAGTTGACGAAGCAATCGCAAAAACTATTGATTTGATGGGGTATTATTCTGATCTTTCAAAAAAATTAAATGATAAGTTAGAATACATTTCCAAAATCAAAGCTGAACGCAACAATGCACAAGATGAACTTATTGAATTAAGAAAGATTCTCGGATTATCAAATGAAGAATCTTTAAAAGAATCCGTTGAAAAATGAAAAATACTATTGACAACAAGCAATAGAATCGGTACTATATAGTTACAAAGTAGTCTTTTTCCGGAGTGAGAAAGATATTATCACTTATTCAAAGGAAAGGGACTCAGGATGAGTTCCTTTTTACTTTTCATAAAATATAACATTTCTACATATACTATGAATATAAAGTAGCTCTGAATCGGATATTCAGAGTTGTAGAAAACAGCGAAGATACTAGAAATAGTATCTTTGTTCTATATTTTTCTTTATAGGAAAGTGAAAATACCTGTACAAAAATCAACATTCTTAAAACTTACATGAAAATTTTCTCCGCACACCGTTGGCGGATGATAAGTGATCGGTTCGAAAATATTGTTCGCTTACCGGAAGCGTCTAATAAATGTCCGGCTTGAAAATTTTGAAGCCTCGTCCTTTGGACGGGGCTATTTTTCTAGACATTATCTTCTGACTATAAACACATTATTTTGATAATTAAGACACAAAATGGACAAATAAAAATGTAGAATAGTATATATAAGATAAAGCTACAAAGAAAGAGGTCCAATATAATGAAGAAAACAATTATCGGCATAGTTGCTGCTGTAGGCTTTGGTCTCTTGGCAGGCGGGACTATGGTTGGTGTAAATGTCGCTGCACATAATGCGATGCCAGAGCTTTTTTCAGAAGCTGACTCTGGTTTAGAAGAAACTACAGCAAGCGATGAAACATCTGCTGAGACTAGTGAAACACAGGCTGAGGCACAGAATGCTAACAAGGCAGATATGGGTCAGGCTGCAGTACTTGATGTATCAGCTATTGTAGAGCAGGCTATGCCACAGGTTGTAAGTATAACAAATACAATGCTTATTAAGCAGCAGGGATATGGAAGTCTGTTTGACTATTTTTATGGTGGAGGAGCAGTTCAGGAGTATGAGGTTCCTGCCTCAGGCTCAGGTGTTATCTTAAAGAAGACAGCTGATGAACTCCTGATAGTGACCAATAACCATGTAGTAGAGGATTCTAAGGAACTTTCGGTTACCTTTATTGATGGAGAAACAGTTAATGCCTCTATCAAGGGAACAGACAGTACTATCGATCTTGCTATAATTGCTGTTAATTTAAAGGATATTAAGCCTGAAACCATGAGCAAGATAAAGGTTGCTTCTCTTCACGAGGAAGAGGATCTTAAGCCGGGACAGGGTGTTATAGCTATAGGTAATGCTCTTGGCTTCGGCCAGTCTGTAACAGTTGGTTATATTTCAGCTCTTGACAGAGAGATACAGACAGAAGAAGGCATTAACTCTAACCTTATTCAGGTTGATGCAGCCATAAATCCGGGTAACTCAGGCGGTGCACTTCTTAACATGGAAGGCGAGGTCATAGGTATCAATGTTGCCAAGTATGCCAAGACAGAGGTTGAAGGTGTCGGATATTCTATTCCTATTTACAAGGCACTCTCAGTAATAGATAATCTTTCAAATGCTAAGACCAAGGTTGAGGTTGCTGAAGCAGATCAGGGAAGACTTGGTATCTACATGAATACTATCACAAAGCAGCAGTCAGATTCCTTTGGAATACCTCAGGGTGTTATCATTACAGGCTTCTCAGATGAGGAGATGAAGGGCTACGAGGGCGAAGCTCTTATGCCAAGTGCTGCCAAGGAAGCTGGCTTACTCAAGAATGACATTATTACCAAGTTTGATGGACAGGGTGTTGATTCGGCAGAGAGTCTTCAGAAGCTTGTAAAATACTATGCGGCAGGAGACACAGTAAGTGTTACTTATATGAGACTTGAGCAGGGTGAGTATAAGGAGCATACAGCTGATGTAACACTTAAGGCAAAGCCTGAAGCAGCTAATCCAGAGGATTCACAGGCTCCTGATCTTGGAGTGCCTGACAATGGCATAGGCGAGGATGGCGAGCCATCAAGTGAGGAAGAGCTCTTCGATTTATTTAAGGATTTTATCGACGAGAACAGATAAAATAAACAAATTAATAAAATAGTACATAAATTTTAAAGAAGCAGGCTGCTTATTGTAGAGTAGCTTGCTTTATTTTTTAGAGGGCATATGTTATAATTTTTATACTTATGCATTAAACTATAAAGAAATAAAGAGGTTGAATTTAAGATGAACAAGAAGATGAAGTATATAGTAGTAGCATTTATGTCTGCGGCACTTATGATGACAGGCTGTGTTCCAAAGGCTGAGACAGATATACAGAGAGATCCCAATTTTGGAGAGGCTGCGGCTGATACCCTTAATATTACCCAGCTTCACAATGATACTCTTGAGGCATTTGGTGATGTAAACAACAATCCATATGTTTATATTTCAGAGGTATCAGTAGATGGAGATCCTGAGGCTAAGAGCATAGTACTTAGCGCTAAGTGCATGGAAGAGGCTACAGATGAGGATGTAATGCAGTTTGCTTCTGCTCTTGTAAGACGTACAGGAGAGGCAATGGTTATCCAGCTTCCTCAGTATGAGGCAGGAAATCAGCAGAGCTTTGGAAGCTGCTGGAATGAGTTTAGTCTTAAGCTTGATATAGTAAATGAGCAGGACGGAGCTTCAAGATTGAGCATGGAAGTACCTGCCGGAGAGAGCATTGAGCTTAATCCTGATATTGAAACCTATGAGGAAGAGTGGATAGAGCTTAGGGATAAGATGCTTGAGACAGCAGTTTATGATGTAAATGGAAATATAGTAGAGGATGAAGCTTAAGCCCTACTGGGAGTTTTAGATGCTTAAACTAAACAATAATCAACAAAATTATACAAAATCAGAAACAGCATGCGCCAACATAATTTCAAATTATGTTGGTGTCTATGTATTTATAATACTTGCAGTTTTTCCATTATTTGTTACAAGGAAGTATTTTAATATACTTGAGGACAAATTTTATCTGTTCTGGGTAAGTACAGCTGTAGTTACAGCTCTATCTATTATCACAGCTCTGGTATTTTATATCAAGGAACGTAGTAAAGGTAGACATAGCACACCGAAACATAAGTCCAAGGAATTTAGGTCTGAGGAAGATAGATCGGGCAAAGCAGGTTTGGGACTTAGTGTCAAGGAGCTTGTAGGAAAACTTAGACTAGAAGATATCTTTTTTGTAGGCTTTATGTTAGTAAGTATTATATCTACTGTATTTTCCAAGTGGCAGTATGAGGCATTTTGGGGAAATATGGGCAGGTATCAGGGGCTGTTCTTATGGATCTGGTATGCGGCTTCCTATGTGCTGATAAGCAGATTTTTCAGATTTAAGAAGGTATATATAGATATATTTTTAATAGCCGGTGCTTTGCTTGCAGCCTTTGCGGTTACAGATTATTTTCAGCTGGATATATTTGGCTGGCAGGCTGCGATTGCAGATGCAAAGGTGAGGACAGACTTCTCAAGTACCATAGGAAATGTCAACTCACTTACAGCCGTGCTTGGCATGTATCTGGGAGTTTCAGCACTGATGTTTGTATCAGAGAAGAAGCATGGTAAGACCATCTTCTATTATTTTATTACAGCTCTTATGTTTATGGCTCTTGCTGCTGCCCAGTCTGACAATGCAGTACTTGGAATAGCACTTTTATTTGGTCTGCTGCCATTTTTTGCATGGAAGACAAAGGGCGGATTATTGAGATATTTTATGCTACTTGCAGTCTTTGTAGCTTCACTTTGCCTGTTGGGGAGTCTTACAAGCTTACATGGAGCAGTTATTCATGAAGCTGCCTTTGGCGTGCTGCTCGTGCTTGCTAATAAGGCTAAGTCTTTGCTTGGCATTTTGCTACTTGTTCTGATATTTATCTGCATACTTATAGATGCTATGATTTTATTTGAGGCAAGAAGGGGAAATAAGACTATTGTATCCTGTATGCAGGAGACTTTGAGCAGGAACTTTAGGATTGCATGGGGAATACTTTGCTTGGCTTTCTTTATTTTACTTGCGATGATGTTTTATGATGCAAATCATGGCGGACATCCGGAGTTCTTTGCACCGCTTTCCAATATATTTATATTTGATGATAACTGGGGAACATTTAGAGGGTACAACTGGAAGATGCTCCTAGGTTATATGGGAGATTTCAGCCTGTTTAATAAGCTGTTTGGAGCAGGACCTGAGTCCTATGGAATCTATACAAAGGTATATGATTACTATTCAACTATTGATTTTATGAAGCAGACTATCGACTCTCCGCACAATGAGTTCCTGCAGTATCTCTTCTGTACAGGAATACTGGGTGTGATTACTTACTATGGCGGACTTCTTATAGCCTGTGTAAAGATGCTTTTCTCAAAGTTCAGTGGTATAAGCAGTGCATTTGCTTTTGCTGTGCTTATGTATACAGCGCAGTCTCTTATAAATATAAGTGTGCCTGTGGCTACACCTCTGGCTATAGTATTGCTTGCTATAGGAGTTAATGTTGCTCATAAGGGAGAAAGGTTATCACAAAAAGCTGACAAAACAGAGGAGTTTGCTAAGGCTTAATAATAAAAATGAATGAAAATTATTTAAATAGAAAAAAAATAGAAAAAAACAGACATATATTCAGGTTTGTATTTGCTGCGACCATCATTTTGGTAGAATGCTTTTTATTCTATAGGATATGGATGGAATTTTACAATCCAAATCTTAGAGTTTCATATAGATTTAAGGGGAACTATTTTGTAACGGCTACTTACGGCATTTTGCTTTTACTATTTGGAAATGTCTATGGTGGACTTAAGATAGGCTATTACAAGCCCTTTAATCTCATTTTCAGTCTGTCCATGACATCTATAATATCAAATATTGTGGCTTATATTGCAGTTATAATACCGGCGGCTACCTTATATATTTCACCGGTGGCGGCGGTTATATATCTTAGCTTTGCTGAGATAGTGGCAATTGCTATTATAACTCTCATAGCAAACAGAATATTTCTTAAGCTGTTTAAGCCGCAGAGACTGCTTCTTCTGTATGGAAGCAGGGAGGATGAAACCGAGGCTAAGTTCCTCTTAAGACAGGACAGATACAATATAGTAAACAAACTTAGGATAGATGATGGATCCCAGCCTGAAAGCTATAGAGAAGATGATAAGTTTAAGAAAATATGCAGAAGCTGTAATGACTATGACGGAGTTATAATAGGAGATATATCTGCTGAGCTTAGAAATGATATACTTAAGTATTGCTATAGTCATTTTATAAGGACTTATACAGTACCTAAGCTTACAGATATAATCTTAAAGGGTTCTGAGACCATGCACTTATTTGACAGTCCTATATATCTCAATAGAAATCATGGTTTAAGCATATATCAGGCAATAGTTAAGCGAGTGAGCGATATAGTAATGTCACTTATCGGACTCATACTTACCTCTCCTATACTGCTTATTACAGCAATAGCTATTAAGCTTGAGGACAGGGGTCCTGTATTTTTTAAGCAAAAGAGATGTACTAAGGATGGAAGAGAGTTTGACATCCTTAAGTTCAGATCCATGATAGTTGATGCAGAAAAGGATGGCATATCTGTGCCTGCTACTGAGAGAGATCCTAGAATCACCAAGGTGGGGGCTGTGATAAGGGCTACAAGAATTGACGAACTGCCACAGCTTATAAATATTCTCAAGGGAGATATGAGTGTGGTTGGACCTAGACCTGAGAGAATAGAGCATGTAAGAAAATACAGCGAAGAGATCCCTGAATTTGCCTATAGAATGATGGTTAAGGGCGGACTTACAGGCTATGCCCAGGTATATGGAAAATACAATACAACAGCCTATGACAAGCTGAAGCTGGATCTTATGTATGTGCAGAATTACAGTATAATACTGGATATGGAGATAATCCTTAAGACTATCCAGATAGTATTTACCAAAGAAAGCACTGAGGGCTTTAGCGAGCAGGCTTCAAGGAAGATGGGACAGGAATGAAGGCTATAATAGTAAATTCGTCTACAAATTTCGAATACAGAGTGAATTTAATATATGATTATCTTACAGGGAAGGGCTATGATGTAACAGTCATAGCCTCTGATTTTATACACAGTTCTAAGACAAAGCGTAGCAGTGCGGAATATCCATATAATCTGATAAATACATATCCATACAGGAAAAATATTTCAATTCAGAGACTTTATTCACATTATAAATTTTCAAAGGATGCATTTGAAGAAATTAAGGATATTAGGGCAGATATACTTTATCTTCTCATACCTCAGAATTCAAATGCAGAGCTTGCGAAAAAATATAAAAGTCTTTATCCAAAATCAAGGATAATCATGGACATAGTGGATATGTGGCCTGAAAGTCTGCCGGTAAAAGGAACGGAGCTGTTTCCATTTTCATTGTGGGCGAGAGTAAGGAATAGAAATCTTAGATATGCCGATCTTATATATACCGAGTGCAGATATTATCAGGAAAAGCTAAAAAAATACGCCAAAGATGTGCCTATGTATTATTTTCCTTGGCTTAAGAAGTACGAGCTAAAGGTAGAAAATGACGAGATGAATAAGAGGGAGACAAAGATAAAGACTGAGGATAGGAATAAGACAGAAGACAAAGTCATAAAGCTTTTTTATCTTGGCTCAGTCAACAATATCATAGACATGGATAAGATAGAGGCGATAATAGCAACTATCAGAAAATATGCACTTGTTGAGCTTCATATAGTTGGAAAGGGCGAGCGTATGGAGCTTTTTAAGGAGAGGGCAGAAGCTAGTGGAGCTAAGCTTGTATATTATGGCGCTGTATATGATGAGCAGGAAAAGAAAAGAATCATGGACAGCTGTGATTTTGGACTTAATATCATGAAGGACACGGTGTGTGTTGGCCTTACCATGAAGAGCATCGATTACATGGCATCTGGACTCCCTATAATCAACAATATACCGGGAGATACCCATGAGCTTATAGCTAAGTATCACATGGGTATCAATATAGATGAGCTTTCCGGATACAGACTTTTTGAAGCATATGACAGAGCAGAAATAAGGAAAATATTTGACAATGAGTTTGAAGCTAAAAATATAGGAAAATATCTGGAAATGGCTTTGAAAATATAAATGTTATATTTTATTTTTCCTAAATATAAAATCCCTAAAATAAAAATATATTATATTAAAGAAGATCATTGTGGCTATATTTTCACAGCTCATGTGTAAAAGGATGGTTGTTATGGCTAAAAGCATACCAAAGTCCTGTTTCCTATAGAATCTTATAAGCAGGGCGAGATGTCCCAAGACATATACAAAGTAGAAAATGAGACCATACTGTATGAGCAGGACGCAGTAGCCGATATCCAGATAAGAGGTTCTTTCTGCTACATTTACCATATCAGGGAGATAGGTGCCAAAGAGGCTTATTCCATTATTTGCATAATAATTATTAGCCAGAACAAATCTTCCGGTAATCAGATCGTTTATTTTAACGAAGATGTTGTGTAATAGTGAAGGCATTTCCCTGTTGTAGATAAGTGGCACTATAGTGAAAAAAACTATTACTAAGTCCACGCAGACAATCATAAGTGCGTTTAATAAATTATGCGTTTTTTGGCTTATATGCGATTCTATGAGTTTTTCTACAAAGGCTATGATAAGAACAAAGTATATAATGAGCGCACTTGTCCTTGCAATAGTAAAGGAATATACGAGAGCATTTAAGGCAAAAAGCGCTATGAGATGCCAGTATTTTAGCTGTTTATAATAGACACAAAAAACTGCGGCTACGATAAAGAGAAGTATGGAATGAGTTGTGTTTGCATCAACTGTTCCAAGACTGTGCTTTAACTCATGTGTTCCTCCGTTATCCCTTATGGCATCAGTAATTATGCCCATCTGTGAAAGGGCAAAGCATACGATTAAAAATCCAATATAGATAAACAGTGTTTTCTTAAAAAGTGGCTTGAGTGAAATACCCTTTGAGCATACAATAAACATATAGACCCAGAGGATGGAATTGAGCTTAAGCTTGTAGCAGAGAATCAAAGTGAAAATACCGCAAATCCCTACTATGATGATCTCCTTTAAGCTGTAATCAAAGGGAAAGATTGCGGAAAATGCAAGCAATAAAAGACATAAAAAGGTGACCTTGAATCCTGGCGCTGGAATCGTGCTGTTAAATATCAGTACCTGAATAAGCAGGAGACACCAGGCAAGTGTAAATATAGTATTTTTTATCTCATATTTTCTTTCCAGAGAGAGTTTGTTTGACATCTTAGCTACCTCCGATAATATATGAGACATTATAGCATTAAATATAGAAGGTTTAAAAGATATATGCATAGATTTAGTATAATAATACCCTGTTACAATGTGGAGGCCTATCTTGAGTCCTGCATAGAAAGTATAGAAAAGCAGGGCTTTAAGGATTATGAGATAGTCCTTATAAATGACGGTTCAACAGATGGTACGGACAGGCTCTCAGAGCTCTTAAAGGATAAATATTCCAATATCAGATATTTTAAGAAGGAAAATGGCGGACTTTCCAATACGAGAAATTTCGGATTGGAAAGGAGCGAGGCTGAGTATGTATATTTCCTTGACTCAGATGATCTCTTGGATGAAGCTTCCCTCGAAAATATCAATGATTGCATAGAGGAAAATGGTTTTCCTGATGTAATTGTGACAAGATACAGGGAGCTGGATGACAGGACTGGTGCATTGGGTGAGAAAACTTCATTTCCGGAGAATTTAAATGAGGCTATGACATCGGCTGATAAATATAGCGCTTGTTATCTTTATAATGACATAAAGCCGATGGCATCCATATCTGTAGTAAAAAGAAGCTATCTTGTGAACAAGGGACTTTATTTTAAGGAAAAAATAGTTCATGAGGATGAGCTCTGGACTCCGCAGGTGTTATTGGGAACGGAAAACTTGTGCTTCTTGGATAAGAGCTGCTACATATACAGAGTGAATAGAAAAGGCTCTATCATGAATAAAATTACAGAAAAGCACATCTTGGACAGGCTGAAGATAATAAACGAACTGGAAGATCTGGCTGAGAAGGATTCAAAAAATAGCCCTATGTATCTTTCCAGATGTGCCTGCATACTTAATGGCATACTTGGCATGAAGGTGGACAATATAAGCGAGGAAACAGTTAAGGCGATAAAAAATAAAAGCTATCTCTTTAGAAAATCGGTTCAAAAGAAATACCTTATCATTTACCTGATGCTTAGCTTACTGGGTGTAAAGACTTCAATGAAGCTTGTCAGGTTTATTTCATCTAAATAATTTAAGATAGAGCTTTCTTATGCGACAAAGTAGTCTTAACCAGAGCATGGATCTGCTTTTGAAAGCCAGCAGATAAAGAAGTTCCTCAGGCTTTGCAGGACTTAGCTTAGAGAGTGCAAGTCTGGTTTCCTGAAGCTGGCAGCATTTTGCAAATGCAGATTTTGCAGCTTCGGAAGAAAGCTCATTATTTAAAAATACGATATTGATACTGCGCATATAATAGACAGCCAGTACCTTTGTGGCTGTATTTTCAAGGCCTATATTTGTGATAAGCTCCATTGCCTTGTCAAAGAGAACAGCATTTTTATCTATCCTGTCAAAGGAATAGCTCCTGCTTAAGCTTTCAGCGGAATACTGATTGTAATTATACAGGGCTTTATTGCAGACAGCGATTATGCTTTTGCTACTTCTGGCCACTGGGCTCTTCTTAAATAGGGCTTCGAGATATCTGTGCACAAACAGCAGGTCCTCGCCCAGTGAGTGCTCCTCGTCAAAGCTAAGCTCCTGTTCAACTATTACTGATCTTAGATATAGCTTGGCCCAGGTGGACAGATAGATCCTGTTAAAAAACATGGACTTATAGCTTTCTTCAAATTCTTCAAATGAAGTTATATCCTTACAGTCTGGCAGGATTTCCTGTGATGAGCTTATCGAGGATTGTGGTATTTTCTGTGACGAACTTATATGCTCAGCTTTGAAGTTTACAAAATTGTATCCGCAAAGTGAGAGCAGGGAAGAGGAAGCTTCAGCCTTTGATACGAGCTCTTCACAGATAGTTATATCTACAGTATCATCACTGTCTACAAACATGAGGTATTTTCCTGTGGAAGCGGAAATGCCCGCATTTCTCGCTGAGGAAACACCTCCATTTGTCTTGGAAATGAGCTTAATATGTATATCAGAAGTATCGGTATAGGACTGGCAGATAGAAGCAGAGCTGTCTAAAGAGCCGTCATCTACAAGGATAAGCTCTATATTTCTATAAGTCTGGTTCAAAATACTTTCTATACAGCCTGCAATATATTTTTCACAGTTATAAACCGGAACTATGATTGATATTAAAGGAGTTTCATACATGGGACCTACCTCATTTTGATAAAATATGGAAATATTATAGCATGGTTTGACATTTTAAAGATAATTATTAAGTTAATATTACAAAAAGCTTTAAATTGTTGATAAGCTATGGAAAAATATAATTTATGCTTTATAATATCTTTAAGAATAAAATTTGTAAAAACAAGGATTAACCTTTGTAGGGGAGAGAAATCTCTCCTAAATTTTTGTATACTATTATAGAACTGTGTAAATACAGTTATTTTTGACTATGATAAAGAGTTATTTTGGGTAAGGATGTAGTATGGATAAGAAACGAAAGCTGATGGAGAATGCTCTCATTCTCACTGTGGATCTAATAGCATTATTAATAGGTAATTTTCTTGCTTATTATACCAGATACAGAGATGGCATAGTGAATTATTACAACAGTGATACTATGTGGCTCGTATTAAGCATAGCTTTGATATACATTTTCGTAAGCGTGTTTAGTACAGCAAACAGACATTTTTTCAGAAGGGGCTATCTGGAGGAATTTATCGGTGTAGTTAAGCTTCTTGCACTTACCTTACTTGGTCTTGTAGTGGAGCTTTACATTTTTCATAAATCAAGTCTTTTATCCAGACTTGTATTTGGATATTTTACAATTTATGCAACAGCTCTTATCTATCTGAATCGTATACTGCTTAAGAAATATATGCTTAAGACATACAAATATGGACGTTTCAGTAACAGACTTCTGATTGTTACAAGCTCAGACAGAGTTGATACTATTATCGACAATCTGTATGACGGTGGAGAGTGGAGCAGAGTTATTGCCGGAGTTGTTATAACTGACAAGCCTGCAAAGGATGTGCAGATTAAAAATGGCAGATATAAGCTGGTATGCGAGCTTGATGAGCTTATAGAATATGTGACTCACAACAACATAGACGAGGTATTCTTTAGCGTAGCTAATATTGCAAATGACAGCTTCCTTCGCAAGTGCCTTGAGACCTTTGAACAGATGGGTATAGAGGTTTCTGTCAATATAGAGATGTTTAACCTTTTAAATACAGTTAACAAGGGACTTGGACGTATAGGAAAATATGCGGTAGTTGTATTTGCAAGAAATAATTTCTCTTTGAGACAGCAGATGATGAAGCGAATGCTCGACATAGTGGGAAGTCTTGTAGGCATGCTGCTGCTTGGCATAGCTACTATAATAGTAGGACCGCTTATAAAGCTGGAATCTGAGGGACCTGTTTTCTTTGGGCAAAAGAGAGTAGGAAGAAATGGACGAATATTTACCTGCTACAAGTTCAGATCCATGTATATAGATGCTGAGGAGCGTAAGAAGGAGCTCATGAAGCAAAATGAGATGAGCGGTCTGATGTTCAAGATGGAAAATGATCCACGTATTACAAAGGTTGGTAAATTCATCAGAAAGACAAGTATTGATGAGCTTCCTCAGTTTTGGAATATACTTAGGGGTGATATGAGTCTTGTAGGAACAAGACCGCCTACACTTGATGAATATGAAAAATATGATGCATGGCATAAGTCAAGGCTTAGTATGACACCCGGACTTACAGGAATGTGGCAGATAAGCGGAAGAAGTGAGATCAAGGACTTTGACGATGTTGTAAGACTTGATATGGAATACATAGATGGCTGGAATATCATGAAGGACATCAAGATACTTATAAAGACAGTTGTGATAGTGCTGACAGGTAAGGGTGCAGAATAATAACTATTAATATATGGGAAAACACAAGTCACTTGAACTGAATATGCTTTTAAATGCAATAAGAGGAATTATGCGTATAGTATTTCCTCTTATTACTTTTCCATATACTTCAAAGATACTTGGTGTAGAAAATCTAGGAAGATATAATTTTTCTGCCTCAGTTGTAAGCTATTTTTCACTGATTGCAGGACTTGGAATTGCTACCTATGCCGTAAGAGAGGGCGCAAAATTCAGATATAACAGAGTAGAATTTAATTCCTTTGCAAGGGAGATGCTTTCCTTTAATCTTGTTTCTACGGCTGTAGCCTACGTGCTTTTATTTATCTGCTGTATCTTATCTGCAAGACTCTATTCCTATGCAGATCTGATTTTGATCATTTCGGTAAATATTGTCTTTACGACCATAGGAATGGACTGGGTGTATACTATCTATGAGGATTACACCTACATAACGATAAGAAGCATAGTAGTACAGCTTATTTCACTTATTTTACTGTTTGTATTTGTAAGAAGCAGGGAAGGTCTTATCGCTTATACCTTTGTTATGCTATTTTCAAATGCTGCACCTAGCTTATTTAATTTCTTACATATTAGAAAATATTGTGATCCGGGGCTTACAAGTCATATAGACTGGAAAAAACATACAAAGCCGGTTATGGTTTTGTTTGCAACATCAATTGCAATGCTTATATATGGCATTTCGGATATTACTGTGCTTGGATTTTTCTGCGGAAACTACGAAGTCGGAATATATTCTGTTGCTGTCAAGGTCTATGAGATGGTAAAAATGTTGCTTGCTTCAGTAATCATAGCGGCACTTCCAAGACTTGTTACCTTGCTTGGTCAGAAGCTCAGAGCTGAGTTTGAACAGATGGCAGCAGATATTTATAAGTTGCTTTTGTCACTTACCATACCGGCCATAGTAGGCATGATAGTATTAAGCAGGGAAATAGTTTTATTTATATCAGACCAAAGCTATCTGGATGCAGTCATACCGCTGGCGATACTTAGTCTGGCACATATTGGCTGTATGTGTGGCTGGTTTTACAGTCAGTGCATACTAGTGCCTATGAATCAGGAAGGAATAGTCTTTAAGGCAGCTGTTGTAAGTGCCCTGACAAATCTTGTACTTAATATACTTCTCATACCTTATTTTAAGGAGGAGGCAGCAGCATTTACAACATTCATAGCTGAACTTATACAGTTTGGCATCTGTGGCTATTATGGAAGAAGATATATCAGGATAAAGGGACTTCTTCCGCTCATCGTAAAAATAGGACTTGGATGTATACCTATAGTTATCGTAAATTATTTTATAACTAAAATGCAGCTTAGTATTTTTGTACATATCATGGCGGTTGTGGTCCTGTCTGTAGTGATTTATGTAGGTATAGAGATTTTTCTTGGCAACAGTGCTATTAAGGAACTTGCACTTAAGTTAAAGGGAAGTTTGGGAAAGAAAATAAATAGGAGTGATTATGGATAAACTGATAAGTATAATTATACCTGTTTATAATTCAGAAAAATATCTGGCGGATTGTTTAGAAACTGTTATTGCACAGACCTATGCAGAGCTTGAGATTATTATAGTAGATGACGGTTCTAAGGATAAAAGTCTTGATATAGCGAATAAATATGCGCTAAGGGATAGCCGTATCAAAGTCATTCATAAGGAAAATGGCGGAGTTTCATCTGCCAGAAACAGAGGACTTGCCGAGGCAAAGGGCGAATTCATTACCTTTGTAGATTCAGATGACAAGCTTGCTCCGGATATGTGCGAGAAGCTTATTTCTGCATTTGATGACGATGTGGATATGGTAATAGCCGGAGTAAGGCATGATTTTGCAAAGGAAAGCAAAGAATATAAGGTTTCATCAAGGCTGGAGCTTTCACCTGACAGGGCTGATGAATTATTTGATAAGCTCCTTGACTTATATTTTATCAATACGCCATGTGCGAAATTATATAGAAGATTAGATAAAGGCCTGCCTTTATTTGATGAAAAATTTGCGCTTGGTGAAGATTTTTTGTATAATTTAGCATATATGGACAGCATGAAAAATAAGATTATTGCTATTCCGGATGTGGTTTATTTTTATAACAGGTGTAATGAAGCTTCTGCGACAGCACATTTCAGGAGGGCAGATATTGACAATGAAATCTGTCTAAACAGGGCTATCAATGCTTTTAGGAAGAGGCATGGAAGTAAGCCTGCAAAAGGCGATATCATAGACAGAAGACTGTATGTAAATGGAATGAATCATTTGCTTAGAGTATTTGGAAGTGATATTAGCAGTGCAGAGAAGAGAGAAATACTTCGAGAAACTCTGTCGAAGCAGGATTATTATGAGGTATGCACGGTCAGATACAGAAAATCCATAAAGGAAGATATATACAGATTTTTGTGTAAAAAGAAGTGCATTTTCATGATTGAATTATATTATAAGGTCTATTGCTTACTTAGAAGGAGTATGGGGCGTGGATAGAAAATTTGTAGATGAAAATAAACATGCTTATCTGATAATGGCTCACCACAGACCAGATCTCCTGAAGCGGCTTATTCATGCTCTGGATGATGAACGTAATGACATTTTTATTCATATAGATTTGAAATCGGATATGAAAATGCAGGACTTTAAAGCAAAGCGTGCTGGTCTTTATTTTATAGAGAGAATGGATGTGCACTGGGCAGGTTACAGCCAGATAGAATGTGCATACAGACTGCTTGAGACAGCTGTTTCCAAGGCAACAGTTTCTGAAATAGGTGTTTCCGAGGCAGGTGGTTATGAGACAGCTGTTTCTAAGACATCTGATAAAGGGAAATATGCTTATTATCATTTGCTGACGGGAGCCAGCTATCCTCTTTGGAATCAGGATTATTTGCATGATTTTTTTGATAGAAATGCCGGAAAGAATTTTGTTGGCTTTGATAATAAGGATTTCAGCGAGAGGGCAAGATATTATTTCTTTGCTTCGGAATATGGTAAGCCACAGGGAATAAAAGGAAGTTTAATATTTAGAACAAGAAGCTTGCTTTTATCCATTCAAAAATCTATAAAATATGACAGACTAAAAAAAATTAATAAAAGATGGAAGGAAATCTCTTCCAGAGATGAAAATCTGGTTATAAAAAAAGGTCTGGCATACTGGTCTCTTACCCATGAGGCAGCAGAATATATACTTAAGATGGAGAGCTTTATTAAGAACCTATTAAAGCATTCAATAAGCGGGGATGAGATATTTGTTCAGACACTGATATATAATTCTGAGTTTAGAAATACTGTATTTTCCTTTGACGAGGAAACTACAGGAGCAAGCAGGCTGTCAGCATGGGAGTCGAGCATAAACAAGGAAAGAGCTGGATATAACTTCATTATGGAAGATATCGATTTTATATTGGAATCAAAATGCTCCTTTGCATTCAAATTTGAATCAGAGGATGGGATTAAGCTTATAGATATTATAGACAGAGAGAGGATATTCAATAGATGACTGAGAATAAGGAATATATCAAAAGCACAGAAAAAAATAAGTATATCAAAAATAACGAAGACGTGGAGATAGATCTTAAGGATCTTTTCTATTCCATTTTCAAAAAGTGGAGAGGAATAATTTTATTTGCTGTATGTGTTGCAGTAATTGCAGGGGCAGCATTTTCAGCAAAAGCTTATATGGACAAGGATGTAGCCGAGCTTGAGGCATATAATGTCAAGCTTGAATCTGCAAAGAAGCAGTACGAGCTTACAGATGATCTGCTGAACTTTACCATGAACAGACTTGATACAGCCGCTGTGATGAAAATAGCTCCAACCGAGGCTGTGTATATTGAATATGATTATGACCTTGAATTAAAGAAGGATCTGCTGGATCTTGCTGATATAGACAGGGTAAATGAGAGATATGCAAAACTTATTGAGAGATATGTGCTGAGTCTTGAGGGAACTGTGCTTGATTCAGCTGCTGTTGAGCTTGGTTACGATATAGATGACCTTAGGGATCTTGTTGATATTAAGGGAGATCTTACAACTCACAATATCAGCATTGGTGTGTACAGCTCATCTTCAGAAGAGGCACTTAAGATAATAGATATTTTTGACAGTGCTATACCTGAAATCACAGCAAAGATGCTTGAAACAGCTGGAGAGCACACCATTACCCGTATAAACGAGATCATGAAGGAAAATGCTTCCCAGTACATCGTAAATACCCAGCTTAAATATATTAACAGCTTAACAGAAATCAGAAATTCTCTGGATTCGTTTAAGACTACTGTAGAAGATATGGAAAATGCTGCTCCGGATCCAGTGGATACAGCATCAATTTTAAAGAAATTCGTTAAGTATTTCCTTATTGGTGGTATTGCGGCAGGAATTATGGCAGGCGGCTGTATTTTCCTTATGTATCTGATGAATGGAAAGCTTAAGTCCAGGGAGCAGTTTGGCGATTTATTTAATCTTCGCTGCTTTGGTGTTGTAAAAAATACTGCTGAAAATAAAAAGAAATGCCCACTTGCATGTATTGATAGATTTATAGACCGCATTTTCTGTATTAAGAAGGAATTTAGCGGTGAGGAAAGCTATGCATTTTCTGCTTCTGGAATTGCAAATGCATTTGCGACACTTGGACTTGGCAAGGATGCACTTGTTGTATTTGCCGGAAGTCTTGCTGATGAGGAGATTTCAGAGCTTTCAGCTTATGTTACTTCAAAGCTTGGACTTACAAATGTAAGCTGCTTTGGAAAGCTTAATCAGAGCTTCGAGGCTGTGGAGCGCATACCAAAGGCAGATGCAGTAATTCTTGTTGAAGCAATAGGCGAGAGCCTTAACAAGGAGATAGAAGAGGAGCTTGTAATCCTTGATGACAACAATGCTAAGCTTTTAGGTGTGATTCTGGTGGATAAGGCGTGATTCTGTTAGCAGATTGAGGAGAAAATGATGGGGGAAAGGGAACGTGCTTACGAATACGGTTTGCCTGAATATCTACAACATGATTTGGATGCTTATAAGGAGGGCTTGAAAAATAAGTCTGATTTATTAGATTGCCTTTGGGGAGAACTGTACGGAAGTATTAATGTAGCAGAAATTAATGATGAAGCAATTACACGGGAACATGCAGAATTTTTGCGGAATAAGTATCTTTTTGGTAAATATGATTAAAGTAAATAGATATATGATAAATAGAAGGTGGATGTCTGTACGGCATTCCACCTTTTTGCTTATTATGATATTATGAGAAAATCAATTTTAAGTACAAAAATCAATTTTTGCCCAAAGATGAAATATTTTAAAAGTAAATGTGGTAAAATGGTAAATATATAAATCAAATCTATTATCTTTTATGGAAAATTCAAAAGTAAGATTCAAAAAGTAAGCTTCGTTCTAAATCAG
>JAUNDV010000033.1 GCA_030525875.1 Eubacteriales bacterium
TAAATTATTGTTTAGCATAAATTTTATAAAATTATAGGAAGGGAAACTACTATGATATTAGAAAATAAACTTGGTATAACTGATTCGGTAGAATTAGCCAAAGCCGAAGAAAAAATCAGTAAAAAAAGAGCGATAGAACTTTTTGAAAGCGGCTATTTGAACAATCTTGAACCCGGAACTTTTCAATCACTTTCAGAAATACACAAATACTTATTTGATCCGATTTATGATTTCGCTGGACAAATAAGAACTGTTAATATTGCAAAAGGTAATTTTCGTTTTGCTCCGCTGATGTATTTACAAGTAGCTCTTAAAAATGTCGAAAAAATGCCACAGTCAACATATGAGGAAATTATAGAAAAATATGTTGAAATGAATATTGCGCACCCTTTTCGTGAGGGAAATGGCAGAAGCACAAGAATTTGGCTGGATTTGATTTTAAAAAAAGAATTAGGTCAAGTTGTCGATTGGAGTCGTGTAGATAAAGAGGATTACCTTTCTGCAATGGAACGCAGTCCTATTAAAGATATTGAAATCAAATATATATTAAAGCAAGCACTGACAGATAAAATAAATGACCGTGAGGTTTATATGAAAGGTATTGATCACAGTTATTATTACGAAGGCTATTCCACATTTAAGACAAGTAATTTGTAATTAAAATACTTCTATCAGCGGCAGAAGTTAATATAAAGAACAGCCGTTGCTATGTCGTTCTCTAAATAAAGGAGAAGGACAATGAAACAAAATTTAATCAAAGAGGTTGTTCAGGGAATGTTATCATACTTGAACAACGCACAAAGCGAAAAGTTGCAAGAGATTTTGATTTATGCCCTTGCGAAGTATGAGGTAACAGAAAATCAAAATAGAGAGAATAATTCGGAACAGAACTATATAGAACTATTCTTGGCAGCAAAAAGAATTGAGGGCTGTTCCGAGAAATCCCTTAAATATTATAAAGCAACTATCGAAGCTATGATTGATGAACTTAATAAAGATGTGAAGCACATTGTAACGGATGATATTCGAGGATACCTAACCGACTATCAGGAAAAGAAGAAATCAAGTAAGGTTACGATAGACAATATCCGCCGTATTCTTTCAAGCTTTTTCTCTTGGCTGGAAGATGAGGACTACATACTAAAAAGTCCGGTGCGACGCATACACAGGGTGAAAACTGGCACAAATATCAAGGAAACTTATTCTGATGAAGCGTTAGAGCTGTTGAGAGATAACTGTAGGGAGTTAAGAGATTTAGCAATGATTGATATGTTGGCTTCAACCGGTATGCGTGTCGGAGAAATGGTATTGCTGAATAAGAACGATATAGACTTCAATGAGAGAGAATGTATCGTGTTCGGTAAAGGCAGCAAAGAGCGAGTAGTTTATTTTGACGCTCGAACCAAGATACATTTGCAGAATTATTTAGAAAGCAGAACGGATAATAATGAGGCACTGTTCGTGTCGTTGAAATCACCACACGAAAGGCTGAAAATCGGTGGTGTAGAAGTTCGTCTGCGTGAATTTGGAAAACAATTAGGATTGCAGAAGGTACATCCACACAAATTCAGGCGTACGCTTGCAACGATGGCAATAGATAAAGGAATGCCTATTGAGCAACTGCAACAGCTCTTGGGGCATAGGAAGATAGATACAACCTTGCAATACGCAATGGTTAAACAGAGCAATGTTAAGATTGCTCACAAGAAATATATTGGTTAGGAAGGCGGTAAAAATGGCGGTACTACGAGATTATATAAAAATTAAGTGATTTTGCTTGCAATGAAAAATATATACCCTCCACCAACGGCGGAGGAAGTAAAGGGACTGCCGTTGCAAGTCGTTCTCTAAGAAAATCAAAGGAGAATAGACTGTGAAACAAGATTTAATCAAAGATGTTGTTCAGGGAATGTTACCATACCTGAACAACGCACAAAGCGAAAAGCTGCAAGAGGTTTTGATTTATGCTCTTGCAAAGTATGAGGTAACGGAAAATCAAAATAAGGAGAATGACTCGGAGCAGAACTATGTGGAGCTGTTCCTATCGGCAAAGCGAATAGAGGGCTGTTCCGAGAAATCTTTGAAATACTATAAAGCAACTATTGATACAATGCTTTGTGAGCTTAGAAAAGATGTTAAGCACATTGTCACAGATGATATTCGTAAGTATTTAACCGAATATCAGGAAAAGAAGAAATCAAGCAAAGTGACAATCGACAATATCCGACGCATTTTGTCAAGTTTCTTTTCTTGGCTGGAGGATGAGGACTATATATTGAAAAGTCCGGTTAGGCGCATACACAGGGTCAAAACCGGTACAAACATAAAAGAAACATATTCCGATGAAGCGTTGGAGCTTATGAGAGATAATTGCACGGAACTCAGAGATTTGGCAATGATTGATATGCTTGCTTCAACGGGTATGCGTGTTGGAGAAATGGTATTGCTGAATAGAAACGATATAGATTTTAACGAGAGAGAATGTATCGTGTTCGGTAAAGGCAGCAAAGAACGAGTAGTCTATTTTGATGCTCGAACAAAGATACATTTGCAGAATTATTTAGATAGCAGAACGGACGAAAATCCGGCGTTGTTTGTGTCGTTGAAAGCACCACACGAAAGGTTGAAAATCGGCGGCGTTGAAGTTCGTCTGCGTGAGTTTGGAAAACGATTAGGCTTGCAAAAGGTACACCCACACAAGTTCAGGCGTACACTTGCGACTATGGCAATAGATAAAGGAATGCCCATCGAGCAGCTTCAGCAGCTTTTAGGACATAGGAAAATAGATACAACCTTGCAGTATGCAATGGTAAAACAGAGCAATGTCAAAATTGCACACCGAAAATACATCGGATAAGGAGAAGAAAATGGAACATTGGAATGAAGCGAAAATTAAAGATTTTGCTGAAGTTAAGGGAGGAAAGAGACTTCCTAAAGGAAAGCAACTTATTAAAGAACCCAATAGTCATCCATATATAAGAATAAGAGATTTAGGGAAAACAAAGTATTTGCAGCTTAATCCCGAATATGAGTATGTTGATGATGAGACTCAACAGTCTATTGCTCGATATATCGTCAATAAAGGAGACATTTTAATAAGCGTAGTAGGAACAATTGGATTGATTGGTATTGTTGGAGATACATTGGATAAAGCAAATCAAACAGAAAACTGCGACAAGATAATCAATATAAAAAATGTTCTTCCTGAGTATCTTTATTATTATCTTATATCAAGTTTTGGACAAGATGAGATAAGAAAAGGAACTGTTGGTGCGGTACAGCCAAAGTTACCGTTAAAAAATGTGCAGGACATAACAGTTTTTTATCCATCAATTGAGGAGCAAGAAAGAATAGTAAATATTCTAAGTTCTGTTGATGAGAAAATAGAAATGAATAATGCCATAAACAATAATTTA
>JAUNDV010000006.1 GCA_030525875.1 Eubacteriales bacterium
GGCAAAAAAGCCCGGAATATCAAGGAAAAACGGCAATCAAAGAATTTCAGTACGGATTTAAAGCTGGGCATACAGTTAAAGGCGGAGTGATTTGCGATTTGGGAGGTGTGGATGAAGAGGATGCAATGCTTCTGGAAGCCCACCTCGATACACTTGGTGCAATGATACATACTATAAAAGCCGATGGAAGACTTAAGCTCACTCCAGTTGGCGGTATGAGAGCAGAGAATGCAGAGGCTGAAAACTGCCGTATTATAACAAGAGATGGAAGAAAATATGAAGGAACCTGTCAGCTCCAAAATGCTTCTGTTCATGTGAATGATAATTATACCCTAGAGCGTAATTGGGATAGCGTAGAAGTTGTAATAGATGAAAATGTAAAAAATAGAGAAGATGTATTGAAGCTTGGAATCATGAATGGAGATTATGTATGTTTTGAGCCAGGAACCAGAATAACAGAATCAGGATATATAAAATCCCGCTTCCTTGACGATAAGCTTTCATCTGCAATTTTATTGGGACTTGCCAAGTATATAAGCGATAATTCGATTGAAACAAAGAGAAAAATATATGCGCATTTTACTATATTTGAGGAAGTAGGTCATGGAGGCTCAGGCACCTGTCCTAAGGGCGTAACGGAAGCCTGGTCTGTGGATATGGGCTGCGTGGGAGAAGGACTTTCATGCACTGAAAGAGAGGTTTCAATCTGTGCCAAGGATAGCGGAGGCCCATATAATTATGAGGTTGTGAGCCGCATGGTTGAGATATGTAAGGAAGAGGGTATACAATATGCAGTAGATATATACCCTCATTATGGTTCAGATGTTGAAGCAACCCTAAGAGCAGGCTTTGACATTAAGCATGGACTTATAGGCCCTGGCGTATATGCTTCGCACGGCTATGAGCGTTCACATAGAGAAGGTGTAGAAAATACACTAAGACTCTTAGAGGCTTATCTGTGCAGATAAATCTTTGATAACCTCAGAAGCAATAAGCAGTCCTGCACTGCCTGGTACAAAGGAAACACTCCCTGGAACTCTGCTTCCAGTTTTTATAGGCTGTTCCTTTGAGTAGCAGACTTTGAGCTTTTTTATTTTTCTTTCTTTTAATTCTTTTCTCATTACTCTGCACAGAGGGCAGACAGAGGTTTTATAGATATCAGTAATTTCAAATTTTCCCGCTTCAAGCTTGTTGCCGGTTCCGCAGCAGGATATGAGCGGGATATTGTTTTTGAAGCAGTATTCAGCTATTGAGATTTTTGAAGAAATGGTATCTATCGCATCTACAACATAATCAGGTCTTTCAATCGAATTGAAAAAGTCTTCAGTATTTTCAGGAAGAATAAAAGAATCTCTTTTATCTATGAAAATGTGCTCGTTTATGTCAAGACATCTTGTTGCTGCAACTTCTGTTTTCTTTTTTCCTAAGTTACTTTTTAAGGCGTAAAGCTGTCTGTTAAGGTTTGAAATCGATACTATATCATTATCAACTAAGGTAAGCTTTCCTATATTGCTCCGGCAAAGTGCTTCTGTAACATAGGAGCCTACACCGCCAAGCCCAAATACAACAACATGGCAGGATGGGAGTATTTTATACACTGCATCTCCAAGTAGCATGGCTGTACGGCTATTACGTTCTATATCATAATCATTAGTATATTTTTCGTTTATCATATATTTCTCCATCTTTTATATATTTTCAGCTTATTTTGAGTAATGATAGCATAAAAAAAAACTGTGTGCTATACTTAAAATAACTATGTGATTTTTTATTTATAGGGAGGAAGTCCATTCATGGATTTAGGATATATAAAGGTGGCAGCAGCTACCACAGAAATCAGACTCGCAGATGTGATGTTTAATCTTGAGAATATTAATAATACTATAGACGAAGCATACAGAAAGAAAATAAAGATTCTTGTATTTCCTGAGCTTTGTCTTACAGGATATACCTGTGGTGATCTCTTTCTTCAAAAGGAACTGATTGAGAGAGCTAAGGAAGCTCTTTACAGTCTTATAAAACATACAGAATCAAAGGATATGGTTGTATTTGTGGGACTTCCATGGGAAAAGGACGGAAAGCTTTATAATGTTACAGCTGCAATAAAGGATGGGGAACTTCTTGCAATTATTCCAAAGACCAATATACCTAATTATCAGGAATTTTATGAGGGAAGATATTTTACTCCGGGCTCCAGAAAACCTGAATGGATAGAAACCGGTTTTGAAAAATATGAAAGTAAGGCGAAGAGCTTTGCAAAAGTTCCTTTCGGTACTGACATTTTGCTTAGCTGCAAAAATGTTGACAATCTGAATATTGCAGCTGAGATATGCGAGGATGTATGGGTACCTCATGCTCCATCTAACAGACATGCTGTAGCAGGAGCGACTGTAATAGCAAACCCATCAGCATCAGATGAGATAGCAGGAAAGGCTGGATTTAGAAAGGCCTTGATCGAGGCTCAGTCCTCAAGACTTGTTGCAGGATATATATATACCAGTGCGGGAAGCGGTGAATCAACTTCGGACATTGTATTTGGAGGACATAGAATGGTTGCTGAAAATGGTAGCATTCTTGCAGAGTCTAAGCTTTATACTGAGGGCTTATGTATTTCAGATATAGATTTGACAAAGATTTCATATGAAAGAAGAAATAAAAACACCTTCCCTAAGTCAGTGAGCATAGAATATGGAGCTGGAACAGAAGCAGATTATCTCAAGCTGCCATTTACATTTTCAGAGATTGACAGAAGCTTACTTGATAGAAAGATAAATGCTCATCCTTTCATTCCTGAAAATACCAGAGACAGGCAGGAAAGCTTTAAAGAGATTTTAAATATTCAGGCGCATGCACTTAAGAAGAGACTGGAGCATATAAACTGTAAAAGAGCAGTAATAGGAGTATCTGGAGGACTGGATTCTACTCTTGCACTCTTGGTTACAGCCTATGCATTTAAGCTTGCAGAAATTCCTATGCAAAATATTTTATGTATTACCATGCCTGCGTTTGGAACTACAGATAGAACTTACAACAATGCACTTATTCTGGCTAACGAATTAGGCGCAGAGCTTAGAGAAATTAATATTAAAGAGAGTGTGCTTAAACATTTTGAGGACATAGGACATGACCCTGAGATAAAAAATGCTGCTTACGAAAATTCTCAGGCAAGAGAGCGCACACAGATATTGATGGACATTGCAAATGATATTGGTGGAATAGTTATTGGAACAGGCGATCTTTCGGAGCTTGCTTTAGGCTGGTGCACATACAATGGAGATCATATGTCAATGTATGCTGTCAATTCAGATATACCAAAAACACTTGTGAGAGAGCTTGTAAGCTTTGCAGCAGAATGCTGCCCTAATATAAGACTTAGAGAAGCACTTGAGGATGTGCTTGACACTCCTGTATCACCTGAGCTTCTTCCAGCAGATTCTGAAGGCAAGATAGCACAAAAGACCGAGGATCTTGTTGGACCTTATGAGCTGCATGACTTTTTCATTTATAACATGTTAAGATATGGCTTTTCACCAAAGAGAATACTTTTTATGGCAGAGTCAGCCTTTGATGGCACTTATGACAGGGAAACTATAATAAAATGGCTTAGAGTATTTTACAGAAGATTTTTCTCACAGCAGTTTAAACGTAGCTGCAGTGTAGAAGGACCTAAGGTATTAGCTGTGGATTTAAGTCCTAGAGGTGGTCTTAGAATGCCTTCAGATGCCATGGCAAACTTATGGCTAAAGGCACTTGATGAAATAGAGGAAAATGATAAATAATGGAAGCTAAAAAAAAGAAATTTATAAAAGAGCTGCTTACAAAATCCAAAGCCAGAAGAGAATCAGGTCTTTATATTGTAGATGGTCCTAAGATGTGCAAAGAGCTTAAAGCATACGATATAGAATCTCTTTTTGTGACAAAGAATTTTTTGGAAAGTGAAAATGCCGCTAGTTGTAAGAACTTACTTGAAAGTGTAGCATATGAGCTTGTTACCGAAGCTGATATGAAGCAGCTTTCAGATACAGTTACACCTCAGGGAATCGTGGCACTGGTAAAGCAGAAAAAAAATATAGATATTAAGGAACTTTTATCGGAAAGTAAAGATAAAACTCCGCTTCTCTTTATTTTAGAAAAGCTTCAGGATCCTGGAAATCTTGGAACAATCGTGAGGGCAGCAGAGGCAGCAGGAGTTACTGGCATAGTGATGAGCAGCGATTGTGCAGATATTTATTCTCCTAAGGTAGTAAGATCTACGATGGGAGCTATATTCAGGGTGCCATTTATTATAACTGATGATCTGTGCAGTTTTGTAAATGAGATAAAAGCAGGAAAATACACAGAAGGCGTAAAATTCAATATTTATGCCGCACATTTAAAAGGGGCAAAGGAATATGACCTGCTTTCATATATAGAACCTACAGCTGTTATGATTGGGAATGAATCAAAGGGACTGAGTGATGAACTTACAGGCTGTGCTGATTATGCGGTTAAGATACCAATGTGCGGTACAGTTGAATCATTAAATGCAGCGATGGCAGCGGCTATAATAATGTTTGAAGCAGGAAGGCAGAGAAGGCATAAATAATTATTCAGTAAATTATTCAGGAAGGGTGGTTAGAGCTTGCAGGTAAAAATTGATCTTTCCAAAGAATATGGACTCATACTTGAAGGTGGTGGTGCAAGGGGAGCATACCAGATAGGTGTGTGGAAAGCACTTAAAGAACACGGAATAAAAATAAAAGGCATAGCAGGAGCTTCTGTTGGTGCACTCAATGCAGCAATTATATGTCAGGATGACCTTGAAAAGGCAGAACATCTGTGGTCTGAAATAAGCTACGAAAAAGTTATATCAAATTATGAAGATACACTTAAGGTGCTTATGGAGCATAGGGAAATGCTCGTTAATCCAAATGAACAGATAAGGATAAAGGGAAGCGAGATAAAAAAGCTTATTTCTGATATACGAAGGATATTTAATGACGGAGGTCTGGATATAGACAATCTCCGTAATCTCATTAAAGAAAATATTGAGCCTGACAAAATCAGAAATTCAGATATTGAACTTTATGCATTAACATTTTCAGTGGATTTAAGGCGTGAACTTGTTGTTGATCTTAAAGAGCTGGATGATGAGGAAATCTGGGATATGCTTATGGCAAGCGCATATTTTCCAGCGTTCAAACAGCAAAAACTGCAGGGCGGAAACTTTATGGATGGTGGAATGCTTAACAATGTTCCGCTTGATGTACTTCTGGATAGAGGATACAAAGATATAATAGTCATAAGAATTCATGGAATGGGATATGAGAAGAAGACATTTCCATGGGAAGTAAAGCATAGTAATATCTACAGGATAGAAACTGAAGATGATCTAGGGGGTATGCTTGAATTTGATTCTGAAAAGGCAAAGCACAATCTTAAACTTGGATATTTTGATGGTTTAAGGTTTATTTATGGACTTTCTGGAAAAAAATATTATTTTGATTGTGACGATACAGAAAAATTATGTTATAATATTGAGATTATGGAGAGACTTGCTGAAAAGTTAGGAATCGAGCGCTTTCGCATATATAAGCCACTTGAGCTTGTTAAAATAATAAGATCAAGAAATAAAAAATATGCTGAAGCAAATGGTAAGAATTATGTTCTTTCCTTTAAGGAAAATAAAAACATTTTTACAAAGCTTGCAGATACATTTTCAGACAAGGAATAATTATTAAGGAGTAGACATGGCAACTAGAAACGGTTACTCTCCAAGAAAATTTGGAACTATTTTGGATGTATCACATATAGTTATAGGAATTGCTGTAGTAATAATGGCTTTCTTTGCTTTTGTGAGTCCGGATAGATATATGATTTTCTTCCCAGTGATATTTTTTCTATCTTCGGTTCTAAATATCATGACTGGGTGGTTTTATATAAAGATGTATCCACGTGTTAAGAAAAAAAAGACTTTAGGAACATTTTATATTATTGTAGGGCTCATTATACTGGTGCTTTGTATAATAAGTGCCATTTCAATATGGAGCAGGGCTTAATAGCGGATTAAAAATATAAAAATGTATAAAGCTTTTTTAGACATATATTTTGAAAATGATATATTGTTTTAGTATATCAAAAGAGTATGAAAGGATGGTGCAGTTTTGGCATTAGACAAGGAAAAGATTGTTGAGAGGATTGACAAGCTGGCAGAAGAGGCAAAAAAGAATAAGAATACTGTGACTTATGATGCTGTTAATAAGGCGTTTAAGGATTCAGGCTTTAATTCTGAGCAGATGGACAATATCTATGCTATTTTTGAAGCAAGAGGTATTGAAGTTGTAAATGCAGACTCTGACAATGATGATCAGGTAGAGGAGGAGCTTAAGAACATTGATCTTAATAAGCTCGACAGTATAGATTCTCTTCTTATTGACAATCTGGATGATGATTTTTCAGACGAATTTTCAGAGAAGGATGTTGAAGAAGAGGAAATAGACTTTGATGCTGTAGACCTTTTGGATGGAATAGGAACAGATGATCCTGTTCGTATGTATCTCAAGGAGATAGGAACAGTACCGCTCCTTTCAGCTGAGGAAGAGCTTGAACTTGCAGAAAGAAAAGCAAATGGAGATGTAGCTGCAAAGGAAAGACTTATAGAGGCTAACTTAAGACTTGTTGTAAGTATTGCCAAGAGATATACAGGCAGAGGCATGAGTTTCCTCGATCTTGTTCAGGAGGGAAATCTTGGACTTATTAAGGGTGTTGAAAAATTTGACAGTTCAAAGGGCTTCAAGCTTTCAACCTATGCTACCTGGTGGATACGTCAGTCAGTTACACGTGCACTTGCTGATCAGGCACGTACTATCAGAGTACCTGTTCATATGGTTGAGACGATTAATAAGATGTCAAAGATGCAGAGAAAGCTGACTCTTGAGCTTGGATATGAACCAAGTATACCTGAACTTGCAAAGGCTCTTGATATGTCTGAAGAAAAGGTTATGGAGATTATGCAGATTGCCAGGGAACCAGCTTCTCTTGAGACTCCTATTGGTGAAGAGGATGATTCAAACCTTGGTGATTTCGTTGCAGATTCAAATGTTGTTACACCTGAGCAGAATGTTGAATCTGTAATGCTTAGAGAGCATATTGATACTCTTTTAGGAGACCTCAAGGAGAGGGAAAGACAGGTAATTGTTTTAAGATTTGGTCTTGAAGATGGACATCCTCGTACACTCGAAGAGGTTGGAAAGGAATTCAATGTAACCAGGGAAAGAATCAGACAGATAGAAGCAAAGGCGCTTAGAAAGCTTAGAAATCCGGTAAGATCAAAGAGAATACGTGATTTCCTTCAGTAAAAACTTTTTTACAAATTCATTTTATAAATCTAGTTTTTATGAATTGGCTTCTATAATAGAAAAGGATTTTTATGAATCAGCTTAAGAAAAATTATCAGTTAATGCTTGATAAAATAATTAAAAGCAATGAAGAGGCGGGGGAGAGACCCCGCCTTCTTATTCATAGCTGCTGTGCACCATGTTCATCTTATGTCATGGAATATCTGAGCAAGTATTTTGACATAACATTTTATTTTTATAATCCAAATATAGATACAAAGACAGAGTTTATACATAGGGCAGAAGAATTAAAGAGGCTTATAGAGGACATGGGGCTTTCAGACAAGGTAAAGCTTGTAGTTGGCGACTATGATCCGCAGAGTTTTTATGAGATAGCAAAAGGCCACGAGAAGGATCCTGAAAGAGGCGATCGCTGTACTGCATGCTATGAGCTTCGTATAAGAGAAAGTGCAGCTTTTACAAAAAAACTTAATGAAAGGCATCTTAAAGATCCGAATGAGCCTTATTTTGACTATTTTGCAACAACTCTAAGCATAAGCCCTCTTAAAGACTGTGAGCGTTTAAATTCTATAGGATTTAGAGTGGCAGAGGAATATGGATTAAACTGGCTTCCATCCGATTTTAAAAAGAGAGAGGGGTATAAGAGAAGCATAGAACTTAGCCATGAATATAATTTGTACAGGCAGGATTATTGTGGCTGTATTTTTTCAAAGCGGGTTGACAGAGATATTTGTAAAATGTAAAATAATATCATTGTACATTTGGGAGGATTTCTTATGGTAAGCAAAGAAATAACAGTGGTTAATCCATCGGGTTTACACTTAAGACCAGCAGGATATTTAAGTCAGACTGCTATGAAATTTAAGTCAGATATTTTAATTCACTACAACAACAAGGTCATAGTTGCCAAATCTGTGCTTAATATCATGGCTGCTGGAATTAGATGTGGTGATAAAATCACTATTACTTGTGAGGGACTTGACGAAGATGAAGCGCTTAAGGTTATATGCGAGGTTATCAAGTCTGGTCTTGGAGAAGGCAGAAAGTAAAGTATTAAAGCCGGAATAACCGGTAAAAATAGAATATAGCAACATTAGACAGAGTAGGAATATGTGCGTTAAGTGCTGGATGGACGGGGAGTTGCCATCTGGACGAAGCTTGTAGCGCGGTACATATTTCGCATCCCGCTGTGATAGATGTGTTTTTAATATTTTTGTTATTAAACCTCCATTGCAGCTTGTTGCAAAGGAGGTTTTTATATGTTAGAACAGGAAAAAAATCGGTTCATTTCGTCAAAAAATGAGCTTAAGTCAACAAGGACACTTATTGTTTTGGCAATGCTGATGGCTTTATCTATCATCATTTCGTCATTCAAAATAAGGACACCGGCATTTACTATTTCCTTTGGACCGCTTGTTAAGATGTATGCAGGACTTTTATTTGGACCTGTTACAGGTGCTCTATATGGTTTTACACTAGATATTTTACAGTTTTTTATCCAAAATACAGGATATGGATTCTTCCCTGGTTACACCTTTACAGAAACACTTGGTGTATTTCTCTATGGAATGTTTTTTTATAAGAAAAAATTCACAATTACAAGAGTTTTTGTTACCAAATTTATCGTAGTAATTATATGTAATATAATTCTTGGAACACTTTGGAAGGCTATGATGTCAGGAGAGGATATTATTTCGCTTTTCTTTTATTATCTCCCTGTAAGAACTGTAAAAAATCTTATTCAGTGGCCGGTAGATTCCTTGATTTTTTATATGATAGCAGAGGCTATGATTAAGACAGGTATTCATAACAGACTTAGAAACTAAATACATGTGATATGTCCTATGACTTGCAAAAGGAACTTTTTTCTATTATTATAGGCTATGGTTTTAAATATCTTAAAACTAACTTACATTTGCTAAATAACAAGGACAAATTATGCTTAAGACTGTATAATAGATTTGTTATATAATCTTTTGATTAAATTGTCTTATTATAAGATTTGGAGGATTATATAGTATGAGTGAAGAATGCACACATAACTGTAGTACCTGCAGTAGTAGCGGAAGCTGCAGTGAGAAGCAGGATTTTACAGAAAAGCTTGCTGAGGGAAGTAAGGTAAAGCATGTTTATGCTATTATGAGTGGAAAAGGTGGAGTAGGAAAATCTCTTGTAACAAGTCTCATAGCTGCCAATTTCCAGAAAAAGGGATATAGAACAGCTATTCTTGATGCGGATATTACAGGACCTTCTATACCTAGAGCTTTTGGAGTAGATGGATTCGGACTTGATGTTACACCTGACGGAAAGCTGATGGTTCCTGCGGTAAGTATGAATGGAACCCAGATAGTATCAGCAAACCTTCTTTTAAAGAACGATACCGATCCTATAATATGGAGAGGTTCTCTTATAGCAAGTGCAGTTAAACAGTTCTGGGGAGAAACATTTTGGAATGAAGTAGATTACATGTTTGTGGATATGCCTCCAGGAACTGGAGATGTACCTCTTACAGTTTTCCAGTCACTTCCAGTAGACGGTATTATTGTAGTTACCAGCCCTCAGGATCTTGTTTCAATGATAGTTGAAAAGGCTGTTAAGATGGCTCAGAAGATGAATATTCCTATAGTTGGAATAGTTGAAAATATGTCATATTTAGAGTGTCCTGACTGTCACAAGCATATCAATGTTTTTGGAGAGAGTCATATAGATGATATAGCAGCAGAGTACGGTATCAAGGTACTTGCTAAGATGCCTATAGATCCAATGATAGCTCAGATGGTCGACGCTGGTAAGATTGAATATGTTGATACGCAGTATATGGATTGTGCTTTAGATGATATAGTTGCGATTGATAAGGCTGTAGACAACGTAAAATAATTACCCCAATAATAGAATATTTTGAAAGATAAAGCTTATCTCATACGTATAAGTTATGTACAGACAGATGTCAGGAAACTTATCCTAGTACCTTAACAGCATTTTACAGGAGAATATTTATGAATGACATTTTGGATAAAGGCCTCGAAGTAAAAAACGAGGCAGATAATGAAGCTAAGGCTCTTATATCAGTGAAGGATCTATACAAAATCTACACTGTAGGTACAAACAAAGTTTATGCGTTAAATGGGGTAAGCTTTGATATTTTCAAGGGTGAATTTGTAGCCATAGTAGGTACCTCAGGATCTGGTAAATCAACACTGCTTAATATGCTTGCCGGCTTAGAATCGCCTACAAAGGGAACTGTAAGAATTGCAGGAAAGCAAATTGAAAAAATGAATGAAGACCAGCTGGTTGCATTTAGAAGAAACAACATAGGTTTTATTTTTCAAAGTTATAATCTTCTTAATACAATGAACGGAGAGGAAAATGTTGCCATGCCGTTGATGTTTAGAGGCGTGGAGAAGGAAGAACGCCTCAGGCTTGCAAGAGAGTATATGAAGCTTATGAATGTACTCGATCAGGCCAAGCATATGCCAAATCAGATGTCAGGAGGACAGCAGCAAAGAATCGGCATCGCAAGAGCAATGGTTGTACAGCCTAAGATTATTTTTGCTGATGAGCCAACAGGTAATCTGGATTCAAAGACTACAAAGGATGTTCTTAAGATTATGCAGAAGCTGGTTTATGAGCAGGAAAAAACTTTGGTAATGGTAACTCATGACAATAATCTTGCAGGTTATGCCGACAAGAGAATCCGCATCGTTGACGGAAAAATAGTAGATATAGAATATGGCAGCTGCTACAAATACAGTAACGGGGGAGAAGAAAATGCTTAATTCATTAAAAAAAATCAAGAAAAGTATTGCAGGCCTTTTAACGATGGCCTTTATAATTTCATTATGTATTCCGTTATTTGATGCTTCAGTTTCACTCGCATCATACAATGATACTAATCTAAATACCTTTATTCACAATGGAAGTTCAATTCCTGAGGGAGAAGCCGGTCTTCCTATGACAATAAGATTTAGATTTGGATATAATGGTGAGCAGGGCTTATATAATCCAGAAAGTGAGAGCATTAAATCAGTAGATGTAAGACTTTCTAATGATCAGACCTACATGGGAGTTCAGGTTAAAGTCGGAGAGAATTCCACAGCATTCAAGGAAAGGCTTGAAAAAATCTTAGGTTACGAGCTTGAATCAGAGGATGAGCTTCAAAAGTATCTTGATGGATATAATGCAGGATATAGTGATGCTGGAAATGGAACAATTTTATACAATTTCCCTGTCGAATCAGGTTCATATCCTTTTGAGGTGGACAGCAATCTTTTTGCACAAAAGGTTCATTTTGATGAAGTAAAAAAGGGTGAATACAAAGAAGTTGAGTTTCAGGTAACAGTCAGGAAAGATACCAAGGAAGGCTATTATGCTATACCTGTGCAGTTTGAGTACCAGCTTCCAGATGTCGCTTATGTCGGAAGACCACATCCTACCAAAGTAGAATATATAAATGTATATATCAAAGCTGCTTCATCTGAAAGTTCAGGCAATAAGGTGGAAAATGAAAACCAGTTTGTAGTGGGCGAAAATCAGATGACACCTTATGGTACATATCCTCAGGTTATGAATTATTCTGTTAATTTCAGAAACCAGAGAGAAACAGTATATGATGTAACAGTGCGTATAAATACAAAGCTTGGTGATAAGGCTGAGATGAAAAAGACAGCTCCTGCAAAATCCATTGCTAATACAGGTTATCCGTTTGATATAAATGAAACAAACTATGATAGGAATTTCCCTGAGGTTGCACGTGACCAGGTAATTACAGTTGACTATTCCATGGCAATATCCAGTTATTCTGCGAGTGGATTTTATCCGCTGAGCTATACTGTGAGCTACAGAAAGGTTCCTAATGGTACTCTATATCAGGAGAATCACGAAGCTTATGTAAGAATAAGAAATGCTTCCATGGAAGATAAAAATGCAGAGCAGACAGATGGCGAATGGAATGCCAATACAGCTACAAAGGCAAGACTTATTGTAGAAGGTTATACTACTGTACCAGAGAAGGTATTTGCAGGAGACAGCTTTGAATTAAAGCTCAAGATTAAGAATGCTTCCGAAAATATTGATGCATCTAATATCCTGCTGACCTTTGTTTCAGAGGAAACACAGGATAAGTCAGCTATATTTTCAACAGAAAGCGGAGCAAATTCATTTGTAATAAATTCATTGCCTGCCGGACAGACAGAGGAAATGACTATAGTTTACAATTCTAAAGCGGGAATAGATCAGGGAACGTATAAGATAACTATCAAAGAAAGATATGATTCTCCTGAATTTAAAAACGCAGATGAAGAGGTTGCTGTTAATATTCCTGTTTACCAGATAGCCAGACTTTCTACCTCATCTTTTGAAGTAATGCCATCTTCAGTAGAGGTGGGTAGCGAGTCAAACGTAATGTTTGGAATAAATAATACAGGTAAGGTTGTTCTTCATAACGTATCTGTAACATTTAAGTCGGATTCAATCAAAGAGAATACAAGTTATATCGGAAATATCAAGCCTGGAGAAACAGGAAATGTAGATGCCATGCTTCAGGGCATTGCGCCAACAGCAGACGATGGAAAAGTAACGGCAGTTATTAGCTATGAGGATGAAAATGGCAAAGTGACTACTGAAGAAAAGACATTTGAGCTTTATGTTTCTGAACCGGTTATGGATATGGGAGATCAAATGATGACAGATATGCCAGCTGAGGATGAGCAGAATATGGCAAATCCTGTACTTAACTGGATCAAGGACAATATATTCCTTACTGTGATTGGTGGACTGCTGGCAGTTGTAGTACTTCTTGTGGTAATAAAGAAGGTAAAGAAAAATCGTATTGAAAAAGAGATGCAGAAAGAGGATGAGGAAATCTGATGAAGATTAAGGATCTGATTAGTTTAAGCATCAACAATCTGAAGAGAAGAAAGCTTAGGACTTTTCTTACGGTACTGGGTGTAATAATAGGTACCGCTTCTATTGTTGTCATGGTTTCACTAGGTATAGGTCAGTCCGAGCTTCAGACAGAGATGATAGAATCTTTTGGTTCACTTACAACAATTTCAGTATATGATCAGTCCATGTATGATATGTCAGCAAGTGATAAAGATAAAACGTATATGAATGATGATATGCTGGAGCAGTTTCAGAACATTCCACATGTAACCGGAGTAAGCCCCATACTAAGTTTCAATGCTATATGTAGGCAGGGAGCTTATGAAGGTCGTATAAATATTCAGGGTGTAAGCAATGAATATCTTAAAGACATAGAGCTTGGACAAGGCGATCTTTCGGATATTGATGATAAGAAACTGAAGTTTATATATGGCAACCAGGTTAAGAGAGAATTCAGAAATCCAAAGACTGGTGAAGACTACTGGAGCACTGGTAAGGAGCCAGATGTTGATTTTAACAAGCCTATGTTTGTTGTATTTGATACGGATAAATATTATCAAAGTGTGAATGGCGGCACTGATGAAAACGGCAATAAAATAAAAATGCCAAAAAAATACATAATAGATACCTTAGGTGTAGTTAAAGGTGGGCCAGAGGATTACAACCAGTATTGTTATGGAGTATATTGTAATATAGATGCACTCAAGACACAGCTTAAGTCTATATACCGCAATAAGCCTATTCCGGGACAGCCAACAACAAAGAAAGGAAAAGCTCTGCCATATTTTGTATATAACGAAGCTAAGGTATATGTAGATAGCATGGAAAATGTTATGGATGTTCAAAAGGCCATAACAGATATGGGATATATGGCTAACTCAAATGCTGAATGGGTTGAACAGAATAGGAAGAGTATGCAGGTTCAGCAGGCAGTGCTTGGAGGTATAGGAGCAGTTTCTCTTCTTGTTGCAGCCATAGGAATAGCAAATACCATGATGATGTCTATTTATGAGCGAACCAAGGAAATAGGTGTAATGAAGGTTCTCGGCTGTGATATGGGAAATATCAGAGATATGTTTCTGGTTGAATCCGGATTTATAGGCCTTATGGGAGGAACAATAGGTGTTGCACTTAGCTTTATAATTTCCAAAATAATTAATTTTATGTATATAAAAAATCAGATGTCGGCTGAAGGTGCCATGATGAACATGGAAGCTGTTGGAAATATAAGCCGCATACCTTTATGGCTGGTTGCTTTTACTCTGTTTTTTGCCATAGTTGTAGGAATGGCTGCTGGATTTTTCCCATCGCAGAGAGCTATGAAACTTAGTCCGCTTGCAGCAATAAGAAATGAATGATACAAAGAATACTATACATTGAAAAAAATCTCTGTTATAATTCTTTAGTGTAAAAAATTTTTCAAATTTATCTTTTGGTATCTATATTTTGTATGTGGAGGTATTTATAGATGAAAAAGGTTTTAGTAGCAGGCGGAGCAGGATATATTGGCAGTCATACAGTTGTAGAACTGTTAAATGCTGGTTATGAACCTGTAGTAGTTGATAATTTGTACAACTCTTCAGTAGTAGCACTTGACAGAGTAAAGCAGATTACTGGTAAGGACTTTAAGTTCTATGAGGCAGATCTTCTTGACAGAGAAAAGGTTGATGAGATATTTGAAGCAGAGCATCCAGAAGCGGTTATTATGTTTGCTGGATACAAGGCTGTTGGAGAGTCAGTAGCTAAGCCTCTTGAGTATTACTACAACAACATCGGAAGCTTACTTATTATGTGTGATGCTATGCGCAGGCATGATTGTAAGAATATAATCTTTTCATCTTCAGCAACAGTATATGGAGATCCAAAGGAAATACCTATTACAGAAAACTGTCCAAAGGGACAGATTACAAATCCATACGGACAGACTAAGGGAATGATAGAGCAGATGCTTATGGACTTCAATGTTTCAGATAGTGAGTGGAATGTTATTTTACTTAGATATTTCAATCCAATCGGAGCTCATGAGTCAGGTCTTATAGGAGAGGATCCAAAGGGACTTCCTAATAATCTTGTTCCTTATATTGCTCAGGTTGCAGTCGGAAAGAGAGACTGTATCCATGTTTATGGAAATGACTATGATACACCTGATGGTACAGGAGTAAGAGATTATATTCATGTCGTAGATCTTGCAAAGGGACATGTTGCAGCGCTTAAGAAGATAGAGGAGAATCCAGGTGTAGGTATATACAATCTTGGTACAGGACATGGCTATTCAGTCCTTGATGTTATACACGCATACGAAAAGGCTTGTGGTAAAGAGCTTCCATATGTTATAGACCCACGCAGACCGGGAGATATTGCCTGTTGCTATTGTAATCCAGCGAAGGCTCTCAATGAGCTTGGATGGACTGCAGAAAAGAACATAGAAGACATGTGCAGAGATTCATACCATTGGCAGTCTGCTAATCCGGATGGATATAATGATCAGAAAGAAGTAAAAATGTGTTTATCATGAATAGTGATGTAATTGTTATAGGCGGAGGTGCTTCAGGCATGATGGCAGCTTACAAGGCTGCCATTGGAGGCAACTCCGTTGTCTTATTAGAAAAAAATGAAAAACTAGGAAAGAAAATATATATCACAGGCAAGGGGAGATGTAATGTTACCAATGCCTGTGATTTTGACACGCTTGTAAGTCAGATTGTTTCTAACAACAAATTTATGTTTTCAGCTCTTAAGAGCTTTTCAAATTATGATTTGTATGCACTTCTTGAAGATAATGGGTGCAAACTCAAGATAGAAAGAGGGGATAGAGTATTCCCTCAGTCAGACCATGCTTCAGATGTAAATAAAGCGTTTTCAAAGCTGCTTTCAAACAGTGGCGTTAATATAGAGCTTGATACAGAGGTAAAAGAGATCATTAAGGATGGAGATAGCTTCTTTGTTAAGGCAACAAAACATAACAGGAAAATTATTTATGAGGCAGCTAAAGTGATTATATGCACTGGTGGTATGAGTTATCCTTCTACTGGATCCACGGGAGATGGCTATAGATTTGCAGAAGCTTTTGATATAAAGGTAAATGAACCGCTTCCGGCTCTTGTACCTCTTACTGCTTCAGAAAATGACTGCTTTAAGCTAAGCGGTGTCAGTCTTAAAAATGTGGAAGCCTCCTTTTATGATCTAAATAACAAGAATAAGAAGGTGTGTTCATTTTTTGGAGAAATGCTTTTTACACATTTTGGAATAAGCGGACCTATAATTCTGAGTGCATCTTCACTACTTACAAAAGGTATCTCAGAAGGGAAAAAATACGTCCTTGAAATTGACCTTAAACCTGCTTTAAGTGACGAGAAGCTGGATGAAAGAATATTGAGAGATTTTGCTGAAGTATCAAATATGCAAATAGATAATGCCTTGTCAAAGCTTATTATATCTTCACTAAGGCTTCCTATATTAAAGCGCGCAGGAATAGCGCCAGATAAAAAGGTTCATGATGTTACAAAAGAAGAAAGAAAGAAGCTTGTAAGAGCTATTAAGCATTTTGATTTTACTATAAATGGAACAAGAGGCTTTAATGAGGCCATAATTACACAGGGTGGTATTTGTTTAAAAAATATTAATCCTAAAACAATGGAGTCAAAACAGGTAAATGGTCTGTATTTTGCAGGTGAGGTACTTGATATAGATGCATATACTGGAGGATTTAATCTTCAGCTTGCGTTTAGTACAGGAGCTGCAGCCGGCAGCAGTGTTTAAGATTTATGGAGGTTTTATAATATGTGTGCAAAAAGTATAGCCTTAGATGGACCAGCAGGAGTTGGAAAGTCTACGATTGCAAAGGCAGTTGCAAAAGAGCTTGATCTTATATATATAGATACAGGTGCTATGTTCAGAGGTTTATCTGTATATATTACAGATAATAAATGTGATCCGGATGATAGAGGCAGTGTTGCAGAGCTTATAAAAAATGTTGAAGTGAAAATCAGCTATGTTGAAGGATTACAGCATGTTATCCTTAATGGAGAGGATATTACAGACAGACTTAGAACTGAGGAAATATCCCAAGTGGCTTCTGTTATTTCACAATATCCTGAGGTAAGGAAAAAACTTCTGGATCTTCAGCGCAAGATGGCTGAAAGTGAAGATGTCATAATGGATGGACGTGATATAGGAACTGTTGTCCTTCCAAATGCAGATTTAAAGATTTTTCTTACTGCTGATCCAAAAATAAGAGCTGAAAGAAGATTTAAGCAGCTTGAAGAACAGGGGAAGAGAGGAAATCTTACAGTAGAAGATATCCAAAATGAAATGATCCTTAGGGATAAGAGAGATGCAGAAAGAAAAGAAGCACCACTAGTGAAGGCAGAAGACGCAGTTCTTGTGGACACTTCATATATGGATATTGAAGCTGTTCAAAATGAAATAATTAAGCTGTTTAGATCAATATAAGGAGAAATTATTTGGAAATAAAAGTTGCTAAAACTGCCGGCTTTTGTTATGGAGTAAAAAGAGCTGTTGATGCCGTTTCAAAAGCTATAGAAGAAGGAAATAAAAAAATATATACCTATGGACCTATAGTGCACAATGAGCAGGTAGTTGAAAAGCTTAGAGAAAACGGAGTTAAAGTAATAAACGATATAGAACATCTTAAGCTGCTTGCTTCAAATGGCAGCCTTAATGAAGCTGTTGTTGTGATTAGGGCTCACGGAGTAGGAAATGAAGTTTATGATATTATAAGATCTTGCGATAAAGTAAACCTCATTGATGCAACCTGTCCTCATGTAAAGAAAATTCATGATATTGTAAGAGAGCATTATGAGACAGGAGAAACAGTAATAGTTACAGGAAACAGAGTTCATCCTGAGGTTATGGGAATACTAGGGCAGATAGGTGAAGATGCAATAGTAATAGAGAATATTGAAGATGCAAAAAATCTCATTATTTCTCCAGAAAGCCATGTATGCCTAGTTTCTCAAACCACATTCAACATGCAAAAATTTGAAGATATAGTTGATATTTTAAATAAAAAGGTTTATTATATGAATGTTATCAATACAATTTGCAATGCTACACAAAGAAGGCAGACTGAGGCTAAAGAACTCAGTGCTGAGTGTGACGCCATGATAGTTATAGGCGGAAGGAACTCGTCTAATACAGCTAAGCTGTATGAGATTTGTCAGTCTGAATGTGATAGGACATATTATATTCAGTCTTTAGTAGATTTAAAGGAAACTTTGGACAATACTGTGCGTTGCGTTGGTATTACTGCAGGGGCATCGACCCCAAAAAGTATAATCGAGGAGGTTCTAAAATATGTCAGAGATGAGTTTTGAAGATATGCTCAATGAATCTATCAAAACAATACGTACAGGAGAGGTTGTTACTGGAAAAGTAATCGATGTTAAGCCAGAGTGTATACTCCTTAATATTGGATACAAGTCAGATGGAATCATTTTAAGAGCAGATTACTCAGCTGATACATCACTTGATCTTACAACAGTTGTTAAGCCAGGTGATGAGCTTGAAGCAAAGGTAAGAAAGGTTAACGATGGCGAAGGACTTGTATCATTAAGCCATAGAGATATTCTTGCTGAGAAGAGCAATCAGAGAGTTAAGGAAGCATTTGAGAACAAGGAGCTTGTCAGAGGTAAGGTTGACAAGGTTGTTAACGGCGGACTTTCAGTTGTATTTGAGGGAGTAAGAGTATTTATTCCTGCAAGCCTTGTATCAGATGTTTTTGAGAAGGATTTAAATAAGTATGCTGGTACAGAGATTGAGTTTGTAATTACAGAGTTCAATCCTCAGAAGCGCAGAATCATTGGTGATCGTAAGCATCTTGTTGCTGAGCGTAAGGCTGCAGCAAAGGCTGCATTACTTGCTACAATCAAGGCTGGCGATGTTATTGACGGAACAGTTAAGAATATTACAGATTTCGGTGCATTCGTTGATCTTGGTGGAGCAGACGGACTTCTTCATATCTCAGAGATGGGATGGGGAAGAACAGAGAGTCCTAAGAAGGCATATAAGTCTGGCGAGACTCTTAGAGTTATGATCAAGGAAATTACAGAGGATAAGATTGCTCTTACACGTAAGTTCCCAGATGAGAATCCTTGGGTACTTGCACTTACAAAGTATGCTGTAGGCAATGTTGTTAAGGGTAAGGTAGCAAGACTTGCTGATTTCGGTGCATTCGTAAATCTTGAGCCAGGTATTGATGCTCTTCTTCATGTTTCTCAGATTTCAAATGAGAGAGTTGAGAAGCCATCAGATGTTCTTAAGGTTGGAGATGAGATTGAGGCTAAGGTTACAGATCTCAATGCAGCTGAGAAGAAGATTTCTCTTTCAATAAAGGCACTTACAGCTCCTGTTGTTAAGGAAGAGGTTAAGGAAGAAGAAATCGTTGATGCTTATACAGACAGCGAAGAATAATTTTATATTAAATATATAAAGAAAAGAGATGTCAGGTTTTGTCCTGACATCTTTTTTTCTTGTAAGATGTATTTCACTAATAGTATAATGGCAATATAAATAAAATTAATTTGGAGGATAATTCAATGGGTAAATCCTTTGCAGTGCTTGGAAGAGCATTTTACAGCAATGATTTTGACAATATAAACTATATAGACAAAGGCCTTTTTTGTGTAGATGATAGAGGATATATAGAAAATGTTATAAAGAGCACAGATTTGGAATATGAAAATGCTGTGAATGCATATAAGAAGGAGAATACTTTATATGAGCTAGGTGACAATGAAGTTATACTTCCAGGATTTGTGGATCTCCATATTCATGCACCTCAGTGGGCACAGTCGGGAACTGCTCTTGACAGACCTCTTGAGGTATGGCTTACAGAATACACATTTCCATTGGAAGCAAAATATAGAGATTTAGATTTTGCTGATAAAGTTTACAATGATGTGGTAAGGACAACGCTTTATAGTGGAACTACTACAGCTGTATATTTTGCAACAGTTGATAGAGAACCTTCTGTCAGATTAGCAGAAATATGTGGAGAACTTGGACAGAGAGCCTTTGTTGGAAAAGTTGTAATGGATGAAAAGGAAGCAAATCCCGGGTATTGCTGTGATGAGTCAGCTGACAGTGCTGTCAGTGAAACAGAAAAATTTATTGAAGAGCTTTCCGGACTTGAAGGAAAATATAGTCAAGGCGTTTATCCTGTTATAACACCTAGATTTATACCAAGCTGTAGTACAGAATGCCTTGAAAAGCTGGGAGATTTGGCGAAAAATAAAAAATTACATATACAGACACACTGTAGCGAATCAGACTGGGAGCATAATTTTGCAAAAGAAAAATATAATATGAGCGATGCAAAGGCTCTGAATAAATTTGGATTTATCACTGATAAGACAATACTTGCGCATGCACCATTTTTAGAGGAAGAGGATGTTAAGCTTGTAGCCAGTAAGGGAGCTAGTATTGCACATTGTCCTCTTTCAAATGCATATTTTGCGGGAGCTGTACTTCCACTTAAAGAATTTTATTCAAAGGGCGTTAATATTGGTCTTGCAACAGATATATCAGGAGGCTACTGTCCTAATTTATACAGTGCCATAAGACAGGCTGTAATATCCTCAAGAATGCTTAATGACGGAGTAGATCCTTCCTTAGATAAAGATATGAGAGGAAGAAAAGAGAGCAGTGTAAGCTTAAACAATGCATTTTACTGTGCAACTATAGGTGGAGGAAAAGCGTTGGGACTTCCTCTTGGAAAATTAGAAAAGGGATATTCTTTTGACATACAGGTGTTGGATATTTCAAAAGGACTGCCTTTATATTATCCAGAAAAGAGAGAGGAGGAATTGCTTCATAAGATACTCCTTCTTTCAAATGAAAATAATATCTCACAGGTATGGGTACAAGGAAAGAGGGTAAAGTAAAGCATGGGTATCGAAATTGAAAGAAAATGGCTTTTAAATGAATTGCCAGAAAACATTTCCTGTAATCTGAATAATTTTACCAGGATAGAAATGACCCAGGCATATCTATGCAGAAATCCTGTAATTAGAGTACGCAAGGAAAATGACATATTTGTGCTTACATATAAAGGCAGTGGCTACAAAGTAAGAGAAGAATATAATTTATCACTTAATGAAGCTGCATTTAATGAGCTTTTACCAAAATGTTCAGGAAAAGTAATACAAAAAAGCAGATATCTAATACCACTTGATGGAGAACTTACAGCCGAATTAGATATATTTGAGTTAGAACATAAAGGACTTATACTTTTAGAAGTCGAATTCAAATCAGAGAGCGAAGCTGATGCTTTTGAAGCACCCACATGGTTTGGAACTGAAGTTACAGGTTTAAAAGAATATACCAACTCATATCTTAGTTCATAAAATAAGGATAAAAGGCCTAATTTGGAAGAAAGTTTGTAAAACTTTGAAAAAAATTTTCATTTTTTTGAAGAAAGTTATAGTATTTTGTAGCAAAACGTGCTAATATATCATTGTCAGTTGTGAAAACTAAACAACAAACACAATCTATTGGGAGGATTAAAAAAATGAAACTGTTTAAGAAAGTTTTAGCTGTTTCTCTTGCATCAGCAATGGTATTCTCACTTGCTGCATGTGGTGGCAAGAAGGAAGAAACAACAGCAGCACCTGCTGCAACAGAGGCTGCTGGCGAGACAGAAGCTGCTGCTGAGGAGACAGAGGCAAAGGTTGCTGCAGAGGATTTAAATGTAGCTGTATTCTACTATACATATGGTGATACATACATTTCATCAGTTCGTACAGCTCTTGATGCTGCTTTAACAGAGGCAGGAATCAAGTTCCAGAACTACGATGCTAACTCAAACCAGACAACACAGAACGAGCAGATTGATACAGCACTTACAACAGGTGCAAACCTTCTTATTGTTAATATCGTAACATCAGGTTCAGTTGACGCTTCTTCAGCAATCGTTGAGAAGGCAAAGAACGCAGGTGTTCCAGTAATCTTCTTTAACCGTGCAGTTGAAGGCGATGAGGACGAAGGAAAGGTTCTCGGAAGCTACGACAAGCTTGCATTCGTAGGAACAGATGCTCCAGAGGCAGGACATATGCAGGGTAAGATGGTTGGTCAGTATGTAGTTGATAACTACGATGCAATCGACCTAAACAAGGATGGTAAGATTTCTTACGCTATGTTCATGGGACAGCTTGGAAACGTAGAGGCTATCTATCGTACACAGTTTGGTGTTGAGGATGCTAACAAGGTTCTCGTAGAGGCTGGTAAGCCAGAGCTCGAGTACTTCGATCCATCTAACGCTGATAAGTACCAGGTTGACCAGGACGGTAACTGGTCTGCAACAGCAGCTAACGCTTACATGAACACAAACCTTTCACAGTACAATGAGACAAACAACAACATGATCGAGCTTGTTATTTGTAACAATGACGGAATGGCAGAGGGTGTTATTTCAGCACTTAACGATAAGGGATACAACCTTGGCGATGGACAGAGCGTAACAATTCCAGTATTTGGTGTTGATGCTACAGACGCAGCTAAGCAGCTTATCGGTGATGGCAAGATGACAGGAACAATCAAGCAGGATGCTGAAGGTATGGCTACTATGATTGCTGACCTTTCTAAGAATTTAGCTGAGGGCAAGGATATGCTTGAGGGTGTTGATTCTTCAAAGATTTCTGAGAAGGTTCCTAACAAGATTTACATCCCATACGCAGAGTACAAGGGAGAATAATTTTTAAGAGTAACTTGATGATTTACAGCTGCTGCATGTGCAGCAGCTGTTTTTTTCAAGATAAAGATTAAGAATATGAAACAAAGGGGGCAAATATGGCACAGGAAGACGTTTTATTAAAAATGGTCGATATTACAAAGGAGTTTCCCGGAGTCAAGGCCTTAAATGAAGTTCATTTAGATGTACGCCCAGGTACAGTTCATGCACTTATGGGAGAAAATGGTGCCGGTAAATCTACACTGATGAAATGTCTTTTCGGCATTTACAAGAAGGATTCAGGCCATATTTATCTGGACGGTAAGGAAATTGATTTTAAAACCTCAAAGGAAGCTCTTGAAAATGGAGTAGCCATGGTTCATCAGGAGCTCAATCAGGCTCTTAAACGTAATGTTATGGATAACCTCTGGCTCGGAAGATTTCCGATGAAGGGGCCTTTGGTTGATGAGAAGAAGATGTATAATGATACCAAGAAGCTTTTTGCTGATCTCGGTATTGACATCGACCCAAGAAGAATCATGAGTACATTGCCGGTTTCTCAGAGACAGATGCTCGAGATTGCAAAGGCAGTTTCTTACAACGCAAAGGTTATTGTTTTTGACGAGCCTACATCCTCTCTTAATGAGAATGAAGTAGAAAGATTGTTTAAGATTATTAACATGCTCAGAGATAAGGGCTGTGGTATAATCTACATTTCACATAAGATGGCAGAGATTCTTAGAATCTCAGATGATGTAACAATCATGAGAGATGGTACATGGATAGCAACAGAGCCTGCTAAGAATCTTACAACTGATATGATTATTAAGCTCATGGTAGGACGTGAGCTTGGAAACCAGTTCCCTCCTAAGGAAAATAAACCAGGAGAGATTGCGCTTGAAGTTGATAACCTCACAGCCCAGTATTCAAACCTTAAGGATGTTTCATTTAAGGTTCGTAAGGGTGAGATTGTTGGCTTTGCAGGTCTTGACAGTTCAGGACGTACTGAAACATTAGAAAATATATTTGGTGTAGCTACAAGACATTCAGGAACTATTAAATTAAATGGTAAAGAATGTAAAAATAGAAATGCAGCAGAGTCTATAAGAAATGGTTTTGCACTTCTTACAGAGGAAAGACGTGCTACAGGTATATTCAGCATTTTGGATATCAGGGAAAATACAGTTATATCAAATTTGAAAAAGTATAAAAAATTCGGACCTATTCTTGATGATGCTGCCATGAAGAAGGATACTCAGAAGTACATTGATGCAATGCATACAAAGACTCCTTCTCAGAGCACGAAGATAAGATCGCTTTCAGGTGGTAACCAGCAGAAGGTTATTCTTGGCAGATGGCTTCTTACAGAGCCAGAGGTTCTCTTGCTCGATGAGCCTACAAGAGGAATTGACGTTGGTGCTAAATATGAGATTTACCAGCTTATTATCGATCTTGCCAAGAGTGGTAAGATAGTAATTATGGTATCTTCAGAAATGCCAGAGCTTCTTGGAGTATGTGACCGTATTATGGTTATGTCAGGAGGAAGACTTGCTGGTGAAGTAGATGCTAAGAATACAACGCAGGAAGAGATTATGACACTTGCTGCTAAATATGTTTAAAGGGGGAAGCTATGAATATAGTAAATGCTTTTCATTCAAAGGTAGAGTATTACAATACACTTGACGCCAAGGACAGAAAGAAATTCTGGTCTGAAATGATTATAAATAACGCATTATATATTCTCTTGATCATTGCAGTTATTTATACCTATGTTAAAAATAATAAGTTCCTTTCAGCTGGATCTATAATGAATATTATCAGCCTTTCAGCTGCAAATATACCTATCGCTCTTGGTATTGGTGGATGTATCGTTCTTACTGGTACAGACCTTTCAGCTGGTAGAGTAGTTGGACTTACAGCATGTATTGCAGCATCTCTTGAGCAGTCAGTAGAATATGCTACAAAGATGTTCCCAAATATGCCTGTTATTAATCCATGGATAGTGATCCTTATTGTTCTTGCAGTTGGTGCAGTAGTTGGTCTTGTAAATGGATTCTTCGTTGCTAAATTTAAGCTTCATCCTTTCATTGTTACACTTGCTACCCAGCTTATTGTATATGGAATAATACTTATGTATATTTCCCTCAATGGAAATAATGGACAGCCTCTTTCAGGTCTTGATAAGACCTTCAATGACTTCGTTAAGGGATCAATTTTACCAACATTTGGAGATGGAAAAATAGTAGTTCCAAACTACGTTCTTATGGCTATTGCCATCACAATTATAATGTGGGTAATCTGGAACAAGACAACATTTGGAAAGAATATGTTTGCTGTAGGTTCTAACCCTGAGGCAGCTAATGTATCTGGAGTAAATGTTATGAAGACAATTATTCTTGTACATACACTTGCTGGTGCTATGTATGGAATGACAGGATTCATCGAGTCTTCACGTATCGGTTCAAACCAGGCTAATACAGGTCTTAACTATGAGTGTGATGCTATCGCAGCCTGCGTTATCGGTGGTGTATCCTTCGTAGGTGGAACTGGTAAGATTTCAGGAATAGTACTTGGAGTATTCCTTCTTCGTATTATTTTCGTTGCTCTTCAGTTCCTGGCTATCAACCAGAACCTTCAGTACGTAATTAAGGGTCTTATTATTCTTATTGCTTGTTCAATAGATATGCGTAAGTACCTTGTTCGTAAATAATTAATATTATATTTAATCAATATTATATTTTATCTGACCTCTTTCATTTAAGTGAAAGAGGTCTTTTTTCTTATGTAATATGGATATACAAAACAGGCATTGTGGTGTAAACTAGATGAGTTGATAAAATTTGTAAAGTGGAGGGATGAATTTGGAAGAAAATCTAAAAACGTCTGAACAGACAGATGAAAAAATAAAAGACGTGGCAAAAAAAACAGATGAAGAGGTACAGAAATCAAAGAGAGATTTTGGATTGGGAATATACGGCTCAAAAAAGAATATAAGTCTTAAGCTTATGGATGGACTTATAGCTGTAATGATAGTAGTTGTTGTTCTGTGTATTTTCTTTTTTTCCAGAAATCCGGGATTTAGGGTGCGCTTTAATACAGATGGAGGAGAGCCACAAATCGAGGACATAAAAGTAAAATATGATGAAAAGATTCCTGAGCCTCCAGAGCCACACAAAAAAGGCTATGAATTTAAGGGTTGGTATCTTTCTAATGGATATCATTGGGATTTTGAAACAGATACAGTCGGAAATGATATGGAATTAAAGGCATATTATGAACTTAGTGATGAGGTACTAGAACAGATAGACGAACTTGAAGAATAAACTCTACAATAAATTCTACATAAGTTCTATAATATTATGGCTATGCTTGCCAGCTTTAATTTTTTGTGCTACAATACACAATTGATTATATTCGTATATTATGTAAAAGTATAAATAGGAGAAAAGTTACATGAGCGTAAAAGTAGAAAATCTTGAAAAGAACATGGCTAAGATTACCGTAGAGGTTCCTTTTGAAACATTTAAGAAGGCTACAGTTGAGGCATACAACAAGCAGAAGAAGAATTTTGCAATTCCTGGATTCAGAAAGGGACATGCTTCAAAGGCTGTTATTGAGAAGATGTATGGTCCTCAGGTATTTTATGAAGAGGCAATCAATATTGTATTAGATGAGACATATCCTGAGGCTGCTAAGGAGTCAGGACTTGATATCGTTAGCCGTCCAGAGATCGCAATCGAGAAGATTGAAGAGGGACAGCCACTTGTATATACAGCAGAAGTTGCAGTTAAGCCAGCAGTTGAGCTTGGACAGTACAAGGGAGTAAAGGTTGAGAAGGCTGATGCTACAGTTACAGCTAAGGATGTAAATGCAGAGCTTAAGCAGCTTCAGCAGAAGAATGCAAGACTTGTATCACTTGAGGATCCTGAGAGAGCTATCAAGAAGGATGATATTGCTATCATTGATTTTGATGGATATATGGATGGTAAGCAGTTTGCAGGTGGTAAGGGAGAGGATTATCCTCTTACAATCGGTTCTCACCAGTTTATTGAAGGATTTGAGGATCAGCTTATTGGTCATAAGCTTGGAGAAGAGTTTGACGTCAATGTTACTTTCCCTAATGAGTATCATGCAGAAGAGCTTGCTGGAAAGCCTGCAGTATTCAAGGTAAAGGTAAAGGAGCTTAAGGAGAGACAGCTTCCAGAGATTAATGATGAATTCGCAAGTGAGATTTCAGAGTTCGAGACTCTCAAGGAGTTCAAGGCTTCTATAAAGAAGGAAATCAAGGCTAAGAAGGATCAGTGGGCAGCTCAGCAGAATGAAAATAATGTTGTAAACGTTGTAGTTGAGAATGCTAAGATGGATATCCCACAGCCAATGATCGAGCTTCAGGTTGATCATATGGTTAATGATTATGCAAGAAGACTTCAGTCACAGGGTATTCCTCTTGACCAGTACTTAAGCATTACAGGAACAACTATGGATGACTTAAGAAAAAATATGAGCCAGCAGGCAGAAATCACTATCAAGACTCGTCTTGTTCTTGAGGAGATTGTTAAGGTTGAGAATATTCAGGTTTCTGAGGAACAGCTTACAGCAGAGATCGAGAAGATGGCTGCACAGTACAAGATGGAAGCAGATAAGATCAGAGAGATGCTTGGAGATTCACAGATTGAAGCAATCAAGCTTGATCTTGCTTGTCAGGATGCTATTGATCAGCTCGTTGCAGATGCTGAGCTTACAGATCCTGAGAAAAAGGAAGATAAGAAGGACGAAGAGTAATTTTTTATATAATTTCATATTTATGTAAATTAAGTGCTGCTTTGTAAATAGGCAGCACTTTCTAATCAAATGAAATATGTGCAAAGGCACGGAAAAGAGGTAATATGCCATTTTCAATTCCTTATGTTATTGAACAGACCTCAAGAGGAGAGCGTTCATATGATATTTTTTCACGTCTTCTCAAGGACAGGATCATTTTCCTTGGAGAAGAAGTAAATGAGGCTTCTGCTTCACTTATTGTAGCTCAGCTTTTATTTTTAGAGTCTGAGGATCCTTCAAAGGATGTTCATCTTTATATCAATTCTCCGGGAGGAGTTATTACGGCTGGAATGGCGATATATGATACTATGCAGTATATCAAGTGTGATGTATCAACTATTTGTGTAGGTATGGCAGCCAGCATGGGAGCTTTCCTTCTTGCTGGAGGTACAAAGGGAAAGAGATTTGCTCTTCCTAATGCTGAGGTTATGATACATCAGCCTAGTGGCGGTGCTCAGGGACAGGCAACAGAAATTCAGATTACTGCTGAATGGATTTTAAGAACCAAGCAGAAGATGAATGAAATGCTTGCTGCAAACACTGGTAAGACTGTAGAGGAAGTAGCCAGAGATACAGAGCGAGATAAGTGGATGACAGCCACAGAGGCACTTGATTACGGAATAATAGACAGCATAATTGAAAATCATTAATTTTCCATATTAGTAGTTAGGAAAGAAAGGAGGGCTTAATGCCTTCAAAAACACCTGATAAGATTAGATGCAGCTTTTGCGGAAAGTCACAGGGACAGGTTAGAAAGCTGATAGCAGGTACAAACAATACATTTATATGTGATGAATGTATAGAGCTGTGCAATGAAATCCTCGATGAAGAGTTTGCAAATGGCAGGATGGAAGATGAAGCTCTGCAGGCTGAGATTAATTTGTTAAAGCCTAGGGAATTAAAAGAATTTCTGGATGAATTTGTAATAGGTCAGGAAGAAGCAAAAAAGGTATTAGCTGTTGCGGTATATAACCACTACAAGCGTGTTACAGGTAAGGTTCAGGATATAGATGTTCAAAAGTCGAATGTCCTGATGATAGGTCCAACTGGTTCAGGAAAGACCTATCTTGCACAGTCTCTTGCAAAGATGCTTGGAGTCCCATTTGCTATTGCTGATGCGACATCATTAACCGAAGCTGGATATGTCGGCGAGGATGTAGAAAATATTCTTCTTAAGCTCATTCAGGCGGCAGATATGGACATTGCAAGAGCTGAGCTTGGAATAATATACATAGATGAGATAGATAAGATAACAAAGAAGAGTGAAAATGTTTCAATAACAAGAGATGTTTCAGGTGAGGGAGTCCAGCAGGCCTTGCTTAAGATAATGGAAGGCACTATAGCTTCAGTTCCTCCACAGGGAGGAAGAAAGCACCCTCATCAGGAAATGATGGAAATTGATACAACAAATATTCTTTTTATCTGCGGTGGAGCGTTTGATGGTCTCGAAAAGATCGTTGATCAGAGGCTTTCAGCTGGAAGCATAGGTTTTGGAGCAAAACTTGTAGATAAAAATGAAAGAGATATCGATGAGCTCTTAAAGCAGGTTGAAACACAGGATCTTATTAAGTTTGGACTGATTCCAGAATTTATTGGAAGAGTTCCTATAAATGTAACATTAAATTCTCTTGATGAGGATTCACTTGTCAGAATATTGACCGAGCCAAGAAATGCCCTTGTAAAGCAGTACGAGAAGCTTTTTGAAATCGATAATGTCGAGCTTGAATTTACCGATGATGCAGTTAGAGCAGTAGCTAAGCTTGCAGCATCGAAGAAGACAGGAGCAAGAGGACTTAGGAGCATAATGGAGGTTGCTATGATGGATGTAATGTATGAGATACCTTCACATCCTGAAATTGAAAAAGTAACAATAACCAGAGAATGTATAGATGACAAGGCAGAACCTATGATCAAGCTTAGAGATACTGTCTGTGAGGAAGCATAATGGCTGTTAAAAAGGAAATAATACCCGGAATAAAAATAAAAAAGGCGGAGCTGGAAACTGTTTGTGGCATAACAAGCAGTTTTCCGGAAAATATACATCCTGAATTTGCCTTCGCTGGTAAATCAAATGTAGGAAAGTCAAGCCTTATCAATGCTCTCATGCAGAGAAAGTCGCTTGCCAGAACTTCAGCAACACCGGGTAAGACCCAGACCATCAATTTTTATCATGTAAATGACGAGTTTTATCTTGTGGATCTTCCAGGATATGGCTTTACAAAGGCAAATGAAAGTGTCCGTGCGAAGTGGGGAAAGATGGTTGAGAGATATCTTAAGAAGACAAAGCAGCTTCAAAAGGTTTTCCTGCTTGTTGATATGAGACATAAGCCCACAGCAGATGACTGTATGATGTATGACTGGATAGTTCATAATGGGTATACTCCGATAGTAATAGCTACAAAGCTGGATAAGCTTAAGACAAATGAAATACCTAAGGCAAAAAAACTTATAAGAGAGACTCTTGGTATGGATAAGGATGGAATACTCATTCCATTTTCATCAGAGAGTAAAAAGGGAAGAGAAGAAGTATATGATATACTTAAAGCTTTTCTTGTTGACAGAAATGTTTAATTTGCTATAATAATTTATGTTTAAAGCGTTGATGAGGACAGTAGCATATGTGAAAGGTAGGAGAGAGAGGTACCGTGGCTGGAAGTACCTTACTGGAAGCTATGTGAAGACCACCTCGGAGTGTCCCTTAATCGGGAACGTTGATTACGTTACAATCATAATGAGAGGTACGTTTATCGTACAATAAGGGTGGAACCGCGATTGATTATCGTCCCTTACTACATTTTTTTGTAGTGAGGGATTTTTGTATTTATAAATACAAAAATCCCCATGATAAAGAAGGAGGACAATATGATTTTATTAACAATGCACGATGGAAGTATTCAGGAAGTAGATGAGAAGGATCCTTTATATCTTTCAACTCTCAGACACAGCTGCTCACATGTACTTGCCCAGGCTATAAAGAGATTATATCCTGATGCAAAGCTTGCTATTGGACCTTCAATAGCAGACGGATTTTACTATGATATAGATTTTGCAGAGCCAGTTACAGAGTCAGATCTCTCTAAGATTGAGACTGAGATGCGTAAGATTATAAAGGAAAATGAAAAGTTTGAATATTTTTCACTTCCAAGGGAAGAAGCGATAGCTCTTATGAAGGAAAAGAATGAGCCATATAAGGTTGAACTTATAGAAGATCTTCCAGAGGGAGAATTGATTTCATTCTTTAAGCAGGGAGATTTTACAGATCTTTGCGCAGGACCTCATCTTCAGAATACAAGAGCTGTAGGTAAGGCATTTAAGCTTATGAATCTTGCAGGTGCTTACTGGAGAGGCTCAGAAAAGAATAAGATGCTTACACGTATTTATGGTACTGCCTTTGCTTCTAAGGAAGAGCTTGAACAGCATCTTCATATGCTTGAAGAGGCCAAGAAGCGTGACCATAGAAAGATAGGCAAAGAACTTTCACTCTTTATGTTCCATGAAGCAGGACCAGGATTCCCATTCTTCCTTCCTAATGGAATGACACTTAAGAATACTCTTATAGATTATTGGAGAGAAGTACATCATAAAAATGGCTATGTTGAGGTTGCTACTCCTATTATTCTTAACAGAAAGCTTTGGGAGACTTCAGGTCACTGGGATCATTACAAGGAAAATATGTACACAACAGTTATAGATGATGAGGATTATGCAGTTAAGCCTATGAACTGTCCTGGAGGAGTTCTTGTTTACCAGTCAGAGCCTAGATCATACAGAGATCTTCCTTTAAGAGTAGGTGAGCTTGGACTTGTTCACAGACACGAGAAATCAGGACAGCTTCACGGACTCTTCAGAGTCAGATGCTTTACTCAGGATGATGCACATATCTTTATGATGCCAGAGCAGATCAAGGATGAAATCTTAGGTGTTATCAAGATGATAGATGACCTTTACTCACTCCTTGGATTCAAATATAAGGTAGAGCTTTCAACAAGACCTGAGGATTCAATGGGATCTGATGAGGATTGGGAGCTTGCGGAAAATGGACTTAAGTCAGCACTTGAAGCAGCAGGCTTAGAGTATGTAATCAACGAAGGTGATGGAGCATTCTACGGACCTAAGATCGATTTCCATCTTATAGATGCTATCGGACGTGAATGGCAGTGTGGTACAATCCAGCTTGATTTCCAGCTTCCACAGAGATTTGAACTTGAGTATATGGGAAGTGACGGAGAAAAGCACAGACCTATTATGATTCACAGAGTTATATTTGGTTCTATCGAGAGATTTATAGGAATACTTACAGAGCATTTTGCAGGTGCTTTCCCTACATGGCTTGCACCAGTTCAGGCTAAGATTCTTCCTGTATCAGACAAATATATTGATTATGCAAGATCAATATATGATATTTTAGACAAGGCAGGAATCAGAGCTGCAATTGATGAGAGATCAGAAAAGCTTGGATGGAAGATCAGAGAGGCACAGAAGGAGAAGGTTCCTTATATGCTTATAGTTGGTGAGAAGGATGAGGCAGAAAAGACTGTATCAGTTCGTTCACGTTTTGCAGGTGATGAAGGTGCTTTAGCTCCTGAAGTATTTGTAGAAAACATAAAGAAAGAAATTTCTGAGAAAATTGCAAGAGAAAAGATAAATTAATGCTTGACAAGTATTAATGAATAATGTAAACTACAAGAGTTGTAAATAGAAGTAGGTTATCCGCCTCACCTCGTATGCATGAAGCGTGCAGGTTAATATCGTAGACAGACAGGTTTTGTCCTGTTGCAATTTCACGATTTTAAGCGGATACCGATATGAAGTATCCGCTTTATTTTGCGGATGATTACTGAGGGAGGTGTGTTGATATCAGCGACGTAAATGTACAGATTAACGAACAGATCAGAGATAAAGAGGTTCGTGTTATCGGTGAGAATGGAGAACAGCTTGGCATAATGAGTGCAGAAGAGGCTTTAAAGCTTGCTGATGAAGCGGAACTTGATCTGGTAAAGATTGCTCCAACTGCAGTTCCACCTGTTGTTAAGATCATTGACTTTTCAAAGTATCGCTATGAGATGAAACGCAGAGAAAAAGAACAGAAGAAAAAGCAGAAGGTAATCGAAGTTAAGGAAGTCCGTTTGTCACCTAATATTGACACCAATGATCTTAATACCAAGATCGGTGCTGCAAGAAAATTTATCGAAAAAGGTAATAAGACTAAGATCAATCTTCGCTTCAGAGGACGTGAGCTTTCAAGGATGATGCAGTCAAAGCCAATACTTGACGATTTCGCTGAGAAGCTTTCAGATATTGCACAGGTTGATAAGCCAGCTAAGGCTGAGGGCAGAAGCCTTGTGATGATACTGAGTCCAAAAAAGAATTAATCGGTTAATTTAGCTTAAGGAGGAAATAGAAATGGCAGTTAAGAAGTTCAAGACAAAAAGAGCAGCTGCAAAGCGTTTCAAGGTTACCGGTTCAGGTAAGCTTATGAGAAACCACGCAAATAAGAGACATATTCTTACAAAGAAGACAAGAAAGAGAAAGAGACATCTTTGCAAGAATACAGAAATCGATGCAACAAATGTTAAGACAATGAAGAAGATACTTCCGTATCTGTAATTTTTAGTGAGAGGAGGAAAGATAAATGGCAAGAATTAAAGGCGCATTAAACGCAAGAAAAAAGCATAACAGAGTACTCAAGATGGCTAAAGGTTACAGAGGTGCTCGTTCAAAGCAGTATCGTATAGCAAAGCAGTCTGTAATGAGAGCTCTTGCAAACTCATACAGAGGACGTAAGGAGAAGAAGAGACAGTACAGAGCTCTTTGGATCACACGTATCAATGCTGGTGCTCGTATGAATGGTGTAAGCTATTCACAGCTTATGCATGGATTAAAGGTAGCTGGAGTAGATATCAACAGAAAGATGCTTTCTGAGCTTGCTATCAATGATGCAGCTGGATTTGCACAGCTTTGTGAGCTTGCAAAGGCTAACTTAAAGTAATAGATATATTATAAATTAAATGGGCTGTAAAACAGCTTTAGAAAAAAGCACTTACTCTGTTATGGAGAGGTGCTTTTTTATTATCAAGATATAAAAAGAATCTTATATAAAAAGGACCTTTTGCTAATTCCTTAAAATGTGAATTACAGCAAAGGTCCTCATTGTTATAATACAAAGAATGTGTTATTTATTCATGAAAGTGAAGCAATATATTTTTCTGCCTCGTGTGCAGCAACTGCACCATCAGAAGCAGCTGTAATAACCTGTCTTAAAAGCTTTGTTCTTACATCACCGGCTGCAAAGACACCGGGGATATTGGTATGTGTGCTTTCACCAGCCTTTATATAACCATTTTCAAATTCTATACCGCTATCTTTAAGAAATTCTGTATTCGGTTGCATGCCTATAAAGCCAAATAAGCCCATCATTCCATCTTTAGGATCTGCATCATATTTAGTAAGCTCGCCTGTTTTTACGTTTTTTATAGTGATTGAATTTAATACGTCAGAACCATTTACCTCATCAACAACACTATCCCAGATAAAATCAATCTTGTCATTTTTGAAGGCCTTTTCCTGAACGGTCTTATTTGCTCTAAGCTCATCTCTTCTATGGATTATAGTAACTTTCTTTGCAAATTTAGTAAGATATATAGCCTCTTCAACTGCGGAATCACCACCGCCTACTACAAATACCTGAAGGTTTCTGAAGAAGTTTGCATCACAGGTAGCACAAAATGAAATACCCATTCCTCTGAATTTATCTTCATTTTTGCAGCCTATAGGGCGGAAGTGAGCTCCAGAAGCTATTATAACAGTTTTTGCTCTGTATTCATTTCCGTATGAAGAGCTAAGAACCTTGATATCTCCTTCAAGCTTAAGAGAGTTAATATCATCATTGATATGCTTTGCTCCAAAGCCGTCTGACTGCTTTCTCATACGGGCAATTAAATCATTACCACTTTCCTTTACGTCTATTATCTGTCCTGGATAATTTTCAATTTCTGATGTAAGTGAAATCTGACCTCCATCTTGGGCTTTTTCAATAATCAGTGTATCAAGCTGATATCTTCCTGCATACAGCCCAGCGGCAAGTCCCGCTGGGCCAGCACCGATAATTATTAAATCATATATTTTATTCATAAATTTTATCCTTTCATGAGTTAGTTTGATTTTATAATGCATATGATTTTAATGCGTTTTATTTACATATGCTGTTTTTCTATTGTAAACTATTAGTATAAAATTGTATAGAAATATTATCTGAATTATTTTTCTTTATCTTTTTGTTATCATTTATACCATGTTCATTTTGCATTAAATCAATACTGATAAAATTTTTAACTACTTAAAATACCCCAAAGCGTTATTATTCGAATACATAACGCGAAATTCTTTACAAAGAATAACGCAAGTGTTATTATATCTATATCAAAATTATTTAGATAACATAATAAAAAATTAGAAAGGATATAGATATGAAGTTAAAAGATGTAGGTGGATCTGGCTGCGGGTGTGCATCCAAAGTTGATCCTGTATTCTTAAGAAAGGTGCTAAAGGGGCTTCCTACATTTGAAAGCGAAAATCTTATTGTTGGATATGATACAGCTGATGATGCAGCTGTTTATAGGATAAATGATGAGCTTGCCATGATCCAGACAGTTGATGTATTTCCTCCGGTAGTTGATGATGCATATGAGTATGGACAGGTAGCTGCTGCCAATGCCATGAGTGACGTATGGGCTATGGGTGGAGAGGCAGCTACGGCACTCAATATCTTTATGTTTCCACAGGAACTGGATTCAGATGAAGTTCATGGTATTTTAGAGGGAGGTTATGACAAAGCGAAGGAAGCAGGCGTGATTATATGCGGAGGTCATACGATAAAAGACCCTATACCCAAATATGGTTTGTGTGTTTCAGGATTTGTTCATCCAGATAAGGTATTAAAAAATAATGGTGTAAAGCCGGGAGATGTACTGATTCTTACTAAACCACTTGGTGTAGGTATTCTCAATATAGCCAGAAAAGGTGGAGTTCTTGAAGAAAAACTTCAGAAAGAAGCCGTTAAAAATATGAGTTTGCTCAATAAACATGCAGCTTATGTTGGAAGAAAGTTTGATACTATCCATGCATGTACCGATATAACTGGATTTTCATTGCTAGGTCATAGCTCAGAGATGCAGGATGGTTCAGGTTGTAGCTTACACTTTGATACAAAGAAGATTCCTGTTATAGAGGGAGCGCTTAGATATGCGGAAATGGGATTTGTGCCAAATCTTGCTTATATGAACAGAGGATATCTGGACGGAAAGATAAAATTTGCAAATGGAATAAGTGAGGCAATGCAGGATATCATGTATGATCCTCAGACCTCAGGAGGACTTCTTTTTGCAGTAAGTGAAAAGGATTCAGAAAGCTTGCTTGAGTTATTGGGAGAAAAGTATGAGGCAGCCAGTATAGTTGGTTATGCAGAAGCGGAATCTGAATATGCAGTATATGTAGATTAAGGATATATGGGAGGATGAGTAAATGAAGAGCAGGGGTGTATATGTTTTATCAGGAATAGTACTTGCGCTTATATGTATAGTTTTGATTTTTGCGGGTAATCCTGGCAATATGGCATTTTGTATTGCGTGTTTTATAAGAGATAGTGCAGGGGCTTTAAAGCTACATTCAGCACAGGTCGTACAGTATTTCAGACCTGAAATAGTTGGACTTCTTTTAGGTACTTTTATAATAGCAGTCGTAAAGAAGGAATACAGATCAACAGCTGGTTCATCACCAATGATTAGATTCTTTTTGGGCTTCACTATGATGGTTGGAGCACTTGTATTTTTGGGTTGTCCACTTAGAATGCTTATCAGAATGGGAGCAGGAGATCTCAATGCCTGGGTTGGATTTATAGGCTTTGTTCTTGGTGTTCTCACAGGAGTATATGCATTAAGAAAAGGATTTTCACTCGGAAGATCATATGAAACAAGCAAGATTTCCGGAGCAATCCTTCCTGTTATGTGGGGAATAATATTTGTAGTATTTTTGTTTGTACCTTCTTTATTTGTATTTAGTGAAAAAGGACCTGGCTCAATGCATGCACCTGTTTTCATAGCTCTTTTATGTGGCGTTGCTTTTGGAATAATAGCGCAGAGAATCAGATTATGTACAATAGGAATGATAAGAGATGCTGTACTTACAAAGACCTATGATCTTTCGATAATAGCAGCGGTATTTGTTATTTCACTTATCATCTTCAATGCTATAAATGGAAGCTTGAAAATCTCATTTTCAGGACAGCCTATAGCCCATTCAATGCATTTATGGAATATACTTGGCTTATATACAGTTGGTCTTGCAGGTGTTCTTGCAGGAGGCTGTCCTCTAAGACAGATAATACTCGCAGGTCAGGGATCTCAGGACGCAGCAGTGACATTTATAGGTATGCTTGTTGGTGCGGCAGTATGTCATAATTTTTCACTTGCAAGTGCGGCAGCAAGTGCAGAAAGCCTAGGCGGTCCATCTATAAACGGAAAGGTAGGACTTATATGCTGCTTAGCCATTACATTGATTATAGCATTTTCAGTTAAAGGAAGAAAAACAGTTAGAAAATAACTTGTGTTAAAATAGTGGAGGATATAAAATGTTTGAAGTTGATGCTAGAGGACTTTCTTGTCCGGAACCGGTTTTACTTACTCAGATGGCAATGAAGGAAAATGATGACGATATTATCAAGGTTTATGTTTCAGAACCTTATTGCTACAAAAATGTTGAAAAGTATGCAAAATCTCAGGGCAGAAAAGTTGAGGTTAAAGAAATAGGATCTGAATTTGAGGTTATAATTACAAAATGAGACAAAAGAGCCTGAAGCTTATAATATCTTTCAGTACAACAAATGATGCTTTATTCTGCGATAGTTTATGTATGAATAATTCGATTAAAGGTAGACTTATCCCGGTTCCAAGAGAAATATCGGCGGGCTGCGGTCATGCTTATATGACGGAGCCGGAAAATAAGGAAGAGATATTAAAGCTTTTTGAAGACAACGAAGTTATGTATGAAGAAATGCGCATAATGCTTTATTGATGCATTATGCATATTTCTTTTTGGGGCAGAAAAATGGATACTAAATTTGAAAATGTTTATCTTGATAACGCAGCTACAACCATGCACAAGCCAGACTGTGTGATAGAGGCAGTAGTGAATGCCATGCGTACAATGGGAAATGCTGGCAGAACGTCAAATAAAGGTGCGATGGATTCAGGCCGTATAATATTTGATACCAGATTAAAGCTTGCACAGCTTTTTAATGCGGATGGACCAGCGCAGGTCGTATTTACAAAAAATTCTACAGAAGCGCTGAATATTGCTATAAAAGGACTTTTTAATAAAGGTGATCACCTTATAAGTACAGTTATGGAACATAATTCTGTTCTTAGACCAATTTATGCCATAGAAAAGGAACAGGAAGTTAGCCATACTTTTATAGGTACAGATAAAAAAGGCAGATTACTTATAGATGACATCGAGAAAAATATAAAAAGCAATACAAAAGCACTTATAGTCACACATGCCTCTAATCTTTCCGGAAATGTAAATGATTTATATACTATAGGAGAAATTGCAAAAAAAAATGAACTTTTATTTATTGTTGATGCATCACAAACAGCGGGAGCTTATCCTATAGATATGAAGAAAATGAATATAGATGTTCTTTGCTGGACAGGGCATAAGGGACTTTTTGGTCCTCAGGGAACAGGTGGACTTTGCGTAAGAAAGGGTGTTGACATACGTCCATTTACACAAGGAGGAACTGGAGTACAATCGTATCTTGAGGAACAGCCGGCAGAGATGCCTGTAAGACTTGAGGCAGGAACCCTAAATGCACATGGAATTGCAGGACTTAACGCTGCCATAACTTTTATTCATGATACAGGTATAGATAATATTCATAAAAGAGAAATCTGTCTTTTAAATCGTTTCAGAGATGGACTAAAGTCGCTGGATATGGTAAGCTTCTACGGAGATTATGATACTGACGAGCGTACTGCGATAGCAGCTATAAATATAGCTGATTATGATTCGGGAGAAGTTTCAGATGAGCTTGAGCATCGCTTTGGAATAAGTACAAGACCGGGAGCTCACTGTGCTCCTTTGATGCATAAGGCCTTTGGTACAGTAGAGCAGGGTATAGTTAGATTTTCATTTTCTTATTTTAATACAGAGGACGAGGTTGACTATGCTATAGAAGCAATAAGGAAGCTTTGCCTTGAGTAATTTTATCACGGAGCTATACTCATGGTCTATTTCATGATAACACTTAAGCAGATAATTGAGCTGTTTTTTATTATTTTTCTTGGATATATTGCATTTAAAAAGAATATAGTTACAGAAGAATCTAAAAAATCATTTTCAGGAATACTTATCAATATAGTTGTACCGGCTGTAATAATAAATTCATTTCAGTCCCAGCAGGATCTGTCAAAGCTTAAGTCATTACTTTTTGCCTTTTTCCTTGCTGTTTTTGTACATATATTTTTGATTATTTTATCGTCACTGATTATAAGAAAAAGCAGCGGTCCAAATTATAAGCTGGAAAGAGTAGCCTGTATATATTCAAATGCCGGATTTATGGGAATACCTCTTTTATCAGCACTATTTGGCGAGAATGGTGCGTTTTACGCTTCACTTTATGTTGTAGTATTTAATGTATTTCTATGGACCCAGGGCGTCTGGTCACTTACTGGATTTGCAGAAAAGGGTGATGGCTTTAAGGGGATAATAAAGAAACTTACAACTCCAACAATAATAAGTGTTATCTTTTCTTTTATACTCTATATTCTTCAGATCAGGCTTCCGGAGATGATATTGGAGCCTATAAGATATGTGGCAGATATGAATACTCCTTTTGCCATGCTTGTAACAGGTATTACCATTGCTTCAGCAGGAGTACATGGAATATTTAATAAGAGGATAGGCTATATTGTATTTCTCAAGCAATTTATTTTGCCAGCAGCCCTTGTCTTTGTATTCAGACTTTTAGGCTTTGTGGATGAGACCTCAGTGTGTATTCTTGTTACAGCCATATGTCCATCAGCTGCAATGATACCTATGATGGCCTTGCAGTATGATCAGGATGAAAAGGCAGCTTCAGGCATATTTGTATTCAGTACACTCATAAGTCTGATATCAGTTCCTTTATTTATGTTATTTATATAAATAGAATAGTATTTCTGAAAATGAATTTCGGGAAAATTTCAGAAGAAAATAAAATATTTAAGATATAACGCATAAAATAGCTTTCCTTGCAAGGAAAGTTATTTTATTGTATGATAAGGCGTAGTTTAAAAAGAAAGGTAGTTTGGAAAGAATGGCAAAAAATCAGTATAATGCAGACAGCATCACAGTACTGGAGGGCTTGGAGCCTGTGCGTACAAGGCCGGGAATGTATATAGGAAGTGTAGGTCAGAAGGGTCTTAATCATCTTATATATGAAATTCTGGATAATGCAGTGGATGAGCATCTTGCAGGCTACTGTAATGAAATATGGGTTACACTTGAGGCTAACGGATCCTGTACTGTTAAGGATAACGGAAGAGGTCTTCCTGTAGATATGCATCAAAAGGGCGTTTCGGCAGAAAGAATAATTCTGTCCACACTTCATGCAGGTGGTAAATTCGATGGAGAATCCTATAAAACGTCCGGAGGACTGCACGGAGTTGGATCTTCTGTAGTAAATGCCCTGTCAAAAGAAATGACAGTCAAGGTGTTTAGAGATGGAAATATATATTTTGATTCCTATAGCAGAGGAATTCCTACAACTAAGCTTAATGATGGATTGTTACCAATAATAGGAAAAGAAAAAACAACAGGAACGGAAATTAATTTTACTCCTGATGATGAAATATTTGAAAGAACTGTATTTAAAGCAGACTGGATTAAGTCAAGACTTCATGAGACAGCCTATTTAAATCCCGAGCTTAAGCTTAATTTTGAGGATAAGAGACCGGGAAGCGAAGAAAAGAAGGTTTACAGCGAGCCGGAAGGAATAAGAGCTTATGTTGAAGAGCTTAACAAGGGACAGGAAAAGGTAACTCCTTTAATATATTTTACAGATAGCTATGAAGGCTCAGAGGTTGAATGCTGTATTCAGTTTGTTGATGCCTTTGAGGAAAATATTCACGGATTTTGTAATAATATATTTACACAGGAGGGTGGAACCCACATAACAGGCTTCAAGACAAAGTTTACCCAGCTTGTAAATAATTATGCCAGACAGCTTTCTATTCTTAAGGAAAAAGATCAGAATTTTACAGGAGCAGATACTAGAAATGGTATGACCTGCGTTGTAGCAATAAAATATCCAGATCCAATATTTGAAGGTCAGACAAAGACCAAGCTTGCTTCCCAGGATGCAGCACAGATAGTTGCAAATGTTACAGGGGAAAAGCTTGAGCATTATTTTGACAGAAATGTTGAAGTAATTAAGGCTATTATTTCCTGCGCAGAAAAATCTGCAAAGATAAGAAAACAGGAAGAAAAAGCTAAGACAAATATGCTTTCAAAGTCAAGATTTTCTTTTGATTCAAATGGAAAGCTTAAGGTTTGCACATCAAAGGAGCCTGAAAAGTGTGAGCTTTTCATTGTAGAGGGAGATTCTGCCGGTGGCTCTGCTGGAAATGGAAGAGATAGAAGATATCAGGCGATTCTGCCTATCAGAGGTAAGATACTTAATGTAGAGAAGGCCTCTATAGATAAGGTTCTTGCAAATGCAGAAATAAAAACCATGATAAATACCTTTGGTTGTGGATTTTCTGAAGGCTATGGCAATGATTTTGATATTTCAAAGCTTAGATATAACAAGATAATATTGATGACAGATGCCGATGTAGATGGAAGTCATATCGATACACTTCTCCTGACATTTTTCTATAGATTCATGCCAGAGCTTATTTATAATGGACATATATATGTATCAATGCCTCCGCTCTACCTGGTAACGCCTAAAAAGAAGGGGCAGAAACCTATGTATCTGTATGATGACAGGGAGCTTATGAAATATCAGAAAAATCATGCGCCTAAAGAATTTGAACTTAAAAGATTTAAAGGTCTTGGAGAGATGGATCCTCCGGATCTCTGGGCTACAACTCTTGATCCAGAGAGAAGAGTTTTAAAGCAGGTTGAGATAGAGGATGCAAGAATGGCATCAGAGGTTACCGAAATGCTTATGGGTTCAGAGGTTGCGCCTAGAAGAGATTTTATATATACACATGCACATGAAGCTGAAATTGATACATGATAAAGGAGTTTGCAGATGGCAGAAACAATACTGAAAACAGAATATTCCGAGGAAATGCAAAAATCATATCTGGATTATTCCATGTCTGTTATTACATCAAGAGCCGTACCGGATATAAGGGATGGACTTAAGCCTGTTCAAAGACGACTCCTTTATGATATGAATGATCTGCATGTAAACCATGATAAAAAGGAAATGAAATCAGCCAGAATAGCCGGAGACTGTATGGGACGTTTTCATCCTCATGGTGATTCATCAATTTATGAAACCATGGTAGTTATGTCGCAGGCATTTAAGAAGTCAGTTCCGCTCGTAGATGGTAAAGGAAACTTCGGATCTATAGAGGGAGATTCAGCTGCAGCATACAGATATACTGAGGCTAAGCTTCAGGAATTTACAGATGAGGTTTTTTTAAGAGATATTGATAAGGCGGTAGAATATGTTCCGGCTTATACAAATACTGAAAATGAACCAGTGGTACTTCCAGTAAGAATACCTAATTTTCTGTTAAATGGTTCAGAAGGTATAGCAGTAGGTATGACGACATCAACACCATGCCATAATCTTAAGGAGCTATGTGAGCTGTGCATAGCTTATGTAGATAATCCGTCAATGACAGTTGAGGAAATGCTTGAGATAATGCCGGGTCCTGATTTTCCTACAGGAGGCATAATAGCAAATAAGTCTGATCTTCCGGGCATTTACAAAACAGGAAGCGGAAAGCTTAAGATAAGAGGAAGATTTGAATATGAGCCTGTAAAGAAAAGGGGAGAAAAGGACAGACTTACTGTAACAGAGATCCCATATACCATGATAGGCGCAGGCATAGGTAAGTTTATGCAGGATACGGCTGAGCTTGCTGAATCAAAAAAACTTCCAGAGCTCATAGATATAGGAAATGCAAGCTCCGGAGATGGCGTTAGCATTTTCATGGAATTAAAGAAGGATTCCGATATTGAAAAGATAAAAAATATTTTATACAAAAAGACCAGACTTGAAGATACCTTTGGTGTAAATATGCTGGCAATATGTGATGGAAGACCAGAAGTTATGGGACTACCACGTATTCTTGAGGAGTGGCTTAAATTCCAGCATGGTATTATAGATAAAAAATACAAGGCTTTACTTTTAAAGGAAGAGGATCGCAGAGAGATTCAGGAGGGTCTTATAAGAGCCTGCAATATAATTGACGTTATTATTGCAGTAATCAGAGGTGCCAGGCTTAGAAAAGATGCAGAAAAATGTCTTATGACAGGAGATATCTCAGGTATAACATTTAAGGATAAGCAGTATGAAGAAGCGGCTAAGTTACTTGATTTTACCAAGAGACAGACAGATGCTATTCTTGATATGAAGCTGTACAGACTTATAGGACTTGAGATACTCGAGCTGGAAAAAGCATACAAAAAGACAGTTAAAGCCATAAAGGACTACAAAAAGCTTATAGCTGAGAAAACTGCCAGAGATGAGCTTATCAAGGAAGATCTCAAAGCTATATCAGAAAAATATGGAACTCCTAGAAAGACACTTATTGAAGACTCAAAGGAGGCTCATTATGATGAGCAGGCAATTGAGGAAGCACCTTGTGTATTTGTAATGGATAAGATGGGCTATTGCAAGCTTATGGATGTAGCTACATATGAAAGAAATATGGAGACAGTAGATCTTGAAAACAGGTTTGTAATCAGATGTATGAATACAGACAAGATAATGATCTTTACGAATAAGGGTTATATGCATCAGGTAAAATGTCTTAATATTCCTTTGAAGAAAATGAGAGATAAAGGTGTTCCTATAGATAATCTTACAAAATATGTGGCAAGCGAAGAAGAAATTATCTTCATAGATGCATTTGATAATCTCAAGAATAAAAATCTGGCCTTCCTGACAGAGAGCGGATATGTAAAGCAGGTTCCAATAGAGGAATTTGATACAAATAACCGGATGGTATCTGCAACAAAGCTTGAGGATGGAGATTATGTATCTGCTATTGAGATTATTGAGGAAATAGCGCAAAATACCATTGCTATATGGACTGACAACGGCTACTTCCTTAGATTTGCACTTGATGATATTCCTGTTTTGAAAAAGGCTACAAAGGGAGTTAAGGGAATAAAGCTTGGAAAAAATGCTAAGGCTATAGGTATAAAGCTTGTAGCAGGAGATCCGGTAGTTAAGTTCAAAAATAAAGAAATTCACCTTCACGCCTTAAAGACAGGAGTAAGAGGTTCACAAGGAACAAAGCAGAGGCTCTAAATGGGAAAAAATTTATTTATATCTGAAAAACCGTCTGTTGCGGCAGAATTTGCCAAAGCACTTAAGATAAACGGTGGAAGAAAAAATGGATATATAGAAAATGAAAAATATATAGTGACCTGGTGTGTAGGACACCTGGTCACTATGTCATATCCTGAGATATATGATCAAAAATACAAAAAATGGAATATGGAAGATCTGCCGTTTATACCTGATAGCTTTAAGTATGAAATCGTAAAATCAGTAAAGCAGCAGTTTGATATAGTTGCTTCTCTTTTAAACAGAGAGGATGTAGAAAAAATATATGTATGCACTGACTCAGGAAGGGAAGGAGAGTATATATACAGACTTGTTGAGCAGGAAGCGGGTGTAAAAGATAAGTTAAGATACAGAGTCTGGATAGATTCCCAGACAGAGGAGGAAATACTTAGAGGTATAAAGGAAGCAAAACCAGAAAGTGAATATGATAATCTTGCGGCTTCTGCATTTTTAAGAGCAAAGGAAGATTATCTTATGGGTATAAATTTCTCCAGAGTTTTAACCCTGAAGTACGGCTTTTCAGTAAGCAATATTTTGAATTCCTTTGACAAAGACAGAGAGAATCAAAAAAATAAGCCAGCTGTCATTTCAGTTGGAAGAGTTATGACCTGTGTGCTCGGAATGGTGGTAAGAAGGGAAAGGGAAATCAAGTCCTTTGTAAAGACAAGCTTTTATAAAGTAAGTGCAAAGGCATATCCTGCTGGACTTGAAAGCTTCTTTAATGCTGAATGGAAGGTCTGCGAGACCTCAGCCTATGCTAATTCTCCAAAGTTATATAAGGAAAATGGCTTTAAGAAGAAAGAGGATGCAGAGGCACTTATAAATAGACTTTCCGGGGCAGCGGTAGTAAAGGAAATCTCTAAAAAGAAGGAGATAAAGAATCCGCCTCTTTTGTATAATCTTGCTGAATTACAAAATGACTGTTCAAAGCTTTTCAAGATAGATCCTGATACAACACTCAGAATCGTGCAGGAATTATATGAGAAAAAACTCACTACCTATCCAAGAACGGATGCAAGAGTTTTATCTACTGCTGTTGCAAAGGAGATATATAAAAATATATCAGGTGTAAAAAATTATCCGCCACTTTCGGATTTTGCACAGTCTATTTTAGACTCAGGCTCATATAAAAATATTGCAAAAACAAAATATGTAAATGATAAGCTGATAACTGACCATTATGCTATAATACCAACAGGACAGGGATTGCAAAATCTTGCAAGAATGAACCAGGTAAATCAAGAGGTATACAAGCTGATAGTAAGAAGGTTTTTAAGCATTTTCTTTCCGGCAGCAGAGTATAGGAAAATATCCATTATTCTTGAGACAAAGGAAAAAGAACAATTTACATCCAGCATAAAGGTACTTATAAAGGAAGGGTATCTTACAGTAGCAGCTCCTTCACAAAATCAGACCAAAAACGATGATACAGGCGAGACCACGGAGCAAAACACTTCCTATGATTCAAAAATACTTGATAGTCTAAAAAAAGGCAGTGAAGTTTATTTAAAGGATATAGCTGTTAAAGAGGGAGAAACCTCTCCGCCAAAGCGCTATACTTCAGGTTCTATAATCCTTGCTATGGAAAATGCTGGGCAGCTTATTGAGGATGAGGAGCTTAGGGCCCAGATAAAGGGCTCGGGTATAGGAACCTCAGCGACCAGAGCGGAAATACTAAAGAAGCTTTTTAACATAAATTATTTAAAGCTTAATTCAAAAACACAGGTAATTACACCTACTCTCCTCGGAGAACTTATAAATGATGTAACCTATGCCTCTATAAGACAGCTTCTAAATCCTGAACTTACGGCAAGCTGGGAAAAAGGACTTACATACGTTGCAGAAGGCAGTGTAAGCGAAGAGGAGTATATGCAAAAGCTAAGAGACTTTGTTGGAGGAAGGACACTCAATGTGAAAAAAGCATTGAACTCTTATCAGATGGAACAATATTTAAGGAGCATAAAAAGATGAAAAAGGAAAATGCACTAATAAAAGATAACTATGATTTAAGCCATAGCATGGCAGTAGAGCTGTTAAGTGCTTTTGATTATCCATGGGAGGCACTTTCACATATTTCTGAGTTTATCATTGAGCTTGGAAAAAAGCTTCCAAAGGATGAGTATAAGCTCTTATCTGAAAATGTCTGGGTTCACAATACAGCTACCATTTTCCCATCAGCATACATAAAAGGACCTTGTATAATAGGTGCTGAAACAGAGGTAAGGCATTGTGCTTTTATAAGAGGTTCAGCACTTATAGGTTCAAAATGTGTTGTAGGCAATTCAACAGAATTAAAAAATGTAATTCTTTTTGATAATGTTCAGGTTCCACATTATAATTATGTAGGAGATTCAATATTGGGATACAAGGCTCATATGGGAGCGGGAAGTATAACCTCAAATGTGAAATCAGACAAATGTCTTGTAAAGGTTCATTTTGAAGATGGAGACTGTGAAACCGGATTAAAGAAATTTGGTGCAATGATTGGCGATAAGGTAGAAGTTGGCTGCGGCTCTGTATTAAATCCGGGAACTGTAGTAGGAAAAAATAGCAATATTTATCCTCTTTCAAGTGTAAGAAAGGCTGTAGATGCGGATTCAATATATAAAAATGAAAATGAAATAGTAGTTAAAAAATAAATATATTTTTTTTTCTTGTACAATCTGGAATACAGAATTATAATAAAAGCATAAAATAAGGAATAGGAGACCGATATGAAACAATTATATGAAAATGTATTCGAATGCACACATCCGCTTATTCAGCATAAGATAACAATGCTTAGAAATAAAGATACAGGTACTAATGAATTTAGAAGCATAGTAGAGGAGATTGCAATGCTTATGGGCTTTGAAGCTCTTCAGGATCTCCCTACTGAGGATATAGAGGTGGAGACACCTATTGAAAAGTGCATGAGCCCTGTTATTGCAGGAAGAAAGCTTGCTGTAGTTCCTATATTAAGAGCTGGCCTTGGTATGGTTCCGGGTATACTTGCACTTACTCCATCAGCAAAGGTTGGACATATTGGAATGTATAGAGATGAGGAAACCTTTGAGCCTCATGAGTATTTCTGTAAGCTTCCTAGACCTATAGAGGAGAGAATCATAGTTGTAACAGACCCTATGCTTGCTACAGGCGGATCAGCTATAGATGCAATTTCCCAGATAAAGAAGCATGGAGGAAAGAGAATTAAGTTCCTTTCTATCATTGCAGCACCAGCCGGTATAGAAAAGCTTCATAGTGTACATCCTGATGTAGAGGTCTATATCGGACATGTGGACAGATGCTTAAACGAATCTGCATATATCTGTCCTGGACTTGGAGATGCAGGCGACAGGATATTTGGTACAAAGTAATAAATAAAAATTTATAACAAAACAGCCTCCTTAAATTTTAAATATATCCTTCTTTATAGATTCTAGTATCAAAAGGGAGATATCAGGATTTAAGGAGGCTAAAAATTTGCACAAAAAAAGGTACTACCAGAGTACCTTGATATAATGCCACTGATGGGACTCGAACCCATATGGTTTCCCGTACGATTTTGAGTCGTATGCGTCTGCCAGTTCCGCCACAGTGGCAACGTTTAATTTATACCATATAATTAAAAAAATTACAACGAAAAAATTACAAGCATTAATAACAACTTGCAAATAGATGAGCTAAAATGTAAAATATAACTTATGGATTGTATTAGTTTCAGAAAACATGTAAATGATTATATTGAGGATAAGCTTGATGACGAACAGCTTTGCGAGTTTCTTCATCATTTAGAGTCATGCAAAAATTGCAGAGATGAACTTGAGATAAATTATATAGTGGTAGAGGGTGTAAGGATCCTTGACGAAAAAAGAAGCGATTACAATCTTTCTAAGGCTTATGACAATATGATAGCCTCAGCAAATAAGTACATAAAGATGAAGCGTCGCCTGTTATTATTTGAATATATAATAGACACTTTGAAATTTTGGACGATGGTTACGCTTATTTTTTTATTTATTAGAATTTTATTATATGGAGTTTGATAATGAAGGATAAAATACTTCTGATAGATGGACACAGTATATTATCAAGAGCATTTTACGGAATCCCTTTGCTTACAAACAGTAAAGGGATTTATACAAATGCTATATATGGCTTTTTGAATATAATGTTTAAGGCACTCGATACAGAAGAGGCAGATCATATTGCAGTTGCTTTTGATATGGAGCGCTCTAAGCTTAAGAGAACCAAGCTTTTTCCAGAGTATAAGGGAACAAGAAAGGGAATGCCAGAGGAGCTTCTTTGTCAGGTTCCGTTGATGCAGGAAATGCTTGGATTTATGAATATCCCAATTATGACCTTAGAGGGATATGAGGCAGACGATATATTGGGTACGGTTGCAAAAAAAGCTCAGGAAAAGGGATATGAGGTAACAATCCTATCTGGTGACAGGGATCTTTTGCAGCTGAGTGATGAACATATAAAGATAAGTATACCTAAGACATCAAAGGGAAAGACTGAGATTTTTAATTATTATCCTGAGGATGTTAAAAATGAATATAAGGTAACACCACTTGAATTTATAGATTTAAAGGCTCTGATGGGAGATACCTCAGATAATATTCCGGGAGTGCCTTCGATCGGAGAAAAGACAGCAACAGCTCTCATTACTACCTATCATAGTATAGAAGAGTTAAATGAACATATAGAAGAAGTTAAGCCTCCAAGAGCAAAAAAGGCACTTGAGGAGCATTTTGATATGGCTGTGCTTTCAAAGAAGCTTGCTACCATAGATATAAATTCTCCTTTTGAATTAGATTTCGAAGCTTCCAAAATTATCAATTTATATACAGCTGAAGCACTTTCTCTTTGCAGGGAGTATGAGTTCAAATCCCTTATTCCTAGATTTTCAGAGGGGGATAATTCAAGTGATGAAAAAACAGAGCTTGACATATCCATGCATAAGCTTATTAAAGACAGATACTTTGCATCTATAGTTTTAGGAGATGCTTTATTAGAGAAGAAGATAGGCTTTTATGCAGAAACTGTTAAAAAGGAAAATAAGCATGGAGAGCAGCTCAATATATTTGATATAGAAAAAACAGAGATAGCTATAGGTCTTGTCCTTTCAAAGGATAGATATTATACCATTATTTCGAATGACGATTATTCCAGAGAAGAGCTTCTTAATGACGTAGCAGATATGCTTAAGGCACTTATAAAAAATGGATGTGAAATAAGTACCTTAAAGCTTAAGCCACAGCTCAAATTATTGGGAGTAGGAAGAAATGCCTGCTTTAGTGATATTTCAATAGCTGCATATCTTTTGAATCCTCTAAAAGAAAGCTATGAGTATTATGATCTTGCAAGGGATTATATGGATGTTATGCTTCCACAGAAGGAAGAGCTTGTAGAAAAGAATAAATTATATGAAGCATTTTACGGAGAGGATAAGGAAGCTCTAAAGAAAGCTTCTGAATATATTTTATACTGTGCTTATATTCCTTATCTGGCATCACAGAACATAAAAAAGAAGCTTAAGGAAGAAAAATGCTTAAAGCTTTATGAGGATATTGAGCTTCCACTCGTATATAGTCTTAATGACATGGAGCTTGAGGGAGTCAGAGTGGATCAGTCTGCATTAAACAAATATGCAGAAGAGCTTAAGCTTCAGATAGACAGCATTGAAAAGGAAATCTACAAGGATGCTGGAGAAGAGTTTAATATTAATTCTCCTTCACAGCTTGGAGTAATACTTTTTGAAAAGCTGGGACTTAAGGGTGGAAAGAAAACAAAGACAGGTTATTCAACGGCAGCAGAGGTTCTTAATAAGCTTGCACCTGATTATCCTGTTGTAGAAAAAATACTCAATTACAGAAAGCTTGCAAAGCTGTATTCTACCTATGCAATTGGATTACAGCAGTATATCTCAGCTGATGGAAGGATACATGGAACCTTCAATCAGACTATAACAGCTACAGGAAGAATATCATCTACGGATCCTAATCTGCAGAATATTCCTGTAAGAACGGATGAGGGAAGAGAATTCAGAAAGGTATTCATACCTAAGGAGGGTTATACCTTTGTAGATGCAGACTATAGTCAGGTTGAGTTGCGCATTTTAGCTTCACTTTCTGAGGATGATAAGCTTATAAGTGCCTATAGAGATGCTGTTGATGTACATAGTCTTACAGCCTCAGAGGTATTCAAGGTGCCTATTTCAGAGGTAACAGCAGATATGAGAAGAAATGCCAAGGCTGTAAACTTTGGAATTGTTTATGGAATATCAGCCTTTGGGCTTGGAGAAGGTCTCTCAATAGGAAGAAAGGAAGCGCAGGAGTATATAGACCAGTATTTTGAAACCTATCCTGAGGTAAAAAATTATTTGGACAAGCAGGTACAAAATGCAAGAGATACAGGCTGTGTAAAAACGCTTTTTGGCAGAATAAGGCCTGTCCCTGAGATAAATTCTTCCAATTTTATGCAAAGAAGTTTTGGAGAGAGAGTTGCCATGAATTCCCCAATTCAGGGAACAGCAGCTGATATTATGAAAATAGCAATGAATAAGGTAAATATGGCCTTAAGCGGATTAAATGAAAAAGGTGAAAGAGTTTCAGAGCCTTTCAAATCCAAGATAGTTCTTCAGGTACATGATGAGCTTCTTGTTGAAACAGCCTTAGATGAGCTTGAAGCTGTGAAGAAGCTTATAAAGACAAATATGGAAAATGCTGCCAGGCTTCATGTTAAGCTTAGTGCAGATGTTAATTCAGGAGATAACTGGGATGACTGTCATTAAAGATGAATTTAAATCCAAAGAGATAACCAGATATGACATTCTTCCACTATCATTTTTGAAAAAATCCAGCTATACAGGGTCGAAGGGAGCATTTTCATATAAATTTGAAAAAACAGAAATAGACGAAGGGGAAGAAGCAGAAGCTACAAAAAAAACAGTACTTAGAGTTTATTTCTGGAAAGGCTACTACGCCTTTAGCGAAACAGCTTCAGAGCTTATAAGACATGAGGATTTTAGCTTTGATGACAAGGGGATAGATGAGGCTATAGCATACTTAAATGCTAGGCTCAAGGAGCTTTAATATGATATTAGGCATTACAGGCGGTGTAGGAGCCGGCAAATCCACTGTTTTAGATATACTTAACAGTAAATATGGATATGAAATAATTAGGACAGACGATATTGCTAAAGAAATTATGGAGAGCACTGAGTGTATCTCGAGACTTATATGTCATTTCGGAAAAGATATATTAAATGATGAGTCTAAGCTTGACAAGGAAAAATATGCCGCTTTGATATATGCTGATAAAAAAAACAGAGATATATCAGACAGCATAATTCATCCAATGGTATGGGAGAAGGTGAGGAAAATTATAGAAACAGCGCCTTCAAAGGACTTTGCTGTGGAAACAGCTCTTCCATCTGGGATATTTAAAAAATTTTGCGATAAGGTTATCTTTGTTAAAGCTGATACCAGTGTCAGAATAGACAGACTTATGAAAAACAGGAATTATTCCGAGGAGTATAGCAGGAAAATAATTGCATCCCAGCTTAAAGATGAAAACTTCATGCGCTTTTCGGATGTGGTACTTGACAATAGCGGAAGTATAAAAGATATAGAAAAGGAATTAGAGGGACTTCTTAAGTCCTTTAGATAGGATAATGATATTTACTAGTTTTGCAAGCGGCAGCAGTGGCAATTGCACATTTATAGAATCAAATAATACTAAAATACTTATAGATTGCGGTATAAGCGCAAAACGTATAGATGAAAGTCTTAAGGAAATAGGCTATAAGGATGGAGTGACCTGTCTTGATGCGGTTTTTATTACGCATGAGCATTCTGATCATATAAAAGGTCTTAAACGTCTCATGGCTTCATATGGAATCCCGGTTTATTCTTCACAGGGAACACTCGGCAGCCTGTTTAAGGCAACCAGAGATGAGTATTTTCACTATGCCGGAGTTGAGCTTATGCATGTGGTATCAGAGGGGAGAGAAATCAATATAAAGGGATTAAAAATCATTCCTTTTAGAACCTTCCATGACTCAGCAATGTCACTATGCTATAGAGTAGAGGATGGGGTACACTGTGCAGCTGTTACGACTGATACTGGATATTTTGATGATTATCTTAGGGATATGCTTCTGGATCTGGATGTTTTACTTCTGGAAGCAAATCATGACAGGAGTATGCTTGTAAACGGAAAATACCCTGTTTATCTGAAGCGCAGAATAATGTCAAGAGAGGGACATCTTTCAAACAATTCTGCGGGAAGCCTATTGTCTGAGATAATATCGCCAAGATTAAAATATGTAATACTAGGACATCTTTCAAGGGATAATAATACTCCATCACTGGCTTTTAATACAGTGATGGAGGAAATAACTCAAAGATGTGGCAGTGAGAGAGCAGGCAATCTCAGCTTAAGCATCGCACCGCCTGATGGTATGTCTGAGCTTATCAGATTATAACAATCTGCCTTTCGTATTCATTTTTTATATGATTAGTCTGTTCCTGAGTAAGAGAATAGTAAATATTATCTCTCAAAATGTCGTCTTTTAAAAGCTCTCTGTAATCAGCTGTATTTGTAATCATTGGACAGCTTTCACGCAGCTTTGAATTTTTAATAGCCTTGAGAAGCGGAGAGGCTTCTTTTCTAAAGCCGAGTATACGCAAGTATTCAGCGTATCCGGCTTCTTTTTTTTGCTTAATTTCTTCATCAGTTATATTAAGTATAATATGGAGCAGGGCTCTTTGAATCCTTGTATAGGTATAGTTTTTCGTTTTTACAGCAGCTATACGCTTATTAAGGTCAAGAAAACTTCCGGCTGTATTTATAAGGCGGTCTGATATTTCTTTAGATATATCATTATATTTTGTAAAGTCAGCTTCTTCTGAAAATGCTTTATTTATGAGTATATAATTTAGGATATAGCCAAGCTTCTCAGTTTCAGGTATCGTAACTGTGCTGTCAGAATAATTTAAAGACAAGACATTTTCATATATCTTTAAGGCTTTCTCTGGAACATAACTTCTTAGCTGCTTTGTAATATATTGTAAATTAGCTGATTTATGCTCTCCATTGATAAGATTTCTTATTGCCGTAGCTGAAGTATAAGTTGCATCTTTAAAGTTCCTGTCATTATAGCCATCGCCAAGACGTTTTACCGGAATTGCTTCAATATTGCTGTTTTCTTCAAGGATGGAAATGATATACGAAAGAGCCAGTATATTATTTGATGTTTTGAGTATATTTGTTTTAATGTCAGAAGCTTCACTTAGAGCTTTTTCTCTTGCAAGAGGATAGCTCATTCCTTTTTTTATATATTCTTTTAATTTGATTTGGAAATCGCCTGATTCATTCAAGAGATATGAGGCGCATTCTTTTAATTCGTCTATGCTTATATCATTTTCAGTTCCAAAGACAAGATAATCCACTACATCTGATTTTATAGCTGTCATAACACCGGCACGGGCAAATTCCATGGCTGAGGAAACGGCAAATACCATTGGGAGCTCTATAACAAGATCGGCTCCGCACAAAAGTGCCATTTCAGCTCTTTTATACTTATCAAATATTGCTGGTTCACCTCTTTGGACATAGTTTCCACTCATTATGGCTATAACATAATCTGCTTTAGTAAGCTTTCTTGCCTCTTTAAGAATATATTCATGTCCATTGTGAAAAGGATTAAATTCAGATATAACTGCAGCTGTTTTCATATTGTCCTCACTTTTGTATATTTGAATGTACAAAAACAATTTACATAATTTTGAACAATTAGTAAAGTAGCATTTTACTTTTAATTGTGTTAAAATAATTAAACAATACCGTAGTCTTGTAATTATAAATTTTTTAGAAGTTCTACGTGACAGGAGGTGTTTATATGAAACTCATTTATGCGATTGTAAGAAATGACAATGAAGATGATGTTATTGCCGCATTAAATAAAGAAAAATATAGTGTAACAAAGCTTGCTACAACAGGTGGATTCCTTAGGAAGGGAAATATAACCCTTATGATTGGTACTGATGATGACAAGGTTGACCACGCTATAGAAACTATCCGTAAGGAATGTGGCAACAGTCAGAACATAACTGTTAATATGCCTTACATTTCAGGAACAAGCATGGTTAATTATGCAACTATGCCTATGAATGTAGAAGTAGGCGGAGCGACTATTTTTGTAGTTAATGTGGACAGGTTTGAAAAATTTTAATTAAAATCATAAAATAAATTGGAGGCATATTTGTAATGGCAAATGAATTTATGGTAGAAACCAGTGCTAGACACGTACATGTAACAAAGGAGACACTTGAGACTCTTTTTGGTAAGGGCTTTGAGCTCTCATTTAAGAAGGCTCTTTCACAGCCTGGACAGTTCGCATCAAACGAGCGTGTAACAGTAGTAGGACCTAAGAAGGAGCTTGCAAACGTATCTATTCTGGGACCATGCCGTAAGGCAGATCAGGTTGAGCTTTCAGCATCAGATGCTCGTTCTATCGGAGTTGATGCACCTATCCGTGAGTCAGGAGATCTTGCTGGATCAGGAGCATGTAAGCTCATCGGACCTATGGGTGAGGTTGAAGTCAAGGAAGGTGTTATTGTTGCTATGAGACATATTCACATGACACTTGCTGAGGCTGAGATGCTCGGAGTTAAGAATGGTGATATCGTAGATGTTCTCCTTGATTCAGGTAATGGCAGAAAGACAATCTTTGGTGATACTGTAGTTCGTGCTTCAGACAATTATGCACTTGCTATGCATATCGATACAGATGAGTCAAATGCTGCAGCATGCGGAAGAGATATGAAGGGTGTTATCGTTAGATAATAATAAATTAACTGTATTTTTAAGGAGATGTTACCAATGAATATTTTAGTTTTAAACTGCGGAAGCTCATCATTAAAGTATCAGATTATTAACATGGATACTAAGGATGTTATCTGTAAGGGACTTGTAGAGCGTATTGGTATTGAAGGCTCTAAGCTTACTCACAAGGTTCCTGGTAAGGATAATTACGTTATCGAAGAGGCTATGCCAACACATAAGAGAGCTGTAGAGCTTGTAATGGCAGCTATTACAGATGCTGATCATGGTGTTATTTCATCTGTAGATGAGATAGATGCTATAGGACATCGTGTTCTTCACGGAGGACAGAAGTTTACAAAGTCAATCGTAGTTAATGAGGACGTTAAGGCTGCAATAAGAGAGTGCTTTGATCTCGGACCTTTACATAACCCGGCAAACCTTATGGGTATCGAGGCTTGTGAGCTTGCTATGCCTGGTAAGCCAAACGTAGCTGTATTTGATACATCATTTGGTATGGGAATGGAGCCAAAGGCATTTAGATATGCTATTCCTTTAGAGTACCTCAATAAGTACAGCGTTCGTAGATATGGATTCCACGGAACATCTCACGATTATGTTTCTCACAGAGCAATTGAGATAGCAGGTCTTGATCCAAAGACAGCAAAGGTTCTTGTATGTCATCTTGGAAATGGTGCATCAATTTCTGCTTCTATAGGCGGAGTATGTGTAGATACATCAATGGGACTTACTCCTCTTGAGGGACTTATCATGGGAACCCGTTCAGGAGATGTAGATCCAGCAATCATCCAGTACATCTGCAATAAGGAAGGAAAGACAGTAAATGAGGTTCTTGATATCCTTAACAAGAAGTCAGGTGTATACGGAATGACAAATGGAATTTCATCAGACTTCAGAGATATTGAGATTGCAGCAGAAAATGGAAATAAGGATGCTGAGATCGCTCTCGAGGCATTCAGATACAGAGTAGCAAAGTACTGCGGCGCATATATTGCAGCTATGAACGGTGTTGACTGCATTTGCTTTACAGCAGGTGTAGGAGAGAACGACAAGGTTACAAGAAAGATCGTATGTGAGCAGTATCTTGGATATCTTGGAGTTAAGATTGACGATGAGAGAAATAACGTAAGAGGACAGGAGAAGCTTATCTCTGCTGATGACTCAACTGTTAAGGTATATCTCTTACCTACAAATGAAGAGCTTAAGATTGCAATGGATACAGAAGAGCTTGTTAAAGGCTGATTTTATCTGAAAATATAAAGATTATTATTGACAATACTAGATGTAGTATGTATAATATCAAAAGTTGTTTATAGATAAAGGAGGTGTTAACATGTCAATCTGTCCAAAGAACAAGTCATCTAAGGCAAGACGTGACTCAAGAAGAGCCAATTGGAAGATGAGCGCACCAAATCTTGTTAAATGCAGTAAGTGTGGAGCGTTAGTAATGCCTCACAGAGTTTGCAAGAATTGTGGATCATACAACAAGCGCGAGATTGTTAAGGTAGAAGACTAATTTATTAGTTTAGAACAGATAAAGCTTATTGCTTTATACTTGTAAAATCATTCAGAACAACTGCATAATTGCAATTGTTTTGAAGATAAATTAATATTTCATTATTAATGACATATTAACTCTGTGTGCATAGAGAAAATCCCTCAATTGAATTTGGGGGATTTTTTTGTTATCATAATAAGGAAATAAGTTAAATCAGAAAATGTGGGAGGGTATCCTTATGTATTCTTTGACATCTAAGCCACCGATTACATCAAGCGAAGTATACCAGGAAATATTAAATAGAATAATAACTCTAGATCTTGAACCAGGCAGATATATTAGTGAGAATCAGATGGCTAAGGAATATAATGTTTCCAGATCTGTTATAAGAACTGTTTTTGCAAGACTAAGCCAGATAGGATTAATAGAAATTTATCCTCAGAGAGGAACATACATAAGCACTATGGATCTGGATTTTATTGCAGATATTCTTGTACTTAGAACAGCTGTTGAAAAAGAAGTTTTATACGAGATGTTTATGAAGCTTGGAGAAGCTGAAAGACTTAAGCTCGTAGAAAAGCTGGAGAAAAATCTAAAAGAGCAGGAGCTATGTAGAGATGAGGTAGACTACTGCGGTAAGTTCCCTGAGCTTGATGCACAGTTTCATAAGATTATGATAGACAGTGTTGGAAGATATGCACTTCTTCAGGTTCTGGAAGATATAATGCTGCATATATCAAGATGGAGAAGCTTTGATGTAGCCTTTGATCAGAGAGTAGGAGAGCTTATAGATGAGCATAAGGCTATAGTAGAGGGGATTAAGATAGGAGACCTTAAACTTGCCCAGCAGAAGATGGCAGAACATCTTGATACTATTACAGGAATAGCTGATAAGGCAATGGAGAAATTCCCTAACTACTTCCTTCAAAAATCTAGAAATGAATAAATAAAAACCACCTTATCATGTGCCGGTTTCACTTATTGCAAAATTGTTTTACATCGGCAGATTAGGTGGTTTTGCTTTAGAAATTTTTGATTATTTCTTCGACTTTGACCTTTGGGTGAGCCTTTATTGTATCTAGGAAGGCTGATTCAGCTTTTTGAATTACGCCAAGTATAGGTATATCTCCATCAAGTAATTCAAGAACCTTCATTTTAAAGTCTGTAGCAAACTCTTCGTGTGGTCCTAGTTCGTCCATAAGTATAACATCAGCCTCGCTTGTATCGCTTAATATAAGGCTTCCTAAGCGGTTAAAACGCTCGATGCTTTCTTCCTCTGTAAGTCTCATACGATCTTTGCCACAGTAAAAGAGGAGATTGGAAGAATCAGGCTTTTCATCTGTACCTGCATGCAGTATATGCACAGAATAACTTCCATCGTCATTTAATGTTCTGAGAGTTAGAAATCCTTTAATTCGAAGTTCTGGATTTTCTCTAAGTATGTTTTTGATACGTGTGCTTTTTCCGCATCCCTTTTCACCAGTAAGAAATAAATGCTTTTTCATAATCAGATACCTTTCATTTAAGTTTTTTCTTTGCGTTTTACTTTGCATTTTACTTTGAGTCGTTACTTTAAGTCTTTTCTTTCATAGAAAAATTCTAACTTAATTTACTCGTCTTTTGTACGGGAAGGCAGATAGTTCGCTTATTCCCATATCTGTCAGTAACGTTTACTACATCTATTTCAATTCCATAGACCATTTTCAGATTATCATTGGTTATTACCTCATCTGAGCTTCCAAAGGCTGCAACCTGGCCTTCCTTAAGCAAAAGTGTCTTGTCACCTATAGAGGCAGGATGTTCAGGACTGTGGGTTGACATTATAATGCAGAAGCCTTTTTTGGCGAGATCTGATATCACGTTTATAAGAAGCTGCTGGTTAGCATAATCCAGACTTGCAGCAGGTTCATCAAGTACCAATATTTTTGAAGACTGACAAATTGCCCTTGCAATAAGTACGAGTTGTCTCTGTCCACCACTCAGATCCGTATATTTTCTGTCGGCAAGATGTAGAATGTGGAGCAGGTTCAAGGCATTTTTTGCTGCTTCCATATCCTTACTTCCGGGTGTTTTGAGAGATGAGATAAAGGCTGCACGTCCCATTAATACTACATCCAGAACACTATATGAAAATGATGGTGTGTGTGACTGCGGAATATAAGCAATAAGATTAGCTCTTTCCCTTTGCGATAGTGAACTTAAATCTTTACCATCAAGCATGATATTTCCGCTGCTTAGAGGAAGTATTCCTAAAATCATTCTAAACAGGGTTGTCTTGCCACAGCCGTTAGGACCAAGAAGGCAAAGTATCTCTCCTTTATCTGCCTTACAGCTTACATTTTTTATTATTTTTTTATGACCATATCCGCCGGATACATTGTTGACCTCTAAAAGCATAAATTAGTCCTTTCTCTTAATGATAAGGTAAATAAAAAATGGAGCGCCTACAATACTTGTAACTACACCTATAGGAAGCTCAAGTGAGAGAATAGATCTGGCTATATCATCCATGAGTACAAGATAAGCAGCACCAAGCAAGGCGCTAAGAGGAATTAAACGCTCATAGTTTACACCACAGATAGCTCTTGCCATGTGTGGAATCATAAGGCCGACCCAGCCAATAAGACCTCCGAGGCATACTGCTGCAGCACTTAACATGGTTGACGCTATAATAAATATAGCTCTGTAAAAACGTATATTTATTCCCATGGTCTGAGCTTCTTCATCGTCAAGTGTAAGAAGATTTATTTTCCATCTTAACAAAAATATAATAATAAGACCTAGAAGCATGGGAATGAAGCTCCATAGAAAGGCTTCATTATTTGTCTTTGTAAGACTGCCCATAAGCCAGAATGTAATCTGCTGCAAAACATCATTTGGGTCTGAAATATATTTTATAAGTGTAACACCGGCATTGCATAAAGCCATAACCATTGAGCCTGTCAGAACCAGACTTATAATCTGTGAATGAGGAGAATTGCGACTGATAATATATGAAAATAAAACAGCTGCAATACCACCAAGGAAGGCTGACATCTGGATAGTGAAATTTGAGGATCCAAGAAGTATAGCTAAGGCAGCGCCAAGGCTTGCTCCCGATGAAACACCAAGTATATCAGGAGAAACAAGAGGATTTCTAAACATACCCTGATAGGTTGAACCTGCTACAGATAAAGAAGCGCCTATGAAACAGGCAGAAAGAATTCGAGGAAGTCTTATATTCCAAAAAATAGTAACGGCCTGTTTTTTTATATCGTCAATTTCTATGAAACGTGAGAGAAAGGCCTTAAAGACTTCAGATGGAGAAAGAGGATAATAGCCTATACCAAAGGATATAATCACGATAGCAAACAAGGCCAGAGTCATAAATACAAAAATATATTTGCTTTTAAAAAATCTATCAAATTTTAATAACTTACTGTTTTTATTCATATAAATCACCTTAAGACATTTGGGTATACTATTACCTTAATTTTTTTTAGTATACTTGACATATTTTAATATATATGATATTTTGCAAAATGTAAACGATATTTAAATAAAAAGATAACGAAATGTTATCTTAAAAGGGAGAGGTAGTAAAAATGAAAAAAAATATGTCTAAGTTTATGGCGGTGTTAATGGCTGCATCCCTGCTTACAGCATCAATAGCAGGATGTTCAGCAAAAAATGAAACAGCAGGTAAAAATGAAGAAACAGTTACAGAAGCAGTAGCTTCAGAAGAAAAAGCTTCAGTTTCCGAATCTGGAGAAGCTGAAACAAAAGATGCTGAAGCAGAAGAAGCAGAAACAGAAGCTGAGAAAAAAGCAGAAGCTACTACTGGTGAAACTTTAGAAATAACAGATATGTCAGGAAGAAAGATGGATATTCCAGTAGAAATTGACTCTGTATTTTCAACAGGCGCTGTTGCAGCGATTTACCTTTATACTCTTGCACCAGATAAGCTTCTGGGATGGAATTACCAGTTAAATGATTTGGAAAAAAGCGTAATTTTAGAGGAGTATCATGACCTTCCTAATTTTGGTCAGAATGATGCAATTAACTTTGAAGCGGTAATAGCTGCTGAGCCAGATATAGCACTCATGGTAGGAAAATTAAATGATGCAACTAAGGATAAGGCAGACAAGATGTCTGACAGTCTTGGCGTTCCTGTCGTAGTTGTAGACAGCGATTTTGAAAAATCTGCTGATGTATACAGATTCCTTGGCGGACTTCTTGGAGAAGAAGAACAGGCTGAGAAACTTGCAGCATATACAGATAAGGCATTCAAGGATATAGAAGACATGAAGCTTGAAGAGGGTGAAGCTGTAAGAGTTTATTATGGAAATGGAGAAGATTCTCTTGAGACACCTCCAAAGGGTTCAGAGCATGGCAGAATCTTTGATATCGTAAAGGCTGAAAATGTAGCAGACCTTGAAGTAGGAGATGGTTCAAGAATACAGATCTCAGCAGAGCAGCTTTTAGCATGGAATCCTGATGTCATAATATTAAATGGAGAACCAAAGAAAGATATAAGCGGAAAGAGTGCGGCAGAAAAGTTTAAGGCAGATCCTGTATTTGCAGAGCTGGATGCTGTTAAAAATGATACAGTATATGGATCACCAAATGCTCCATTCAGCTGGTTAGACAGACCTTCAGGACCAAACCGTATTGTTGGTTTGAGATGGCTTCAGAGCAAGCTTTATCCTGATAAGGTAAATTATAATTTAGATGAAGAAGTAAAGACCTTCTTTGAGCTTTTCTATCATGTAGAGCTTTCAGATGAAGACCTTGTAAAAATATATAATGGCGAAATGTTAACAAAATAATATTAGAAAGCTGTAGCTTTGATTGAGTTTAAATCATTAAAGTTACAGCTTTTTGACTGTATTTAAATATAAAGTATTTACATTTATGTATAATTTTGATAATATATGTCTGAAGTTAGTTAGTATTTTAACAAAACTGTTATTTTATTAACATCAACTGGTATACAAGAACACAAACGAAGAGCAGATAAACATGCTAGATTTCCAGTTTTTTTTATGGAAAATAGCATTCTCTTTTTTTGTGATATTACATAAATATTACATAGTTTAATCATTACTAAAGGGGTAAATATGTATATATTAGGAATTGATATAGGATCTACAACTTCAAAAGCTGTCATCATGAATGACAAGAAAGAAATAGTAGCTTCATCTATAGTTGTTGCTACAGTTGGAACAGATGGTGTTTCACTTGCTCTTGAAGAGGTTCTTAATCAAAGTGGATTAAATGCTTCTGATATAAGCTGTACTGTTGCCACTGGCTATGGCCGTCAGACTTATGAAGGTGCTGATTATCAGGTAAGTGAATTGAGCTGCCATGCATTAGGTGTTAATTATATTTTTCCTGATGCAAGAACTGTCATTGATATCGGAGGACAGGATGCAAAGGTTCTTTCACTTAATGAAAGCGGACGTATGGTCAACTTTATCATGAATGATAAATGTGCCGCAGGTACAGGAAGGTTTCTTGATGTTATGGCCAATATATTAAAGCTTGATATTTCAGAGCTTGAGTCTGAGGCAAGGAAGGCTGCAAAACCTGCAAGCATTTCAAGTACTTGCACAGTTTTTGCTGAGTCAGAGGTTATATCCCAGCTTGCTGCAGGAACTTCGATTCCTGATCTTGTAGCAGGTATATGCCAGTCAGTTGCAACAAGGGTTGCTTCTCAGGCAAAGAGAATAGGAGTCAAGGAACGCGTATGTATGAGCGGCGGAGTTGCTAAAAATGGTGGAGTAAGGGATGCTCTTTCAAAGGAACTTGGCGTTGAGATTGCATACAGCGATAAGGCACAGCTCATGGGTGCATTGGGAGCTGCTCTCTATGCATTTGATAAGATAAATAAATAATAATTTTTTTAAATCATCATGAGATAAAAAAAGGAGGTTTTGTCATGGGTGAAGAAGTTAAAAAAAGCAGACCGGCACCTGATCCAAATTCAGCTAAGTTCAAATTAGGTTCAATTGCTGCAAAGGCTTATAGTGACTGTATTGAGGCAAAGGCCAGAGGAGAAATGGTCGGATGGTGTGCAAGTAACTTCCCAGTAGAAATTCCGGAGACCTTAGGATTATATGTATGTTATCCTGAGAACCAGGCCGCCGGTATTGCTGCAAGAGGCGGCGGAGAGAGACTGTGTAATGTCAGTGAGGCTGAGGGATATTCAAATGATATCTGTGCTTACGCAAGAATTTCTCTTGCATATGCAAAATTAGGTCAGGCTCCAGAGCAGGATATGCCACTTCCAGATTTTGTATTATGCTGTAACAATATTTGTAACTGTATGATCAAGTGGTATGAGAACCTTGCAAGAGATCTCAACATTCCAATGATTATGATAGATATTCCATTCAATCCTGACTATGAAGTATCTGATGCAGAGGTTGAGTATATCAAGGCCCAGTTCTGGGATGCTATTCACCAGCTTGAAGAAATCACAGGCAAGAAGTGGAGTGATGAAAGATTCAAGGAGGTTATGGAGATTTCAGGTAAGGCAAGCCGTATGTGGATCGAGGCTACATCACAGGCTAAGTATGTACCATCTCCATTTAACGGATTCGATCTTCTTAACCACATGGCAGTAATGGTTACTGCAAGAGGTAAGGAAGCCGCAGCGGATGCTATGGAAACTCTTCTTAAGGAGTACATTGACAATCATGAGAAAGGTGTTTCAACCTTCCGTGCAGAGGAAAAATACCGTATCATGTTTGAGGGAATCGCTTGCTGGCCATGGTTAAGGGCAACCTCTACAGGACTTAAGAGCAGAGGCATCAACATGGTTACAACTATTTATGCTGATGCATTTGGATTTATATATGATGATTTTGACGGAATGTGCCGCAGATATGCAAGCGTTCCTAACTGTATGAACCTCGAGAAGGCAAGAGATAAGCGTATCAAGCTTTGCAAGGCTGACAGCGTTGAAGGACTTTTAGTTCATACAAACCGTTCATGTAAGCTTTGGTCAGGATTCATGCCTGAGATGAGCCGTCAGATCGGTGAGGCTTGTGGTATTCCTGTTGTTTCATTTGATGGAGACCAGGCAGACCCAAGAAACTTCTCTGAAGCTCAGTATGATACAAGAGTTCAGGGACTTATGGAAATTATGGAAGCAAACAAGGGAGGTAACTAAAAATGGCAGTAAAAGAAGAATTATTGGCACAGCTTCATGAAGTTGCTTCAAACCCAAGAAAACAGCTTGATTCATATCTTGCCCAAGGCAAAAAAGTAGTAGCAGTTGCTCCTGTTTACACACCTATGGAGCTTATCCATTCAATGGGACTTGTTCCAATGGGCGTATGGGGCGCTGATGTAGAGATTAATGAAGCTAAGAAATATTTTCCAGCATTTATCTGCTCAATAATGCAGACAATATTAGAGCTTGGTATCAAGGGTGAGTATGACGGAGTATCAGCAATCGTTATTCCTTCATTATGTGATTCACTTAAGGCTATCGGACAGAACTGGAAATATGCAGTTAAGGATATTCCATTCATACCTATGACATATCCTCAGAACAGAAAGCCTGAGTACGGCATCAAGTTCACAAAGGCAGGATATGAGAGAGTAATCAATGATCTTACAATTGCTACAGGACAGCATTATTCAGAGTTTGCTTTAGCTGAATCAAACAAGATTTATAACGAACACAATGCAGTTATGAGAGAATTTGCAGAGGTTGCAGCTACAGCAGAGCTCACAGCAGCTGAGAGAAGTGATGTATATAAGTCAGCATGGTTTATGCTTCCTGAGGAGCATACAGAAATAGTTAAAAAATTAATCGAGGAGCTTAAGCAGGGGCCTAAGGCAGAGGGCAAGGTAAGAGTTCTTGTATCAGGAATACTTGCAGATTCACCAAGTCTTCTCAATATCTTCGATGAGAACGGCATCAAGGTTGTATTTGATGACGTAGCAGCAGAGTCAAGACAGTATCGCACAGATGTACCAGAAATGGAAAATCCTCTGGATGCTCTTGCTCATAAGTTTGCTGATATGGATAATTGTACTCTTCTTTATGACCCTAAGAAGTCAAGAGTTGAATATATCATTGAACAGGCTAAGAACCACAATGCAGACGGCGTTATCGTTCTTATGACCAAGTTCTGTGATCCAGAGGAGTTCGATTACGTTCCAATTAAGCGTGCATGTGAAGCAGCTGGAATCCCTCATTTAAATATTGAGGTTGACCGCCAGATGGTTAACTATGAGCAGGCTAAGACAATGATTCAGGCATTTAAAGAAATGTTCTAAATAAATAACATCCTAGGGGGAATGTCAAATGAAAAATAAGGAAAGAATGTCAATAATAGTTGGTGTTGCCTTTGTATGGTTCACCACACAGTTTGGTGGTGGATTTGCATCTGGAAACCAGTTAAGACAGTATTTTGTACAGTTTGGTGTTTGGGCTTTCATAACATGTATCATGGCTCAGTGTATAGGTGCTTTCTACCAGTGGTATGGTTTAAAGTATGCCAAGAAGCACAATGTATATGATTACAAGAGCTTCAATGACAGCTTCTACGGCAAGTATTCACCGATTTTCTCTAACCTTTATGAGCTGGTTTATATTGTAACTATCTGTGTTGCTCCTGCAGCTGCATTTGCAACAGGTGTTAGTACAATGGAAAGTGCTTTTGGTATCAACCATTGGATTGGTACAGCATTTGTAGGTGTATTCATTTTCATCGTTGCTGTTTATGGTACTAACGTTGTTCGTAAGGTTGCTTCAACCTTATCTATTCTGATTGTTGTGGGATTATTCTTAGTTTATATCCCTAACATTTTTGTACAGTGGGATAGTATTTCAGCAAATATTTCAGCAAGCCTTGCAAACCCAGCACCTTTTGGAAAGGCAGTTTGGACAGGTATAGTTTATGCTGCATTCCAGTTAGGTTCAATTGGTCTTTTATTCCAGCATGCTAAGCCATTCGAGAGTCCTGACGATGCTAAGTCATCTATGATCTGGGGACTTGGTGTTAACAGTATTATCTGTCTCATGGCAGTACTTGGACTTATGGCTATTACAAATGATCCAGACTTTGCAACAGCAAGCATTCCTCTTTTAATTCTTGTTAATAAGGGTGTTGCTCCAGACTTATTAAGACCTATTATCTCAATCCTTATTGTACTTGGATCAGTTTCAACTGCAGTTAACATGATTGCAGGTATGTCAAACCGTGTATGTAAGGCAATGGATAAGTCATTCGATCCAGAAGCTAAGCCAGGAAGAAATGTTATTATCGTTACATTTGTATGTACCTTAGTTGCATTCCTTATCGCACAGCTTGGACTTAACAATATTGTTTCAATTGGATACAAGTATCTTGGATACCTTACAATCCCAGTAATCATGATTCCTTATGTAGTTCATATGATTGCAACAAAGTTTGATACAAAGTAATTAATTTAAACATTTTATTTATCTAAGTCGGAGTTATGCTCCGGCTTAGATACAAATTACATAAAATATCAAAATGTAATTTGAAAAGTTACTAATATAGTAAAGGAGATAAAGAAATGAGCAAACCATTAGACGGCGTACGTGTTGTTGAACTTGCTACATTTATTGCAGCGTCTGCAGCAGGAAGATTTTTAGCAGATTTAGGTGCAGATGTAATCAAGATCGAGTCTGCAAAGGGAGATCCTTTAAGATATACAGCTCCTTCAGAGGGACGTCCTCTGGATATGTATGAGAATACAACCTGGGATCTTGAAAATGGAAACAAGCGTTGCCTTTCACTTAATATGAAGACAGCTGAAGGAAAAGAGGCATTCTTTAAGCTTCTCGAGACAGCAGACGTTCTTATAACAAACTGGAGAGTTCAGGCTCTTGAGAGAGCAGGACTTGACTATGAAACACTTAAAGTCAGATTCCCTAAGCTTGTATACGCAATCTGCACAGGCTATGGAGAGAAGGGACCAGACCGTGACCTTCCAGGATTTGACTTCACAGCTTTCTTTGCAAGAGGCGGATATTTTGATTCACTTCGTCAGAAGGGAACAGTTCCATTCAACGGAGTTCCAGGAATTGGTGATCACAACGTAGGTATGAACCTTGCAGCAGGAATCCTTGCAGCTTTATATCAGGCTAAGACAAAGGGAGTTGGAGAGAAGGTTGAGACTTCATTGTTTGAGTCAGCAGTATTCAACATGGGTATGATGGTTCAGGCATCTAACTATGAAGGAATCGCACAGAACTATCCTATCAATGTTCGTAATGGCGCAAACCCATTCCTTGGTGCATTCCGCACAAAGGATGATCGTTACCTTCAGTTCTGTACTCCTGACTACAATACTTACTACAAGAAGTTCATTGCAGTTCTTGGCAGAGAGGATCTTGTAGAAAACGAGAATTACTTCCCAATCTTAACATGTCAGGCTAAGGGACTTGTACCTGAGGTATATGATATAGTTACAGAGCAGGTTGCTACAAAGACAGTTGAAGAGTGGAGACCTATTCTTGAGGCTGCTGATATTCCATTTGCATTATGTCAGAACTGGACTGAGATCAGAAACGATCCACAGGCTATCGCAAATGACTGCTTCTATGACATGACATATGACAATGGTAATACAAGAAGACTTTGCAGACTTCCTGTTAAGTTTGAAGAGATGGGAGTACCTGAGTACAGAAGAGGTCCACTTATTGGTGAAAATGGTCCTGAGGTTCTTAAGGAGCTCGGATATAGTGATGAAGAGATCAATGCTATGCTTGAGAATGGAACATTATATGTTTGGAAGGACGAGCGTAAGTAATAAATTAAATAATTACAGGGCTGCAAGCTATGCAGCCCTATGCAATTGAGTAGCTTGTATACTAGTTGCGGAGATGATATGGAACTTATAGATAAGACACTAGGTCAGTGTTTACATGAACAGGCTTTAAAATTTTCTACAAAAGATGCAATAGATTTAGATGACTTTAGCTGTAGCTATCAGGAGCTTGATAATATTTCAAGCCGTATTGCATTAAAATTACAAAAATTGAATATAGTCAGAGGCACTCATGTAGGCATATGGGGCGTTAATTCAGCAAAATGGGTTATTCTTTTTTATGCTCTTGAGAAACTAGGTGCTGTACCTGTATTGATAAATACCTGTTACAGGGAGATTGAAGTCAGAGATATATTAAATCACTTTGATACCGAGGTACTTTTTTATGGTGAAGGCTATAAGGATTTAGTTTATAGGGATATACTTGATAACATTGAAGATGAGCTTCATTGCGTTCATGATATGTTTGCTATAGAGGACTTCATAGAATATGATTTTGCACCTTTGGATGAAGAGCATACTCATATGTTAAATGACATAATGTCAAAGCTTTCATCATCAGATCCTGCCTGCATGATCTTTACATCAGGAACTACCTCGTTACCTAAGGGAGTAGTGCTTACACACCATAATCTGGTCAACAATTCACTTGCTATGATTAAGGCAATGCATTGGAATGAAAATGATAAAATGTGTATATCTGTTCCTTTATTCCATTGCTTTGGAATCACCGCAGGCATAGTTTCATGTATGCTTTCGGGAATGTCCTTTTATCTTTTGGCATATTTCAAGACAAACCTTGTATGGAATGCTATTGAAAATTGTGGATGTACAGTTTTAAATGGCGTACCTAGCATGTTTCTTGCTTTAGTCAAAAAGGAAAAATATAAGGACAGAAATGGCAACAGCCTGAAATCAGGAATAATTGCAGGTTCTGCATTTAAAGCTTCAGAATATATGGATATCTGCAGAAGATTTCCAAATATGCATTTGCAGCCATCCTATGGACAGACTGAGACCTCACCTTGCATTTCCATTGCAGACTGGGATGAGGATAATGAAATCAAAGCACTTTCCGGTGGCAAAGTAATTGAAAATGTAGATGTAAGGATAGCAGATCCGCTTACGAATGTTCCACTTGAAACAGGCACAGTAGGTGAAATTCAGGTTAAGGGCTACAATGTAATGCAAGGATATTACAACATGTCTGAGGCAAATAAAAGAGTATTTACAGATGACGGATGGTTAAAATGTGGTGACCTGGGTTATCTTGACAAGGATAATTTTTTATATGTTACAGGACGTATAAAGGAAATGATAATACGTGCAGGAGAAAATATTTCGCCTTTTGAGATTGAAGAAGCTATCATGGATATTGATGCTGTTGAACAGGTTAAGGTAGTAGGTGTACCGGCGCAGGTTCGTCAGGAAGAAATAGCTGCCTGTATAGTTCTTAAAGAAGGACGAAATATTAGTCTGGAACAGATAAAGGAATATCTCAACAGGAGACTTGCACATTACAAAGTACCAGAGTATTACATTTTCCTAGAGAAGCTCCCTCTAAATGCAAGCGGAAAGATTGATCTTAAAGAAATAAAAAAAATAGCATTACTTAAGGCCGAAGAAATGAGGCTCTTAAATCAAAATGAAATATAAGTACATTTTATGTATATAGTAAACCTTATAAGGAGGAATAAACAAACATGGCAGAGGCGTTTTTTACAGAACAGCACGAGCTTATAAGAAAGCTTGCTCGTGATTTTGCAGAAAAAGAATTGACCAAAGAAATCTTGGATGAGGTTGAGGAAACAGAGGTATTTCCTGAGGAAATCTTAGACAAGATGGCAAAGGCTGGTTTCTTTGGCGTTAAGATTCCTAAGGAGCTTGGCGGACAGGGAGCTGATGCTCGTTCATACGTACTTGTTATGGAAGAAATCGCAAGAGTTTCAGGCGTAGCAAGTATTTACGTTTCAAGCCCTAACTCACTTTCAGGCGGACCACTTTTACTTGCTGGAAATGATGAGCAGAAGGAAAAATATCTTAGACCTGTAGTTACAGGAGAGAAGAAACTCGCATTTGCTCTTACAGAGCCGGGTGCAGGTTCAGATGCAGGTGCAGTAGCTACAACAGCAAGAAGAGAGGGAGACCACTATGTACTCAACGGACGTAAGTGCTTCATCACAATGGCTCCATTATCTGATTATGCAGTTGTATTTGCAAAGACAGATGTTACAAAGGGAAATAAGGGACTTTCAGCATTTGTTGTTGACATGCATGCACCAGGAGTATCTTGTGGTAAGCCAGAGAACAAGATGGGTGTAGTAGGATGTGCTACTTCAGATATTATCCTCGAAAATGCAATCGTTCCTGTAGAGGACAGATTAGGCGAGGAAGGCGATGGATTTAAGATTGCCATGCAGACACTTAACACAGGACGTCTTGGTGTTGCAGCCCAGTCAATTGGTGTAGCCCAAGGCTGTCTTGATGAGGCTGTTAAGTATGCTAAGGAGAGAAAGCAGTTTGGCAGACCTATAGGCAATTTCCAGGCAATTTCATTTATGATCGCTGAAATGGCTACAAAGCTTGAGGCAGCTAAGCAGCTTGTTTATAAGGCAGCATATATGATGGATACAAGACAGGATGCAACTTTAAATGCTTCTATGGCAAAGTATTATGCTTCAGAAGTATGTAATGAGATTGCACAGAAGGCAGTTCAGATCCATGGTGGATACGGCTTTATCAAGGATTACAAGATTGAGCGTATGTTCCGTGACTGTCGTGTATTTACTATCTACGAGGGTACAAGCCAGGTACAGCAGATGGTAATCAGCGGAAAGCTTCTTAAGAAGTAATGTAGGAGGATATAGAGAATGAAGATATTAGTATGTGTAAAGCAGGTACCTGATACAAACGAAGTAAAAATCGACCCGGTAAAGGGAACTCTTATCCGTGATGGTGTACCAAGTATCTTAAACCCTGATGATGCAAATGCTTTGGAGGCAGCACTTCAATTAAAGGACAAGGATAATTCAATCGTAGTTGATGTTATAACCATGGGACCTCCACAGGCAACATATATGCTTCGTGAGTGTCTTGCAATGGGTGCAGACAATGCATACCTCTTAAGTGACCGTGCATTTGGAGGAGCTGATACCTGTGCTACTTCTACAACAATTGCAGCCGGAATCAAGAAGGTTGGCGATGTAGATGTTATTTTTGCAGGACGTCAGGCTATCGATGGAGATACAGCCCAGGTTGGACCTCAGGTTGCACAGAGACTTAACCTTCCTGTTGTTACCTATGTACAGGATATCCAGATGGGAGACGGCAAGGTTACAGTACAGAGACAGATGGAAGATGGATATGAGCTTATCGAGGTTCAGACACCTTGTCTCTTAACATGTGTTAAGGAGCTTAATGAGCCAAGATATATGTCAATCGGAGCTATTGTAGATGCATATAAGAAGGAGATAACTGTATGGAATCATGAGGATGTTGAGCTTGATCCTGCTGATTGCGGTCTTAATGCATCTCCTACACAGGTATTCCGTTCATTTACACCTCCTCAGAAGGGTAAGGGAGAAATGCTCAACGGAACAATTGATGAAATGGCAGGCGCACTTGTTGGAAAGCTTGTTGAAAAGCATCTTATTTAATCGTATAGGAGGATAGTTACAATGGCAATTAAGGTTATCTTAGATAAATGTAAAGGTTGTACAAAGTGCGTTAAGTCTTGCCCATTTACAGCCATTACAATGGAAAATAAAAAGGCAGTGATTGGTGCTGCATGTACAGGCTGCGGACAGTGTGTAGATACATGTCCTTTTGGAGCTATTGAAAAGGCAGATGATGGTAAGGAAGCAGCAGATCTTAGCGCTTACCATGGCGTATGGGTATTTGCTGAGCAGAGAGACGGAAAGCTTATGCAGGTTGCAAGAGAGCTTCTTGGAGAGGGAAGAAAGCTTGCTGATGCAGTAGGATGTGAGCTCTGCGCAGTTCTTTGCGGAAGCGAAGTAGATGGAATCATCAATGATCTCTTTGAGTTTGGTGCTGACAAGGTTTACTATGCAAATGCTCCAGAGCTTAAGCAGTACACAACTGATGCATATACAAAGACAATTTACGAGGCTATTACAGAGTATAAGCCAGAGATCGTATTACTTGGAGCTACACATATCGGACGTGACTTAGGTCCATGTCTTGCAGTTAGATGTAATACAGGTCTTACAGCAGACTGTACAAAGCTTGAGATAAATCCTGAGACAAAGGGAATTATGCAGACCCGTCCAGCATTTGGTGGAAACCTCATGGCAACTATCGTATGTCCTAACCACAGACCACAGATGTCAACAGTACGTCCGGGTGTAATGGAGAAGGCAAAGAGAGAGGCTGGAAGAAGAGGAGAGGTAATAGAGCTTCATCCTACATTTGCAGAGGGCGATATCCGTACAAAGGTTCTTGAGGTTGTTAAGTCAGCTAAGGAAATGGTATCACTTACAGATGCAGAAGTTATCGTATCAGGTGGTATGGGACTTGGCAAGGCAGAGGGCTTTGAACTTCTTAAGAAGCTTGCTGACAAGTTTGGCGGAACAATTGCTTCTTCAAGAGCAGCTGTTGATGCCGGCTGGATTGACCATGCATATCAGGTAGGACAGACAGGAACAACTGTTAAGCCTAAGATTTATTTTGCCTGCGGTATAAGCGGAGCTATCCAGCACGCAGCAGGAATGCAGAATTCTGGTCTTATAGTTGCTATCAATACAAATGAAAATGCACCTATCTTTGATATTGCAGATATCGGTATTGTAGGAGATCTTTACAAGGTTATTCCTGCTATTATCGAAGAGATGGACAAGGTTCCTCAGAAATAATTTTAATTGATATTATCTGGCGTCCGGAATATAATTGTTCCGGACGCTGTATTTATTTACATTATAGATCGAGGTAAAGCTTATGATTTCAGATCAGATTGAGGAATTTTTTCCGGGCATATATAGAATTTTAATTCCACTGGCTGGAAATCCTCTTAAGGAGCTCAACAGCTATGTTATTAAAGGAAATAGCGAATCCAACAACCTGCTTATAGATACCGGTTTTCAGACAAAGGAATGCTATCAGTGCATGGTAGAGAGTCTTGATAAGCTTGGTATATCCATGGATAATACAGATATACTTCTTACACATCTTCATGCAGATCATTCTGGAAATGCTGCTGCCCTTATAAAAGAAAATAATAAAGTATATCTGAGTTCACTTGATACAGAGGTTCTTTTATCTCACAGCAGGAGTCTGCCCGGAGGCGAAGGCGGTATGTATGAATACCAGAGAAACAGACTTATAAGGAACCAGATATCTCCTTTGCTTGTAGATAAAATGCTTGAAAATTCCACCTCATATAAGGTTAATCCTGATTATAGCTTTACAAACTATACAAAGCTTGAAGAGGGAAATATTATTGAAGCAGGAGATTACAAACTGGAAGCAATATATACCTGTGGTCATACCCCGGGACATATGTGCTTTAATGTTCAGGGAACAGGAATTATGTTTCTTGGAGATCATGTACTTTTTGGAATTACTCCTAATATCACGAACTGGCCGGGAGTAGAGGATTCTCTTGGCGATTATTTAAAAAGTCTGGATAAAATAAGTAAATATGATGTAAGTATTCCACTTCCGGGACATAGACAGACCGGGGATTTCTATGAAAGAATTGAAAGGCTTAAAGCACACCATGAAAAAAGACTTAATGAATGTCTAAATATAGTTGGAAACAGTAAAGGTGCAAAGCTTTATGATATAGCTGGAAATATGAAGTGGAAGATAAGAGCAGCAAGCTGGGAGGATTTTCCTCCATTACAAAAATGGTTCGCTCTTGGCGAATGCTTATCTCATATTGACTTGTTAAAGAAACAGGGTAGAATTAAAGAATGTGGAACAGATAAAATCTGGTACGAGTTGTCATAATACTTCTCGTAATCAGCTTATCACAATTAAAAATTTATAAACTTGCTTATTAAAATATATTTTGATAAAATAATCATTCAATTAAATATATTTTTATGAAAGAGAGGCATGCCAATGATTAAGATTGCATTGGATGTAATGGGCGGAGATAACTGCCCAGATTCAAATATAGATGGCGCTTTACTTGCTTTGGAAAAAAGCAGCGATATCCATATGGTTCTTTGTGGTCCAGAAGAGCTTATTAAAGAAAAGCTTGGAGCAAAGAGCAAGGTTTCTATGGATAGAATCAGCATAATAGATGCCAGTGAGGTAATAACTACAAATGAACATCCTGTTTCTGCTATTCAGAAGAAAAAGGATTCAAGCATTGTAAAGGGAATTATGGCAGTTAAAAATAATGAAGCAAGTGCCTTCATATCTGCTGGATCTTCAGGTGCTGTACTTGCAGGAGGACAGCTTAAGCTTGGAAGAGTAAAGCTGGTCCAGCGTACACCATTAGCTACAATCATTCCTACAAAGAAGGGAGTATCACTTCTTTTAGACTGTGGGGCAAATGTCGATGCAAGGCCTGAATGGATATGTCAGTTTGCACGCATGGGTTCACTTTACATGGAAAAGGTAATGGGCATAAAGAATCCTGTGGTTAAGCTTGTAAACCTTGGCTTAGAGGATGAGAAGGGCAATGCTTTCATAAAGAGTGTAAAGCCTATGATTGAAGCTCTTCCTAATATAAACTATCAGGGATATATAGAAAGCAGGGAAATACCTTATGGTGCAGCTGACGTTATAGTAACAGATGCATGGACAGGAAATGCCATGCTGAAGCTCTATGAGGGTACAGGAAGCGTACTTATAAGCACAATCAAGTCTACTCTTATGAGTGGCTTTATTACAAAGATAGGAGCTCTTCTTATCATGCCTAAGCTAAAGAAAGAACTTAAGCGTTTTGATGCTTCAGAATATGGCGGAGCACCTTTGCTTGGACTCAAGGGACTTATCGTAAAATGCCATGGAAATGCAAAGGCAAAGGAAATATGTAATGCTATCCTGCAGTGCGAAAGCTTTGTAAATGCAGGAATTAATGAAGTGCTTACAGAATATCTTGAAGAGGATGCAAAGGCAATTGATGAAGCTATGAAGCTTTTTGGAAATGCTTAAATGCAGATACAAATATAAATACATAAATATAAACATATGAATATAAACACTTATTTATATATTGATAAAACATTTAATATCTTATAAAATCATACATGAATATATTTTACTAATTGAGGAGATTTACTATGGAGTTTGAAAAGTTACAGTCTATCATCGCAGATATTATGAATATTGATGCAGAGGAAATCACATTAGATACTACTTTTGTTGATGATCTTGGAGCAGATTCATTAGATATTGCCCAGATTATGATGGGTATAGAGGATGAGTTTGGTGTAGAAATCCCATCTAATCTTATTGAGGATATTGTAACAGTAGGAGATGCAGTTGAGCAGATAAAAGCCGCTGTTTAATAAAATGAATACAGATATCAGTAGTTTAGAAAAAATCATAAAATATAAATTCAAAGATATTAATCTGTTAAAGAAGGCTCTTACCCATCCATCATATTCAGGTGAGATGGGGCTTAAGAGATATGAAAGCAACCAAAGACTTGAATTTCTTGGAGATGCTGTTCTTGAGCTTGTTATATCCGAATATTTATACAAGACTCATTCAGAGACCGAGGAAGGCGAGCTTACAAGGATGAGATCCTCTCTTGTTTTTGAGGCTGCATTAGATGTCTGTGCAAGAGATATAAATCTTGGGGATTTTATACTTCTTGGCAAGGGCGAGAATCAGTGCGGTGGCAGAGAAAAGCCAAGCATTTTATCTGATACCTATGAGGCGCTGATTGGAGCAATTTTCCTTGATGGAGGTATTGACTCGGCTAAATCGTTTATTTATGAATTTCTTATAAATGATATCGACGAATTAACTCTCTTACATGATGGCAAAAGCATAATTCAGGAATATGTCCAGAGGTTCGAAGGAACCAGCTTAAGATATGAGACAACTGACATTGAAAGCCCGGATCATATGAAGAAATTCAGATCCGAGTTATATATCAATGATAAGCTTATTACAGTTGGCAACGGACATTCCAAGAAAAGTGCGGAGCAGGATGCTGCCATACTTGCTATAAAAAAGCTTCAAATAGGGAAGAACTAATGTATTTAAAAAGAATCGAAATACATGGATTTAAGTCCTTCGCAAATAAAACTGTTATGCAGTTTCCAGAAGGAGTAACCTGTATTGTTGGTCCAAATGGATCAGGAAAATCAAATATATCCGATGCAATAAGATGGGTACTTGGAGAGCAGAAGGTAAAGCAGCTGAGAGGCTCTTCAATGCAGGATGTCATATTTGCAGGAACAGAAATTAAGAAGCCACAGGGGTTTGCCCTTGTGGCTATTACTCTTGATAATAAAGAACATGCACTTCCTATCGACTATACAGAGGTAACCGTATCAAGACGCCTTTACAGGTCAGGTGAATCTGAATATATGATCAATGGAAATGAAGTAAGGCTTAAGGATATTCAGGAACTTTTTTATGATACAGGTATTGGCAAGGAAGGCTATTCAATCATAGGACAGGGACAGATTGATGCTATATTAAATGGCAGACCTGAGGATAGAAGAGGGCTCTTTGATGAGGCTGTTGGAATAGTCAAATTCAAAAGAAGAAGACAGCTTGCTGAGAAAAAGCTTGAATCAGAAAGAGCAAGTCTTATAAGAGTATCAGATATATTGAGCGAGCTTCAAAGGCAGGTCGGACCTCTCAAGAATCAGGCAGAAAAGGCAAGAAAATATCTTGATTACAGGGAAAATTTAAAAAAATACGATTTGAACCTTTTCCTTAGAAATACAGAAAGTCTTATAGAAGAACTTAACAGGATGAAGGAAAACTATAAGATAGCTGAGGATGCTCTTTGTGAAGCTAAGGCCGAGCAGGAAGATTTAAAGAATAAGTATGATGTATTTTCAGAAGAAATAAAGAGACTTTCGGCATTTTCAGATTCGAATAAAGAGGAAATACAAAAGCTGCTTATTAGCATTTCGGACATACGCTCTGACCTTGAACTCACATCAGAAAGAATATCGTCTTCAGAGGCATTTTTAGAAAATACGAATGTACAGCTTGAAAAACTAGCTGATGATATTGAGCAAAGAAAACACAAAATCGCCGGATATATTGCGGAATTATCAGATATTGAAAATGAAATCTCTATTCTATCAGAGGAAGAGGAGACAGATATACTTTTAAGCTCCTTATCAAAGCTTAGGCAGGATGTAGGATTTTATAAATTATTTTTAAAAAAGAACCTTTTATTAAAGGATGATGAAATAGATAAGCTCATTGCAGAGCATTCAGCCAATGCTTACAAAAAGCAAGATGATAGTAATGCTTTGTCAGAAAACAAGACTTTCGCAGTAAATAATGACTGGCTTAATAGAATAAATATTAAAAAATCAAAGATAGCTGAGCTCTTAAAGGAAAAAGAAGATTCAGAGCTGGAAATAAAAAATCTAAGTGATAAAAATAATAAGCTCTCTGAGGATATTAAAAATCTCAAAGAAACTATAAATTCACTTAGCCGTGACTATCATATAGCTGATACCAGACTTGAAAATATCAAGAATATGGCCGAGAGATATGAGGGCTATGGACAAAGCATCAGATTTGTAATGCAGCTTAGGGACAGGGTCAGAGGAATAAGAGGTGTTGTTGCCGATTTAATACATACAAAGAAAGAATATGAAACAGCAATTGAGACAGCACTTGGAGGAAGTATTCAAAATATAGTAACTGACTCTGAAGAAACGGCAAAGATACTCATACAACATTTAAAGAAAAATAAAGCGGGAAGAGCAACTTTCTTACCATTGTCAGCTTTAAGCTATAAGGAACAGACAGAGTATAAAAAGGCCTTGGCTGAAACAGGTGCTATTGGAAGAGCAAGCGATATTGTTTCCTGCGATGAAGAATTCAAGAATCTTTCAGAATATCTTTTGTCTAAGACACTGGTCGTAGATAATATAGACAATGCCTTGAGGATTGCTGCAAAGTTTAAGCATTCCCTAAGAATAGTAACACTTGATGGAGAACTTCTTTCTCCGGGAGGTTCACTTTCAGGTGGTGCTTATAGAAATAATTCAAACCTGATAGGAAGAGCACGAGAGGTAAAGGAACTTTCAGAAAAAAGAGATGAAATTCTCAGAAAAAATGAAAGTTTTAGCAGAGAACTTGAAGAGGCCGAGAAGAATTTAAATACTAATAATATACTCATAAATGAGCTTAGGTCTAAGGTTTCAGACATTTTGATGGAAGAAAATACTTTAAGACTTCAGATTTCATCAGATACAAAGCTTAGATATTCCGGAATCAGTCAGAATATAAGCTTTAAGCTTGAAAATCTTAAGAGACTTTCTGAAGAGCTTGGAGGTCTTATAACTGAGCTTTCAGATTCAAAAAGAAAGGCTTTATCTTCACAGGCTTTCTTAGAGCAGATGAAGGCGTCTATAGCTGATAAGGTAAAGCTGAAAGCTGAAACAGAAAAAAAACTGGAAGAATTACGAGTCGTAGACAAACAAAATACAGAAAAATTATCCGAGCTATCACTAAATGAAAGAAGCTTCTTTGATAAGAGAGAAGAAAATTCATCAATTATACTTAACTATGAAAAGGAAATCTTAAGATTAGAAAATATAATTGAAAAGACTCAGGATAAGCTTGATAATATAACAGATTATATATGGAAGGAATATGAGTTAACATTTTCATCTGCAAAGGAATACTACGATGAAAATATCGGAAGCAGCGCATATATAAAAGCAGAGGCAGATAAGCTAAAGGCCTTGATCAGAGCGCTTGGCCCTGTCAATGTTCAGGCTATAGAGGAATACAATGAATGTTCTGAAAGGTATGAATTCCTTAAGGTCCAGTACAATGACCTTTCAGAATCGGAGAAGGCCATTGAAGCTATAATAAAAGAGCTTAATGTTGAGATGAGAAAGCAATTCTCTGAAAAATTTGAGGAAATCAGAATCAAATTTGACAAGGTATTCAAGGAACTCTTTGGAGGAGGATATGGTAATCTCGAACTTGTAACAGATGAGTCAGAAGATCTCCTTGAAGCGGGTATTGCAATAAATGTACAGCCACCGGGAAAGAAACTTCAAAATATGATGCAGCTCTCAGGAGGCGAAAAGGCCTTGTCTGCAATAGCTTTGCTATTTGCAATACAAAGCCTGAAGCCGTCGCCTTTCTGTGTTCTGGATGAGATAGAGGCAGCGCTTGATGATTCAAATGTAAGCAGATTTGCATCTTACCTGCACAGACTTTCAGACAAGACACAGTTTGTAGTTATCACACACAGAAGAGGAACTATGGAGTCAGCTGACAGGTTATACGGCATTACAATGCAGGAAAAGGGAATTACGACTCTTGTTTCAGTTGATCTTGTTTCAGACAGGCTCAGTTGAATAATAAGCTCAGTTAAATAACAAGCTCAGCTAAATATATTGATATTATTTAAAATGAATGTGAGGGAAAATAATGGCAGGCTTTTTTGAACGTCTCAAGGAAGGATTGAAAAAAACAAGAAACAGCATTGCGGATAGTCTGGATAGCGTATTTGGAGACTATTCTCAGGTAGATGATGATTTTTTTGATGAGCTCGAAGAGGTTCTGGTAATGGCAGATATGGGTATACATACTACTGATGCCATCCTTTCCGATCTCAAGAAGAAAATACATGAGCAGCACATTAAGGAGCCGGGAAAATGCAGAGAGCTCCTTATAGAGAGCATAGCAGAGCAGATGAAATTAAATCCGGCTGCATATGATTTTGAAAATACAAAGTCGGTTGTCCTGGTAATAGGTGTAAATGGTGTAGGAAAGACTACATCGATAGGAAAGCTTGGTATCAATCTTAAAAATGAAGGCAAAAATATTCTCTTTTGTGCAGCAGATACCTTCAGGGCAGCAGCAATAGAGCAGCTGACAGAGTGGGCAAACAGAGGCGGTATAGATATAATAAGCCAGAATGAAGGCTCAGATCCTGCCTCAGTTGTTTTCGATGCCATAGCAGCGTACAAGAAGAGAAATAAAGACATTCTCATCTGTGATACAGCAGGAAGGCTTCACAATAAAAAGAATCTTATGGATGAGCTGTCAAAGATCAACCGTATCATAGACAGAGAGCTTCCGGGGATACATAAAGAGGTTCTGCTTGTATTAGATGGAACAACTGGTCAGAATGCTTTGAGTCAGGCTAAGGAATTCTTACAGGCAACAAGTGCTACAGGAATTATCCTTACAAAGATGGATGGAACTGCAAAGGGAGGAATAGCGGTTGCAATATCTTCTGAATTAAGCATTCCGGTAAAATATATAGGAGTTGGTGAGCATGCAGAGGATCTCCAGAGATTTGATGCAGAGCAGTTTGTAAGAGCTCTCTTTACAGAACAATAAATATCAGAAAATCCGCTGGTTTCACAAAACGGGCGGATTTTCCTTTATAAAATAAGGATAAAATACGGGTATGAAAAACAATATTTTGAATATTTTTAGGGATATATATTTTAATATAAAATATTTTTGCAAATGGGCATTCTTTGCACTTGTATGTGGCCTGCTTGGTGGAATTATAGGTGCATCCTTCGTAAAGCTTATTATATATGCTACAGAGCTGAGAACTACTCATAAGTTCTTAGTGCTTGGACTTCCGGTGGCAGGATCAATTATCGTCTTTTTGTACGGACGATTTTTGAAAAATGGAAATAAGGGGACAAATCTTATACTTGAATCTGTTTCTGAAGGGGCAGAAATAGATAAGGCAGTAGGACCACTTATATATATTTCAACTGTACTTACTCATCTTACAGGTGGCTCAGCAGGAAGAGAAGGTGCTGCACTTCAGATAGGAGGAAGCATAGGAACAGCTGTAGGAAATATATTTGGCCTTGACGAAAAGGACATGAAAATAGGTGTCATGTGCGGAATGTCTGCAATGTTTGCCTCTGTGTTTGGAACACCTATAGCTGCAGCAATTTTTCCTATAGAGGTAATATCCATAGGAATATTACATTTTTCTGCCCTGCTTCCATGCCTTTTTTCTTCATTTATAGGCTATGAAATATCACTTATGTTTGGAACAGGCTTTGAGCAGTTTGTAATAGCTGAAATACCAGCCTTTTCTTTAAAACCGGCTTTGTACATAATTTTGCTTGGTATTTTATGCGGTATCCTGGCGCAGTTTTTCTGCCTTATACTTCATTCGGCAGAAAAGACCTACAAAAGGCTTACAACAAATCTGTATATCAGGATAGTTATTGCTTCAGTAATTCTCCTAGTCTTAACTTATATATTAAAAACAGATATGTTTCTAGGTACAAGCTCTATTATACTTGAAGAAGCATTTTACGGAGAACTACCATGGTATACCTTTATAATGAAGCTTATCTTTACAGCTGTCACTCTTGGTGCAGGCTTTAAGGGCGGAGAGATAGTTCCAACCTTTTGCGTAGGAGCAGCCTTTGGAGCCTTGTTTGGACAAATCACAGATATGCCATATGCTCTCTGTGCGGCGTGTGGAATGTCAGCCCTGTTTGTGGGAGTTACAAATTGTCCAATAACAACTCTTATAATTGCCCTTGAAATGCTCTCAAAGGAGGCTATGCCATATTACAGCCTGATAATAGCAGTTTCATATTGTTTTTCTGGCTATGCAAGTCTTTATTCTTCGCAAAGAATAATGTACTCAAAGAGAAGAACAGAGTTCATAAATAATATTCATTCATAAATAAGCAAGGGAAAACGTTGGCATAAATATGAATAAATAAACATGAATAAGGATAAACAGATACAAAATACAGGTGTCAAGAAAAACTACTTGACACCCTCTAGGTTTTAAGGTAGAATACACATCGTTATGGAAAAGATAGTACGTCAGGGAATGTTATATGATTTATACGGAGGGCTTCTTACAGATCATCAAAAGCAGATTTATGAGGAGCTTGTTAATAATGACATGTCATTGTCAGAGATAGCCGAGCAATATGGCATATCAAGGCAGGGAGTACATGATCTTATTAAGAGATGCGATAAAATCCTTGAAGGTTATGAATCCAAGCTGCATCTCCTGGAGCAAAAACTTAAAGAAAGTGAAGAATAAACCGATATGGCATTTGAGAATTTATCTGACAAGCTTCAGTCAATCTTTAAATCCTTGAGAGGTAAGGGCAAGCTTAGCGAAGAGGATGTAAAGGCTGTACTGAAAGAGGTTAAGTTAGCACTTTTGGAAGCTGATGTTAACTTCAAGATAGTCAAAAAGTTCATAAAGGACATAGAAGCACGGGCAATTGGAGAAGAGGTTATGAACAGCCTTACTCCCGGACAGATGGTCATCAAGATAGTTAATGAAGAGCTTGTTAAGCTTATGGGCGGTGAGGTAGCAGTTTTGGAGCTGAAGCCGGCAAATGAGATAACAGTTATCATGATGGCAGGTCTTCAGGGTGCAGGTAAGACAACCACAGCTGCAAAGCTTGGAGCCAAGTTCAAGAAGAAGGGCAGGAAGGTACTTCTTGCAGCCTGTGATATATACAGACCAGCAGCCATAAAGCAGCTTCAAGTCAATGGAGAAAAGCTGGGGCTTCCTGTATTTTCACTTGGAACTGAGGTAAGTCCTGTTGAGATTGCGGACAGTGCCTATGAGGAAGCAAAGAAAACAGGAGCGAATGTGCTTATTATAGATACAGCAGGAAGGCTTCATATCGATGAAGATATGATGACTGAGCTGTGCAATATAAAGAGCAGGGTAGATGTAGATTATACCGTACTCACTGTCGATGCGATGACAGGTCAGGATGCTGTAAATGTTGCTTCAATGTTCTCTGAGAAGGTTGGTATAGACGGAGTAATCGTTACCAAGCTTGACGGAGATACAAGAGGCGGAGCTGCATTATCTATAAGAGCTGTTACGCAGAAGCCTATTTTCTATGCAGGTATGGGAGAAAAACTCGAGGATCTTCAGGAGTTCTATCCGGATCGAATGGCTTCACGTATACTTGGCATGGGTGATATCCTTTCTCTTATAGAGAAGGCTGAGGCAAATATTGATTTTGAAAAGCAGAAGGATATGGAGAAGCGCCTCAGGAAGGCAGAATTCACCTATGATGACTTTTTGGATCAGATGCATCAGATGAAGAAGCTTGGCGGACTTTCAGCAATTATGAACATGATGCCGGGCATGAACGGTATAAGTCCTGATGATATAGACGAATCCCAGATGAACAGAGTTGAAGCTATAATACTTAGCATGACAAAGGAAGAAAGAAGCAATCCTAAGCTTATGAATCCTTCAAGAAAGCAGCGTATAGCCAGGGGATCTGGTACAGATATTTCAGAGGTCAACCGTATAGTTAAGCAGTTTGAGCAGATGCAGAAGCTCATGAAGCAGATGGGCGGCATGATGAACAAGAAGAAAAAAGGCTTCCCGGGTCTTTCAGGCTTTGGAGGAAATGCCTTTAAGGGAATGAAGTTCCCATTTTAACACACAGGAATGATAATATTTCGTCTATCAGACAATATTATATATAATGATATTTTATTTTAAGGAGAATTAACATGGCAGTAAAGATTAGATTAAGAAGACTTGGACAGAAGAAGAGACCTTTCTACAGAGTTGTAGTTGCAGATTCAAGATCACCACGTAATGGCAGATTCATCGAGGAGATCGGATACTATGATCCTAATACAGAGCCAAGCACAATCAAGATTGATGCAGAGGCAGCTAAGGAGTGGCTTGCTTCAGGTGCTCAGCCAACAGAGACAGTTTCTAAGCTTTTAAAGGCAGCTGATATCGCTAAGTAATAAAAAGTACCGCATTATAAAAAGAGGTGGCTTATGAGGGATTTATTAGAAGTAATGGCAAAGTCACTGGTTGATCATCCGGATGAAGTACTGGTTACAGAAGAGAGTAGAGATGATATGCTTGTCCTTAATCTTAAAGTGGCACAGTCTGATATGGGAAAAGTGATTGGAAAATCAGGACGTATTGCAAAAGCATTAAGACAGGTTCTCAATGCAGCAGCTTCTAGAGATAAAATTAAAGTAATCGTGGATATAGGATAATTTAATTCTTAACGAAAGGTAATTAATGAACAAGGAATTAAGAGTTGGAGTTATCGTTAAAACACATGGTATAAGGGGAGAGGTTAAGGTTTATCCGACGACCGACTCTCCTATGCGTTTTAATGAAATAACAGATATTAAGTTAAAGCTTGGAAAAAAGGTTAAGCAGCTTAAGATAGAGGATGTACACTATTTTAAGAACCTTGCTATACTCAAGTTTGAGGGCTTGGACAGAATAGAGGATGTAGAGGCATATAAGGGTGCAGAACTCTATGTTTCAAGAGAGGATGCTACAGAGCTTTCCGAGGATGAATATTACATAGCTGATCTTATAGATATCGAGGTCTATTCGGATGAGGGCAAATACATCGGCAGACTCAAGGATGTACTTGAGACAGGCGCAAATGATGTATATATAGTCAGCAGGGAAGATGACAAGGATCTTCTTTTGCCGGCAATTCATGATTGTATAAAAGAAATCAATATAGAAGAAAATAAGATGACTGTACATATTATGGACGGTCTTTTGGATTTATAAATGAATTTTTATGTTATGACCTTATTCCCTGAGATGATAATGCAGGGTATCAGTACCAGCATTACAGGCAGAGCTATGAACAAAGGCGTTATTAACGTCGAAGCTGTCAATATCAGGGATTACACAAATGAAAAACACGGACACTGTGACGATTATCCATATGGAGGCGGAGCTGGCATGGTAATGCAGGCTCAGCCTATTTGTGATTGTTATGATGCACTGTCAGAAAGAATTGTAACAGAGTCTGGAGGCAAGAAACCAAAGGTAATATATCTTACACCACAGGGCAAGGTATTTAACCAGCAGCTTGCAGAGGAATATGCAAAGGAAGAAAATCTTGTATTTCTATGCGGGCATTATGAGGGAGTAGACGAGAGAGCTTTGGAGATACTAGATACTGAAAATGTCTCCATAGGAGATTATGTCCTAACCGGGGGCGAGCTTCCGGCCATGATCATGATCGACTGTATATCAAGACTCGTACCGGGAGTGCTTGGCAAGGATGAATCAGCATATATAGAAACTTTTCATGACAATTTATTGGAATATCCCCAGTATTCAAGGCCTGAGGAATATAGAGGAAAGAAGGTTCCAGCGGTACTTCTTTCAGGACATCATGCAAATGTTGAAAAATGGAGACGAGAGCAATCTATAGAAAGAACTCTGGCCTATAGGCCGGATCTTCTTGAGAAGGCTGTCTTATCAAAGAAGGAACAGCAATATCTTGAGAGGCTCTTAGCCCAGCAAAATAATATAGACAAATTTGAAGGAGAAATATAAACAATGGACACGGACACTGCGATACAGATTGCAGTCATATTCTTACTGCTTGTTTGTTCAGCATTCTTTTCATCTGCTGAAACTTCACTTATGGCGGTAAATAAGGTTAAAATGAAAAATCTCAGTCAGGAAGGAGATAAGAGAGCAGATAAGGTTCTCTATATCTTAGATGATCAGGCGAAAATGCTTTCCACCATTTTGATTGGAAATAACATTGTAAACCTTACAGCATCTTCCATGACAACTGTTGTTGCTTCAAAGATCGGAGGAATGTATGTAGGCTTTGCTACAGGACTTCTTACCTTCCTTGTACTTATATTTGGTGAAATCACTCCAAAGACAGCAGCAACACTCAATGCCGACAACATGGCTCTAAGATATGCAGGTATCATACTACCGCTTATGAAGCTGCTTACTCCGATAATATGGATTATCAACAAACTAAGCCGGGTTGTTCTTACGATAATGGGAATTGATCCAGATAAGAAGCAGGAGGCTATGACTGAAGAGGAGCTCCGCACCATTGTAGACATAAGCCATGAGGAAGGCGTTATCGAATCCAATGAAAAGGAAATGATAACAAATGTTTTCGATTTTGGGGACCAGTCCGCAAGAGATATAATGATACCTAGAGTAGATATGACCTGTATTGATGTAAATGCAGACTATGATGAGCTCATAGAAACCTTCCGCAAGGACAAATACACACGTATGCCTGTATATGAAGAGGATACAGACAATATAATCGGAATCATCAATATCAAAGATATCCTGCTTATAAACCGTGATGAGGAATTTTCAGTCAGAAATGTCATGAGAGATGTACTTTATACTTTTGAGTACAAGAAGGTATCAAAGCTAATGAATGACATGCGTAAATCCTCATGTAATGTTTCAATAGTAGTAAGTGAGTATGGCTCATGTGTTGGAATGATAACACTTGAGGATATGCTTGAAGAAATTGTAGGTGAGATCCGTGACGAGTTCGACGAGGATGAAGAGCATGAATCTGACAGCATATGCATATCAGAGGGAGAATATCTTGTCGAAGGAAGTATGAGACTTACTGATCTCAATGAGATACTTGATACAGAGCTTGAATCAGAGGATTTTGATTCAATAGGTGGTTATCTTACAGAGTTACTTGGACATCTTCCTGAAACAGGAGAGTCCTGCGACAACTCAGGTTACAGATTTGTTGCAGATACAACAAACGAAATGAGAGTCGAAAAAGTAAGGATTTTCAGGCTTGACGAAGATGAGGCTCTGTGATAATATAAATAAGTTGTTTAATCTCAAGTAAGAGATTGGATATAAAATCATAAAAGTAGGATGGTCCGCTGGCATATATTTGTTAAGAACATCAGATTATTTTAGGAGGAAAGAAGAATGCAGGAAATTATTGCTAAGATTGAAGAAGCACAGCTTAAGCCAGAAGTTGCAGAGTTCAACGTAGGAGATACAGTACGTGTACACAACCTTATCCGTGAGGGTGCTCGTGAGCGTATCCAGATTTTCGAGGGTACAGTAATGCAGAGACAGGGACATGGTGCCCGTGAGACATTTACAGTTAGAAAGCTTTCTAATGGAGTAGGTGTTGAGAAGACATGGCCTGTACACAGCCCATTTGTTGCTAAGATCGAGGTTATCAGATTTGGTAAGGTTAGACGTGCTAAGCTTAACTATCTCCGTGACAGAGTTGGTAAGGCAGCAAAGGTTAAGGAGCTTTTAAAGTAATTTAACAAGACTTATGATGAGCAATATTCTATTCCCGGATAGAATATTGCTTTTTTTTTGATATTCGTGTAAAATATTACAACTATGGGACTTTATACTTATGAAGATAATTCAACATTGAGAGGAATAATACACTGGGTAGTAGATATTATTGTAGTAATATCTTTTGCCTGGTTTATTGTATTTTCATTTTTTGATTCTACTATAATAAACGGGCACAGTATGTCTCCTACACTTGAAGCAGATGATATGTGCCTCGTCAACCGTCTAAGTTATGATCTGGGAAATCCCAAGAGGTTTGATATCGTTGTGTTTGAAAGAAATGACACAAATAAAACAAATGTAAAGAGAGTTATAGGACTTCCGGGAGAAACCGTACAGATTATATCCGGCGCAATATATATAAATGGAGAAAAGATCTCAGATGAGAGTATAAGCAATATATCCCTGCCGGGCATTGCCGAGAATCCTGTAGAACTGCAGGATGATGAATATTTTTTACTTGGAGATAATGCAGACTCCTCTGAGGATAGCCGTTTTTCCAATATAGGAAATGTAAAAAGAGATAAGATAATAGGTAAGGTATGGTTTAGACTAAAACCATTTAAGTCCATTGGATTAATAAAATAACAGGAGATATATATGAATATACAGTGGTATCCAGGTCATATGACCAAGGCAAAAAGGAATATGGCTAATGATGTCAAGCTTGTAGATATAGTCATAGAGCTTCTAGATGCCAGAACACCATATTCCACACAGAATCCCGACATAAAGAAGCTTACAGCAGGAAAGAAGCGACTTATACTTCTCAATAAGTCTGATTTAGCAGATACAAATGTAACCAGCCAGTGGATACGCTTCTTTAGAAGTGAAGGCTGTGAGGTTGTTGCACTGGATTCAAGAAGAAGAGATGCAATAAATCTTGTAAGGCAGGCCATATACAGACTGGGTGAAGAAAAGAGAGAGAAGGATAAAAAGAGAGGACTTACAGAGATTCGTGCAGTAAAGGCACTTATCTGCGGTATACCAAATGTCGGTAAGTCTACATTTATCAATACGCTTGCTGGCAGAGCCTCAGCAAAGACAGGCAATAAACCGGGAGTAACCAAGGGAAACCAGTGGCTTACTGTAGGCAATGACTTCCTTCTTCTGGATACTCCGGGAGTATTGTGGCCAAAGTTCGAAGATAAAAATGTAGGATTACATCTGGCTATGATCGGTGCTATCAATGACCAGATAATAAATCTGGAAGAGCTTAGCATGGAACTCCTCACATTTATTGACAATAATTATTCAGGCCTTCTCGAAGAAAAGTACAATATCAATAAGGATGAGCTAGCTAATGAAATAGAAGCAGCTGATCAGGGTATACTTGGAGTAAATCCAAGAGCTTTAGCTTTCCTTACACTCATAGCAAAGGCAAGAGGCTGCATAAGAAAGGGAGCTGCGCCTGATTACGAAAGATGTTCAAAGCTGCTCATTGATGATTTCAGAAGCGGAAGACTGGGTAAGATCTCATTAGAAAGACCTAAGGCAGACAAGTAAGTGGAGGAAGTTTAATTGGCTAAGATGAATGAAGAAAAGCTACAGCAGGAAAGAGAACGCCTGTATGAGCTTCACCGATTCGAAAGAGAGGCTATAGAGCAGGGCTTCCAATATATCATAGGAGTAGATGAGGTAGGCAGAGGCCCTCTCTGTGGTCCAGTCGTTACTGCTGCCTGCATACTTAAGCCATACCAAGAAGCTGAGCAGGAGATACTCTTTCTTAACGATTCAAAAAAACTAAGTGAAAAGAAACGGGAAGCGGTAAGTCTAGATATAAAGGAAAAGGCAGCTGCTTATGGCTTTGGTATAAGCGGACCTGAGAGAATAGACGACATCAATATCTTAAATGCAACACTTGAGGCCATGAAGGATGCCGTATATGAATGCATAAAGACATATGAAGAAAGATATAAGGTAAAGCTTGACCATGACAAGATCATGGTCTTTGTCGATGGCAATAAGGAAATTTCCGGTCTTAAACTATTTCAGAAAAGCATAGTATCAGGAGATGCAAATTCAGCTTCAATTTCAGCCGCCTCAATTCTTGCAAAGGTAAGAAGAGACCATATGATGATAGAATATGATGACAAGTATCCAGGTTATGGTATGGCAAAGCATAAGGGTTATGGTACAAAACAGCATGTAGAAGCACTCAAAGAGCTGGGGCCAACTCCTATACACAGAAGAAGTTTCCTAAAGAAAATATTAGGCGATGTAAACTTCTGATCTAAGAATTGACTTCAGATCTAAGACTTTGATTTACGGCTAGAAAAATATGGATATATCAAATAAAAGAGCAGTCGGCAATAAATATGAAGATATTGCTGTACGTAACCTAAAGCAAAGTGGATATGTGATTCTGACAAGAAACTATTATACAAGATATGGAGAAATAGACATAATAGGAAGAGATGGAGACGTGCTTTGCTTTATAGAAGTCAAATACAGGAAAAGTTCCAGATACGGTATGCCTTATGAAGCAGTAGACAGCCGTAAGCAGAGAAAAATCATAAGGACTTCAGAAGAGTTTATTTATAAAAATGAAGATAAGCTAATCGAGCTGTTTCATGAATTCCCACAAATCAGATTCGATATAGTAGAAATACTTAATAATAAGATCAGGATAATAAAAAATGCATTTTATAAGTAAAAGAATTTTAAAAAATACATGAATAAAGAGAGATTTTTTTGATAAATCCTTTACATTTTTAGAATTTACTATAAAATGATAGTCATGTTATAAAATATTTTAATAAGGGTGCGGATTTTATGGATAATAAAGAACACGTACATAAGCACCACAAGAATAAACACAAACACCATAGGCATTACTCGAGGTTGTATAAGGGTATGAGCAGAGAAAACCGCCATATCATGAAGAAAATATATATTGGAGTAGGCCTATTATTTTTTGCCTTTATCCTTGTGCTTGTTCTTATGTATTTTAATAAGGCAAAAGTAGATAAGGAAATTGATGCACGCAAAGAGGCAGTAGCTGTACAGGAAGGAGCTGATAAGATAGCTGAAACTTCATCAGAGGACTTAGGCATTTCTCTAAGCGAGAATGAAGTTAGCTATGAGGGCAAGACCTATCTTCGCAATACATATATAAAATCCTATCTTGTCATGGGTATTGACAGGAAGGATAAACTTGAGGACAAGCAGGTAAATGGTTCAGGCGGACAGGCAGATGCTGTATTTCTGGTGGCATACGACACCTCACACAATTCGGTAAAGGTACTTAAGATACCAAGAGATACCATGACACCTATCCCAATGACAGACTTAAGCGGAAATCTGCTTGGAGTTGATTACCAGCATTTAACACTTGCCTTTGGCTATGGAGACGGAAGAGAGCAAAGCTGTGAATTTATGTGTGATGCCGTTTCCAATCTGCTGGCTGATCTTCCTATTGACGGATATATAGCTGCCACAACCAATGTTATAAATATCTTAAACGATATGATAGGCGGAGTTGATGTAGTTATAGAACAGGATGGACTTGAGAAAGCCAATCCAGCCTTTGTAAAGGGAGAAACAGTACATCTTGTTGGAGATATGGCTGAGAAATATGTAAGATATAGAGATATAACAGAATTTAACTCAGCAATAGACCGAATGCATCGTCAGACCCAGTATCTTATAAATTTTGAAAAGCAGTTTAAGGCGCAGGCAGTACAGGATGATGAGCTCGTGGTTAAGATGCTTGATGCCATTACACCTTATATGATCACAGACCTTGACAAGGGAACATATCTGAGGTTAGCTATGGATATAGCAGCTTCAGAGGATCTTACAGAAGAGGACTTTGTTACTTTGCCGGGAGAGGCTGTAGAAGGTATAGATTTTGACGAATATCATCCACATGAGGATGAGATAGTAGATTTGATGTTATCTCTCTTTTTTAGAGAGTCAACATAAATATATATGAAAGGAAACAAACGTATGAAAAAGAATGTATTTGCAGTAATTACACTTGCAATGGCACTCAGCGTTGCTACAATCGGTACTTCATTTGCAAGCGGAAGCAGCAGCACCGGTGGTTCAATCTCTGGTGGCGGCGGTGGCGGCGGAACATCTGTCGGAACCGGATATCATCCAGGTCAGTCTACACAGACAGCCGGAGCAGCAAATGGTGCAGGAATTGCAGGAACACAGGATGCAGCAGGAAAGACTGTAATTGGAGGAACTACAGCAGTTTACTTCCTTGCAGATAAGAATGCTTCAGTAGCAGGTCTTCCTGAGAATACTGTATCCCAGATCAATGGTATTAACAACGGACAGAAGCTCAATGAGCTTATCAAGGATGTTGACTTAACAGGATACAATGCTCTTATCAATACACAGGCATTTATCATGGAGGATACCAAGGGAAATGTTGTAACTAACCCAACATCAGTTAGCCTTAACATTCCAAACCTTCTTGAGGGACTTAACAATGTACAGATCCTTTTCTATAACAACGCTACAGGCAAGTGGGAGGTAATTGCACCAACTGCTGTTGATTTTGCTAACAAGCTTGTTACAGTAAATCTTCCTGGATCAGGCACATTAAGTGTTATCTACAAGAAGTAATTTGTTCTATTACAGCATTTATTTAAAGGTCATCATACAAAGATGACCTTTATTATGCGATTTGAGGTATATATGGTTGATATACATTCACATATAATATGGGGAATTGATGATGGTGCAAGAAGCATCGAAGAAGCAATCAAATTAATCAGGGAAGCGCATAGTCAGGGTGTAAATGCAATATTCGCAACCCCACACTATAATCCGGCAGGAAGCCCAAAGGCAGAGCAAATAAGAGAAAGAGCCAGTGATTTAAATAAACGTCTTAAGGATGAGGGCTTAGATATCATTATATATACAGGTAATGAAGTAATGTATTTTGAGGATATCATTTCACATCTAAGAGATGGAAAAATCCTCGGACTTGCTGATTCAGATTATGTCCTTATAGAATTTTATCCGGATGATGAGTACAGAAATATTGTCAAGGCAGTAAGAAGCATGGTAAATGCAGGCTATTGTCCTGTAATCGCCCATGCAGAAAGATATAAGAGCCTGTATGAGTATGGTCTCGATGAGCTTATATCCATGGGAGCCTATATCCAGCTAAGTACAGAGCCACTTCAGGGAGGCATTTTTAGAAAAGATAGTACCTTTATCAAAAAGCAGCTCAAGAAGGGTAATGTACATTTCATGGGCAGCGATATGCACAACATGGACAAGAGACCGCCAAAGAATGCTAAGGCAATCAGATGGATAAAAAATAATATTGAAAATGCAGATGACATTTTGGAAGAAAATGTCAGATTTATCATAGATAATGAAATTTTATAAAATGGAGGTGGAGCAGTGGAAGAATTAAATCAGAAAACAGGCGATGATGAGATTGAAATTGATTTAATGGAGATCTTTTACGCACTTAAGAAAAAAATTGCGATTATAATATTAGCCTGTATACTTGGCGGTGGTATTGGATTTGGCATAAGCAATTATCTTATCGTACCTCAGTACAGCTCTCAGTCAATGATCTTTGTAATGACCAAGGAAACAACTATTACTTCACTCACCGATCTTCAGATAGGTTCACAGCTTACAAAGGACTATGCTGTACTTATCAAGAGCAGAACAGTTATGGAGAAGGTTATAGAAAACCTTGGCTTAAATATGAGCTACAGGGCACTGAGCAATAAAATAACTGTAGAAAATCCAAGTGCTACAAGAATCATAGAGATAAGTGTAACTGATCCAGATCCACAGATGGCAAAAATGATAACAGATGAGGTTGCAAACTGTGCATCTAACTACATATCTGAGATAATGGAGCAGGCACCACCTAAGATCATTGAATATGGCAATCTACCATTAGGTCCTATATCACCTAATATTCCGAAGTACATAGTACTTGGAGCATTCCTTGGAGGAATAATTGTATCACTCTGGATAGTAGTATCAGTACTTCTCAATGATACAATAATGTCTGAGGAAGATATTACTAAACTTACAGGAGTACCAGTACTTGCGGCTATACCTACTACGGATGCAGCATATAAGAAGAATGCAGGAAGAGGCAGAGGTAAGAGTAAATGAAAGAAGTAGTGCTTAGACATATAAAAAACGAAGATTTCAAGTTTAATGAGGCAATGAAGACCCTAAGAACAAATATTTTCTTCTCTGGGTCAAATGTAAAAAAAATACTCTTTACCAGCACAGAACCAAACGAAGGTAAAAGCTTCATTTCCCTTAATCTTGCAGTATCACTTGCAGAATCAGGTAAAAAAATCTGCTATATCGATGCGGATATAAGAAAATCTGTCTTTAAGGGCAGATATAATGTCAAAGAGGAAGTAAACGGACTGTCCCAGATACTAAGTGGTCAGGCAAAACTCGAGGAAAGTATATATAAGACAAATGTAGAGAACCTGCATGTAATCTTTGCTGGGCCATATTCCCCAAGCCCTACAGAGCTCTTTGAGGATAAGCTTTGCAATGAAATGTTTGAAAAGCTTGCAGAAATGGATTATGATTATCTGATAATAGATACAGCACCGCTGGGCGTTGTAATAGATGCTGCCATACTTGCCAAATTCACAGATGGCATTATAATTGTAGCAAGACAGGCTAGTACAAAAAAGAAGGTTCTGTCAAGGGTGAAGGATCAGATAGAGAAGACAAATACAAGGCTGCTTGGCGTTGTATTAAATGATGTCAACCTTAAGAAGAGCGGATATTACGGATCGTACTATTCCAATTATTGGGAAGAGTATAAAGAAAGATAAATTATAAGTTTAGTATTAATAATTACTCTTTTATAAAATACCGAGGTAAAATAATGCAACATGAAAACGAAGTACAACATGTGTTTTTGATTGGAGCTAAAAGTTTAGGTGCATATGGAGGATACGAGACTTTTGTTTATAAACTTACAGAATACCATCAAAACAATAAAAATATTAAATACCATGTAGCATGCAAAGCGAATGGCGATGGTTGTATGGATGAGACAAAAGTTAAGGGTGCAACCAAAATAAACGATCACGAGTTTGAACTTCATAATGCACATTGTTTCAAAATTGATATTCCACAGATTGGTGCAGCACAGGCAATATATTATGATGTTATGGCACTGGAAGCTTGTTGCAAATATATAAAAGAACATCATATTAGTAAGCCTATTATTTATATATTAGCATGTCGTATAGGACCTTTTGCCAGATATTTTTATAAAAAAATTCATAAACTAGGTGGAACTATATACTTGAATCCAGATGGACACGAATGGATGCGAGCAAAATGGTCGGCTCCAGTTAGGAAGTATTGGAAACTTTCAGAAGGTCTGATGGTTAAATATTGTGATCTTGTAATATGTGATTCTTTAAATATCGAGAAGTATATACATGAGTGTTATGACGGTAAAGGAATTAGAGGGATAAATCCCAAAACTACATTTATAGCTTATGGTGCTGACTTGACATTAAGTAAATTAGCTGACGATGATATGAAGCTTGTTGATTGGTATAAGGAAAAAGGCTTAGAAAAGAAGAATTATTATTTGGTTGTTGGACGTTTTGTTCCAGAGAATTCTTTTGAAATCATGATTCGTGAGTTTATGAGGAGTAACAGCACTAAGAGTTTTGCATTAATTACAAATGTTAATGATAAATTTTTAAATGAACTTGAAGAAAAGCTGCATTTCAAAAGTGATAGAAGAATAAAATTTGTCGGTACTGTTTACGATCAAGAACTACTTAAAAAAATCAGAGAGAATGCTTATGCATATCTTCATGGTCATACTGTTGGAGGTACAAATCCATCATTAATTGAAGCTTTAGGAAGTACAGATTTGAATCTTTTAGTTGATGTTGGATTCAATAATGAGGTTGCAAAAGATTGTGCTCTGTACTGGAGTCGTACTGAAGGAAGTTTATCTAAGCTCATTGAAAAGACTGAAAAAATGAGCGTTGATGAAATCACATATATGGGATGTAAGGCAAAAAAACGTGTTTCAGAGGAGTACACATGGGAAAAGATATGTAATCAGTATGAAGATGTGTTTTTTAATGCAAGGTAATTAATTTTATTAAGTAAATATAATTAAAGAAGAGATAAAGAATAATGGCTTGTAAGAATATATTACTAGTAACTAATATGTATCCATCAAAAAAATATCCACATTATGGTGTTTTTGTTAAAAATACAGCGGAGGCACTTTTAAAAGCTGGATATAAAGTAGATACTATAAGTCTAGAAAAACATGATAGTAAACTTTCCA
>JAUNDV010000026.1 GCA_030525875.1 Eubacteriales bacterium
TCTGTAAAACCATGTTTTTATAGCATTTTCACTCCTTATATCCTTGTAATGCTCTAATGCCTTGCATACAGAACTTTGAACTACATCCAAGGCATCTTCCTGATTTCTTACATAGCTGTATGCCAATCTGTAAAATCTATCCTGATCTTTTGTAATACATTCAACTACTTTATTATATAAATCTCTATTCATAAGCTTATTCCTTTCAATTCTATATATTAGATTATTTTTTATAATAAAAAGTTGCAAAAAAATAAAAATATGCTGAATAATTTTATACTCAGCATATTTCTTCTACAAGATTAATTTTAAAATTTATTATATTTCAAAGGCTTTATCATATTCCAAAAGCTTTATCATATTCCATAATTCCGTTTAAGGTGGTTTTATTTTCCTTAAGCTTAAGAGCCATAAAGCACTCATCTTCAACTTCAAAAGGTGCTTTTATTCCATACATACTTGCCGGAATGTAGCCTGCCTTTGGATAGTATTTAGGATGTCCCAAAACAACTGAATATTCATAACCTAATTTACCTGCAATATCATGCCCTTCTCTCATCAAGGCTAAACCGATACCCCTGTTTTGATAAGCAGGTAGCACAGAAAGAGGTGCAAGTGCCAGCACCTCAACAGCATTAACATGGCCTTTTGTAAAAAGAATATGTCCAACAATTTTATTATCTTCGATAGCTACAAGAGATAATTCAGGAATAAAAGAATTGCTCTTTCTTAATTCAACAACTAACTCCTGCTCATTCCCATCTGAATGTTCTGCACTTTCAAAGGCTTCCTTTATAAGCTTATACACCTCATTGTAGTCTTCTGGTTTTTCCTGTCGTATAATCAAATCTTTCCTCCTGTGGCAAATTAATATAGATTCCCTCTTAGTTCCAGATTTTTTTCATAACTCATCATATCATTAAAAATGACGAAATCAGGTTTTGGAACAACAAATGGTTTTATTTCATTTGTTAACCACTCAGTACATTCTTTACAAATTATTTTTTTCTCTGCTTCCTGCTCTTCATCAAGTGGTATAACCAGATAATCCAGTGATAAGTGGTATCTAAAGGTATTATGCCATGAATGCGTAATACCCGTTTTTCTAGCCACCTCATCTCGATAATCTGCAAGTTTTATCCGGCTATCCTCATCTACTGGCTTTAATACAATTCTATTTATTTCACACTCATCAACTATCATCTGAATATCATCTGGAAAAGGTATCCTGTCTACTATTTCTTTCAATATCTTGTCCACTTCGCTAAATCTGGCATTTTCGTGTATTGATGGAGGCCAGTATTCTGTATGTCTGTCAATTTCTCTGCAAAGTGTCAATACAGTCATATGAAAAGATTCTACTGGAAGAAATGCAAGATTTGAAGACAGTTTTGAATTTTTAATTCGCTCCTGTACTCTTACAGCAGCTTTATAAATAGGCTGATCTATCTCATTTAAGTAACTAATTAGAGTATTTCCATAATACGGAAGCGGTTTACACTGCTTATCAAATTTATATACAGTATCATTGATCATTGTGATAATTACCCTTTCCTAATTATATCTGCTGTCTTTTCTTAAGTGTAGCATTTTTTCTTCCATATACAATACTTATAATAACAATTGATACAAGCATTATAATAACTGAGTATACGAAAGAAATCATCTGAGATTCAGGAGTTGAATCTGCACCTGTAGCTGCGTTCAGCATAACACCTAATGGCTGGAACATAGGATGGAATAAAAATACAGAAACATTATATTCTGAAAGCTGCTGTATAAAATTCAGAAGAAAAACTGACAACACCTCTGGCCATATAATCGGAAAAATTACCTTTACATATGTCTTAATAGTAGAAGCTCCAAGATTCTTTGCCGCTTCCTCCAAAGAATTGTCGATTCCAGCATAAGCCGCCTTTATCATCCTCAGTGTATATGGAAGTTTAATAATGATATATCCTATCAGCATGATATATACAGTTCCCGTCAATGTAAAACCAAATGTTAAAAAATTAGGTCTGTCAAATGACATAATTAATCCCAAAGCTATTAAGGTTACAGGAAGGAACCATGGTATCTGAAGAAACATTTCCAATGCGCTTGTATACTTGTTATTATATTTTGTTATTATCCTAGCAATAATAAGCATAAGTCCCACAAGAAATATTGCTGATAATCCCGAATATACTATACTTGTAAATACAGGTTTAAGGCCTGTAGTTGAATTAAAAACTGAAAGATAATTATTAAAGGTAAAATTGCTAATATTCATTTCCCCTGCATATAAGTCGCTAGCTGTCATAAAAGAGAATATAAATATAAACAACAATGGAACTGTCTGTATTAATGCAACTATATGTGCCACAACTGTAATTATACAGTTAAGTATAGGATTTTGTATTTTTTGTTTTTTCAGCGGAGTTTTCACCTTTGATATAGATATATAATTTCCCTTTTTCTCTATATGATTTGTAACAATCAATACAAAAATCGTGATAAGTCCAAGGAACAAAGCAAGTACAGCTGCATAATTTCTTGTAGTAAGTGTCCTTGAAAATGACATTACCAGTGGATTTATAGTTTCAAACTCTTCTCCACCTAAAACCTGAGGTGTTGCAAATGCTGAAATACCAACTATAAATGTAAGTATAGATGCAGCGAATATTGATGGTTTTAATACTGGAAGTACTACCTTTGTCAATATTCTCCTTCCCTTTATACCCATATTTTCTGCTGCTTCTATGGTCTGATAATCAATATTTTTCAGAGAATCTCTTACAAACATGATATGGTTTGCAGTTCCTGCAAATGTCATCTCAATCAAAACAGCTCCAAATCCTCTAAACCAATATGGATCTATATTAGGAAATATATCCATCAGATTAGCAGTAATAAATCCCTGACTTCCAAAAATAAAATTATATGCTGTAACAAGAACCATTCCATTGCATATAAGCGGTGCATGGTAAGCAATATTTAGCCATTTATGTCCTTTTATTTCATAATAATCTAATACAAAAATTTGAAAAATACCAAGTACATTTACAGTTATAGTCAGACAAACTGCAAGCATAAAAGAATTCTTTAGAGCCGTAATTACTCTGTCTGAACTAAGAATCTTTATCACCGGAGTAACATCAAATTTACCATCTGAAAATAATGTAATTCTTAATAATGACAGATTAGGATAAATCAAAAAAGTAAAAATAGCCCAGCCAAGTATAAGTGCAATGAATACGAAACCAATATTTCTTCTTAATTTATAATTTTTTGATAAACTATTCATAGTCACAGTTCCTTAAATACTATAAAATCCGATGGATTAATAAATAAATCCATTTTTGCTCCCACTTCCAACTTTTTGTCATTTTTCAGGCTCATGCTTTTTATTTCAGAATTCCCTATATTAAAAGTCTTTCTTGTTGTAATTCCGTAAAATTCCTCTGTCTGAAAATATGCTGGTAGGACAAAATATTTTTCTTTTTCTGAAATTTGTCCTTCTTCTTTAACATTTTCGACACGAACATATATATGATCCTGAGGATTCAATTTTGCCTCAGAATTGTATTTATTAATTTTTTCTACAACCTCATTGCTCAGTTGATTAGTATCGCCAATGAAATTAGTAACAAACTCAGACCTTGGAGAGTAATAAATTTCTCTTGGTGTTCCAATCTGTTCTATACATCCATTATTAAATACTGCAATTCTATCAGAAAGTGTTAATGCTTCTTCCTGATCATGAGTTACATATATCATAGTTGTTCCAGATGATTTTTGAATTTTTTTCAATTCCAGACGGAGAGACTTTCTAAGTTTTGCATCAAGATTTGAAAGTGGTTCATCTAAAACAATAATTTTAGGATTCAAGGCAAGTGCTCTTGCAATTGCAACTCTCTGTTGCTGTCCTCCTGAAAGAGCTGATACATTCTTTTTCAACTGCTCATCTGTTAGATTCACCATTTCAGCAACTCGTTTTAACTGTGCAGCTATGGCAGCTTTATCCCATTTATTTTCCTTTAATCCAAAAGTAATATTTTCTTCTACGGTCATTGTAGGGAAAAGCGCATAGCTTTGGAAAACCATGCCAATTCCTCTTTTTTCGATTGGCTTATATGTAATATCTTCACCAGCTACTTCAATAGAGCCTTTAGTAGGTTTAACAAAACCTGCTAAAGCACGCAATGTTGTTGTTTTTCCGCAGCCTGAAGGTCCAAGGAAGGTAAAAAACTCACCTTCCTTAACCTCAAGTGAAAGATCCTTGATTGCAACAAAATCTCCAAATTTAATTTCGATATTATTAAATTTAATCATTAGCTAATCTCCCAATAAAATATAGCTTAATCCTGTCTTAGTAAATTTCTAACTGAATTTTTGCTACCCATTCATCCATCATAGAATTAATATACTTCCAATCTACATCCTCAGGCTTATAATTCCCCTTAACTTCTTTAATAATTGGAACCATACTATCTTCTGCAACTGAATTTGCGACCATGTTTCCATTTTCCTTAGCATATTCTCCAATTACTTCAGCACTTCCCAGCCAGTTTGCAAATCTCATAGATTCTTTTACAAGCTCAACATCTGAATTTGCTACAACACCTATCTGGTTTGTATTAGTTGGTTCGCCTTCTTCTGTATAAATTATAAGTGGATCAACATCAAAACTTTCACATTTATTTTTGAGGCCTGAAGCAAAGGTATAAGTTATTGGAACCTTGCCAGAAGCCATATTTCCAAAATCATCTTCTCCCTTTGGTGTCTTATATCCATTATCGAAATACTTCTTAATTGCAGACCAGCCTTCCTCAGATACTCCAAGTTCTCCATTTTCATCAAGATATTGTCCTAAAATGCCTCCAATAATGGCTCTGTTTGTATTTCCTTCGAAACTAGTTGGCACTGCATACTTTCCGTGATATTCTTCTTTTTCCCAAAGATCACTCCAGCTTTTTGGAGCAGTTTCTTCTGTATAAATATCCGGGTTGCATACTAAGACCTTAGGCTGTATTTCATATGGCCATGAATATCCGTTTACTTCTGAAACTCCTGCAACTTCATCTGACCACTCAGGTTCAAATTTAACCAATGCTCCTGCATCTATCATAGATGTAAACTGATCTTCTGAAGGTCCCCATACAACATTAAGAGTAGGATTATTTACTTCAGATATAACTCTGGCTGTTACATCACCACCTCCAAGCTGCACTATCTCAATATTAAAGCCTGCCTCTTTTGCATTTTCAAGAAGCCATACATCTCTTCCATTTGCTGCATTATTTGTTGCTACTACAATTTTTTCTCCACTAGGCTTTTCAGCTAAAACTTCTTCCATATTTAAATCAATTACCTGAGCCTTAGAATCATCGGAATTGCCACATCCAAATAATGTTGCTGTCGCTAATGCTGTTGATAAAGCTACTGCTAATACTTTCTTAACTCTCATTTTCTCTTACTCCTTTACGATTTTTCTTTTTCCGTAATTATGTCTTTATACAGAAAATCTTATATATGTTCTATCATCAAAACTCTTCTGTCCCTTATTTATACCCTTTGTAGATAGATACAACTCATAGCATGATTTATCTTGTTCTAATATAGTATTTAAATATTCTTCGGATTTTTTAAGATCAGATTTTACTTTTGGATATCCATCACTGGTGAATATAATCTCATGTGGATTACTATCTAACTTAATAATTTTAATCAAAGAATCTGGAATCTCATTTCCATTTATTACCGCATATCCAAAAGGTGGTTCTGCTTTATTTGCAAAAACATTTGCCTTTAAAATCCAGGTTTCTATTATATCTCTGGCACGTTTTTGTGCCTCAGGCCAGTCTACATTTTCTTTCTTCAATATATGCAGTACTAAACTTCTCATGTCTGCCAATATCTCATCACTTTTCTTTGGATTCAAATATACCTTTCCGTCCACTGAAACCTGACAATCTCCTATCAGCCATATTTCCCTGTAATAATCAGAATAAACTGCACATACAGCCTGTAGTCCCTTTTCCTTTATAGAATAAGGAAACTCTACTTCCTTATAAAAATCATTAAACTGCTCGTTTACCTTATTCAGAAAAACATCTATCGAATCCTCTCTATTCATTTTTTCAAGAACACCACGGATAATATCTGAAGCTAATTTACCAGTAGTTTTTCCATCATATGTAAAATCAGATTTTGATGTAACTCCATCAATAACAACGACAAAATCCTCAGAGCTAAAGTAAGAGTCTTCACACAATTCATCTGATGTTTTTCCAGCAATAAACTTTTCTATAATTTTTATATTAATCACCCCCATAAAAAATAAAAGAAATAATCATTATGTTACAAAAGCAGAAACCACTTATACTGCACCGGAATTTATAATGTACTTTCATAATTTATTATATGAATGATAAACTATATATACTAGTCTCTTTCTTCCATAAAATATTGCAATTTGTCTTTATTTAACTATTTTATTTTCTATATGTTTAACTTAAGATAATTTACGTATAAATAATTATTTATCATAATTTTATCTATTTTTATAAGTATTTTTCATATTCTTTAATGTATTTTGACAATTATATTACATGCATACTTTGTATACAAAACGCAATATTTATGTTACCATTTTCTTATATTATTCTCTATGAAAGGATAAATATCATGTACGAAAAAAAGCCTGAGCCTTCACCATACCATCATAAGCCTCCCATGCACTTTAAAGACTATGAAATACATTACAACCGAGACTATACTTTGACACAGATTGTTCCGAATAAGCATAATTACTATGAATTTTATTTTCTTATTTCTGGAGATGTTACTTACTTCATCGATAATAGAAAATATCATCTTCAACCCGGAGATATTATCCTTATATCTCCTAATCAAAAACATCATGCTCAAATATCAGCAGAAACTAATAAACCTTATGAGCGTTATGTACTATGGTTAAATCCTATTTTTTTAGATAATCTTTCTTCTAAAAAATCAAACCTTTCAAGTATTTTTCAAAATACGAGTATAAGCAGCTCTCTCATCCGCCTGCCAGCTACAGCTTATAATATTTTACATAGTCTGCTTGAAAAGATATTTATTAATACAAATTCTCAAAAATACGGTGCAGATTTACTGTCAAATTCTGCAATAATTGAGCTTCTGGTAAACCTAGCTCAATTTAGGTTATTTTATACTAATGTAGATACAGACACAGATATTATTCAAAATGTATCAGTTGGAAATAAAAATGCTAACTCGCTTATTTTCAATATTTTGAGATATATCAATACAAATATTTACAATACGATAACAATTAATGATATATGTAGTTATTTTTATATAAGTCGTTCAAGTGTATCGGCAAAATTTCAGGAAGAGCTTGGAATGTCAATCCATCAATATATTATTAAAAAAAAGCTTTTCCTCGCTAAACAGGATCTTGCTGATGGTATGAATATTCAGGATGTTGTAGAAAAATATAACTTTGGAAACTATACTTCTTTTTATAGGGCATTTAAATCCGAATACGGACATTCTCCTCAAAAGAGTAAATTAATTATACAAAATAGTAAAAAGAAATAACGGAGTATTACTTAGAAAATAAGGTCATTTTAAAATTAAAAAGTTTTGTACCTATTTAGGCTTGTGTAAACCTTTATAGGTACAAAACTGACTCCTTACCTCTTGTGCTTAGGGGGACAGACACCAACTTGCCTTCTATTCTCTTCAATCCTTATATTTTCGTCCACAACACTTCTTATATTTCTTTCCTGAACCACATGGACATGGGTCATTAGGATAAATCTTTTTATCTATTTTAATTGGATTGTCATTTATTCCCTTTGGATAAATAAATGTAGTAGCAGTATCTGCATTTTTATCTAAATCAACAGAAAATCCCATTTCGCTTAATTGTGGCATCGCATCTCTTAGCATTTCTGCTGCCTGTGAACTTCCTGGCACTATTATTGGCATAGCATCTGAAAATTTTGGTTCACTCAATTCTTTTGGATTGTGTCCTCTGTTTTCCTTCATTCGTGTATTGTTATGAGCATCCATCAACAGCTGTAGAAACTCATTCATTTGTTTTTTACTATTAAATTCAATGCCTTCTTCCTCTGTCATTTCAGAAATAATATCACTTGGCATTCCGCCTGAACAGCTATTTGCCCATATCCTAAGGCACCATGTAGTGGCATGTTCATATGATAAATTCAATTTTTTTCTAAAAAATTCTTCCAATTTTTTATAGGCTAATGAACTAAACTCATATCCATACATACAAATTTCTTCAATCTGCTGTGCAGAAGGTATATAAAAGTCTTTATTTCCTTGATTCTTTAATAAATTCCTAAGTTCAATTATCTCCTCAATCATTGGCAAATGAATAAGTAATCCATTATCTGAATAAAGCATACTATTTTTAGACGTAAATCCTTTTGGTGAATATATGCAAGCCTCTAAAATATCAATTGGCATTTCAGAAAGTGTATCAATCATATCTTCTATAGAATCATTTACCTTCAATTTATACATTTTATGTATAACTTCTAATGGGGCTATTCCATAATATTCGATAAAGAAATTAACGCACTTCATCATCCAGCCCTTTTTGTACTGCTCTAAGCGAAATTCTTCATCATCAATCTCTCTAAATGCCTCTTTAAGTTCTTCAAAAACGCTAAATCTATCCGTGCTTTCTTCAAAGGACCCAATCCAGTATCTACATAACTGCATACTATCAATAACTTCAATTAGAGAAACATTCTGTGGCTCTTCACATGCTCTTCTAAACAGATTCATCTGCTCTTTAGTAAGACAAGCGAGTCTGCCTCTTAATATCTCATGTGCACATAAATACTCAATAATTCTTTCGATTAATTCAGCTTTCCTAAGCCCTGAGCATCTTTTCAATTCGAAAGTTCTTGCATGATTCAACAATTGTTCTTTCGTATATTCTTCTAAATAATCCCTAAGTAGCATGTTATATTATTCCTTCCTCAAGCTTTTACATTCAAGCAATTTTCATACATTCAATATATTCGTCAATATCCTGCACGATATTTTCTTGGTCTCCTTTAAGCTGATGCACTATTTAATCAAAGAACCCCATGTTATCGCCAAATGCTATATCCATCATAACCTCATGGCTAATAACTTCCGAATCATTCTTATCATCATAAGCAATCAGGTAGTATTTATGTGATTTATCATAGTTCTGATTTTTAAAGCTGAAACGTAATCTGAACATACGATTTACAGTTTCTTTATCTTTTTTGTCAGCGATAATGATATTTTCATTTGAAATCTTTTCATTATCATCTGAAACAAAATAAACCCTATACTGTGTTTCTTTCACAACGTCGCTGATTGGTTCTGTCTGAACAAAATCAAGTGTAGTATTGAGGCTTGTAATTCTACTTGTCAGGCTTACTAATGCAATTTCAGCAACACTGGTTTCTTTTTTTCCTCGCTCTACCTTTACTTCCACAAGAGGAATTATCATTTCTTGTGGTGAAGAGCCACCATGTACAAAGTTCTGACCAGCTCCTGCCACCTTGAAAATATCTGAAGCTAGAGGATAAGCAATGTTTCTATTGTCATCATTCCCAAGTACGTTGCCAATTGTAGTTGTACAAACGCCATCTGTATTCCACGTATCATCAGATAAAACATATCTTTGGCCTAAGCTGTTGCTCCTTGAAGCTCCGCTAATCTTGTCTGAAGCTTCAATCTTATCTCTTTTATAAATAAAACCATGGTCTGCTGTAATATAAAAATGATGGCTATTCGCCTGTGATGATAATCTACGCATGAAATCATGAATTTCTTTCACCGCTTCCTCACAGGCAGTAAATACTTCATTTTCGGTTTTTGTCGCATCTCCTCTTGCATCAATCTGGTTATGATATACATAGACCACATCCTGACCAGTAAAAATTTCTCTAAGCTCCTTTCGCTTCATATTCTTCATAGAATCAAACTGTATACACCGGCTGTTTGGCTTATATTCCTTTAACAAAGCTTCTCTCTGCTCGGTGCTAGCACAAACCTTTCCATCGACAAGTACTTCATACTTATCGTTGTATTCAAGGGTTCTATGTGGCAATAGGGAAGCCATACCAAGTGGTGTATAGGACGGCAATACTCCCTGCATTGCCGAAATTGAAGCCTTGCACTTTTCATCAGCCTGTAGCTTTTCAAACAAGGTATAAGCAACTTCATAACGGAAGGCATCTGATATAATTACAACTACTCTATCCTTCGCAAAATGAATATATTTAGAGAAGAAATTCCTCTGTAATACCAGTCCGGTCTCTCCCTCAGCTTCGTTCATTTCCATATTCCAGTTTACAGTAATCTTATTCAAATAATCGTTGGTATAAATATTTTCAATCAAATCTCTTAAAACTTCAAATTTTGTCGTATCATCCAAACTATCAAGATAATAGTAAAAATATCTATATCTGCGGTCGATATTAAAGGCTGAGCTTGTATATTCCTTGACAAGATTGTCTATACCACTGATAAATTCATATTTGCCAGCTGCTATGATATAATATGCATTTTCAAGTACAAGATACTCAATTCTATAATTTTTACCAAAATGCTTCTTTCTTCTTTCTGTACATATTTCCGGTATAATCTTGCCTGATAATTTAGCATTGACATCTTCATTTTCAAGACGAGAAATTATCCAATTAATTAAAATTTCATCAATTCCTTCAAAAATATTGCTGTCAATTAAGGTTTCTGTCTCCATATTCTCAATGACAGATTTAGCTCCATATTTTTGATCAATCTCTCTGGATAATTCATCAAATCTCTCGCTGTAAATCAGACTATTCATTAAATTATCCATGAAAGCGATGATATTTCCAGATTTATAAGAAATAAAATTCTTCCAAGTCTGTGGCATATCCATATTGATAGTATTGGCCGCATAAGTTACAAGCATAGTCATCACGAGCTTTTCAAGTGTCGGATCTGACTGACTATATCCAAAAGCCATATCTACCTGCTGCCAGAAAGCATCAAGCAAATCATACTTTTCAAACTCTAACATATATTTGTTATCCTCTAAGCCACCGTCTATCAAAACGCAACGAAGCACTTCTTCAAATAAAGCTATCTTGTTTCTGCACAGCACACTCATCAGTGCCACTTCAATAGTACTTCTGTTATATTCCTCTATTTCCAAATCATAGAATTTCTGTGTTCTGTCCTTATTCGCGAAAAACTTGATATAATGCTGGAGCACTGGCTTATATTTTTCATCAATTCCTAAATCAAGTGCAAGCAAGGAAGCACGATCAGCAAAGAATTCCTTTGAATAGCGAATCGTATCCTCTAAGTGATTTTCTCTGATGTTCGGCTTAGCAAAGGGTGCATAAACAAGATAATTAGTATTCTTATCCTCACACTCCAAGAAATATTTAATATAAAACTGATTATCTTTTTCAAGGTGCAATACCTTTGCATTCATTAGTTCCATAGAATCTACATCTTCGCTAAACTCAGCATTGGCGTCATACCAAAATACAAGCTTACGTCCGTCACCTGTAAACTCACTATTTAATTTATCTGTAATCTGTTTTAGATTCATTTCTGCCATATACTACCTCAAATCTTCGACAGAACTTGCATTTTCTTTCCGTCAACTGTCTGTACCTTGTCATAATTAACTTTCACACCATCATCAAGATCAATATCGATACGTGAAAGAGCTAAATGTGCAATCATAGCATCATAGTCCTTTGTTTCCTTAAGCTGTTTCTGAAGCTTCTCTTTGCGTTTTGTTGCAGCATTAATTTCCTTGTTATCCTTGCTGTTATCAATAATTTCCTGCATACGATCCATTTCTTTGTCGTATACTCGCTGCATACGGTGAAGATATTCTACACGCACGTTTCCAATAGTATCTGCATTCCAACGGTGCATATAGCATAATGCCTTGAATCCATTTTGCTTACCGCTGTCAAACAACCAGTAAATTGGTCGCTTCTGATAGGTCTTAATATGATCTTTTATAAAATCATTTAAGAAGTAATTTCTGATAACTTCACGACTAGTCTTTCCCTTATTTCCAAGAGCCTTTGCAACAAAGTTTAGATTTACCTCCAAATCATCTTCCCCAAATGCAATGCGCATAAAGTTAACAAATCGTCCAACTATATCATCTTCAAAATATTCTTCATCAGTAATAGGAATACAGTTATCCTGATCTGGTATAAAAGATTTATATTTTGTTTCGTCCCAATCACCACCAGCAAAAGCAAGTCCTACACAATCAAGAGAATATCTTCCAAGCATACAACCAACTGCATAGGAAATTAAACTCTTAATATCTCTCTGTAAATCTGCTTTGCGAACAGTAACATCTTTATCTTCAACCTCTGGTGTCAGCTCATCCTGCAAACCATAAATATCAATGAAAATATGGTTCAGCTCTTCCTCATTTGCCTTAAGCTGATTAAATCTTTCATTGCATTCACCTTGCCACAATAGATAACAAAGTTCCAAAGAACCGCTTACCTGCTCAGGTTTCTTATCTCCGTAATAATTACTCATAGCAGAAGCGATAGCTGTACAATCCCATAAAGATTTTGACCATCTCACTAATGGGTGCTCTTCAAAGTCCCATGAGGTTTCAAAGGAATCCCAGTCTTTTTTAGCATAATACACATTCTCTTTAGCAAACTGTATTACCATACTGTGCTCTGATTGTCTTGGTATTTTAAGCGAGTCAACATATCCACTTAACATATTTGTAGTCGGATTTATCAACTGCATTTCATCTTTCGCTACCACTGAATTTGCAAAAGCAAGTGCATACATATGATTTTCATATGTATCTGAAACAGCAATTAAACTTGCACTTTCAAATATATATCCTGCCTCGCAATATCTAAATGCCATTCTTGTAGATATACGATTCCATGTTATATATGGTAAAAAATAAACTTCTCTGGAAGGCAACTTGTTTCCTGAATTTGATAATTTTTGGAATCCTCCTTTATCATAGGTAATTACAAACCAATTGTTACCATACCACTTTCTGTATAATCCACCTTTAATCAAAGGTGCAAACTTTTTTTCTGATTTCCAAAACTCTTCAGCATTTGTACAGTTAAACATAATGTGGGTATATGGGACTTCCCAAAACTGCTTAACAAACAATTCATTATTTCCAGTAGTAAGCCCATCCCTAGAGGATATATACTTAGTAATTTGTTCTCCATCTTTGAAAATTTGTTGGAATCCTTTTGAAATCCAATATGCAATCGGACTTCCCGGAATCTTTGAAAAATTATCTTGTTCTACCTCGAAACGATTTTCTCTCTCAAGGAACATTGCCTCTTTTCCATCTTGTGTATTTGGCTCTATTAAACGGCAATACGTTCCTTTAAATTTTGAGATATTACTTTTTCTGAATACAAAACTCGTTGTCTGTACTACCTCGCCACTAATTTCTTCAAAAGCTCTCGCTCCTAAATGTGCCATATTAACAGTATCTAATGAAAGTAGTTTTTCTCTGAGTTTTTCAAAGCTTGAAAGGAACATCCAAGAATGCATGGTAATCATTGCTTGAAATCTATTCTTTTTAATCAACTCTGTCGATCGTTCAATAAATACTGAAAATAAATCTGCCTTACTATCTGGATAATACTTCTTCACATAATCATTAAGCTTTGCACCAGCACTGCTAACTGCCATATATGGAGGATTCGTAACCGAAATATCATATTTTTGCACCAATATTCTTACTATATCCATCAATGGTTCAACAATCTTCAATGCTATATGTGAAAAGATATCTACTGTATCTGATTTCATTTGCTCAATTTTCTTATCAAGTTTATCAATTTCATCGAAAGAAACTTTAGGATTGATTAAGCTTCCATACTCTTTTCCATCAATGAAACTATCACAAACCCTTTTTGCAATATCTGCACAATCACCAAAGGCGTCTATGGTACTTTTATCAACGGCTTTAATCTCTGGTACATCATAAACATGAGGCTTAATTCCTCTTGTTAAAAATCTGCGGTCATATTGGCGACCTTTCATCATTACTGCAAAATATGTAAGCTGTGCTGCTCTTTCATCTATATCTAGTCCAAAGATATTGTTTTCTACGATTAAACTTGCAGCATCTCTTTGAGTATAACCATAGCTTTCATAAATCTGCATGAAAACATCAAATGCATATACAAGAATGTGACCACTTCCCATGCATGGATCAATAAGCTTGATTTCTTCAGGTTTTATAGTTTTATACTCTTCTCTTATTGCATCAAGTTTTATTTGTACCTCAGATTCTTGCTCTGCTTCATCAAGATAATATTTCCAGTTATCTTTTATATTACTATCCGAATGTCCTTCATACCACAAACGTCCTAGTGAATTTTCTACCATATAACGAACAATCCAATCAGGTGTAAATAATTGTGTTGCCGCTGGGATCTGTTCTTTTTTTATTTTCTGCCCTTTTGCTCTGGAAAATACAGTTGCTTTCGGCTCAATATTGTAATACTGATACAGCCATCCTATAATCTCAATCTGTCCCTCTTTTTCTACATTGAAATCATCTTCATCAATATCATGTATAAGATGATAAATAATGCCATCTTTGTCTGTATATGAAATTGTCAAAAGTAATTCAGTATAATCATCTGTCTTTTCAAATAGACGAGGCAATATCTCATGTAACTTATTACACTGCTTTATAAAAAGCATACGGAACAGTTCATCCGACTTATTTGTATCTTTTAATTCTATTATCTTATCTTGCTCATAAGCTGATAAATCTAAATCTGCCTCAAATGGATTAGTAACAAAGTCTGGCTCATTCTTCGCCTTATTTTCAGATGAAAGGACACGAATACGTGAAGGCAAGTAATCATTGACTTCCATAAATCTTATTGCAATCAATCTGTTAAACCATGTGTATGCTACCTCTTCAACAATATATTCAAAGGCTTCTTGATAGCTATTTGTTTCTTTTTCTTTATTTTTAATGGCAGAAATCAATGCTTCTCTTTGTTTAATTTCTCTACCAGCTACTTCAACGTAATTCTTTGTTCCAATATCAAAAAATTTTAAATCATTTGTCGATTGTGGAAGAGCTTCAATAATACCTTTATTAGATATACCAAGTAAACCAGCTTTATATATAATATCTTCGATAAGCTTTTGCCTTGCCCAAACTGCAAAATTCTTAATCGCTGTTTTATTCATAATTTTTCTCCAAAATCTTTGATTGAATTAGTTGAATTTATTATAGAATTATTTCACTAATATCCAATTTACCCTATTATTACCCTATTTTTAATGAATTCAAACGAATATTTTCCTTTTTTATAAAAGTTAAATCCATAAATGATTAACCAATCATTAGCCAAATTATTAGCCAAATCATTTATTTAATGTCCAATTGGCTAATCTTTTGTTTTCTGAATCTAATTTTATGATTCCTTCATTTCGTAATTTTTCAAGCAAATATCTTACTTTTCTTTCTGTTTATCGTCAAGTGAATCCGGAAGCTTATCGCTTAGTAACTTCATAATATCCTGTTTTTTGCGTTCTTATAGGTTTCCAAATAACTTATAATCCATTTTTTATAAGCTTCTTCATCAAAACCTTTGTTCTTTACATACTCTTCTTTTTTATCAAGGCTCTCAGCTACTTTAGAAGAAATGAAGATGTTTGGCATTTTTACCTCAATAACACCTAATTTTCTGCACATTAAAACTCTATATTGATAATAGTGTCATCTTCCAATGAGTCAATTAATTTCTTTTCAAGTTCTGCAATGTATTTTCTTATATCTTCCTCAGTTTCTATATGCCAGGACGAGGCATTGTTTACAGATTTAATACTAATTGTTTTACTCTTTTTTACTGGTAAAACTGGAGTAGGATGTACATCATCATCTGATACATCAGCGACTGGTTCTACAGGTGTAAGTCTTGCTTCTTCTCCTGCTATCTCATTCAGGCAACGAATTTTAAGAGCATCTGCTTCTATCTTGATATTCTGAAGCCTAGCTACATTATTACAGGTCTTAGCCTTATTGCTGATTTCAATGAACCGTCTTGTGAATTTATCTTTTAAAACATCATGACAAAGCTTTCCCTCTAACTCATCGAATACACGCTTTCTTGCTTCTTGAATAGCATTATCTATTGGCTCTTCCATCTCCTGAAGTAAGGCTCCATAAAGACTGATAAAGTTATTCAAAAGCTCAGGCAGTCTGAATATTTGCCCATAAGGATTACGATTAGACATAATCTCATTTACATCAGCTACTACTTCTTCAATTTCATTATTTACAACAAAGGTCTTACTATCTTCATAAATACCCATTAGCTTGATTGCTTTATCAAAGATATCCTTTTGATCACCTTCAAAGAATTTTTTTACTGGTTCATAATCCTCAGCAAAATCAAGATAATCATCCTTATTAGCATCAATTGCATTAAAAAATTCCTTTGAATATTTAAGATTCAGCACCTCTGTCATCATTTTTTTACCGGTATCTATGATTTTTTTTCCTGGATACTTAGACTGATTTGTATAATAAATATTCAATTTATCAAGCTCAATCTTTAATCTCTTAGCATATTCCAAGAAGCTATTCATCATAGCATCATCTTCTTCGCTGTAAGGAGTGATTCCGAATAATTCCTTCATTACCTCTTTGACAGCTTTCTTTTGCTTTTCATTGGCTCTGACCTTTATTTCACTCATTAGCTTTTCGCTAAATTCTTTGCGTGTCAAATAGCGGATGATTTCCTCCTCCGTTTTAGAGAGCAAAGTTACTGCTTCATTATTTACAAATAGTGATATATCTCCATTTTTGAAAAGCTTTGCCACAAGCCACTGAACATCTGTTTCAATAAATCCATAAGGTGCTTTGGTATAACGATCTATTAAAGTTTTCATGGAAGTCTTGGTATGTCTGGATGTATTCATTGCAATATAATCTTTGACTTCTTTAAGTGCAAGTTCATTGGCTGTAGCCTCTATATTAGCCAAGGTCATCTGCCCGTTATTTGACTTGAACAATGCTTTTATATCATTTTCAGACATTGCCGTATCAATATAAGATAGCTTATGATAAACAGCGGATACAAGCTTGCCAATTGCTTCATTAATACGACTTGTAACTTCTTTTGAGTTTGTTTGCACTCTTTCACCGCTTACATATATTGCTGCTGCCTTCAAGCTTTCAGATAAGAATAATTTTGCTGCTGCATTTCTATCACGTATTTCTTTCTTTTTAGTTTCTTTGATAGTTTCAAATTCGGTAATCGCATTGGTAGCATCATAGCGAATAAATTTCTCAATCTGAAGCGCAGAGCGGATTTCATCAAGAAAGCTTCTATCATCTGGCAACACAACCAATACATTATTTCCTTGCCCTGAAATAAGACGTAGTGTGGCCTCATCTGCAAGCTCATCACTATTTGGTGTAAGGATCTTTAAGGTAATCTCGTTATTTTGATTTGCTTTATATGGCTTATTATCTATCATCTGATTAAATGAAAAAGCATATCTGCCATTAAATTCCGGATAGCGATATTTCTTTTCATCATACAGATCATCAAAAATCAACTCTGATACTTTATTGATAACTTCACTGGAATCTACATTTTGTGATTCAATAGCACGATTAATTTCCTGTTCCTCATTTGTAAGGAATACATAACGATCTCCGTTCTTTTGTACAAGTGTCTGCCTTATTAATCTCTTTAAAGCATCCTCTACTTTAGCAGATAAAGCCATACGCTCATCATTGATATTAGAAATCATTAGAGTAGTAATATTCTCTATATTTGCCTCTATTTCCTTGACATATTTGATCATGAACAAGACCTTTAATACATTGACATCAAAGCATTCTTTTTCATGTGTCGGATTCAGATATTCATTATCCCATGCACGAGAAATTACCGCTTTGTGAGAGTGATCCAAGAACTGCTCCAAAGCATCATAAAATAAATTAAATGGAACTAGATTTCCAATTTCTTTCTCCTTAATATTAGATGCTGATTCTTTAAAAAGTGCAAGCATAGAACGCTCACCCTCTGCAAGGTGCTTTCCCGAAGCTCCATGTGTACGAATTGAAGTAAGGACACTTGCCAGTAAGTTAAACTGGTAAGGAATAAATGGATAGACATCGGCAAAGTTTTCTCTATCCGCATATTTTTTCTTATTATTTTCTTCGAATGAAATGATATTTTCGATTTTTGTTTCACTATCATCGTATAACAGTTCAAGAGTCTGTTTAGCGGTTTCCTTCTTTTCCAAGATTCTCTTTTTTATAACCTCATCTACATTTGCAGATGAAAGAGAAAGTCTTGTATCAAAACGTCCCTGAATCTTAGAGAAGTCATTTCCTTTTGTTTTTGTAATGGAATCTATATCCTCCTGGCTGGTTACTATAATCCAAGCTTTTCCTCGACAGGTAGTTCCAAGGTCTTCTGTAACTGTCTGAAGATTCAGCATAAGCTTGGAATCATCACCTATATACTGACCAATTTCATCAATTAAGAAAACAATATGGTGATTATTTCCTTTTTTGTCTAAATATTCTTTTACCAGCTTTGCAAATGCTTCTACCTTGTAAGGATATTCGCCTACTGCCTTTTCACACCAGTTACGACCTGCTTCTTCACTCATAAATCCAATATCAGCAAGCACTTCCACAACATCATCTTGAATAAAATCGAAATCATTGCGAGCCTCTGTCCACTCACTGCCAAAGCTTTCTTCAAATCTTTCCCTGAATAAGTCAAATTTTCCTTCATAGGAAAGCTTTCTTTCTAAATCTGCAAGGAATGGATTAAAACCGCTAAACCCCTGCATTTCATTAAAGACATTCTGCAAAACGGATACAATGGCAACCTTTGACTGTTTGCCATTTATTTCACTCTTAGAATCAATATTAAAAAGCACTACATCCGTAGGTACTGTTGAGGCAAGACGCATATCATCTAATACCTCTTGATCAGTAATTTTTTTATCTTCTTCAAAGTATTCAAATGCAGTTTTTCCATCTATTTCTTTATTTGCAAGTAGATAAGAAAGAATTTTTAAAAAATGAGATTTACCACTTCCAAAGAAACCTGAAATCCAGACACCCATTTTATCGGTATTTCCGTTAATTCCTCTTCTGTAGCTTGCAAAAAATTCTGCAAAATGCTTCTGCAATTCTCTTGTAACTACATATTCTTCTAATTCCTGTTTTATATTGGCTTTATCATCTTGTCCAACCTTAATTACGCCTTTGATATCTCTATCTATCCATTTTTCAAAAATATCTTTAATTTCCATCATTTGTACCTCTTTTAATCGACCATCTTAAATGCTCGGTAATAGTTGTCGTCTTTTATTTTCCCAAACAACACTAATTCTTGTCCATCATAGCTTCCCGGATAAAACATCACTACAGGTACTCTGTCTATGACTTGATGAAGGTTGTTGAGCAAGGTATGTGAGCGTAAGATAGGATAGCTTTTTCCAATTCCTGTTATAAATATCACAGATTTTTCTGGTGTATTTTTCTTGATATGCTGAATAAGCAGGCTATCTGAAGATGTAATCTTTAGCATATTTCCAACAGACTTTGTAATCCTGTCAAATCCTTTTTTCTTTTCAAACTCAAAGCATTTTTCTAAATAGCCTTTATCCTTTAGAATATTGATGGTTATGTCATATAAGTCAAATACAACTATCTTATATTCATCATCTGAATTTTCATTTTTCTTTCTGATAGATTCTATTCTTTCTCTTACAAATAGTTCCTGTTCTGCCGGATAGTCAAAAATATAATATCCAACTTCATTACCGAGTCCCTTATTTTTTCTAAATAAAGGATCCTGGATCTTTTTTTCTGCAATATAAAATATTTCTTCCAGTGATAACATCAGCTCACCCCCTTAATTGCTTTCAAAAGAGATTGCTTTCCATTTATTTCTAAATATTTTTCTAATTCTATATCAAAAATTGGTGGCGTGATTGTTTTCTTCTTATCTACAACTGTAATTAAATTAGCATCTGTCATAAAATTGAAATATGTAGAGCCTAATTTTTTCTTGGTTCCATCGATCCACCTGCTAACTTCATCAGACTGTACCTCTTTATTCTTAAAGAACACATTTAAATCAAAGTCACTTATTTCTTCTGTTCCAAGAATAACTTTTTCCCTATATACCTCATAAATAAATTCAAAGAATAATCTGTCCGACTCCAAAATTGCAATCAGGTTAATGAGCTTTTGAGTTTGTACATCTGCAATGTCAAATAATTTAATCAGCCTGTCATCAAAGTCCTTTATTCGGTTCCATATATATCTGTACATTCTTCTAGCTCGATTTTCATTAATTGCTCCAAATAGGTTTTCATCTATGCAAAGTACTTTTATTTCTTTTTCAGTTTTTCCTTCTAACTTTAGCTTGATTATTTTTTTTGTTTCAACAAACCAAAAAGATTGAGAAACCAAGCCCGCGCTATATTTTTTCTCCACTTAAGTCTATTCCTCCGTTTTTCTTCTTGTCTAGGAAAATTTTGCCAAGAAGAAATTCACAGACATCTCCCATATTACAAGAAAGAAACTCACAATATGAAAGTATTATACCATATTTATATATGAATAAAAATTTCATTTTTGGGATAATATACTAAGTTCTTGATGGTTTTTATTTTTTTGGGATACTCATGGCATAATTCTAAGGTTTACTCTTCGGGGACAGGCTTTGTACCTATTCCAGTTTGTATAAACGTTTATAGGTACAAGCTTACTTCTCCCGAAGGTGGTTTTGTACCTTTTTTCTCTTTTTTCGGTCATTTAGGTACAATAATTTGTGCTTTAGGTAGTTTTTTGTACCTATCTACGCCTGTGTAAACGTTTTTAGGTACAAACCAGTCTCATGCGAGGGTATTTTTGTACCTATTTAGGCTTGTGTAAGGTCAAGTCCAATTTTGTGTGTAAAAGTTCATCAAGTATAAAAGTGACCATAT
>JAUNDV010000007.1 GCA_030525875.1 Eubacteriales bacterium
GGATGAGCATTGGCTCTTTCCATTTTATTTTTACACCATTATATGGACATAACTACCTATCCCGGCTTGTGTAATCGTTTTTAGGTACAAACTCACTTCTCCCGGGAGGCGGTTTGTACCTTTTTCGCTTTTTTCGACACTTTAGGTACAAAAACCTCCCAGAAATGCAAACTTGCGAATCTGGGAGGCCGTAAATTTTATTTTATTTTATTTTATTATTGTCCTATTATCTTGTTGCTCTTTTATAACTCAAGGAATTCTGCTGAGTCTTCGTCAGTATATACTATATCGTCTGAACTCTGAAGGAGAGCATCAAAATCTTCTTCGTTGCATACATAGAAGTATTTCTTCATTGCTTTGACTTCTCTTCCCTCGTAGCTAAGCTTCATAACCAAAGATCTAAGTGAGTTAGAATAAAGTCTGTCTCTTGACTCAAGATTATCTCTAAGATTCTCTGAGAAGAAATCGTAGTACTCATCTCCTACAGTCAGATCCTCGCCAGAATACTTCTTTGTGAACTCCTTAAGATGACCTGTATTCTTGTCATTTTCATATAAGACATAAATCTCTATATCAAGCTTATCTATATCGTAAGATTCATCAGCTGTCCTTATGATTCTGAACTGTGTATATGGTGTTATAGCGGTTCCGTCTTCATAGCTGACACCATTTGATGAGTGACCTGCATAGGTAAGTCTTTCGCAGCTGTCATCGCTAAGTTCTATATCAAAAGGAAATGCTGTACTGTCATTTATACTGGTAGGTGCTGCAAATGCTTCCGCAGAAATCATAAGAGTCATGGCAGCCACTGTAATCATATTCTTTATTAAAGAAACTATCTTCATTAATAATACCCCTGAAACATATGCCTATATAATATGCTTCCTGATATGCTTTATCATGCTATATATCACTTTATATTCTATATAAGATACTTAAAAATATCCTCGCATAAAGATTCTGAAATTATATTTTCAGTCCATATCATATAAACACTTTTTGGTTTTATATATCTTAGCATAGTTTTTTTACGCCGGGCTGTTCAAAGACCTTACAATATTCTTACATTTGATATATTGATTAACTTTCTTCTTGATATGTTAACACATTCATCTATGAGCTAGACTTATTTCTATATCTTAACTAAAGTTCTTACTTAAAAATCACCTTGACGAAGTTCTTCTTTCCTCTCTTGACGATGATTCCTTCTCCTGCAAGTTCTTCCTTGGTGTACTCCTTGTGGATGTCGGTAATCTTCTCGTCAGAAACAGTAACTCCGCCCTGCTCAACATTTCTTCTTGCATCACCTCTTGAAGCAGCAAGCTTTGAATTAACTAAGATTGAAAGGATATCTATAGCGCCATCCTTAAGCTCAGCCTCGCTTACCTCATAGGTTGGCATATGCTCTGATGCAGCTCCTGAAAATACAGCCTTTGCAGCAGCTTCTGCCTTGTCTGCTTCTTCCTTACCATGTACAAGCTCAGTAAGTTCATGTGCAAGTATTTCCTTAGCTCTGTTAAGCTCAGCGCCTTCCCACTTCTCCATCTCTCTGATCTGCTCAAGAGGAAGGAAGGTAAGCATCTTAATGCACTTTATAACATCGGCATCATTTACATTTCTCCAGTACTGGTAGAAGTCATAAGGTGAAGTCTTCTCTGGATCAAGCCATACTGCGCCTGAAGCTGTTTTACCCATTTTCTTTCCTTCAGAATTAAGAAGAAGAGTAATAGTCATGGCATGTGCATCCTTGCCAAGCTTTCTTCTGATGAGCTCAGTTCCTGCAAGCATGTTTGACCACTGATCGTCTCCACCAAACTGCATGTTGCAGCCGTAATCCTGATACAGACGGTAGAAGTCATAGCCCTGCATGATCATATAGTTAAACTCAAGGAAGGTAAGTCCCTTCTCCATACGCTGCTCATAGCATCTTGCTGCAAGCATGTGATTTACAGAGAAATGTGATCCGATATCTCTAAGGAAATCAATATAATTAAGATCAAGAAGCCAGTCTCCATTGTTTACCATGATAGCATCATTTTTGCCATCACCAAAATGAATGAAGCGCTCCATCTGCTTACGGAAGCAATCACAGTTATGTGCAATTGTTTCCTTTGTCATCATTTTTCTAAGGTCTGTTCTTCCTGATGGATCTCCAACCATTCCAGTTCCGCCACCAACAAGTGCTATAGGCTTATTTCCAGCCATCTGAAGTCTCTTCATAAGGCATAATGCCATGAAATGTCCTACATGAAGGCTGTCTGCTGTAGGGTCAAAACCTATATAGAAAGTTGCTTTTCCTGCATTTACCATCTCTCTGATTTCATTTTCATCTGTTACCTGTGCAAGTAAGCCTCTTTCAATTAACTCCTCATATACTCCCATCTTTAAAATCCTCTCTACTGCTTATATTTCCACCCCTATATTTTCTTTATATATAAGGATATATCTGTTATGAAAACAGTTTCTTAATCTTTAGATAAATCCATATCTTACTCGAAAACAAAAAATAATGCAAGCTTTAACACGTTTTTTGTCAGTCTTTTCCAAAAATCTGTTCCTTTAATCTTATTCCTGTAGGTGTTGTGGCAAGTCCGCCTCCTGCTGTTTCCTTAAGTGCACATGGAAGCATATCGCCTACACTCTTCATTGCATCGATTACCTCGTCGCACGGAATCTCGGATTTGAGCCCGGCAAGTGCCATATCTGCTGCCGCCATTGCTGTTACAACGCCCTGGGCATTTCTCTTTATGCATGGAATTTCCACAAGTCCTGCCACCGGATCACATACAAGTCCGAGCTGGTTGGAAATAGCTATAGCCGCTGCGTGGGCTGACATCTCTGCATTTCCTCCGTACAGCTCTGTCATTGCTGCTGCCACCATTGCGGCAGCTGAACCGCATTCGGCCTGACATCCACCCTCAGCGCCTGCTACATTTGCCCTCTTTGCTATGACCATGCCTATTGCAGAGGCCGTAAACATGGATTTTACAATGGCTTCCTTTGAAAATCCTCTATCTTCATATAATGAAACAAAGCATCCCGGCATTATGCCACAGGAACCAGCTGTAGGTGTGGCGACAATTTTACCCATCGCAGCATTTAACCCTGAAACACTTAAGGCTCTTCCTATGGCCTTTGTCATAAACTCGCCCATGATTCCGCCATTTTCCTGCGAATATTTATTTAGCTTATAGCCTTCACCACCTGTAAGTCCAGAAGTTGATCTTAGGTTTTTGTCATTTCCACTATGTACAGCTTCGACCATCACGTCAAAGCGCTCTTCCATTTTCCTATATACCTCATCTGTGCTAAGCTCCATGGCTTCAGCCTGATCTTCAATAACAAGCTCAGACAGGCTTCTCCCGCTTTTTGCAACAGCTTCTGTAAGTTCCCTTACTGAATCATATAAAAACATTTTTTACCTCTTTAATTGCACTTTTTATCCTGTAATTCCAAGCAAATATCATACTGCGTTTATATTTTCCTCATTGAAATTACATTTCTTACAACGCCCTCATCAAAATGACATTCATTACGTCCTCAAGGTCTTTTATTTCCTCTATCATGCCCTCTGGCGGCATTCCGTCTATCTCTATCGTCATTACAGCCTCTCCACCTCTTATAGGTCTTGAGAGTCTGAAATTTCCTATATTAACGTCTCTGTACTTATCTGCCATAAGATTAGTTACTGAGGCTATGAGCCCCGGTCTGTCCTTATGCATTACAAGAATAGTATTTCTTTCTCCCGTAAAATCGACCTTCATGCCGTTGACATAATCTACTCTTATATTGCCTCCACCTATGCTTGATCCGATAACTACGCAGGATTTGCCATTTTCAGCCTTGAGCTTCATCCTTGCCGTATTTGGATGGGCATCCTTTATCTCGACCGGAATAAAGCTGTATTTTATTCCCTTCTCATCAGCCAGCTTAAACGCATCCTTTATCTCTGCTGAGTTTGAGGCAAAGCCCATTATTCCTGCAAGCAGTGCCTTGTCTGTTCCATGCCCCTTGTAGGTCTTGGCAAAGGATCCTGAGAGCTCAATAACAGCTTCCACAGGCTCAGCCTGAAGAATTTTCCTTGCCACTCCACCCAGTCTCACAGCGCCTGCTGTGTGGGAGCTGGACGGTCCAATCATTATAGGTCCAATAATATCAAATACATTCATTGCCAGACTCCTGTATGTTTATTTCCAGCTTAAGCTCTTTTTTTAACAGTGCCGAATTTACCCACGCCATAGCTGGAACTGCAAGCAGCAGAGGGAAAATGAAAAACTGTGGCACATATACAAGACTTAATAAGCCAGAGCCGATAATTACTATATCTAATACTGCCATTAATATTGTTTTTGGCAGATTTTTGATGCTCAAAAGTATAGCATTTTTAATAAGTGCTGCTAAGGTGTTGGTATACCTTGCTTCCAGCGGAAAGACATATATGAAAATGCTTAACGCTAAAATAAAGGTAAAAAGCGTAAATCCAAGCAGGCTGTAAAATACGATTTGTGGCAGTCCCATCAGCGGAAAAAGCCTTATATCTATATAGATCACTCCAAATATTATTATAAAAAGGACAGATAAGATTATTCCGTGCTTAAAACTCTGCCTAAGTCCCTTTAAATATCCCCTTAGCATACCTTGGTCCCTGCTTTCAAGTATGCTGAAAATAACAGAATATACAGCACAAAGCGCTGCCCCAAAGGTGACTAAAGGAATTGAGCACAACAAAAATAGAATGCTTAGAAGTGTGAAATCTCCGACTCTGCCCATAAATCTCCAAAATGCGTTATCGTAATTAAACATGCCCCTAAACATTCTATATCCTCTTTTGAATTAATATTTTATTTTAATTGAAATCTTTTTCAATGTAATGCATATATGTATCTACCATAAGTGCGATCTTGAGTGTCATTGCATCCTCAAAGTTTCTTATATTGAGGCCAAGCAGCTTCTGAAGCTTATCAAGTCTGTATACAAGTGTGTTTCTATGGATGTACAGATTTCTTGATGCCTCTGAAATATTAAGTGAATCCTCAAAGAACTGTCTGATAGTCTGGATTGTTTCCTCGTCCAGATCCTCTGGCTTTGTATCTGTAAATATCTCATTGAGGAACATCTTGCAAAGTGTTACAGGAAGCTGATATATAAGTCTTCCTATACCAAGCTTGCTGTATGCTATCATATGGCTGTCCTCATGGAAGATCTTTCCTACTTCCATGGCAAGTCCTGCTTCCTTGTATGAACATGAAAGATCCTTGAGTTCGCTTACAGGATTACCGTATGATACATAGGCATTCTGCATACCCTCTGTATTGATAAGGTCAAGGATTGAATTTCCGATCTCGATGAGCTTCTCATCATCGTCATCCTCTTCCATATTTCTTATATAGATAATGTGCTGCTCATCCACCTTGAAAATGTATCCGCTGTTATTCATACCATAAAGTGGTCTTAAAATGTCAACGATAAGATTATCGCTGTCATCCTTTACTTCTATAATATAAACAATTCTCTTTACGTCATTATCAATATGGAACTTTCTCGCTCTCTCGAATATATCTATCTGAAGAAGATTGTCTAATATTACATTCTTAAGGAAATTATCCTTGTCAAACTTATCCTTGTCAGAGCTTACCATGTTCTGAATCTGAAATGCTGTAAGCTTGAGGAATGTTTCTGTTTCATCAGAAGCGCCTGAAGCAGCAAGCACAAATACAAGATTATTTTTCTCTCTTATCTTGGCAAAGTATCTTCCTGCAATACTCTGTGTATCTGCATCTGACTGTGCAAAGTCAGCAGCTCTGATTTCATCTCTGTCATCTAAAGGAGCTGTTGAGCAGACTCTTGTTCCATCTGGATTAAAAAGATAGAGATCGATCTTGGCAATTGACTTGATTCCATCCAGAGTATTTTTTAGTATCAAATTTGAAAGCATATATTTCCTCCTTGCTTATATTTCATAATATGCAAGCCAAAATTTGCTATATTTTCATATAGTCAAACAATTACCCATTTTTATTAGCATATTATAACACAAAAAAATAAGCAAAACAAACAAAAAGGAAGACATATTGTATATATCTTCCCTTAAATTGTATTTTTGATTGCATTTTTATATGATGAACGACCAATTATCCAAAGTCAACTGGCTTCCTGCTTAGCAGAACTATTCAAAATCCTGGCTTGTAAAAATACCGGCTTTAGTTGAAAACAGCTTCCTCAGTATCAATATCAAAGGCATGAAGCTTTGTTGTGTCCATATAAAGCTTTACCTTATCGCCAGGTTTAACCTTTACTGATGGATTTACTCTTGCTGTCCAGTTTGAATGCTCCATATCAAAGTACAGGAAGGTCTCAGCTCCAAGCATCTCATATACTCTTATCTCTGCATCTATGCATGCCTCAGTATTTGCATATGCTACATCTGCTTCCTCATGAAGGTCTTCCGGACGTATGCCTAAGGTTATTTTCTTTCCTATATATCCCTTGTCCTTTAACACAGCTGCTCTCTCGTCATCAAGTCTTATATTCTGTCCTGAAAATGAAAGATAGACCTTACCCTCTGACTCAGCCACATCTGCTGCAACCATGTTCATCTGAGGTGCACCGATAAAGCCTGCTACAAACTTATTGCATGGCTTGTCGTAAAGATTTTGCGGAGTATCGACCTGCTGGACAACTCCATCCTTCATAACAACTATGCGTGTTCCCAGTGTCATAGCCTCGGTCTGGTCATGTGTTACATATATCATAGTTGTTCCAAGATTCTGGTGAAGCTTTGAAATCTCTATTCTCATCTGTCCTCTGAGCTTTGCATCAAGGTTTGAAAGTGGCTCATCCATGAGGAATACCTTTGGATTTCTGACAATAGCTCTTCCCATTGCTACTCTCTGTCTCTGTCCGCCTGAAAGTGCCTTTGGCTTTCTGTCAAGAAGATGCTCAAGATCCAGAATACGTGCAGCTTCATGAACCTTTTTATCTATTTCTTCCTTTGGGAACTTTCTGATCTTAAGGCCAAATGCCATATTTTCATATACAGTCATGTGTGGATAAAGAGCATAGTTCTGGAATACCATCGCAATGTCTCTGTCCTTAGGCTCTACATCATTCATTCTCTTATCATCTATGTAAAGATCACCTGAGCTTATATCCTCAAGTCCTGCTATCATTCTAAGTGTAGTAGATTTTCCGCAGCCTGAAGGTCCGACAAAAATAATAAACTCCTTGTCTGCAATGTCCAGATTAAAATCTTTAACAGCCTCAAATCCATTTGGATATTTTTTAAAAACATGCTCTAACCTAACTGTTGACATTATGTATCTCCTTTTTATTTCCATGATGTTATTTCGTATTTTACTTCTATATAAGTACTTTTGCCATGTCACTTCACACAAAGAATTTAAGGTTTTTTGTGTAAAATGTTGCTTTAAAATGCTGTATTGTAAATAATATACAAAAAAAGAAGAGCAGGCATTTTCTCACTCTTCTTTTCATGTGCAATATTTTATTATGTTAAATATTTTCCTTAAAAAACGTTATTTTCAACATAATCGTGTGATTTTTTAAGCTATTTTGACTATTGATTTTTTAGTCATTTGTTTAAAATGCAGATTTATCGCCGGTTATGTCATTTTTTTGAAGCTTTATTTCTGCATAACTCCATCCTTATCAAAATAATGCCCGTCCGGTGAGTAACCATCTGAAACTCTTGCTCCCGTTGCATCAAGATAATAGGTCTTTCCATCTATGATCTGGTAACCTGTCAGCATTATTCCACTTGGATTTAAGTAATACCATCTGTCATTTACATTATTCCAGCCTGTTGCCATAGAGCCATCTGGAAGCGCCAGATACCAGCAGTTATTCCACCAGATCCAGCCTGTCTGCATTATTCCGTCCATGTTGAAGAAATACCACTTATCATTGATCCTCTGCCATGAATTTCTTGGATAGCTTCCATCTGCATATTTATACCACCAACCTGCATCGCCCTTTACCCAGCCCTGATTAGGTGTGGCTGAAGGTGAGCCATTGTTGTAATTATTATTGTTAGGAAGTCCTGGATATGGAACTGTAGTAATGCTTCCTGAAGGTCCATAACCATAACTATTGCTTCCATCAAGGTAGCTTCCGTCAGGTCTGTATCCCGGTCCAAAATTACCATTGCTGTTCTGATTGTTGATAATGTCATCAAATGGATCTAAATCTTCATCAAAATCATCATCGTCCCAGTTATCAAAATTAAGATCATCCTCTGTAACTATAACCACTGGTGAAGCTTCAGACCACTCGCTGTGATTTCCTCCATAGAATTTTGCTCTTACTCTGTATTTGTATTTTCCTGTCTTGGTAAAATTAAACTCATAGCTGTCTGAATCCGTCTTATAGCTCTTGTAATCATCGTCCCAAGTTCCATTTCTCATGAGTGAAAGCCTGATTTCATATTTTTCGACCTCTTCATTTTGGAGCTGCGGTGCTTCCCAGGCTGCGCTTCCTGAAGCTGTAAGCTCCAAGCCAGTGCACTTAGCCCCGCTGATAAGAGCTGCATATGCATTTATAGGAAGGGCAAGCAGGATAGCACCAGTTGCCAGCATATTTTTAAATTTGTTTTTAAACATTTATTTTCCCTCTCAAAATCTTATAACCTGAACTTTATTTGTTTCACAAGCTGGGGTTACTTCATAACTTGAATTTGCTCCATAAATATGTCTGTTCTATAAGAACCTACAATAATTTACTTCATGAGCTTTCTTGTACCTCTGAAGCTTGTAATAATCATCACAAGTCCTACTATGGCAAAGAATACCATAAACAGATTACTTACGAGCCTGGTACCGCCAGTGTTCAAGTCCATAGTTCTGTACATCTGAAAGGCTACATATAAAAGATACATCCCCGCAATGGACCTTATTGCATAGCTTACCTTCAGACTCTTTCTCATGGCCTGATCCTGAGTCAATTCTTTTTTATCTTTATTTTCTGCTTCCATAGATTTTCCTCCAAGTAAATACTTCATTTCATTATAGCATATATAACAAAATCCCTCCAGCATATGTAAGTGCATATACTGAAGGGATGCTAAATATTTTTATAAGTATTTCATTTTCCTTAGAAAAGTCCTGGGAAAATTGCTGCTGGTATAGCAAGCCATACATCAGGGAAAATAACAAGCAGAGCAAGTACTACGAGTGAAGATAAGAAGTAAGGAAGTGTTCCCTTAAATGCATCTTCAATCGTTATTCCACTAATGGACGATGCTATGAGCAGACATAATCCGTAAGGAGGTGTAACAAGTCCTAATGCAAGTGTTACAACGATGATAAGTCCAAGGATGATTGGGCTGATTCCAAGTGATATAGCTGAAGGAAGTATGATAGGTACAAAAAGGATCATAGCTGGAACTGCATCCATAAATGTTCCTACAAACATAAAGAATAATACAACTACAAAAAGGAATACGAGCTTTCCACCTGCCATATTTGCAAAGAACTGCTGTACCATTACGTTAAGCTGGTAGTAGCTAAGGAGCTCTCCAAGTGCGTTAGCAGTTGCAAGTGCAAAAAGTGAAAGTGAAGACATTTTCATTGTCTCGATAAGAATACGTGGAAGATTCTTAACCTTGATTGTCTTATAGAAGAACATTCCTACTATAAGAGCGTATATACATGCAAATGCTGCTGACTCTGTTGGTGTGAAGAAGCCTGATACTATTCCTCCGATCAAAATGATAGGAGTGAGAAGTGCTGGCATTGACTCAAAAGTCTGCTTAATAACAAGCTTAAAAGGAACTCTCTCTGACTTAGGGAAGTTTTTCTTCTTTGCATACATTTTTACTACTACCATCATTGCAAGTCCGAGCAATATTCCCGGAATGAGTCCTGACATGAACAGGGCACCCGTACTTACATTGGCAATACCGGCATAAACGACCATCGTGATACTTGGCGGGATTATGGAGCCAAGAGTAGAGGACGCCGCCGTTACACCTACAGATGTACCCTTGTCATAGCCCTGCTTCTCCATCGCTGGGATGAAGATCTTACCAACACCTGCTGTATCAGCCTGTGATGATCCTGAGATTCCTGCGAAGATCATTGATACGAGGACGTTTGAATATGCAAGTCCTCCACGAAAATGTCCTACAAGTGAGTTACAGCAATCGATGAGCTTCTCTGTGATCTCACCCTCATTCATAAGGTTTGCTGCAAGGATAAAAAGAGGAACGGCAAGTAAGGTAAAGCTGTTTAAGCCGTTAAACATCTTTGAAAATACTACTGTATTTGGAATTTCTGGTAATGAAGCAATACCTGCAAATGAAACTACTCCAAGTGCAAAAGAAATTGGAACGCCTATTACTACGAAAACAATGAACATTACTACCAATAAAGCTGCCATTATTTCTTTCCTCCTTTTATAAGTGTACCAATATCCTCAACAATAAGCTCTACAAGATAAATTGAAGAGGTTATTCCACAGATTGGAAGGCAAAGCCATGTAGGGCCTCTCTTAAATGATGGGATGTTTACCCATGTATAGTTCCAGAACTGCTTTGTAAGCTTAAATCCGTAATATACCATGAGAACAGTAAAGACAAGCATAATAAGTGAAATAATAATACTGAGAATGCTCTTCTTTCGCTGGTCCTTCATCATGTCGCTTATAGATGTAAATGCAAAGTGCTTTCTGTCAAGTACCATGGCACCGCCGCCCATAAATACTGCCCAGATAAAGGAATACATTGAAACATCCTCTGTCCAGGTTGCAGCTATTCCGATATAGCGGGAAATCATCTGGAACACAACAGTAAGCAGGAAAATTAAAAGGAAGATTCCGCCAATGGCTACCTGAATCTTCTGTAGCATTTGAATTGCTTTTTTCATCTTATTCCTCCTTGAACTGTAATATATTATTTCATAGGTAATCTGTCATCTCATAAAAACAGCCGTCCAGTCTCCCAGACGGCTGGCTGTTCAAACTATTACTTTGCTGAACGGATCATCTCAAGCTCTGCTGTCATGTTGTTGTCAGCTGCGAACTTGTCCTGAATTGGAAGTGCTAATGCCTTAAATGCTTCAATATCAACATCCTCGTAGTTAGTTACGATTGCGCCATCAGCTATAACCTTCTCCTTAGACTCCTCGAACATACGGTAAACAACCTCACGTTCCTCAGCTGTAGCTGCCTCAACTGCCTCGTTGATCCATCCCTTCTGCTCCTCTGTAAGACTGTCATAGAAGTGTCCGTTCATGAGAAGAAGACGTGTTGTGTAGTCGTGGTGAGTCTCTGTGATGTACTTACCGTTGTCTGTCTTGTGGTGCTCCTTTAACATGAAGCTTGTGTAATCATTTTCAGCTGAATCTACAACGCCCTGCTGAAGTGCCTGATAAAGCTCGCCCCATGCTACTGATGTAGGAATTGCTCCACATGCCTTCCAGAACTCCTGCTGAACCTGTGAAGACTGTGTACGGATTGTCATGCCCTTTAAATCAGCTGGTGTCTTAACTGGCTTCTTACCATAGTAATCACGAACTGATGATGACCAGTAAGACATGATACGGAAGTTGTTTCCTGTCTTCTCATTAACTACCTGCTTCATTCTCTCACCGAACTCACCGTCAAGGCACTTCTCCCAGTGCTCAAAGCTGTCAAAAAGATAGTTTAATGAGAAAATGTCAACCTCTGGTACACCGATTGATGTCATGAATCCAGGTGATGCAACTACCATTGAAGCTGCTCCCATCTCGAGCTTCTCAATGAGCTCATTTTCATTCTCTCCAAGTGTTCCCTTATGAACTGTTACTGAGATCTTTCCGCCTGAAACATCCTCAAGTACCTCTTTGAACTTGTCCATACCAAATGAATATGGGTTATCAAGAGATGTCTGGTTAGAAGCGATGATGAGGTTAAGCTCTGCGTTAGCTGGTGCTGCTCCCTCTGTTGCTGCTGCACTGCCATCAGCTGCTGGTGCTGCTGTTGTTGCTTCCTGCTTGCTTCCACATCCTGCAAGAGACATTACTGTCATTACTCCTGCTAATACAAGTGCTAATTTCTTTTTCATATTTTATTTTTCCACCTTTCTACAGAAAGCTTTCCCATGCCTTCTGCTATATTCCCCTTTTATTTTTATAAATGACCTGTCCGTCATCTATAATTTGCTAGTATTAAAGTAGTGATACGGCTACCCTTAATTGGCAGGCGTATTTTTAAAGTAGTGATACAGCTACCTTGACTACGACCTTGCGGATCTTCTCTGGATTTCCTGCCGCAACTGCCGGACGATGTACATCAGTAGGGAAGAAAATGCTGTAGCAGCCCGGAACGGCCTCTATAAATCCTTCATTTTCAACTGACTTATAGAAAATAAGGTCTCTCTCGTCTATTCTTTCATCTACTTCATACTTGCCTGTGTCTACAGAAAAGCCGATTCTCTCTCTGCCCTTTGCGAGGAATTGTACATCTACGTATTTCTCGTGAACCTCTGGTCTCTTGGTCTCTGCTGCTGCGGTCTCTGCATCAAAAACCTGTGCAAATATTTCTTTGCCCTGAATCTCGTAAACGCCTGCTTCCATTGCATTGAAGTCATTTGCCTTGAGATATTCTATAGCCTTCTGTATTGCCTTTGGATAATGAGCTATGTCATCTCCATTATATATTGATGAGAAAATCATGATTAATTATCTCTCCTATGTTTGAATTGTGTATTTATATTTAGGAAGGAATGCATTTTCCTTAATTTACTGGATAGGTCTGCATTTTCCTTAATTTATTGGATTGGTCTGCATTTTTTAATTGCCTGGAAGGAATTTCATTTTCCTTAAAATTACATGGCAAGAACTGCGTTCCACTTATCCTCGATTACAGGAATTCCATTTTCCTTATTGTCATTTCTTGTATTGATTTCAAGCTCGCCAGGATAGTAAACTGTTCCACCCTCTGTTGCTGGCTCTGATGACTTGATGTAATTAACAAGCTCATCAATGATATGATCTGTTGTCTCGTCAGAGTTGAACTTTGTAGGATCAATAGCGATCATAATCTGTGAAAGTCCGATCTCATCTCCAAATGTTCCGATCTTCTGAACTGAGTTTGCATTTGTAAGAACAGTTGCGATAAGATCAAGTAAGATTGAGATTCCGCTTCCCTTCCAGTATCCCATTGGAAGAACTCTCCATGTCTTCTCAATAGCTGCTGGATCTGTTGTAAGATTTCCATTCTCGTCATATCCTCCAGGTATTGGAAGCTGCTGTCCTTTGAGCTTAGCCTCTTCAATCTTTCCATACGAGAACTGTGATACAGCGCAATCAACTACAACGTGGTTTCCATTGCTCTTAGGTACTGCGAAAATAATTGGGTTATTTCCTATTCTTCTGTCCTTAGCTCCCCATGCTGGCATGTTTGGCATAGTGTTTGACCAGCATATTCCAATGCAGCCCCTGTTAGCTGCCTGCCATCCGTAGCTTCCACCTCTCATCCAGTGGTTGTTGTTGCCAAGTGCAACAAGTCCGATACCGTACTGATTTGCAAGATCACAAGCTCTGTCCATTGCCTGCTTTGCATTAAGTGGTCCAAATCCACGGTGTCCATTCCAACGCTCAATAGCACCTAATGAAAGCTCGCAGGTTGCTACTACCTCAGGATCAATCTCGCCCTTGTCAAGGTATTCTACAACTCTAGGAAAACGATTAAGTCCATGACTGTAAATACCATCTAAGCTGTTCTGAGCGAAAACTGTAGCTGCATCTGCTGCATTCTTCTCTGAAAATCCTCTGCTTTCAAGAACTCTTTTGAACTCTTTTACCATGTCATCATACTTTATTCTAAGCATTTGTCTTACTCCTTTTCATACTTCATAAAGTGTATTATTTGTTAAAATGTGCTGTTTTGTTAAAGTGTATCTAAAGCAATCTTGATAACTACTTTTTTTACTCTTTCTGGTTCATTTACCTGACAAAATGGACGGTGAACATCCTCTGGGAAGAATACTGCATAAGTTCCCGGTGTCATGAGAAGCATTTTCTCCTCTGAATTAGGATTTTCCTTGTAGTAGATGGTATCCTTCTCGTCCAGACAATCCATAAGTAGTTCATTGTCTCCCTTATCTGGATAAAATCCCATCAGCTCTGAGCCTTCTGCCATAAACTGGAGCTCTGCGTACTTCCTATGTACTTCAGGAAGCTTCTTTTCCTTTGCTTCGGTAATTCTGTCGCATATCAAAATGATAAAATCTTCGCCATTAAGCTCTATCCTGCTCTCGCCCATCTTCGATACATCAGTCTCACGGCAATAGCTTATGGCCTCTCTGATTGGCTTTGCATAGGCAGCTTCTGTTTCTTTTGCAAAAATATTACCAAATATCATATGCGCTCCCCCATTTTGCGGTTTATCGATTTTGCGGATAACTTGTTAGTTGTGCTTTAGTTTTAAGTTACTTCTATGTTTCGCAATCGATTGCATTTCATGTTTTTATGATAGCATATGACTATTTTGTTTTCAAGTAGAACCTTATTGTCTTTTTATACATTCTTTATACTATGTTTTTGTGGAGTTTCAACAAATGTTGAGCTTGTAGTACAAAAGCTTGCTACTAAGGTGGGGTGAGTGTACCTTTTTACGCTTATGTAAACATTTTTATGTACAAACTTACCTCTTCAGAGGGGCGCTTTGTACCTTTTTCCCTTACTTTTGCCACTTTAGGTACAAAAGTTTGTATTTCAGGCAGGTTTTTGTACCTATCTCAGTTTGTGCAAACGTTTATAGGTACAAACTAGCCTCTGGCGAAGGGTGTTTTGTACCTTTCTACCATTATGTAAACGTTTATAGGTACAAACTAGCTTTTCAGAAGGGTGTTTTGTACCTAATCCCACTTGTGTAAACCTTTATAGGTACAAACTACATTTCCAAGTACAAACGACATTTTCATGTACAAACTGAACTCTGTTTCTCAAGCCAGTATCCTGAGAGTGATATTTTGAATTATCCTCACGTGCTTTCTCTTTCCTTTATTTCGCACTTAAAGTTGATAACATTGTTCTGGACCTCGCCGTCCAGGCCTTTGATCAGGAGGTCTGCGGCTGCCTTACTTATCTCATACAGCTTGTTATCAAGGGTTGTGAGTTTTGGCTGTGAAATCTCTCCATATACACTGCTGTCCACTCCAATCATGGCAATGTCATCTGGAACTCTATATCCCAAATCATGTGCTGCCCTTATACCTCCAACAGCTATAAGGTCTATGGAATATATTATGCCGTCAACATCAGGATGCTCTTTTATGATTTTCATTGTCGTATCATAACCTGACTGATGGTTACTATCTTCGGTAGTATATAAAAGCAGCTCTTCATCTGAAAAACCGTGTTCATGCATTCCATCTATATAACCATTTTGCTTATTCAGGTTGGACGGTGAAAGAGAATCCAGTACGAAGGCTATCTTTTTCCTTTTCTTCTTCACAAAATAATCGACGCAATCTCTGATTCCGCCGTATTCATCTACTACTACACCTGATACATTGTGGAGAGGAAATTTTCCATTTACTATTACAACTGGTATGGTTGGAAGATATTGCTCTATACATGCCTTGACCGCTTCAGTCATGAACATTGAACCCATGAGAACAATGCCTTCTACTCTTCTCTGCTCCAGCAATCTGATAAATTCTGTCTTTTTTTCATCTGTTGGCCCTGTCCCCATAATGATGGCGCAATATCCCCTCTTTGTAAGCTCCTGCTCCATATAAAATGCACCATCCACGTGGTGGGCAACTCGTAAGTCTACTATGAGTATGCCTACCATCTTGGTTGATTTTTTTACAAGTCCTCTCGCTGCTATATCCGGAGTATAATTATATTTTTTTAGAAGCTCCTGTATCCTTTCTCTTGTTTCTGCTTTTATTCCCGGTTTATTATTAATTACCCTGGAAACCGTACTTGCTGCGACCCCAGCTTCCCTGGCAATGTCATAAATTGTCATTTTCTGTCTCCCTATCGCAAGGTAAAAATTCTTGCCACTACATTATATTTTCAGATTAATATCTTGTGATATCCATGGAAAGTGGCGCCATAAGGTGCTTTATCATGATCTTATACGCCAGATCCCCATCCCCATTTTTTAAATACTCGTATATCTTCAAATGCTCTTCAAACGTCTCTTCTGTTCTTCCCGGTACGGAAAGAGCCTCTCTTGTCGTAAGCTGGATCATATACATGGATCTTTGAAAAATCTTGTGAAATTCTCCATTTTCAGCATAGTCTATAAGTGCAAAATGAAATTGATGATCATAATCCATGAATTTGTTCAGAGCATCCTTGCTGTAATTATTATTTATCATATTTTCCTTGCTTGGACCATCGGTGCTGTATAGAGCTTTCTTCTGCTTATCCAGAAGCTTCTCCATAGTGTTCAGAAGCTTCTGCGCTTTCTTTGAGCTAATCTCTTCTGCAAGCTTATATACACTAAAGCCTTCTATAGCGCAGCGGATCTGTATGCACTCCCGCATGTCATCTTCACTTAGCTTCCTAAGCATAAATCCCTTGCTAGGTACCACAATAATATATCCATCCTGACTCAGGCACTGTATTGCCTCTCTCATAGGCGTTCTGGAAACACCAATATCAGCTGCCATCTTTGTCTCCGAATACAATATATCCGGATCCAGCTTTTCATTTAGGATCATTTCCTTCAAATAATCATAAGCCTGAGTCTGTAAAGGACTTTTTTTAGCCATTTTATTCTCCTTCATCATCTAAATATCTACCAAAATTATTTAGAAAAGTATTATTTTTATAATATATGAAAATAGTTTTAAAGTCAATTAAAAAGGCTCTTGACCGGTATACCAGTATACTGTATAATCCAGATATAAACGAAAATAATTACAGTTTTTAATATTTTATAAACAGGAGGTATTTTTTATGGAGCCAGTATATGAATTAAACGGTCTTAGAGTTGTTGATTTAACAAAGGTATTAGATCCTGCAACAGAGAGCCGTCGTTGTCATCTTATCCGTTATAACACAGGCGGATCTATCCCTGATTTCCACACAGCACTTGATCTTACAAGCCATCTTGGAACACATTGCGAGTGCCCTTATCATCATTTTGAGGACGGAAAGTCAGTAGGAGATCTTCCTCTTACAACATTTATGGGAAGAGCAATATATGTAGTTATTGATTTCCTCGAGCCAAATGCTCACATCAGCGCAGCTGATCTTGACCGTGCCTGTGGAGACCGTATTAAGGAAGGCGATATCGTAATCCTTGACAGCAACTGGAAGTTCCCTCCTTTCACTCCTCTCACAAACAGTCCAGAGGACAAGCGTCTCTTTATCGGTGAGGAGTCAGCTATATGGTTCCGTGACCACAAGGTTAAGTGCGTAGGCTTTGGAGATGGCGTTTCAATTGAAAACTGCAATGAAGACGTTAAGCCATTCCATGACATTCTTATGGCAAACGACATCGTTTTCCTTGAGGTTCTTAAGAATCTTGAGCATCTCAAGAAGGATACCTTCTTCATGTCATATGCAGCACTTCCTATCGTTGGCGCAGATTCATGTCCTGTACGTGCATATGCAATCGAAGGAATCGAACAGTTCTCATGATAATATAATAAGCTTTATGGCTCTGGTGAAATATCCAGAGCCTGTATTTTAAGAAGAGAGGTATAAACTCATGAAAATAGCAGTAATTGGTGCTGGCGCTATGGGCTCTATCTATGGCGGACACTTATCTCTTAACAATGAAGTTTATCTTGTTGATACAAACCAGTCTGTCGTGGATGCTATCAACAGTAATGGACTTATCATTCAGGAAAATGGCGAGGACGTAATTTACCATCCTACAGCTGTTACAAATACAGCAGGACTTCCTCATATGGATCTCATCATTTTATTTGTAAAGGCTTTATTTTCAGAGGTCGCTTTAAATGGAAATAAAGGCCTGATTGGACCTGATACATATTTGATGACTCTGCAAAATGGCTCTGGCCACGAGGACATTCTTTCCAAATTTGTTGATGAAGATCATATAATTATTGGTACTACTGAGGATAATGGAGCAGTTCTTGCAACTGGACATGTACGCCGTGGCGGAGTTGGAAATACAAATATCGGCATGCTTGTAGAGGACAAGAACATTTTCCTGCCTAAGCTTAAAGATACGCTTGATGCCTGTGGCTTCCATGGATTTATCCATGAAAATATCCAGCAACTTATTTGGAACAAGCTTTTTACAAATGTTTCTCTTAGTGCTGTAACTGGAGTTCTACAGGTTCCTATCGGATACATTGCCTCAAATGAATATGCCTGGGCTCTTACAAAGAAGCTTATTCATGAAGCTGTCGAAGTTGCCCACGGACTTGGTCTTGAAGCTGATGAAGCAGAGATCACCGAGAAGGTTCGCCTTACCTCAGTTAATTCTCCTGAGGGCATAACCTCTATATGTGCAGACATAAGAGCTGGCAGAAAGACAGAAGTCAATACCATCAGTGGCTCAGTAGTCAGAGCTTCCAAAAAATGTAACGTTCCTGCTCCTACACATGAGCTTGTGGTGGAAATTATTCATGCGTTAGAAGGAAGAGAGAGGGGATAAGAGATAATAAAGAGAAAGAAACGGGAGAAGGAAAAATACTCTGGGGAGGAAACGTCACTCTAGGATAGAGAAAGATACTCTAAGGCGAGGAAAGATACTCTGGGGAGGTCTTTGTACCTTTTCCGGCTTGTGTAAACGTTTTTAGGTACAAACTTAACTCTGGTGAGGGTTGGTTTGTACCTTTTTTTTTCTTTAAGAGGGTTTAGGTACAAAAATTTGCATTTTAGGCAGGTTTTTGTACCTATCTACGCTTATGTAAACGTTTCTAGGTACAAACTTGCTTCCCAGATGATGATTTTGTACCTATTACCGCATGTGTAAACCTTTATAGGTACAAACACTAATCCATCAAATATTAATCTGCTTACTCTGCTTAAAAAGTAATTACACATATTAAAATTTTCATTTTACACACAGAAAAAAGAGCTTTCCATACGGAAAGCTCTTTCTATATAGTAAATTATGAAAAATTACTCAACGATCTCTGTAACTCTTCCTGAACCTACTGTACGTCCACCCTCACGGATAGCGAAACGAAGTCCCTTCTCCATAGCTACTGGGTGAATAAGCTCAACTGTCATCTCAACGTTGTCACCAGGCATGCACATCTCTGTTCCCTCTGGAAGGTCACACTGTCCTGTAACGTCTGTTGTTCTGAAGTAGAACTGAGGTCTGTACTTGTTGAAGAATGGTGTATGACGACCACCCTCATCCTTTGTTAATACGTAAACCTGAGCCTTGAACTTGCTGTGGCAAGTAACTGAACCTGGCTTACAGAGAACCTGTCCTCTCTGGATCTGATCTCTTGTTACACCACGAAGAAGTGCACCGATGTTATCACCAGCCTGAGCCTCATCAAGAAGCTTACGGAACATCTCGATACCTGTAACAACAGTCTTCTTTGTCTCCTCTGTGATACCAACGATTTCAACTTCGTCATTGAGGTGAAGAACACCACGCTCAACTCTACCAGTTGCAACTGTTCCACGACCTGTGATTGTGAATACGTCCTCTACAGGCATAAGGAATGGCTTATCTGTCTCACGCTCTGGATCTGGGATGTAGCTATCTACAGCATCCATAAGCTCAAGAATCTTGTCTCCCCACTCTGATGAAGGATCCTCAAGAGCCTTAAGAGCTGATCCCTGGATAACTGGTGTGTCATCACCTGGGAACTCGTACTCTGTAAGAAGGTCTCTGATCTCCATCTCAACGAGCTCAAGAAGCTCTGGATCGTCAACCATATCACACTTGTTCATGAATACAACGATGTAAGGAACGCCTACCTGACGTGCAAGAAGGATATGCTCTCTTGTCTGAGCCATAACTCCGTCTGTAGCAGCAACAACAAGGATAGCACCATCCATCTGAGCTGCACCTGTGATCATGTTCTTAACGTAGTCAGCATGGCCTGGGCAGTCAACGTGAGCATAGTGTCTCTTGTTTGACTCGTACTCAACGTGTGCAGAAGAAATAGTAATTCCTCTTTCTCTCTCCTCTGGAGCCTTATCAATGTTCTCGAATGCAACAGCAGCACCTGTACCAAGTCTCTCATGAAGAGTCTTTGTAATAGCAGCTGTTAATGTTGTCTTACCATGGTCAACGTGGCCGATTGTACCAATGTTGGCATGTGGTTTTGTTCTGTTAAATTTCTCCTTAGCCATTATAGCTTTCCTCCTTAGAAAAATCCTTGTTTATCTTAGATGAATGATATAAAAACTTTTTACATTATACGGTATAAGTCTTTATTTTTCAAGTGTTTTGGGCTTTCACCCAAAACACTTAATCATGTCTATACTAATATATCTGCTGTTATTTTACAACAGAATATTTTATGAAGTTATAAGGCAATTACTTACCCTTCTTCTCATTGATAACCTTCTCCTGAACTGACTTTGGAACTGGCTCATAATGATCGAAGAACATTGAGTAGTTTCCACGTCCCTGTGTCTTAGAACGAAGGTCTGTTGAGTATCCGAACATCTCTGCAAGTGGAACATAAGATCTAACGATCTTTCCGCCGCCAAGATCATCCATACCCTCGATACGACCACGACGTGAGTTGATATCACCGATAACATCTCCCATGTAGTCCTCTGGCATAGTAACGTCAACCTTCATGATAGGCTCAAGAAGAGTAGCTCCGCCCTTAGCCATAGCATCCTTAAGAGCAAGTGATCCAGAAATGTGGAATGCCATCTCAGATGAGTCAACCTCATGATATGATCCATCGTAACAGTTAGCTGAGATACCAAGTACTGGGAATCCGCCAAGAGGGCCTGCCTTCATAGCTTCCTGGATACCTGCATCAATAGCTGGGATGTACTCCTTAGGAATAGCTCCACCAACTACTGTAGACTCGAACTTGTATGTCTCCTCACCGTTTGCATCCATAGGAGCAAACTTAACCTTACAATGTCCATACTGTCCCTTACCACCTGACTGCTTGATGTACTTAGACTCAACATCAACAGCCTTTGTAAGAGTTTCCTTATATGCAACCTGAGGTGCACCAACGTTTGCCTCAATGTTGAACTCACGAAGAAGTCTGTCAACAATGATCTCAAGGTGAAGCTCACCCATACCAGAGATGATTGTCTGTCCTGTCTCCTGATCTGTCTTTGCACGGAATGTTGGATCCTCTTCTGCAAGCTTTGCAAGTGCCTCACCAAGCTTACCCTGAGAAGCCTTTGACTTAGGCTCGATAGCTACGTCAATAACTGGCTCTGGGAATTCCATTGACTCAAGGATAACTGGATGCTGCTCATCACAGATTGTATCACCTGTACCTGTGAACTTAAATCCAACAGCTGCAGCGATATCTCCTGAATAGCACTTGTCAATTTCCTGACGCTTGTTAGCGTGCATCTGAAGGATACGACCAACTCTCTCCTTCTTCTTCTTGGTAGCATTTAATACATATGATCCAGAATTAACTGTACCTGAGTACACTCTGAAGTATGCAAGCTTACCAACGAATGGGTCTGTCATAATCTTGAATGCAAGAGCTGAGAATGGCTCTTCATCAGATGAATGACGAACTACTTCATTTCCTTCCTCATCTACTCCATCGATAGGTGGAATATCAATTGGTGATGGCATGAAGTCGATAACTGCATCAAGAAGCTTCTGTACACCTCTGTTTCTGTAAGCTGATCCACAGCATACAGGAATAGCTGTACACTCGCAGCATCCCTTACGAAGGGCTGCCTTAAGCTGCTCCATTGATGGCTCTTCTCCCTCGAGGTACATCATCATAAGCTCATCATCAAGCTCTGATATCTTCTCAACGAGCTCAGCACGATAAAGCTCAGCATCGTCTGCCATATCCTCTGGGATATCTGTAATAGAAATATCATCACCCTTATCATCATTGTAGATGTAAGCCTTCATCTCGAAAAGATCGATGATTCCCTTGAAAGAATCCTCACTTCCGATTGGAAGCTGTGTAATGATAGCGTTCTTACCAAGTCTTGTACGGATCTGCTCTACAGCTCCGAAGAAGTTTGCACCAAGGATATCCATCTTATTGATGAATGCCATACGTGGTACATTGTAGGTATCAGCCTGTCTCCAAACGTTCTCTGACTGTGGCTCAACTCCGCCCTTAGCACAGAATACTCCGATTGCACCATCAAGTACACGAAGTGAACGCTCAACCTCTACTGTGAAGTCAACGTGGCCCGGTGTATCGATAATGTTGATACGATGCTCGAGCTGTGTTGGATCAGCCTTTCCTTCCTTCTGCTTTGTCCAGTGGCAAGTTGTTGCCGCTGATGTGATAGTAATACCACGCTCCTGCTCCTGCTCCATCCAGTCCATGGTTGCAGTTCCTTCATGTGTATTACCGATTTTATAGTTAATACCTGTGTAATAAAGAATACGCTCAGATAATGTAGTCTTACCTGCATCGATATGAGCCATGATTCCGATATTACGGGTTCTCTCTAATGGATACTGTCTTCCCATTTATTTCCTCCTTGCAGGCAATTAGAAACGATAATGAGCAAATGCCTTGTTAGCCTCTGCCATCTTATGCATTTCTTCCTTCTTCTTTACAGATGCTCCTGTGTTGTTAGCTGCATCCATAATCTCGTTTGCAAGTCTGTCTATCTGGGTCTTCTCGCCTCTCTTACGTGAGTAAGTTGTTATCCAACGAAGTCCAAGAGCCTGTCTTCTCTCTGGCTTAACCTCGATTGGTACCTGGTATGTAGCTCCGCCGATACGCTTAGCCTTAACCTCAAGTACAGGCATGATGTTATTCATAGCTTCCTCGAAGACCTCAAGTGCATCTCTTCCTGTCTTTTCCTTAACAGTATCGAACGCACCGTAAACAATCTTCTGTGCAACTCCACGCTTACCATCAAGCATGATCTGATTGATAAGCTTGGTAACTACCTTGTTACCATAAATTGGATCTGCCAGTACGTCTCTCTTTTGAGTATGTCCTTTACGTGGCACTATACTTCCCTCCTTAATTATTTTTACATTAGATCATAGGTACTCTCAGAATGTGAGACTAATATGTATTTATTCAACCATATCAATATCACTAATCCGAATGTGAATACTTAGAGTTATTAGTAATTAACTTTAATTACTTCTTTCCCGCCTTAGGTCTCTTAGCTCCGTACTTAGAACGAGCCTGCTTACGGTTTGCAACACCTGCTGTATCAAGTGTTCCTCTGATGATGTGGTAACGTGTACCAGGAAGATCCTTTACACGGCCTCCACGGATAAGTACAACGCTATGCTCCTGAAGGTTGTGTCCCTCTCCTGGAATGTAGCTTGTTACTTCGATACCGTTTGAAAGACGAACTCTGGCAATCTTACGAAGTGCTGAGTTAGGCTTCTTAGGTGTAGCTGTCTTAACAGCTGTACAAACACCTCTCTTCTGTGGAGCAGAATCATTTGTTGCTCTCTTCTGAAGTGAGTTAAATCCCTTCTGAAGTGCAGGTGCTGTTGATTTCTTAACTAAAGACTGTCTTCCTTTTCTAACCAGCTGGTTAAATGTTGGCATTCTTTTTTCACCTCCTCTGATATTGATTGGTTGTTAAAAACTCTTCCGCTATTTCATAAATAGCAATATGACGCATGCCGAAAGCACGCGCCATATTATTGTATTATTACATCTTGAAGTTGTCAATAGCTTTTATCTAAATTTTAAACTTTTAAACCTCTGTTCCGATCTCAGCATTTGCCTCAGCTTCAGCTGTATCATCTTCAAGATCTATCATCATCTCGTCATTGAATTCGAAGTCAGCATCTGTAGAAAGCTTTATGTCTCCATACTGCTTCATACCGGTTCCTGCTGGAATGAGCTTACCGATGATAACATTTTCCTTGAGTCCGTTAAGGCGGTCAACCTTACCATTTATGGCAGCCTCTGTAAGAACCTTGGTTGTCTCCTGGAATGATGCAGCTGAAAGGAATGAATCTGTTGCAAGTGATGCCTTGGTAATACCAAGCATTACTGCCTTGCCCTCTGCCGGCTTCTTTCCTTCCTTGATGAGGTTCTCATTGATCTCATTGAAATCGAGAACATCTACTGAAATTCCTGGAAGAAGATCTGAATCTCCAGCCTCTTCGACCTTAACCTTCTTAAGCATCTGTCTAACGATCATCTCGATATGCTTATCGTTGATTTCAACACCCTGAAGTCTGTATACTCTCTGTACTTCTCTGAGCATGTAATCCTGAACTGCTCTTACACCCTTGATGCGGAGAAGATCATGTGGGTTTACTGAACCTTCAGTGATCTCGTCTCCGGCCTCGATAACGTCTCCGTCATGAACCTTGATTCTTGATCCGTAAGGGATAAGGTAGGTCTTTGAGTTGCCTGTCTTATCATCAGTTACTGTGATCTCACGCTTCTTCTTTGTATCCTTGTAAATTACAGTTCCAGGGATCTCTGAAATAATAGCAAGTCCCTTTGGCTTACGTGCCTCGAAAAGCTCCTCGACTCTAGGAAGACCCTGTGTAATATCCTGGTTAGTAGCAACACCACCTGTATGGAAGTTACGCATTGTAAGCTGTGTACCCGGCTCACCGATTGACTGTGCAGCTACGATACCAACTGCTTCTCCAACCTGTACAGGAGCTGTAGTAGCCATGTTTGCTCCATAACATTTTGCACATACACCGATCTTTGACTTACATGAAAGCACTGTACGGATCTTAACTGAGTCACGTCCCATCTTCTCAAGAGCCTTCATTACCTTAGCAGCTATCTTTGCTGTGCACATACGGTTTGCCTTAACTACGATTTCCTTAGTCTCAGGATCAATTATGGTTTCAGCAATATATCTGCCTGTAAGTCTCTCTTCAAGTGACTCAATATTTTCATGTCCGTCCTTGAATGCCTTGATCTCCATGTATGGAATCTCATCCTTACCCTCACAGCAGTCATTTTCTCTGATGATCATATCCTGTGATACGTCTACAAGACGTCTTGTAAGGTAACCTGAGTCGGCTGTTCTAAGTGCTGTATCTGAAAGTCCCTTTCTTGCTCCGTGAGCTGAAATGAAGTACTCAAGGATATCCAGACCTTCACGGAAGTTTGACTTGATAGGAAGTTCGATTGTATGACCTGTTGTATCAGCCATGAGTCCACGCATACCAGCAAGCTGTTTGATCTGCTTGTCAGATCCTCGAGCTCCTGAATCCGCCATCATCTTAAGGTTATTGTATGCTCCAAGTCCTGAGAGCAGTTCCTTTGTAAGCTTATCATCTGTAGCCTTCCAGGTCTCTATAACCTCTTTATATCTCTCTTCCTCGGTGATAAGACCTCTTGCCTTATCTCTTGCTATACGGTCTACTGTCTTCTGGGCCTGATCAATAAGCTCCTGCTTATTTTCAGGAACAACCATGTCAGAAATAGATACTGTCATGGCAGCTCTTGTAGAGAACTTATATCCGATTGCCTTGATATTATCAAGTGTAATAGCAGTCTGTGTTGCACCATGAATGCTCATTACCTTCTCAAGGATCTTCTTAAGCTCGCCCTTCTTAACAAGGAAGTCAACCTCAGGAACGAGTTCATTTCCTTCCTTTGTTCTGTCTACAAAGCCAAGGTCCTGAGGAATGATCTCATTGAATATGAGACGTCCAACAGTTGTCTCTATGATTCCTGTCTTCTCTGTGCCATCCTCAAGTGTTCTTGTAACTCTTGTCTTTACTCTTGAATGAAGAGTTACTGCCTTGTTCTCATAAGCAAGTATTGCCTCATTTATGCTCTTAAATACAGAGCCTTCTCCCTTAGCACCAGGTCTTTCCTGTGTAAGGTAGTAGATTCCAAGTACCATATCCTGTGAAGGAACGGCAACAACTCCACCATCTGATGGCTTAAGGAGGTTGTTAGGTGAAAGAAGCATAAAGCGGCACTCAGCCTGGGCCTCTATTGAAAGTGGAAGGTGGACAGCCATCTGGTCTCCATCGAAGTCGGCGTTGAACGCTGTACATACAAGTGGATGAAGCTTGATAGCCTTTCCTTCTACAAGTATAGGCTCAAATGCCTGAATTCCAAGTCTGTGAAGTGTAGGGGCACGGTTAAGCATAACTGGATGCTCCTTGATTACGTCCTCAAGTACATCCCATACTCCTGACTCCATTCTCTCTACCATTCTCTTGGCAGCCTTGATATTGTGTGCTGTTCCGTTCTGTACAAGCTCCTTCATTACAAATGGCTTGAAGAGCTCAATTGCCATTTCCTTAGGAAGTCCACACTGGTAAATCTTAAGTTCAGGTCCTACTACGATAACAGAACGTCCTGAATAGTCAACTCGCTTTCCAAGCAGGTTCTGACGGAAACGTCCCTGTTTTCCCTTGAGCATGTCTGAAAGAGACTTTAACGCACGGTTTCCAGGTCCTGTTACTGGTCTTCCTCTTCTTCCATTATCTATAAGTGCATCAACAGCTTCCTGAAGCATACGCTTCTCGTTTCTTACGATGATCTCAGGAGCTCCAAGCTCGAGAAGTCTCTCAAGTCTGTTATTTCTGTTGATGATTCTTCTATAAAGGTCATTAAGGTCAGAAGTTGCAAATCTTCCACCATCAAGCTGCACCATAGGTCTGATATCTGGAGGAATAACTGGAATAACAGTCATAATCATCCATTCAGGCTTATTTCCTGAAAGTCTGAATGCCTCTACTACCTCAAGGCGCTTAACTATTCTTGCTCTCTTCTGTCCTGAAGCAGTCTTAAGCTCTGTCTTAAGCTCCTCTGACTCCTTCTCAAGATCTATAGCCTTTAAAAGCTCAAGTACAGCCTCTGCTCCCATTCCTACACGGAATGCACCATATCCGTACTTCTCAATTTCTTCTCTGTATTCCTTCTCTGAAAGTACCTGCTTATACTGAAGAGCTGTATCTCCTGCATCTAATACTATGTATGAAGCAAAATAAAGTACCTTCTCAAGAATACGTGGAGATATATCAAGGATAAGTCCCATTCTTGATGGGATACCCTTGAAATACCAAATGTGAGAAACCGGAGCTGCAAGCTTGATATGTCCAAGACGCTCTCTTCTTACAGATGATTTTGTAACCTCTACTCCACAGCGGTCACAAACTACACCCTTGAATCTTATTTTCTTATATTTTCCACAATGACATTCCCAGTCCTTTGTTGGTCCGAAAATTCTCTCACAGAACAATCCGTCCTTCTCTGGCTTTAAAGTTCTGTAGTTGATTGTCTCTGGCTTTTTTACTTCGCCATGAGACCATTCCAGGATCTTCTCAGGAGATGCAAGGCCTATCTTTATTGCATCAAATGTCATTGGCTCATATGTATCCTGCACTTGTGGCATAGTTTCCTGTTCCTCCCTTATTCTTCAAAACTGAGTGAATCGTCGTCAAAAGCAAGCTCTTCTTCAAATGCAGCATCATCTTCTACATCTGCTGCCTCATCCTCAAGCTCTCCCTGATCATTGAACGCCTGCTTTGTGTAGCCAAGCTTATCAAAGCTCTCCTCACGATCCTCTCTATAGCTTCTGTCTCCCTCGAGAAGTCTGTGAAGATTCATATCTGCATCATCAAGATTCTCCTTGAGTTCAACCTCTGTTCCGTCATCCTTAAGTACTCTTACGTCAAGAGCAAGTGACTGAAGCTCCTTTAACAATACCTTGAATGACTCTGGAATTCCAGGCTTTGGAATATTTTCACCCTTGATGATTGCCTCGTAGGTCTTAACTCTTCCGATGACATCATCAGACTTCATGGTAAGGATTTCCTGAAGTGTATAAGCTGCGCCATACGCCTCGAGTGCCCAAACCTCCATCTCTCCAAATCTCTGTCCACCGAACTGAGCTTTACCTCCAAGAGGCTGCTGGGTTACAAGTGAGTAAGGACCTGTTGAACGGGCGTGGATCTTATCATCTACAAGGTGATGAAGCTTGAGGTAATGCATGTGACCTATAGCTACTGGTGAATCAAAATATTCTCCTGTACGTCCGTCACGGAGTCTTACCTTACCATCTCTGCTAAGAGGTACTCCTCTCCAAAGCTCTCTATTTTCAAGATGTGTTCCAAGATACTCAAGTGCATCCGGCTTAAGCACATCCTTATACTTAGCTTCGAACTCTTCCCAGCTTCCATTTACATAGTCATTTGCCATCTCAAGGCAATCCTGGATATCTCTCTCGTTAGCACCCTCAAATATAGGTGTTGAAACGTTGAATCCAAGTGCTCTTGCAGCAAGGCTTAAATGAAGCTCAAGGACCTGTCCTATGTTCATTCGTGAAGGAACTCCAAGTGGGTTAAGTACGATATCAAGCGGTCTTCCGTTTGGAAGGTATGGCATATCCTCTACAGGAAGTACTCTTGAAACTACACCCTTGTTTCCATGACGTCCAGCCATCTTATCGCCGACGCCGATCTTACGCTTCTGCGCAATATATATTCTTACAGATTCGCTTACACCAGGTGAAAGCTCGTCTGAATTCTCTCTTGTAAATACCTTTGCATCTACAACTATTCCATATGCTCCGTGAGGAACCTTAAGTGAGGTATCTCTTACCTCTCTTGCCTTCTCACCGAAGATAGCTCTAAGGAGTCTCTCCTCAGGTGTGAGCTCTGTCTCTCCCTTAGGAGTAACCTTTCCTACAAGGATATCACCAGTTCTTACCTCAGCACCAACTCTGATTATTCCTCTGTCGTCAAGATCCTTAAGTGCATCATCACCAACTCCCGGAACATCTCTTGTTATTTCCTCAGGTCCGAGCTTGGTATCTCTTGCTTCGCACTCATACTCCTCGATATGTACTGAAGTATATACATCCTCCTGTACAAGTCTTTCTGAAAGAAGAACAGCATCCTCGTAGTTATAACCTTCCCATGTCATGAATCCAATAAGAGGGTTCTTACCAAGAGCAAGCTCTCCCTGTGAAGTTGAAGGACCGTCTGCAATAATGTCGCCCTTCTTAACTACATCTCCTGCAAATACTATAGGTCTCTGGTTGTAGCAGTTTGACTGGTTAGAACGCATGAACTTTGTAAGCTTATAAACATCTGTTCCGTTGTCAGTCTTGACCTCTATACGGTTTGATGAAACAACACTTACAACTCCGTCATTTTTAGCAATAACACATACGCCTGAGTCTCTCGCTACCTTGTCATCTATACCTGTTCCGATTACAGCTGCCTCTGTCTTAAGAAGAGGAACTGCCTGACGCTGCATGTTTGATCCCATGAGGGCACGTGTAGGGTCATCGTTCTCAAGGAAAGGTATCATAGATGTAGCAACTGAAAGAAGCATCTTAGGAGATACGTCCATTAAATCGATATCTTCCTTCTCAAAGCTTGTTGTCTCCTCACGGAAACGTCCTGAGATATGCTTGTTAAGGAAATGTCCCTCTTCGTCAAGAGGCTCATTTGCCTGTGCAACACGGAAGTTATCCTCTTCGTCAGCTGTAAGATATACGATATCTTCTGTAACGATTGGATTGTGTATATCTGTCTTATCCACGACTCTGTAAGGAGCCTCGATAAATCCATATTCATTAATTCTTGCATATGATGCAAGTGAGTTGATAAGACCGATGTTAGGTCCTTCAGGTGTCTCGATAGGACACATACGGCCGTAATGTGTATAGTGAACGTCTCGAACCTCGAATCCGGCACGATCTCTTGAAAGTCCTCCAGGTCCAAGTGCTGATAAACGTCTCTTGTGTGTAAGCTCTGAAAGAGGGTTGTTCTGATCCATAAACTGTGAAAGCTGTGATGAACCAAAGAACTCCTTAACAGCAGCTGTTACTGGCTTGATATTGATAAGTGACTGTGGTGTTATGTCATCTATATCCTGGGTTGACATACGCTCACGTACAACTCTCTCCATTCTTGAAAGTCCGATTCTGTACTGGTTCTGTAAGAGTTCTCCTACAGCACGGATACGACGGTTTCCAAGGTGGTCGATATCATCAGCATTTCCTATATTTTCCTCAAGGTGCATATTATAGTTGATAGATGCAAGTATATCCTCTCTTGTAATATGCTTAGGAATAAGCTCATGTATATTCTTTCTGATGGCTGTCTTAAGTGCCTCAGTGTCGTTTGTATCTACTTCATCAAGGATGGCCTTGAGCACCGGATAGTATACAAGCTCGTTGATATCAAGCTCAGCAGGATCAAATGAAACATACTCTGCAAGGTCAACCATAAGGTTTGTAAGAACCTTAACATTTCTTCCGTCAGCATTTTCAGCATCTGCTCTTCCCTTAACGATAACTGCGCTCACTCCGGCATTCTGGATCTTGTCGCATAATTCTCTTGAAAGAGTCTGTCCTGCCTCTGCAAGGATCTCTCCTGTATTCTCATCAACTACATCCTCTGCGAGGATCTTGCCCTCTACTCTGTTCTTAAGAGCAAGCTTCTTGTTGAACTTATAACGTCCAACCTTTGCAAGGTCATATCTTCTTGCATCGAAGAACATGCTGTTGAGAAGGCTCTGCGCAGAATCCACTGACAATGGCTCTCCCGGTCTTATCTTCTTGTAAAGCTCAAGGAGTCCGTCCTGATATGTATCAGAGGTGTCTTTTGCAAATGTATCGATCAGTTTCGGTTCTTCTCCAAACAGCTCAAGAATCTCTCTGTTTGTTCCTATACCAAGTGCACGTATAAGTACTGTAACAGGAACCTTACGTGTTCTGTCTACTCTGACCCAGAAAATATTGTTTGAGTCAGTTTCATACTCAAGCCAGGCTCCTCTGTTAGGAATAACTGTACTTGAGAACAGTTCCTTACCGATCTTGTCATGTCCAATTTCATAGTAAATACCAGGGCTTCTTACCAGCTGTGATACAATAACTCGCTCTGCACCATTGATAACGAATGATCCAGTATCGGTCATAAGTGGAAGATCACCCATGAAAATCTCGTGCTCGTTGATTTCATCCTTATCTTTGTTGATAAGTCTTACTTTCGCCTTAAGAGGAGCAGCATATGTAGCGTCTCTTTCCTTGCACTCTTCAATATTGTACTTGGCTTCATCTCTGCAGAGAGTAAAATCCACGAATTCCAGGCTCAGATGACCTGCAAAATCCGCGATCGGTGAGATATCATCAAATACTTCCTTTAATCCGTCACTAAGGAACCAGTTATAGGAATTTTTCTGAATCTCGATCAAATTGGGCATTTCCAGAACCTGTTTCTGTTCTGAGAAGCTCATTCTTATGCCTTTTCCGGCTGTAACCGAATGCATCCTGCTCTTGTCCATTGACATTCTCCACCTCTGTTTCTTTATTTTTTGCATAAAATTGCATTGCATTTAATCTACACTTGTTATAAAATATATAGGCATTAAAGCCCACGATGCCATAATAATGCAACTTTTAAGATAACATAAGTCTGTCAAGGTGTCAAGCATATTTATCTTGATTTTATAATAATCTAATGATATACTATTGTTAATTATGCTCTGGAGGTATATAACGCATGAATATTTGGACTGTACTAACAGTTATCTTAGTTGTCCTCGTTGTAATACTTGGACTTCTCTATTATTTCGGAAACAAAGCTCAGCAGCGTCAGCTTGAGTCCCAGAAGTTTATCGAGGCTTCATCACAGACCGCTAATGTGCTGATTATTGACAAGAAAAAAATGAAACTTAAGGAAGCTCCTCTTCCTAAGATGGTTTATGAGCAGTCTCCAAAGTATCTCAGATGGCAGAAGATTCCTGTTATCAAGGCCAAGATCGGACCTAGGGTTGTAAATCTTGTTGCAGATGCAAAGGTATTTAACCAGCTCCCTGTTAAGGCAGAATGCAAGGTTAAACTGAGCGGTATCTATATCACTGAGGTCATCAAAGGCGGTATCGTAGACGAGAAGGAGCTTAAGAGACGTAAGAAGGCTAATGAGAAAGCAGCCAAGAAGGCAGCTAAGGAAGCAAAGAAAGCCGCGAAAAGCAAATAATAAAATTTTAAAATAACTAAAGCAAAGAACTGTTGCAAAAGCAGACTGATGATCTGCCAGAGCAGCAGTTTTTTTGATATTAAATAAAATCTTGAGAAAATAAAAATGTGGATGCCACTTATTCTCATACAATCTGATATCTTGTGACATCCACTTAATTTTTACAATTATTAAATTTTCTTATTATTCATATCTCTTTAAAGCATTTTGTATAAGATTTTCTACAAGCTCAGCCTTGGAGATTCCTCTTACTTCCCATAGTACAGGGTACATGGAAATTGCTGTAAATCCAGGCATGGTATTGATTTCATTAAATATAACCTCTCCGTCATCCTTAAGGAAAAAGTCAACTCTTGAAAGTCCATATCCATCTACTGCATTAAAAATCTCTACTGCATATTTTCTGATGGTCTCAGCAGCGCCATCTGGAAGAGCTGGGTCTGTTACAGTAACTGAATCAGGATTATTGTATTTTGCATCGTAGTCATAGAACTCTGCTGCCGCGAGTATCTCACCTATTCCAGATGCCATAGGCTTTTCATTTCCACCGCCAAATACAGCACACTCAAGCTCTCTTCCTCTTATAAATTCCTCAACAAGTATCTTTGAGTCTACCTCTGCCGCCTTATAGAGTCCCTCTATAAGCTGTTCCCTGCAAAGTGCTTTTGAAACGCCACAGGAAGAGCCCGCATTTGAAGGCTTGATAAATACCGGATAAGGAAGATTTCTCTCCACCTTTGCTACTATCTCATCCAGATGCTTAAGCTCATAACTTCTGACCCCAATAAATCTAGCCTGTCTTATGCCTAATCTGTCAACTATAATCTTTGTAAAGAACTTGTCCATAGAAACAGCTGAGCTTAAAACACCACAGCCGACATATGGTATCCCTGCAAGTTCCAGAAGTCCCTGTATAGTTCCATCCTCACCATTCTTGCCATGAAGAACCGGCCATGCAACATCTACACTTACATCTGTAACCTCGCCATTTGGCTCTGTTATAATAACGCATTTTCTTGTAGCATCAGGACTTATCTCAGCTGTAACATCTGAATTGACCCAGCTTCCCTCCTTGATATCCTCGAGCTTCTCTGTATTAAGCCACTTTCCATCCTTTGTTATCCCTATAGGAATAATGTTCCATTTATCTCTATCAATATTTGAAATAACATTTACAGCTGACATGCATGAAACCTCATGCTCTGTAGAACGTCCTCCAAATATTACTGCTATATTCTTCTTATCCATCTTGACCTCCAGATTAATTACTATATGCTATACTATCACACTTATCCATCTCTATAAAGGCTTAATCTAAAGTTACTTGCACTTCTTAAAATGTAACTTTAATTCAGTCTAACCCCGGTATAAAGTTCTTAAACGCTTAATACAGTCTTCTTAAGACCCATCTTCATAATTTCATAAGAATTTATTCAATCTATATTCAAACACTTTTCTGCACGCTGTGCTATACTTTAACCATCAAAAAGAAATACACTTTATCCTTTAAATCCTACAAATAAAGTTTTACCAAAGGGCTTCCTTACGGAGGTTCTTTGTTTTGTTTATGGGATTTTTATTTTATAAAAATGTTCACATTAAAGTAAACAAAAAAACAGAGCCATTGTATTCTCAACCGCTCTGTTTTTTTATTTAATAATTTAATTATCTAAATTACTTCTCTGACACTCCGTTAACTGTAGCCTGTGGCTTCTCAAGTCTTGATACAGCTGACTTAAGCATAGGAATACGGCAGTTCTTGTTTCCAAACTCTACGATAACCATGTCATTTGTGATATCGATGATCTGTCCGTAGAATCCGCTTGATGTAACGCAGTAATCACCTATAGCCATGCTATTTATCATTTCCTGGTGCTTCTTCTGCTCTTTCTTCTGTGGTCTGATACCGATGAAGTAGAAAATTCCAAAGATAAATGCAAAATAAACAACCATAGTAAGTATTGATGCTAAATTCATAAGTAATAAAACCCTCCAAAATAATAATTATGTTCTTGTCATTGACTCAGTCATCTCACGACGATAGTCTTCGAATCTGCCTTCTCTTATCGCTGTCCTGATGTCCTCCATCATTTTATTATAAAAATACAAATTATGCAAGGTACAAAGTCTCAGGCCCAGCATTTCATTGGCCTTAAGCAAATGTCTTATATAGGCTCTTGAATAACTTCTGCATGCAGGGCAGTTACAGCCCTCTTCTATAGGCTTACTGTCAAGCTCATATTTTTTATTGTACAGATTCAGCTTTCCAAACTTTGTATATACATGTCCATGTCTTCCATTCCGGCTAGGATATACGCAGTCGAAGAAGTCTACACCTCTTGCAACACCTTCTATAATATTGAGAGGTGTACCTACACCCATCAGGTATGTAGGCTTATTTCTAGGAAGATGAGGAACGACCTCATCAAGTACAGAATACATTTCCTCATGGCTTTCGCCTACTGCAAGTCCGCCTACTGCATATCCATCAAGATCAAGCTCGGAGATTTCATCTGCATGGGCAACTCTTACATCATGGAGTATTCCTCCCTGATTTATACCAAATAACAGCTGTTCCTTGTTTATAGTGTCCTCAAGTGAATTGAGCCTCTGCATTTCCGCCTTGCAGCGCTTAAGCCATCTGGTTGTTCTTGCAACTGAGTTCTCTATATATTTTCTTTCTGCCAGAGCTGGTGGACACTCGTCAAAGGCCATTGCTATAGTCGATCCAAGATTTGACTGGATCTGCATGCTCTCTTCCGGTCCCATAAATATCTTGTGTCCATCTATATGAGAATTAAAGTAAACTCCCTCTTCTTTTATCTTTCTTAATGAAGTAAGGGAAAATACCTGAAATCCGCCTGAATCTGTAAGAATAGGTCTGTCCCAGTTCATAAACTTGTGGAGACCGCCAAATTCTTTAATAAGCTTGTCTCCTGTTCTTACATGAAGATGATATGTATTTGAGAGCTCTATCTGACAGCCGATATCCTTAAGATCATTGGTCGATACCGCTCCCTTTATAGCTCCTACTGTACCAACATTCATAAATACAGGTGTTTCTACAGTTCCATGTACAGTTTCAACATGAGCTGACTTTGCCCTGCCTTCTTCAGCAACTATCTTATATTCCATTTTCTTGTCTCACCTCCTTTTAAAAAATACTGAGCCATGTAGCTTACTACACGGCTCAGAAATTATCCATCACAGGTAAAAGCTTATTTTATATCATTTACCTATTAATGTAGTTTTGCATCTTTGTCACTCAAAGCTTACTTTACATCCTTGTCCTTTGATGCTTTCTTAGCTGTCTTTGAACTGTTATGAGCCTTCTTGTCTTCAATAGCCTTGGCAGCCTTCTTTGCCTCTCTTCTCTTTGTAAGATCATACCAGAGTGGACCTGTAATACATACAGATGAATATGCTCCGGCAACGATTCCTACCATAAGAGGAAGCGCAAACTCTCTGATTGATGAAACGCCTAAAGCAAACAGGCAAAGCACCATTACGAAGGTTGTAAGTGAAGTGTTGATACTTCTTGTGAGAGTCTCTGTAATAGAGCGGTTAACCAGCTCCTTAAGATCTCTGTTTCCATAAATCTTTATGTTTTCACGGATACGGTCAAATATAACGATTGTAGCATTTATAGAATATCCAACTATTGTAAGCATACATGCTATAAAGGTTGAACCTACTGACCACTTGAGTATTGCATAGAATGCAACTACTACCATAACGTCATGACACAGAGCCGCAACCGCTGAGGATGCAAACAGTATATTCTTAAATCTTATCCAGATGTAGAGAAGCATAAGGATAGTAGCCATAATTACAGCCATAAGAGCATCCTTCTTCATCTCAAGTGAAACTGCACCTGAAATATTTTCAGCTGTTATCTTCTCTTCATCTACCCCAAAGCTTTCTGCAAGAGCCTTGTTAAGCTTTTCTCTTCCATCAGCATCAAGAGATTTTGTCTTGATAATAACCTCTGTTGTACCAGCTACCTTCTGTGTCTGAGGAGACTGGTCTCCTGTAGCCTCAACTACAACAGGAATTACCTTTGATGAAATATCCTCAAGAGACATGTCCTCATTAAAGGTTACATTTGTAGAGGTTCCTCCCTTGAAATCAAGTCCATAGTTGAACATATCTCCAAACTTAGCCTTGTTCATACCCATAAATGCAAGTCCGGCTGCAATTACAAGACCTGAAATTGCATAGCAGAACTTACGCTTTGAAACAAAGTCAATTGACTTCTCAACCGGCTTCTTGGTTCCGTACATTGATGCCTTATTAAAGCCAAGTCCATATAAAGCATTGAGGAGCCATCTTGTAACAAACAATGCTGTTACCATTGAAAGAATGATACCAATAGCAAGTGTCTGGGCAAAGCCTCTTACTGTTCCTGAACCTCTTAAGTAAAGAACAGCTGCTGCTATAATAGTTGTAACATTTCCATCAACGATAGCTGAAAGCGCCTTGTTAAAACCTGACTGTATTGCCAGCTTAACGCTCTTGCCTGTACCAAGCTCTTCCTTGATACGTGTAAAGATAATAACATTGGCATCTACTGCCATACCTATTGAAAGGATGATACCTGCAATACCAGGAAGTGTAAGTGTAACCTCAAATGCATCAAGAAGTATAAGGATAAGTCCTACATACATGCTAAGAGCAATAGAAGCAGCTACACCTGCAACACGATATACAAGAATCATGAAAATGACTACGATAGCAAAGCCAATTAATCCAGCCTTGATAGATGTATTGATAGCCTGCTCACCAAGCTTAGCTCCAACAACATTTGATCTAAGCTCCTTAAGTTCAAGCTTAAGTGCTCCAAGACGAATGGTCTGGGCAAGGTTGTCTGCCTCATCAATAGTAAAATCACCTGTAATTGAGCAATTTCCTCCGGTAATAGCCTGCTGGACAACTGGTGCAGATATAACCTCACCGTCATAGATGATAGCAATAGGCTTTCCTACATTTGCCTCTGTAACCTCCGCAAAGGTCTTTGCACCCTCGTCATTAAATACGATGCCTACCTCGTATACATCTACAGCACTTCCCTGGGATTCAGACTTAGCAACTCCTGCTGACTTTATATCAGCTCCTGTAAGAACAGGATCTCCAAAGCCTACAAGTTCTCCATTTTCATCATATACAGGAGGACAGAACATAAGTGATCCAGGCTTACCAAGCTGTGCAAGGATCTCATTGGCATCTGAAACACCCGGAATATCGATATTGATTCTGTTTGAACCTTCCTGATATACCTCTGCCTCATTTGAATAAGTCTCAGCTCTCTTCTGAAGCTTGTAAACAGTATCCCTCATATCCTGCTCGTCAGGATTCTCCTCCACTGCCTGATATGTAATGCTTACTCCACCGTCAAGGTCAAGTCCGAGCTTGATATTTGGCATATTTTTGTATCCCATTATACCAAACATAACGGTAGCGGCAACTACAAGGAGGAGTATCAGCAGTGATTTGCCTTTACTTTCTTCTTTCATACTTATAACTCCTTTAAATACATAATAAGCGAAACTGTTAAAATAACAGTTCCGCATACCATGAAATATTAATTTAACTTTTCAATAATAACATAAACACTATGATAATTCAATGTTTATGCATCTCCTATTCCAAGAAGAATAATTCCTATAACAGCTATTCCTATAGCAAAATACTGCTTTCTTGTAAGCTTTTCCTTTAAGAAGATTCTGCTCCATACCATTGAAAGTACACAGTAGGCAGAAATAAGTGGTGCTGCAAGGATTGCATTTGCAGATATAGCATAAATATATGAAAACTGTCCTGCTGTTTCTGAAATAGCAGCAATGAACTTTGGAGCTTCAAGCTTTCTGAAGTTTAATGAGCCATTCCACAGCTTTTCCTTTTTGATCATTGTAATGTAAATGATTGCAAAAACTGCCATTGCAAGGAAGGTAAACTCATAAGCTACATTTGCAGAACCTTCATCAATATGACCATCTAAAATTACCGCATCTGCAAAAGTTCCAAGTCCATCGATCAGGCAATAAAGAAGTGGGAAGATGATAGCCTTTGCTGATCTTACATATTTTGGATCAGAGGCTTTACGCTCCTTCTCTAACTGAACATCAACTCCCTGAAGGAAAATGATTCCTAAAGTTATAAGAACAACTGCAACCATCTGGTAGCCAAGCATTGACTGTCCTAAAAATATTGCACATAAAACGGCTGCTACTGCTCCTGAAGAATTACATACAGGTGATGAAATAGAAAGCTCTATATATCTAAGTCCGGCATATCCCAAGATCATTGAGAGTATATAGCAAAATGATGCTGGAAGATATACTATAAAGTCTCTTAAAGTAACACTTACTCCACCGAAGATAACCATGTAGGCTGCATGCAGTCCCATTACGATACCTACGGCTATTACCATTTTCCAATGGCTGTATTTGTCCTCTGCTGGTGAACCTAATTTTGAAAAGAAATCAGATCCTGACCAGAAGAATACTGTTATCATTGATAAAATAAACCAAGTCATACTTTTCCCCTTTTCTTAATATATATTTTTTCACACACGGTTTCATATTATAAGAGGAAAATATTTAAAGAGTCAAGTTTTATTTTTTTTGAACATTTTGGTAATATAGGAAAATGCTGCCAAAATTCCACCAAAAAATATGGCAATATCTCCTATATTGACAATTATCTTATTAAGTGGTTTCTTATTAAAATTTATATAATCTATAACATAGCCTGTCTTGTACCTGTCGAAAAGATTGGAAAGTCCACCTCCAAGTATGAGGCTAAGTCCGGCTACCATCACAGCATTTCCTTTTTTGACAATTTCTGATATCAGGCTTGCTGCTATGGCAAGGCAGGTAGAAAGCTGAGTAAGCTTTATAAATTCAGGATACTTACTCATTTTTCCAAGGGCAAAGCCATCATTGTGGAATTTCTCATAATTTCCGCTATTCTTAAGCGGACCAGGAAGTGGCTTTGGAAACTCCTCGTCCGGCTCAGATTCAATGCTCTCCTTAAATAGCCTGTCCATAGCAAATACAGAAAAAGCCAGGGCTGCGGCATATTTTAATTTTGTGAAAATCCGCACCTCTTCCCTGTATTCTTCCCATAGTGCCTCATCATAAATATCCTTATTCCATGCCATCATCTCTCCTCCTTAAGATAAACTACAGCAAAAATGCTCTGATCCTCTGATGCAAGAGCAACTACAACATACCCCTCCTCATTTTTATTTACATAGCAGTAAATATCATCATTAAGTACAGCTGCTTTTCTGTATTCTACCTTTATTTCGACAGGATGTTCTATCATAGCAGCATCCGCGGCCATTTCTACATAGCGTGCATTATTGACATGATTATTTGAATCCAGAAAATGCTTTGTTACCTTTATTTTATTCTTAAGTTCCCCAAGCTCTGATATCTTAAGTTTTCTTTCAAAAGGTTCAAGATTAAGCTCTGGTCCTTTATTTTCCAGTAAATAAAGCTCTGTTTCACTTTTATCTGGTCTTGCAGGAAGCTGTTTTTCATTGTCCCATAGAAACCACAGTGAATCAGCTCTTATAATAGGCACTCCTTTGCTGTCTGCTATGTAAAAATATCTAAGTCCATAAATGCCCTTGAACTGATAAGCGTAGGTACCTATCTCTATTTCTTCAGCAAACTCAGGATAGCGGTCAAATTTTATATGCCAGCCATTTAGAAGCCAGGCCTTATTTTGCTCTCTTAGATGCTTAGTTCCAAGTCCAAGCTTCTCCGACTGGAAGCTCGAACAGTCCTGAAGATAATTTATTGCAGAAAGTATGCTCATTTTCTCGTCACTTCCGCATTCTGAATATCTTAATCTTGTTTTATATGAAAATGCCATTATCCAGATCTCCCTTGATTATTATCTTATAATTATATTCATTTTATAAAATAAATAAAAGTAAAAATATTTAAGAAATATTCCCAGACCACCAGGCTTATACAAAAATAAGATGCCACAAATGCAGCATCTTATTTTTTATCCTTTTTTATCCTTTAATCCCTGTCAAATCAATAAGTTTATAACATCCTGTTTCAAATTATATACTCTGATTCTTGTGGTAGAAATTATCTAACCTTTGCAATTGTATTGAGAGCTGAAAGGAAATCCTGCTCATATCCATTCTGCTTAACAGTAATAACCTGAGCATATGAAGTTCCTTCAACTGGTCTGATATATGTGTGATCATATAACTCAAACTGTGGATGAGGAGCCTTCTTTGTTATCTGCTTAAATGTATATGCACCAAGCTGGATATCAGCATCAATCTTTCCACCAGTCATACCCTCTCTCTTGTCAGCAAGGTATGAAGCTGCAAATGCATTAACATCTGTATTTCCTGCCTTGTAATATGAAAGTGGCACATATCTGATTGTAAGCTCTGAACCACCATCAGTTACATAAAGGTCAATTCCATCCTCAGCTGTTCCCTTTGTAACAGGTCTTGCAATACTTCCAAAGTTGATTGAATAGTTAGCCCAGTTATTTGTAGCTACATATCCGTTGACATCTGAAATAGCATATCCAAGTGCATCAGCCTGTGCGCTTGCTGGATTATCTCCCTGTCCCTTTGAAACTACTTTATTTGGCTTTGTTGCATTAGTCTGTCCCTGTGCAGGAGCCTGCTCCTCAGTCTTTGGTCTGAGTGCTGAAATAAAGGTTGAGCTGTGCTCATAATAATCCTTCTCACCCTCAGCAGCTTCTACGACCTGGCCATTCTCAACCCAACGTCCGTCAGCATCTACTGTTGCACCATCTATTACTGTATTCTTAACTACCCATCCGTTTGCATCGAAGTAGTAGCATCTGATCTTTCCATCATTGTCCTTTACCCAGTGCCAGGTATTTGCAATGCACTTCTTTCCATCAGGATCAACTGTGAACCAGTAATCTCCTGCATGCTCGCCTGACTCTGACTTAAGCCACTGTCCCTGTCCAAGGCTCTGTGCATTTGCTACCATTGCACCACCTAAAACTAAAGCGCCTGTTAAAACTGAAAGTGAAACTCTTCTTAAACTCTTTTTCATAATTTATATCTCCTTTGAGTATGAACCCCTAAATTGATTTCTTTTTTGATATTACAGACTATACCATATTCTGTTCAAAAGTTCTTGAATATTCTCTTACACAAATTTGAATAATTTTTTTAAAAATTAAGAAACTTCGTAATTATTTTTACGTTTATCAACCAAAAAGGATAATATCGCATATTTTATCAACATCCTTAAGTGAAAGCTCAGGATAAATAGGAAGCGTGAGTACATTTTCAGAAAGTTCTTTTGCTACAGAAGTACCATGCGGATCCAGTATGCCTTCATAACATTTATAATTATTCACGCATGGATAAAAATACTTTCTTGCATATATGTTATTTTTAGCAAGTCTCTCATATATCTCATCTCTGTTATAGCTATTCTTTTCAAATACGACCGGCATATATGAATAATTATACCTGATATTACCGGCCTTCTTAAGAAAACGTATTCCCTTTATATCCGATAATCTCTCCACGTAACGCTCATATATGGCTTTTCTTGAAGAAATCCATGAATCCACATATTTAAGATTACATATGCCCATTGCAGCAGCAAATTCATTCATCTTTCCATTGCCACCTATATAATCAACGCTTTCCTTGCCTGTTATTCCAAAATTCTTTATCTGGTAAAGCCGGTCACTCAGGAAAGGATATTTGTCAGGATTAAAACTTACCGCTCCCCCTTCTATAGAATTAAACACCTTTGTGGCATGAAAGCTAAACATGGATGCATCTCCAAGCTGGGCTACTGAAGTTCTGCTGCCATCCGGATTTTCTATGAACTCTCCAAAGGCATGTGCAGCATCATATATAAGCTTAAGTCCATGTTTTTTTGCAATGGCTTCAAGCTTCTCATTGTCGCATATATTTCCATATACATGTACAGGAACTATGGCGCAGGTATTTTCTGTTATCAAATCTTCAACAAGCTCAGGATCAAGTGTTCCATCCTCTTTTCTTATATCACACATGACCGGCTTCAAGTCATTTCTATATATGGCGTGTGTAGTAGAAGCAAAGGTAAATGGCGTTGTTATAACCTCTCCTTTAAGCTCAAAGGACTGTAGCAGCATTTCCAGAGCCATATGTCCATTTACAAAAAGCTCCATCCCCTTTGTATCCAGATAAAGCTTTAGCTTATCCCTGAACTCTTCATGGAGACAGCCCATATTTGTAAGAAAATGTGAATCCCACAAACCTCTTATAAGCTGCTCATATTCTTCATAAGGCGGCATTGAAGCTCTGGTAACCATTATCCTTTCATTTTTCATTTCCGAATTATCCATTACTATCTTCTTTCTTTATATAATATCCTGCAAAGGCAGTGATATATCCTGTACATTTTATTTTTTAGCAGAAAATGTGCTGTTTTAGTCTTGATATCCTTTGGTCTGGTTTCCTTCAGAAGCTCTGAAAATGCAGGATTTTTGCAAAATCCCTTTAGGCAGTCGAGCTTTTTATCATTTTCATAAGCAGAATACCTGTACATCAGTCCGTTAAAGGACAAAATATGAAAAAGCATTCTTAAATGTAGCTCGTTCTTTATATCTGGCTTTCCTGAATCAGCTATAAATATATCCATGGCTTCCATTACTGGAAAGCAGGTACTGATACCATCCTCATGAAAGCTTGAGATAAGACTTTCCCCAAATCCATGCTGTACATAATTCATAAAGACCTTGCTTATCACAGATATTTTGTTACAGGCGTTAAGATATCTAAGGCAAAATAATATATCCTCATTTATCTGCCTGCCTTCTTCATAATATATAGAATTATTTCTTATAATATCCAGCTTGTAAAGCTTATTGCTATGCGTACTTATGAGCCTTTTGTCATACATAGCTACGAGTGGCCCGTTTATAAATCCTGCCTTGTCAAAGCAGGAATCTATATTTACTGCAAACTCCTCTGTCCTTCCATCTGCATATACATTTCTAAAGCCACATATAACAGTATCTGATTCATCCGTCCTTAGTCTTTCGTACATTTTTTCAAACATATCCTGATCCAGATAATCATCATCATCCAAGGTAACAAGATATGTTCCCTGAGCCATCCTTATGCCTGCATTTCTGGCTGAAGATACTCCGCCATTTTCTTTATTGATAGCCCTAAGCTCCGGATATTTCTTCTGAAGTCTCTCTATGCACTGCCGGGTTCCGTCCTTTGAGCCGTCATTTACAACTATAAGCTCTACATTTTTATATGTCTGGCCATAAACCGAGTCCACAGCTCTTTCCAAGGTTTCCTCAGCATTGTATGCAGGGATAACTACTGATATTTTTTCTTTACGTCCTGAAAATGCTTCCGCCATCCTATCACCCCAAAATACCCATTTTTGCCATAAGCCAGGTTTCTATAAGCACTATCTTCTGTATAAATGAAAATAGCATTTTCCTAAAAGCTCCTGCTTCCAGATATTTTTCCATATAGTATCGCTCTGATTCCTGTCTGAATCTCTGCCTTTTTATAGCATTATTTCCATTTTTTGATATAGTATGTGAGCCCTCGTGATAATATCCCTTGTCCAATATACAAAATGATCTAAAGCCTTGACGTTTTATTCTCTGGGCAAGGATATCTTCCTCGCAGTAAAGGAAAACCTGCTCATCATAGCCTCCGCATTTTGCAAATTTTTCTGTATCGACCATGAGAAGAGAGCCATGGACTGCCTCTGCCTCAATATATGTATTTCCCTTAGCTGTGGTTTTTCTTGCTGTTTCAAAATAAGCTCTGCCGTAGTTTAAACTATTTTTAAAGAGTCTTTTTAAAACAGGCCCTGCATAGGCTATATACTTAACTGCGCTTCTAAGCGGCCAGGCAGAGGATATAAATTCTTCATAGCTTATCCCGCTATCCTTTTCTCTCATTACTGCACCAACAACTGCTGTCTTTTCTTCCTGACAAAATACATCCAGCATAGCGCTTATATCTGTTTCGCAAAAAATGGAATCCGGATTTGCAACCACAGCATGTGTACAGCCAAGTATTTCTCTTGAATAATTTATACCGCAGTTATTGCCATAGCCATAGCCGCCATTTTTATCATTTTCAATTAAAATAAAGCGTGGATTTTCAGAACGTGGATTTTCAGAGCAAGAGGCTGACTCGTTTAGCATTTTTAGATAAGCACTTATATCCCTGACACTTTCATCTGATGAACAGTTATCCACGACAACTATAAAATTAAAAATACTAAAATCCTTTATTCTTTCTACAGAAGCTATAGTTCCTTCGGAATCATTGTAATTTAATATAACAGCTGAAATACTCATTTATTTTTTTCTCCATCAGATATAAACTTCTTGTAGTAAAATCCGGATATTAGCTTTCTTATGCCCGGGCAAAGTCTGGTCATAAGGTTCATGACATGATACAAAAGCATGTAAAGTCCCCTTCCCTCCACAAGTGGCTCGTCCTTCCACGGAGTAAGTGACTTATAATGCATAAATTCCTTCTTGTATGGATTGAAACTTCCCTTTATCCATGGTCTTTCATCCCCGGCAAAATGCACTATCTTTGGCGCTTTGTAGGCAAGCTTCCATTCAGACTTAGTCATACAATTTGCATACCAGCTTACATTTTTAGTCAGATATCTGAAGCTTTGATAATAATAATTTGTAATGAAGTTGTAGGTCTGTGATACTATCTTTATCCTGTCCTTTAGCGCAAAATTTATAAGATCCTGATCTGAAAATGGCAACGAGCCGTTATTTTCCTTATAAAAGTCCATGGCATTTTCAAGTATTTTTTCTTTTGCCCAAAGCTCTGTATCTATAAGTATCATACCGGCATTAAAATACGGATCACTGACTTTAAGTCCCAGTCTTTCCTTTACCTCAGGATAGATGGTTGGCTCTGCTGCCATTGCTGCCACCTTTCCTGAAAGCTCAGTTTCCCACAGCCCTGAAAGCTCTGAAAGTACCAGCGTATCACAGTCGAGATATAATATTCGGCCTATGTCACTTGGCAAAAGTCTCACAGCAAATAATCTTGCGAGAGCTGTTATTGTAAATTTGCCTGCATTTACATAACCACCTGCAAGCTCCTTTACAAGCTCCTCGAAACCGCAAAGATCATAAAAGCTGATCTTTCTTTCATAACCTTCTGCCAGCCCGCTAAGCTTAGCCTTTGAATTTTCTGATATATTGTTTCCCAATATGTGAACTCTAAGTTCTTTAACATTTTTGTTATTTTCATATAAGGAACATATACTTACAGCTGTATATTTAACATATCCATCGTCACAGTTATATACTATATCCATTACTTAAATTCTTCTTCACAAAACTCAAATGCTGCAGCAATGACCTTGTCCATATCGTAATACTGATATGCGCCAAGTCGGCCTCCAAAGATTACTCTTGGCTTTCCATCAGCTCTGTCCTTATTCATCTGCTCAGCCTTTTCCTTATACCTTTTGTATATTTCCTGATTTTTCTGGTCATTTACAGGATAATATGGCTCCATTCCCTTTTCAAAGTCTACAGGGTATTCCTTGGTTATTACGGTCTTATCGCCCTTTCCAAACTCAAAATGCTTATGCTCTATAATTCTTGTATAAGGCGTTTCCCTGTCTGTATAATTCACAACAGCATTTCCCTGATAATCCGCCTTATCCAGAAGCTCTGTTTCAAATCTAAGACTTCTATATTCAAGCTCTCCCTCGGAAAAGTCAAAATATTCATCTATAGGACCTGTGTAAATAATATTTTTGCACAGCTTTGACAGCTCTTCCCTATGGGGAAGGAAGTTTGTATTAAGCCTTATATCCGCTCCCTCAAAAAGCTTGTTGATCCAGACATTATATCCACCCTCAGGTATCCCCTGATATCTGTCATTAAAATAATTATTGTCGTAATAATATCTTACAGGCAGTCTCTTTATGATAAATGAAGGAAGTTCCTTGCAATCCTTTCCCCACTGCTTTTCTGTATATCCCTTGATAAGCTTTCTGTAAATATCTTCGCCCACAAGACTTATAGCCTGCTCCTCAAGATTCTTAGGCTCTCCCTTGATGGAAGCTCTCTGGGACTCTATTTTTGCTCTTGCCTCATCTGGTGTAATAACACCCCACATGCGGTTAAAGGTATTCATATTAAATGGAAGATTATATATTTCTCCCTTGTAATTTGCTATTGGTGAATTAGTATATCTGTTGCACTCACCTAAGGAATTTACAAAATCCCAGATTTTTCTGTCATTTGTATGAAAAATGTGAGCTCCATATTTGTGCACATTTATTCCTTCTATCTCCTCGCAATATACATTTCCACCAAGCTCCGGTCTTTTATCTACTACAAGACAGCTTTTTCCTGCCTTTCTTGCATAATATGAAATAACTCCATTGAAGAGACCTGCTCCTACAAGCAGATAGTCATATTTTTTATCCATTTATCTTTCCCTCTTTATCTGTTCAAGCTCTTCCTTATAGAACAGCTTGTTGATAGCCGCAAACAAACCTCTAAGTGAGGCTCTCATTGTATTTCCTGAACGTCCTACTCCAAATGCTGTCTCTCCTGTATCGAGATTCATAAGCTGTACATAAGCTACAGCATTTGCAGATGATCCCTGTCCAAGTGCGTGCTCACTATAGTCCATAATACGCATCTGAAGTCCAAGTGCCTCCTCCAAAGCATACTGTGAGGCATCCAAAGGACCATTTCCAAGTCCCTTTATATTCTTTTTCTGACCATGATCCGTATACATGAGATCTACAAGTGTCTGTCTCTCTCCATGATCAAAGGCAGTATCGACAATTCCAATTCCTTCAAAATGAAGTGGTGCTTTGGCATCTATATATGTATCCACAAACAGATTGTATACCTCTGCCGGCTCTATCTCACCTCTGTTCTCACTCACATTTTGTATAACCTGTGCAAATTCACTGTACATAGCCTTTGGAAGCTTATATCCATAGAAGGATTCCATAACAAAGGCAACTCCGCCCTTTCCGGACTGTGAGTTTATCCTTACTATTGGCTCGTACTTTCTTCCTATGTCTGACGGATCTATAGGCAGATAAGGAACAGCCCATATGTTAGAGCCTGTTTTTTCCATCATATGAAGGCCCTTATTTATTGCGTCCTGATGTGAGCCTGAAAATGCTGTAAATACCAGCTTTCCAGCATAGGGATGTCTGTCTGAGACCTGCATGCCCGTACATCTTTCATATATCTCCTGAATTTCGGGTTCATTTTCCAGATTAAGCTTAGGATCAATTCCATGAGCAAACATATTGTAGGCTAAAACAAGCAGGTCAGCATTTCCAGTTCGTTCTCCATTTCCAAAGAGTGTACCTTCAATTCTTTCAGCTCCTGCCAGGAGTCCCATTTCTGATGCAGCTACTCCTGTTCCTCTGTCGTTGTGAGGATGTATACACAAAGTGAATTTTTCTCTGTCTGAAAGATTATTATTCATCCACTCAACCATATCTGCATATACATTTGGAGTGAGCTCCTCTACCGTAGATGGAAGAGATATGATGAGTTCATTTCCCGGTCCCGGATTCCAGATATCCTTTACTGCTTCACATATTTCCTTTGCAAACTTGAGATCTGATCCTGTAAATGACTCAGCCGTATATTCAAGGATAAACTCTCCCGGAAACTCGCTTTCCCATCTAAGCTCCTGCACGAGCTTTACCGCCCTTGTCGCCATGTATTTTACTGCGCCTGAGTCCTTATGAAAGACTACATCCCTCTGAAGATTTGAAATTGAATTGTATATATTAAAAATTACCTTATCAATCCCCTCAATTGCTTCAAAAGTTCTACGTATCTGTGTATCTCTGCACTGGGAAATTACCTGTATATATACATCGTCAGGTATCAGCTTTCTTTCTACAAGCTGTCTCACAAATTCAAATTCGACCTGTGATGCAGCCGGAAAGCCAATTTCAATTTCCTTAAATCCAAGGTCACAAAGAAGCTTAAAAAATTCTATTTTTTCTTCTATATTCATTGGATTTACAAGCGCCTGATTTCCATCTCTTAAATCTACAGAACACCACCTTGGAGCCTTAGTAAGTGTTTTGTCAGGCCAGGTTCTTTCTTTGTAATCCAGTATTGGAAGAGGTTTATATCTTTCATAATTGCGCATAATTATTTCCCCTCGTAAAACATAAGCGCCTCAGTAAAAATACGAGGCGCAGGTTTTATATCTTTTATATCAGTCTATTGCAAGACCCTCTGATTTTATTACAGCTACGACCTTATCAACCATTGCTTCACAGCATTCCTCAGTCTCAGCCTCTACCATAACTCTGATCAAAGGTTCTGTTCCAGATTCTCTTACCAGGATTCTTCCTGAATCAGAAAGCAAAGCTTCAACCTCCCTGATTGCTTCTGCTATCTTAAGGTTTCCTAGTGCTTCCTTTTTATCCTTTACTCTTACATTCTTGAGACACTGAGGATACATAGGACAGCCCTCCATAAGCTTTGAAACCGGCTGCTTTGAGTCCAGGAGTACCTCCATAAGCATAAGAGAGGTAAGGATACCATCTCCGGTTGTTGCATATTTTGAGAAAATGATATGCCCTGACTGCTCACCTCCAAGTGAATATCCATTCTGAACCATTGATTCGTAGACAAATCTGTCTCCGACCTTGGTCTTTTCGTAGGAAATTCCTTCTTTATCAAGAGCCTTTATAAGTCCCAGATTAGACATAACTGTGACTACGAGTGTATTATCCTTAAGCTTGCCCTCTGCCTTCATGCTCTTAGCACAGGCATACATTATCTGGTCGCCATTTACAAGATTACCCTTCTCATCTACACAAAGACATCTGTCAGCATCTCCATCATAGGCAAAGCCTATATCACACTTTTCCTGAATAACGAATTCTCTCAGCTTATCCATATGTGTTGAACCAACCTGGTCATTGATATTTAAACCATTTGGTTCATTTGCCATAACATGTGTATGTGCTCCAAGTGCATCAAATACTGGCTTTGCAATAGATGAAGCTGAGCCATTTGCACAGTCAAGTGCTATATGCTTATTCTTGAATGATTTTTTAGCAACAGATATAAGATATCCGATATAACGGTTTCTTCCGGCAGCATAATCTACGGTTCTTCCTATGTTCTCTCTTTCTGCATAAGGAAGCTCTCCTATCCTGCCGTCCAGATATTCCTCTATCTTGTCTATGGTTTCATCATCCAGCTTCTCGCCATTTCCATTTATAACTTTAATTCCATTGTCATAAAAAGGATTGTGTGAAGCTGAAATCATTACTCCACAGTCAAACTCATCAACTCTTGTTATATATGAAACTGAAGGAGTAGTTGTTACATGCATAAGATATGCATCTGCACCTGAAGCTGTAATACCAGCTGACAGAGCATCCTCAAACATATATGAGGATCTTCTTGTATCCTTTCCGATTACTATCCTGCAGCTATTGTCAGGATTTTTCTCCTTATAGTACCAGCCCAAAAAGCGTCCGACCTTGAATGCATCCAAAACTGTCAGATCCTTATTAGCTTCACCTCTAAATCCATCTGTTCCAAAATACTTTCCCATTTAACCAAGCTCTCCTAATTCCTGTAAATATCTGTAAAGTGCGTCCTGCCATTTAGGAAGTTCCTCAAAGCCATTTTCCCTGAGCTTTGAAAGGTCCATTCTTGAATTATTAGGGCGTTTTGCCTTTGTTGGATACTGGTCTGAGCTGACCGGAGTTACCTTTACGTTTCTTCCTGCAAGCTTAAAGATTTCCTCAGCAAACTCATACCAGCTGCAGATTCCTGTATTTGCAGCATGATAAGTACCATACCTGTCTGTTTCTATCATATCTACTGCTATTCTGGCAAGATCCGGTGTGTAGCTAGGACTTCCTACCTGATCCGCTACAACAGTAAGACTGTCATGTGTTTCTGAAAGCTTAAGCATAGTCTTAACAAAGTTTTTGCCATTTAAGCCATAGACCCACTGTATTCTAACTATAAAATGCTTGTCTGGAACATATTTTCTTACAGCCTCTTCTCCTTCATACTTGGTAAGTCCATACAGATTAAGAGGCTCTGCCTTGTCGTCCGGCTTCCAAAAATTCTCTCCCTGACCATTGAAAACGTAGTCAGTAGAAAAATACATCATTGGAATATTAAGCTCACCGCATACCTTTGCAATATTTTCTGTTCCATATGCATTTACAGCTCTGCATTTATCTACATTATCCTCTGCTGCATCTACAGCTGTCCAGGCTGCACAATGTATAACAGCCTGAATTCCAGCTTCATTTATAACTCTTCTTACAGCCTCAGGATCTGTGATATCCATCTCTTCAATATCTACGCCAATGCCTTCAATATTTCTCTTTGCAAGCTCCAGCATGATATCGTGTCCAAGCTGTCCTTTAACACCGGTTACAAAAACTCTCATTTATTTTGCTCCTGTAATTAAACTCTGTCCTTATACATTTCCTTAAAGTAGTTCTGATATTCTCCGGAAATGATTCTCTTCCACCAGTCCTCATTGTCAAGATACCACTGTATTGTCTGACGTATTCCTGTATCAAAGTTATACTTTGGCTTCCATCCAAGCTCTCTCTCAAGCTTTGCAGGGTCAATAGCATATCTTCTGTCATGTCCTGGTCTGTCCTTAACATATTTTATAAGTGATTCAGGCTTTCCTACTGCCTCAAGTATAGTCTTTACTACCTGAAGATTTGTTCTCTCATTGTGTCCGCCTATGTTGTAAATCTCTCCAACCTTACCATTTCTGACAATAAGGTCTATAGCCTTGCAATGATCCTCTACGTGGAGCCAGTCTCTTACATTTGCTCCATCTCCATATACTGGAAGTTCCTCATCAGCAAGTGCCCTGCTTATCATAAGAGGTATGAGCTTCTCTGGGAACTGATACTGTCCATAGTTATTTGAACATCTTGAAATTGTTACAGGAATTCCAAATGTTCTGTGATATGCCATAACAAACATATCTGCTGAAGCCTTTGATGCTGAATAAGGGCTTGAAGCATGGAGAGGTGTTGTCTCTGTGAAGAAAAGGTCAGGTCTGTCCAAAGGAAGATCTCCATAAACCTCATCTGTTGATACCTGATGATATCTCTTTATTCCAAACTGCTTACATGCATCAAGAAGTGTTGTTGTGCCATTTACATTTGTAACAACAAACTCCTCAGGATGCTCAACTGAACGGTCTACGTGTGACTCAGCTGCAAAGTTTATGATTACGTCTGGCTTAACCTCTTCAAAAAGATCGAATACAAACTTACGGTCTGCAATATCGCCCTTTACAAAGCGGTAGTTTGGTTTATTTTCAATTGATTTAAGATTCTCAAGATTACCTGCATAAGTAAGCTTGTCAAGATTAATGATCATATCCTCTGGATATTCATTAACAAGATACTGTACCATTACACTGCCTATAAATCCGGCTCCACCTGTTACTATAATCTTCATAGTATTTACCACAGCATTAAAAATGCTGCTCCTTTCTTAAATATCATCGATAAAATATATACATTTGGAATTATAATAGCATAAAACCGTATGGTTTTCTACCATACGGTTTCATCAAATTATATCATATATACTGTTTATTTTCACTGTTATATACATATCCGAGCTCATTTAGCTTCTTATCTATATCCTTGGGAGATATTTCATAATAAGCACACAGATCCTCAAGATCATCAAATTCGTCTCTAAGTCTTGTATTTACAAAGCTCAACAGCATAACAGGATCGTTAGGAATAGAATTCATTACTTCTTCTCCGAAAGCTTATCTACATACTTTCCATCAAGTACATCCTTGAGGTACTTGCCATACTGATTCTTCTTAAGTACCTCATATGACTCCATTACCTGCTCTCTTGAGATCCAGCCATTGAGGTATGCTATCTCTTCAAGGCAGGCAATTTTTCTGTGCTGATGTGTTTCTATAGTTCTTACAAAATTCCCTGCATCTACAAGTGACTCGTGAGTACCTGTATCAAGCCATGTAAAGCCCTGTCCAAGAAGCTCAACATCCAGCTCTCCATTTTCAAGATAAATCTTATTAAGATCTGTTATCTCAAGCTCTCCTCTTGCTGATGGCTTAAGATTCTTGGCATACTCTACTACCTTATTGTCGTAGAAATAAAGTCCTGTTACACAGTAGTTTGACTTTGGATGCTCTGGCTTTTCTTCGATCGAAACAGCTTTTCCATTTTCATCAAATTCAACTATTCCAAATCTCTCAGGATCGTCTACATAATATCCAAATACTGTAGCTCCGCTCTGCTTTGATGCTGCCTTTCTAAGTCTCTTTGTAAAACCATGACCATGGAAGATATTATCTCCAAGCACCATTGCAACGCTGTCATCCCCGATGAAATCTTCACCAATGATAAATGCCTGTGCCAGTCCGTCCGGTGATGGCTGAACCTTGTACTCAAGATTTATTCCAAACTGGTGTCCGTCCTCAAGAAGCTCCTTGAATCTAGGAGTATCATTAGGTGTTGAAATAATAAGTATATCCTTTATGCCAGCATTCATAAGGACTGACAATGGATAGTAGATCATAGGCTTATCATAAATAGGCAAAAGTTGCTTTGATGTTACCTTTGTCAGCGGATAGAGTCTTGTTCCTGATCCTCCCGCCAAAATGATTCCTTTCATTTGTAAATTCCTCCGTATTTATATTCACAAATTATTTTCAAACTCCTCCGGGACCCATATTGGAAAGATCATTTCCAGGGCCACTATTTCCCGGATTACCAGCATTTCCAGGCATACCGCTGTTGCCTGCGCCTCCAGGTGCTGTATTTCCTGAGTTATCCGGCTTAGGTAAAACTACAGGTTCATCAGGTATCTCTGTAATATTTGAATTTCCTGATGACTCTTCTGGTGTCTGTGGCTTAGCAGGCTTCTGTGATTCGCCTGGTCTCTGTCCCTGGGTTTCTGATGGCTTTGTCTGCGCATTTCCACCAGACTCCGTGCTGCCACTTGTAGGTCCTATAGTAATATGTCCCTGTGACTCTGATTCATTTGTAGGTTTTGTATGCGGACCATTTTCAGTTTCTCCCGGAATTATAACATTTCCTTCGTTATCCACAATATCAGAACCTGCATCTCCTCCAGTCTCGATAAGCTCATCTGTAGGTCTTTCTCCCGGCTTATGATTTGTTGAAGGCTTGATAAGGTTTCCTTCCTCATCTGTAGGATAAATTATCTTTCCTTCTTCGTCTGTAGGGAATACTACATCCCCGTCTTCATTTGTAGGATAGATAAGTTTTCCATTTTCATCTGTACCATAGGTATACTCTTCGGTCTCAAGCTCTGTCGGCTTCTCGGTTTCTGTTTCCTGTGTTTCAGGAGCCTCTGTCTTTGGCTTCTGGATAACACCCTGATCTGTTCTTACAGATTCGATAGGCTTTCCTTCCTTGTAAAGATTTGAATCCTCTTTTATCTTCTGTGAATATTTTATAACTGCACTTGATGGCTGATAGTTTTCCTCACCAAATAAGAATTCATGAAGCATAACAACGTTTGACTCAAGTGTTGCAGGAATTACGCAGGCACCCTTGCCAGGAATTCTTGCATCTCCTCTTGCCCATGGGAATCCACCTGTATCAACAAGGTTGTATTTTGTAATTCCCTGTGCCATCTTGACAGCATCTCCCATCGAAATGTTTGTAGCTACCTGTGGGAAACATACTACCATTATGTTGTTAAGTACAGAGAAATCTGCCTTCTTTGCCTTTTCGAAGCAGGCCTTTATAACATTCTTCTGTCTCTCTGTTCTGGCAAAGTCATTGTCCATGTTTCTAAGTCTTGCATAAGCAACTGCCTGAACTCCATCCAAATGCTGTTTTCCTGTCTTTTTAAGCTGGTGTGAGCCTACTCCTGTAGCATTTACTGTTTCTGTAATATAGGCATTAATATAATAGAGCTCGGCCTTGGAGATCTCTATATCGTCTATTCCGCCGAGGATATTTATTCCGTCAGCTACCGCCTTCCAGTTAAAGGTTATGTAATGCTTTATATTAAGATCCAGATTCTTGTTAAGTGCTGCAAGCGCCTGTTCAGGACCGCCTTGTGCATAGGCCTGATTTATCTTGTTATATTTGTCGCTGTCAGATATGTTCAGATATGTATCTCTAAATACAGAGCAGAGCTTTATATCTCCTGTAGCCATATTTATTGATGCAATCATAATAACATCTGAATTAAGACCCTTTCCAAGATTTGTATTTCCTCTTGCATCGACTCCGAAGATCGCTATATTCCAATATCCTTCCATTTCCTTTTTCTTTTCAACGGAAATGTTGTTATTTTCGATGGCATTATCATTTATTTCAGGTCTTGTAATAAGATTCCATTTTCTGAGGAAATATCCATATCCGAAAATGCAGCAAAGAGTAAGAGCTTCTACAAGAATTGCAATAATAACATTCTTAATGCCTTTTTTCTTTTTCTGCTCTTTTTCTTTCTTTTTCTGATTTCTGTCTACAGTCTGATTTGCTGAATTTAGCTCTTTGAAATTCTTCTTTTGACCCTTTTGCTTCATAGCCTGACTATAGAGCATATCCTCCATGTCATCGTATGCCTTGTCATCATCCATGAAATCATCATCCATGAAGTCAGCCTTATCATCAGCATCATCATCGAGCCAGCCTGTATCTATATCTTCTTCACGGGACCAGTCATCCTCAGAATCATATGTGTCATATGTCTCATCATCATCTGAATCGTCATATTCGATGTCTATGTCATCAAATAAATCATCCTCTTCAGGAAGGTTATCGTATCTTTGCCTGTCACTATGTCTTGATCTGATATTTTCTGATCGCCTTTTTCCGGTACTATGATTTTTATCCATATTCATAAAGTAATTCCTTTTTAATATGCATTTTTAAAGCCTTTAAAGAAAGTCATAAATAATATCTTTATGTCCAATCCCAAAGTCCAGTTTTCAATATAATACAGATCATGCTCTATTCTCTTTGATATAGACGTATCTCCTCTATACCCATTAACCTGAGCCCATCCTGTAAGACCCGGCCTTACCTGATGCTTGATCATATATCTAGGTATCTCTTCTTTAAATTTTTCCACAAACTGAGGTCTTTCAGGTCTAGGACCTACAAGACTCATGTCACCCTTTAAAACATTTATAAACTGAGGTGTTTCGTCCAGGTTTGTTCTCCTTATGAATCTTCCTATAGGAGTTATTCTAGGATCGCCCTTTGTAGTCCATTTATTTTTCTCATCCTCAGGTCTCTGAAGATACATTGAACGAAATTTATACATTTTAAATGTTTTATTGTGAAGTCCCACTCTCTCCTGAGTATATATAACCGGTCCATCACTGCCAAACTTGATAAGTATGGCAACAACTATCATTACAGGACCAAACAGGATAAGTGCAACCAGCGCTCCAAATATGTCTATAGCTCTCTTAATAATGGCATTTATCGGCTGTGTAAGCGGTACATGTCTTATATTTATAACAGGAAGTCCCTCCAGATCCTCCATATATGGAGTCGTAGGTATTATATTTTGATAATCCGGAATGAACTTGGTATGCACTCCTGATTTTTCGCATATATTTACGACCGGTTTAAGATATTCATATTTGTCCAATGGGAGCGTAACAGCTATTTCATCCAGACTGTTTGCAGCAAGTATATCCCTTAGCTCAGTAAGCTCTCCAAGAACCTTTATTCCTTCGAACATGCTTCCCTTTTCCATATCATCATCCAGAATTCCATAGATATGGTATCCCCATTCAGGATTCTGACGGCTTCTGTCAATAAATCCCTTTGCTGCCTCTGAGCAGCCTACAAGAAGTACATGCTTCTGATTAAAGCCCTTGGATCTTATATTTCTAAGTACTACTCTTATTACATTTCTTACAAGCGTTTCCAGCAGAATGTTAATGCCAAAGAAGGCAATAATCATTCGTGTTGAAAAGTTTCTCATATACGGACCAAACTGAGGGAAGTTCCTGAGTCCGTAAAGCACAAAGGTAAATATCATCATTCCTATGATATTCGCCTTGCATATTCTGGCAAATTCAAATCTCCTTGACTGCGCTCTCTTTGGTGCATAAAGTCCAAAGACAGTATAAAGTATAAGATAGAATGGTATGATTATGTAAAGCGCCTTAAAATACACCTCGGATTCCAAGGCTCCCGGCCTATTTCCATAACGCATGCCTATGACAAAATACCAGCCTAGAAAATATGACAAACCTGTAACAAGAGCATCTATAGCTACATGCAGATAGTTCAGTTTATTCTGATTATTCTTAATCATTTATCACTTTTTTTAATCCTTACAAGGTATGTTTTTCCATTATCTTTATAATAATACAGCAGCCAATTACTTATAGCTATTGATAAATTATTAAATATTTCAAAATATTTATTGCTTTTTTGAATACTTTTTCTAATCAGTAATGGCATTTTCTCTTTTTTCTTTTTCTAAAAGAACTGCTTCAAGCTGCTTTTCTATATCCATATCCAGCTTGAACGGCTCACCGATCTTTTCATCAGGAACATTTCTCAATCCAAAATCAGCTCTTCCGAGGGATAGATTTGGATTGTAATAAGGGTCTCCATTTTCAAGAATCTCTCCCCACCTGCTGGCAAATTCCACTATCTCGCTGTTAAATCTCTTGATTTTCTCAGGTGTGTCCTCAAGTCCTCTGGATTTGGATTCATAGTGATGGAAGGTAACATAAGGATCATATACACATCTAAGGCCAAGCTTTCTTACCTTCATGCAATAATCTATGTCATTAAATGCAACCTTGAGTTCCTCAGTAAGACCGCCTACTGTATCAAAGGCCTCTCTCTTTGTCATGAGACAGGCAGCTGTTACTGAACTGTAGTCCTGAGTGCACATCATCCTATGCATATATGTATCTGTTCCGTCCTGTGCCCCTACAAATACAGCTCCTGCGATTCCGCCTATACCAACTACAACGCCGGCATGCTGAATTGTATCATCCTCATACAGAAGTCTGGCTCCTACGATACCTATGTCCTTTCTCCTTAAGAGGCCATACATCTCAAGAAGCGAATCAGGATCTATAAGCTCTACGTCATTGTTTAAGAGAAGAAGATATTTTCCTTCTGCTGCCTTAGCACCGAAGTTATTTATAGCTGAATAGTTAAACTCACCCTTCCAGTAAACAACTTTTATAGCTATATCTTCAATTCCTTTATGCTCTTCTACAGCTGTTCCATTTTCGTCTAATAAGTAAAATACTGGATTATTTTCAATCTTATTGTAATATTCGAAAGTCTTATCTTCTGTCGAGTTATTCTCTATTACTATAAATTCAAGATTGCGGTAATTTGAATTCAGCACTATAGATCTTATACATTTATCCAGATCTTCAATATGATCCTTATTTGGTATTAAAATGGAAAGCTTTGGAAGTTTTCCATTCTCCTCATAAAGCTTATTAATTATATTTCCAGCTTTATCAGTATATTTTGTATGATAGAATCCATAGGTAACTCCATCATCAACATAGCCAAAATCTATATCAGATCTTTTGTAGTGATCAGAGATAGCCTTTTTGCCCGCTTCAAATGCATAAAGCTTTGCTGAAGGATCTGCTGCCGTAGAAAGATTGTGACATCTCCAGTGATAGCACACCTTAGGTATATGCACTATAAACTCAGAAGTAAATCTGCCCTCTGTAAGCTCCTTGACAGCTTTTGCAGAAAGTCCAGTTGCAGCCTCAATTTCAGAAATACATTTTTCTAAATTATCTATATTTTTGAAGCCTTTTTCCATCACATAAGCCCTGTACTTATCGAGCTTAGGCTCTGTTTTCTTAACAAGCTCCTCCGCACATCTTAAGAACAAATCATAGTCCTGTGCGCCATCATATTCATTTCTGAATCCACCTATTTTCTCAAGAAGCTCTCTCTTTATAACTGAAAGGTGACAAAAATAATTCACAGTATTTAGCAGTTCTATATTAAAGTCCGACTTGAAATGTGGCTCAAAGAAGGTCTTTCCTTCAAAATCCACCTTATCCTCGTCAGTATAGATAAATTCAGCACAAGGATTTATTGATATTGCCTTTGCTACCTCATACAAAGCATAAGGTGTAAGCTCATCATCATGATCGCAAAGAACTATATAATCTCCACTTGCAAGCTTAAGTCCGGCATTTGTATTGTCAGCTATGCCAAGATTTTTCTCAAGCCTTGAATATATAAACCTGTCATCAGCCTTACTATATTCTGCTGTTATACGCTCCACCTCAGTGTGATTTTTTTCTGAACCATCAGCTATTATAACTTCAAAAATAGGATAGGTCTGAGCCTTTATGGAATCATAAAGCATACGAAGATACTTTTCAGGTGTATTATATGTAGGAATAACTATACTGAATTTTGGATAAGACTGATCAAATTCCAACTCTCTCCAGTTATTTCTCTGCATTTCAAGCTCTTCTGCTGTTATAAGAGTCTTTTCATACCAATCTGAATAATCTGTTTCTGTACTTAGACGGTTAAGACGAAGTCTTACCTTGTCAATTACCGCCTTTATTCCATTTTCCTTATAGTATTCATATGCCAGATTAAAAGTCTCTGCATTACAAAGAGCTATAAGCTTATCTATCTTTTTCTTCTTTACAGAATTTTTTCTCTCTATGACTTTATTATTTATCTTGATTTTCTTAATGTTGCTGCCATCCTTGAGCAGAAGTACGATTCTGGAAGTCTCATTAAAATCAAGCTCTGCAGTAAAGCCGCACATCCTGTCCGCCTTATACGCACTGGCAACTATAGGTCTTTCCTTTATCTCAATATCTGCTTCTATATTTCTGCCCTTTTGGTCTGTAATCTGATACTCTACAGCTTTGCTCTCTGATGGAATAGCCCAGCCATCTATGGTAAGCCTGTTATCCTTTAAATTCATAGAGTCTATTTTATACTTCATTATATTTTAACCTCGTTCTAGCTTATATCCGCTGTTACGCATAGTTATCCACTATACAATAATTTTTCATTTTAGTATAGCATATTTTAGTCTTATATTGTTAGAATCTGCCTAATATGTTAGTATTATTTAATGTTATGGTTAAATTGCTAGCTATATTTTAACTTATCTTAGATTTGGTGAAATGAAAATGAACAAACTTACAGTTATAATTCCAAATTACAATGGATTAAAATTTATGGACATGTGCATGTCCGCACTGAGAGAACAGAGCTTTAGTGATTATTCCCTGCTTATAGTAGACAATGGTTCAACAGACGGTTCTGTAGAATATATCAAAGAGCTTTCCATGAAAGGACTGATGTCTGCATCAGAGCCAGATATCAAAATACCTGTTGATTATATATTACTCAAAAACAATACAGGATTTTCAGGCGCTGTCAATGCAGGAATAAGCGCCTGTGATTCAGAGTACATTATTCTCTTAAACAATGATACAAAGCCTTATAAGGACTATATAAAAGAACTGGTTGATTTCATGGACAGTCACAAAAGCGAAAAATGCTTTGCAGCCTCACCAAAAATGAGTCAGCTCTATCATCCAGAACTTTTAGATGATGCAGGTGACGGATATAACCTGCTTGGATGGGGATTTCAGCGTGGAGTTGGACAAAATGTTAATACTCAGAAATTCTGTAAAGAAAAGAGGATTTTTTCCGCCTGCGCAGGTGCTTCCATCTATAACAGGGAAATGCTTGAGAAAATCAAATTCAATACTTCCCTAAACTTTGAACTTCTTGAAGCATACAAGGATTCAGAACATACTATAAGCTGTTTTGAATATTTTGATGACCAGCATTTTGCGTATCTTGAAGATATAGACGTATCTTATAGAGCAAACAGAGCCGGATTTTCAATATACTACTGTCCTACATCTGAAATTCTTCATGTAGGCAGCGGAACCTCCGGTTCAAAATATAATGATTTTAAGGTAAAGCTTGCTGCCAGAAACAATATATTTTTGATTTGGAAAAATATGCCATTTTTACAGCTAATACTTAATCTTCCATTTATTGCTGTTGGCACTTTTATCAAATATCTGTTTTTTATAAAAAATGGATTTAAAAAAGCCTATGCAGATGGATTTAAAGAAGGACTTGCCAATATCAGGAACTGCAAGAAAAAACCTGCCAAATTATCAGAGCTCCCTAAACTTATATATATAGAATATCTGCTAATAAGAGACAGCTTTGACTATGCAAGCGATTTTTTAATGAGAAAATTACACAAAGATTAATCATAAAATTAGTTATGACAAATTGACCTGTCACAAAATCAATAATAAAAGCTTCGATTTATATCCGTCTTGTCTAAGACAAAATTTAAACCGAAGCTTTATTTTATTTATCAGAAATATATTACTTTGCCTGATCCTTCTTAATAAGCTCTCTTATCGCCTCTACAGCTACCTTGATAGCTCTGTCTGTATCATAACACTGTGGATCCTCAAGACCTAGTGCTCTTCTTGTCTGGTTTGCAATAACAAGCATAACCGCTCCTGCCCTTACTCCTCTTGCAGCTGCCACTGTGAAAAGCGCTGCAGATTCCATCTCTGAGCAAAGAGCTCCAAGCTTTAACCATGCATTCCATTTATTGTCAAGCATATAATCTACAGGCATTGATGAAGGATCATGCTGTCCATAGAAATTATCCTTACACTGAACAACCCCTGTATGACTTCTAAGTCCAAGTCTGTCAGCCGCATTCTTAAGAGCTACAGTAACATCAAAATTTGATACTGCCGGCCACTCCATAGGTGCATATTCCTTCGATGTTCCCTCAAATCTGATAGCACCAGTTGCAATACATACATCTCCGCCCATTACTTCCTTCTGCATACCGCCAGATGTACCTACACGAATAAAGGTATCTGCTCCACAGTGAATAAGCTCCTCTACTGCTATAGAAGCTGAAGGTCCTCCTATTCCTGTAGAAGTAACACTTACAGGTACTCCATCAAGTGTTCCTGTATATGTAACATACTCTCTGTTGTGAGCTATAAGCTTTGGATTCTCAAAATATGCTGCTATCTTCTCGCATCTGCCAGGATCTCCAGGAAGAAGAACATATCTTCCTACCTCTCCCTTTTCTACATGTATATGGAATTCTCCTCTTCCCTCTGTATATGCTAATGCCATAAAATACCCTCCTTGAAATATTGTACTTTTTCTAAAACAAGTATCTACAGTATACCTCAAAATGTTTATTTTCACAAACATTAATATATAACTTGCTCCATTATTTTTAAACCGATACAAATAAGGATATTACTAAACTATCTAATCTAATAATTTAGTAATATCCTTCAATAAAATCTTATCAACTATGACTTATAGCACTTCTAAATACAGCAACAACTGAACGCTTCAAAACTGTTATAAGTATATTTCCAAGCACTCCAACCGCAAGTATCTCGCCTATTCCCACTGTGACAGCCATAAACAATACAGCATCAGGCAAGCCATATGCAAACTTAAGTACCAAAGGAATTATAATACTGTTACTTAAAATTGGCGGTATGATTGCAAGTATTCTTGCTTTTATTTCAGTTTCTCTTCCATTTTCCCTATATTTTCTTGTAAGGATAAATGTAAATACAACTCCGATAAATGTTGCCAATGTTCCAAATACAATATCAGGCAATGGCGAACCTATCAAAATATTTGCAATAAGACAGCCAAGAGTAACTCCCGGTATTGCAGCTTCCGTAAATAATGGAAGTACACAGAGCATTTCACTGATTCTAAACTGAATCGGTCCCCATGCAAATGGTGCTACAACCAGTGTAAGTACTACATAGATGGCAGCAATAATAGCTGCAAAAACAAGATAATAAACACTTGTCTTTCCGTTTTTCTTCATATTCTTTTTTCTCCTCTAGTTTTGTTTTACGAGTGGAAGGTCACGAACACTCGATTCATTTTACGCCGGAAATCGGCGAAAACCCTTTAAGACCTTATTTTTACAGGGTTTTAATAACGGGATTTAGAATAGCATCAAGGATATTATTTGTCAATATGATGACTTTTAATGTATTATCTTAGCTTATATAAATTGTTAGTAATATCTTTAACAAAAGTTAAGTTGCAATATATATTTTTTCCCTGTAATATTTAATTATAAAACATTTATTGTCATTTATATTTATCTAAAAAGGATTGATGCCAATGAGATTATCAAAATAATGTCTTAAACCAAGTAACTCCATTTACAAATTCTGAAGGGAGAAACCATATGAAAAAATTATATATTATCACTTTTTTGTGTTCTTTGCTTTTTTCAATGAATGTTTATGCTTTTGTAGACAATAATGATGACAAAATTGCCGTATCTAATTTCGTATCGGAAATTTATCCAAATTTATCAGCAGAAGAAAAGGAACAAATAACTGAAAAATTATATGAAGAAAAATATGGCAATTCTAATCCAACCACTTTCTCTGATATACCTGTGGAGCCATATATTCAAGAAGAAGATCCTCTCTATATCGCAATGATGGAAAAGGAAAATTATATTGTCGACTTAATAAACAAATTAGGAGGAAGCTCCACTTATGAAAGCTGGGAATATAATTTAGACTTTTTAACAGAACATCTTGACAAAATAAAAGTCCTAGATGATGTAAATATAGAGTATGTAAATTCCTATATTTATGATTATACTTCTTTAAGAGAAAGTAAAAAAAATCCAACTAAAAAAGTATATACAGGCCCATCTTTATTGGCCAATGATTACGATTATGAAGCTGCTATTAGTTATGCAAGATTATATGTTATAAAATACAATCCTGATTATCCTGATTGGACTCCATATGGTGGAGATTGCGCTAATTTTGTTTCACAATGTCTTTATGCTGGTGGAAAACCAATGCGTGGTACTGATCCAAACGATGCATTAAGTTGGTTTTCAAGTGGAAATACTACTGATACTAATAAAGTAGCTGGAGCATGGAGAGATGCCAATATGTTTCGTAATTATTGGCAAGAATATTCTACCGCATATAAACAATTTGACAGAGGAGGTATTGATACATACAATTATACTTAGCCTGGCGATGTTGTTTCTCTATTGAATAATAATGGGTTAGCTTATCATACTTTAATTTGTACATCTTTTATTAGCAGTACTCAAACTACCACCTGTTTTAGCCATACTGGTTCTGCTTCCAGAGATTTAAACACAGTAACCGTTCCTCTGATAGTATATCACGTAAGAGATAGCTATTAAAATGATAATTTATAACTCTAAATCAAGGCCACTGGATTATCCGGTGGCCTATGCTTTTTTATAAGGAAATATTACATGCTTGGTAAACTACCCATAACGATACACACTACCATTATAAATCTTATTTTTAAGTCTTAATCTAATAGCTTTTCTAATTTAAGTATATTCTCTACCTTATCCTTATCCCTAAGATAATAATGTGCTGATTTAATAACAAGAACCAATTTACCACAAGGCATATCTACATCCTTGGAAATATTATTTAAAATAATCCAAAGCATTACAAGGTTTATATAAGCCTTACAGCCAAAATCCAGAGCTCTGCAATATGCTGTCATATTAAGTTTTCCATTTTCCTCCTGAAAATCCAACAGGCTGACACAAGGAATATACCATTCATCCGTAAGTGGTTCAAACATTGTAAGTGTGGCAGATCTGGTTTTTGGATTTTGTTTTAATTTTTCTATAAGCCACTTTACCTGATCTTTCTTTCCCATATACGAATATAACCTTGAAGCATATGAATTTTGATTATTTAACTTTTCCACTTCTTCCTGCACAGTGAAATTTCTAACCATCCAGTCATACTCTTCCTGTACCTTATATCTTTCAATAATATCATCAGGAAGAACTGCATCTTTTATTTCTGCTGTAAGTCCCATGAGCTCTTTTACTTCATACTCTTCGCCCGGATTATCTGTATAAATTTCATTCTTTCCATTTGTATATAGCTCGTTAAGTATTCTTATCCATAATTCCCCAAGCTTTTCAAATTTACCTAAATCATGCATTTTTACTTTCTCCTATCAATCTATATCAATATACCATTTTTCCATCCACATATGTATTAAGCACCTTGATATTCTTAATGTCTCCAACCTCAGTTTCAAAAGGATTTTCTGAAAGGACTGTGAAATCAGCAAGCATTCCACCTCTTATCTTTCCTTTTATATTTTCCTCAAATGAAGCATATGCACCATTTACTGAAAATGTCTTAAGTGCCTCGTCCATACTTAGTGCCTGTTCTGGAAGATATGCCACTTCATCTGCTTTAGCACTAAGCCTTTTTCTTGTTACAGCACACTGTATTCCTCCCATGACAAACGGCAGCTCCACTGGGCAGTCTGAACCATTTGAGGCAGACATTGTATTGTACATGGTTTTAAAATTATAGCTTGTTTTTGCAAGCTCTACGCCTACCCTGTCATCAACTATCTGTATATCATAATCAAGGAAAATGGATTGTATATATGCATGAAGTCCCAGTCTTTTACATCTCTCAAGCTGATCCTCTCTCATTATCTGGCAATGAACTATTCCATTTCTAAGGTCAGCTCTTGCACAGTCACTTCCAAATACCTCTTCATATGCATCAAGTACCATATCCAGCGTTCCATTTCCTATTACATGAACTGCAATCTGCATTCCGTTTGAAGAAGCAATTTTGAACATTTCCCTAAGCTCTGCCTCTGACAAAAGTGCCATACCTCTGGTAGATGGATCATCATTGTAGCTTCTGTCAAGGTAAGCTGTCCTTGTTCCAAGTGAACCATCTCCAAGCAGCTTAAGAGGTCCTATCTTAAAAAACTCATCTCCAACTCCCGTATGATATCCCTTGTCAATAAACTTCTTAAAGCTCTTTCCATCAAGGAATAGTGACTGTTCATATACCCTTACTGTAAGTTTTCCTTCAGCTCTTAGCTCTCTATAGGCTGAAAGCACATCCTCATATGGCACATTGCTAAAGCAAAGCAGATCGTCCGTCTGCACTGAGGTAATACCAAAGCTATTTAAGGCGGACTGCGCTGCCATTATCAGCTCTTTAAGTCTAGCTTTATCAGGTCTTGGAAATGCAGCTGTTACCAGATCCATCGCATTTTCCCTGAAAATGCCGTTTGGCCTTCCTTCTTTATCAAACTCTATTTTCCCACCATATGGAACTTCTGTATTTTGATCTATGTTCAGAATCTCAAGAGCCATAGAATTAACTACAAGCATATGTCCACAGGCTCTTGTAAGCGCTATAGGATGCTTATCCGATATCTTGTCCAGATCCCATCTCAACGGATAGTCTGCATTTTCATGAAAATAATCCTGATTCCAGCCTCTGCCTATTACCCATGCTCCTTCTGGAATATTTTCATCCTTTATAAATGCCCTTACCTTGCTAATTATTGAAGCCACAGAATCTGTATCTTTAGTCAGGTCAGCTGTTTTTAATGCCTTGCCATAATTTAAAAGATGCATATGTGAATCATTAAAACCGGGACATACAAAGCTTCCTCCAAGATCTATTATCTCTGCTTCTTCATCCCCATAATCTAATATTTCATCATTGCTGCCTACCCTTACAAATACATTTTCCTTGACTGCAAAAGCCTGCTCAAGCTCTACAGATTCTCCTGTATATATTTTTCCATTAATAAATTTCTTTAACATTTTATCTACACCCATTTGAATTTATTTTTTCCCTAGAACCAATACATGCCTTATTCATAGGTTATGTTTACATAATAACACACAACACTTTACTCAATAAAGCATTTATGATAATCTAGGCGCATGATAATAGCTTATGAAATAATAAAAAATGAATATGTAAAAATAAATGCCTGCTTTGACTATCAGAGAGTGGTAAAGCTTCCTGATGAAATAAATGGACTTATGGTAGAAGAGCTTGCCCCTTATGCATTTTCAGATAAAGAAATTGAAATAAAAAACTGTATGCTTTGGCGCAGTGATGAGCTTGCTGTAGAGGATGATGTGCTTCCTCCCCGCATATGTGGAAATAAGCTAGAGGAAATAGTCATACCAAAGTCTGTAAAAAAAATCGGCAGATATGCATTTTATGGATGTGAAGAGCTCAAAGCTTTAACTATGCACTCCACAACCATTGACCTTGGAAACGGAATATTCATGGGCTGCAACAGGTTAAATAACCTCAATATAATAGTAGATGAATCTGTCCGCTCATCTCTCCATGAACTTTTATTGATGTTCTGCCACAGTTTAAAGCTCCACTATTATGTAACTGATCCGCTGTCAGGTAAAAATGAGCTTAAATACCTGCTGGTTTTTCCTCCTTATTACGAAAATAATGACGAAAATACACCAGCAAGAATTACATTTAGAGACCTTCACGGAAGTGGCTTATATTATAGAAACAGCTTCGCAAATACGGCTTTTAAAATAGACAAATACGACTCTCTTTTTGCCCATGCCGTTGCCAACGAGGAAGAAAGCATAAGTATGGAGCTGGCACTTGCACGAATCCTGTTTCCTGCAGGGCTTAAGGAAAATGATAAAGAAAAGTATATGACATTTATCTGTGAGCATATATCTTCACTTTCATTTTCCTTGCATGAATTTTTAAATAGTTCAATATGTTCTCTGAACGATATAAGAAATCTTCTCATGGAAGATTATTTCAATAAAGAAATGCTTTCGGTTGTTATAGAAAAATCTGCTGAAATCAAAGCACAAGACCTTCTCAGCCTTTGCATGGATATAAAAAAAGCGCGCTTTCTAGACAAGTCTGAAAATGTCAGAAAACGCCGCTTTGAGCTGTGAAACAGGGCTTTGCCCTAACAATATATGGCATAAAAATTTTCTGGATTTTTATGCCAGCATTTTCCCCTTCGAGCAATATTATAAAATTTATACATATACTAAAATTTCCACTATTATTTTTCAAATAATTACTTGTATTTTTATTAGAATTAAATTATAATCGCCTTCGTGATATTGAAGGGAGGTTGAAGTTGAGTTTATCACATCATTGCAATTGACTAGTAAAGTGAAATGCTTTACGATTTGACCCATTGAAAAAAGGCCATACGGACAGCCAGGTCAAATGCCGATTATGATGACTGTGTCATCTTGTTGAAGGGTAAAACCTTAAATTTTATAAGTAGTACTTGTGAAATCAATAAGAGTAGTAAAAGTAAGACCTTACTATATAGACTCAATGACAATCTGTAAAGTAAAATCAAAAATAGAATATCAGCAAACTGGCAGATTGGATGAGCAAGTACCTTCTATGCGTGAATATGAAGGGAGAAAATGATAATGAAAAAAGTTTTAGCAGTTTTATGTTGTGCAGTTTTATTGTCTGCTTGTTCTTCAAATGGAGCTAATAGCACTCCAAGCGAAACTAATACCGCTTCAAGTGAAGCTACTACCACTCCAAGCGAAACTAATACCGCTGAAGAGGCAAAGGTTCAGGGAAATTATACAGATGAGATGAAGATACCTTATGCTGTAGATTTATCAGAAGAAGATGGATCAGACAGCGTAGAACGTGATGGAGATCATCCTGGAAGTCCATATTTTAGTCAGCTTGATTTCTATAATGCAGAGTCAACAGATACATTAACTATCTTACCTAAATTTAAAACAATGCAGCAGACATCTGAGTGGAGCTGCGGAGTAACAGCATCTTTGATGGTAATGAATTACTTTGACAAGCTCGGCCAGTTTGATGAAAAGTCATTGGCTGAAATGAGATATAATGAGTTAACCCCAGAGGCAACTTCATTAGCATCTATAGAGAAGATTTTCGATGAAGTAGGCGGATTCGAAACAACTTCAACCTTTGATTATGCTGATAAGATGGATGAAATCAGCTTAGGAATGATTGAATCCACTTTAAAGGAAGGATACCCTATGATCGTTGCCTGGAATGACTGGGGCGGACATTGGCAGGTTATCATCGGATATGACAACATGGGAACAGAAACTACTCAGGATGATGTTATTATAGTTGCTGATTCTTATGATACAACTGACCACAATCAGGACGGCTATGGAGTATACGGTGCAGAGCGTTTCTTCTACAACTGGACAATGTATGACTTCTTCGAGAATATGGGCGTTGAAAACGAGCGTGACTGCTTATTCTTAATCGCACGTCCAAACTAATTAAATAAGCAAATAAATTAGGAGGCTGTTGCTCTAAAGCAATAACCTCCTTTTATGTATCAGTATGTTGTGATAAGTAATTATCGAAATCCTTATCCAAAGATTTTCTCGCCTTTCTTCAAAATAGCATCCTCTTCATCTTCAAATAGAAGCTTTTTATTATATTCGTAATACCTTTCGCAGTCGTATTCCTTAAGAAAATCAAGAATATACGCACTTTCATTCAGAAGTGTCATAAAGAAGATTATCTCCTGCCCATTTTCAAATGCTGCTTCCATAAAATCAAATGCATATTCCAGCTTTTTCCCAAGTGCTTCAAACAAGCTCTCATAATCATCTGAAAGCTCATAAAAATAAGTTTTGAATTCTTCCTTTTCCTCTTTTGCTATATGCTCAAATTCCAGCTTCATTCCTTCAAGCTGTCTTGCCCTCTGCCAGATCTTTTTTGCATCTTTTCCAAGTACAGATATTAAAATACTTATAACTGAAAGCTTCTCATCGAATCTTGCTTTCTTAAGCTCGTCGCATAACTTTTCGTCTATAATTCCACTTAAAATTCTTTCTGCCTTATATCTGTTTTCATACTTGTAATAAAGCTCCAGATAATTGGCAAAATCCTTGGATATGTCTGGGAACTGTATGTATTCTGCTATTATATCCCTGTCTATTTCTATTCCCAACTTTTCGTAGCTGTATATCAGTTCGGAAAGATCTTCCCAGCCTCTTGGTGTTGCAAAAAACCTTCCATCTACAGTTGTCTCTATCTTACAAAAATACTGAGGTTTTATTGTAAGATATGCTATTATTGCAGGATGTATCAGCTTCTTAAGCGCATACAACTTCCATGCTTCAAAATCCGGCTGGACATTTATTTTCCTAATTCTGTCTAATGTAGCTACATCAAAATCTCTTACTGATTTGTTATATTCAGGCGGATTGCCTGCTGCCACTATAAGCCATCCATCCGGAAGCTTATGTGTTCCAAAGGTCTTAGCCTGTAAAAATTGCAGCATCGTAGGTGCAAGAGTTTCTGACACGCAATTTATCTCATCCAAAAACAAAATACCATTTTCCATACCGGTTCTTTCCATCTCTTCATATACAGAGGCTATGATTTCCGACATGGTATATTCTGTAACACTGTATTCATTTTCAGAATATATTTTTTTCTCTATAAATGGCAGACCGATTGCAGACTGTCTTGTATGATGTGTAAGTGTATATGAAACAAGTGCCACCTGCTCCTCATTTGCAATCTGCTCCATTATCTGTGTTTTTCCTATTCCAGGAGCTCCGATAAGAAGTATAGGTCTTTGCCTGAGTCTGTTTATTGCATATTCTCCATTTTCATCCTTTGAAAAATATGCATGCAAAGTATTTTTTATTTCCTGCTTTGCCCTATCTATATTCATTAAAAAATTAATCTCCTTTTTTTACTTCCTGTCGTTAATTTCTTTTAGAAGTTCATCCTTTGTAATAACCAGCTTCATAGCATAAGGTGGAACATCTATATCGTCATACTGATCTTCTATAAATATAAAAGCGGTCTCATATACCGGCCTTTTTGCTGGATAAATTCCCTTTCCATCTGTAAAATACATAAGTCCCTTAAGGTGTTTAAACTGCTTTTGTCTGATAAGACTGTCCACATATGAAAATGCAGGTCTAAAGTCTGTTCCTCCATTTCCCTTGAGAAAGAACCTGTCCATATACTCTCTAAGCTCCTCCTCAGAGGTTATAAGCTTGTCCTCCTGAATCTTATCATCCGCCTGAATTATATGAATATTAATCTTTTTAAAGAAGCTGTTTTTTTCGCTCAGAACCTCATAACAGCTTTCTAGGAAAGCCAAAACAAGATCTCCATTTGTCGAATATGAGGTATCTATAACAATTACAAATTCCTCTACTCCAAAACTCTCCTTTGTTTCCTGTGGCTCGATCAAAGGCATATTTCCATAATGCTCAAGCCCATAGCAGTACATATTGTAGTCAAAGCTGTCTTCATCAGGTCTTATTTCTTCCCTTAAAATGCTGAACTTCCTCAAAAAGCTTTTGAATGAGCATCTTTCACGATTTTCAATACTTAATTCTGTAAGAAGGTCATTTTCACCGCTTCCTTTATCAAGGTCTCCCGTTTCTAAGGCGGTTTCCAGCTTTTCTCTTACGCCCTTCCATTTCTTTTTTGTTTCTATACTGATGCGCTTATCATTTTCATTTTCAGGCTGCCAGAGCAAATGATTATCCCTTGCGAAAAGCATCTCAAGCTTTAATATATTAAGCTCATCTGACTTTGTAAAATTCCCATCATCTCTTTTTGCAAATTTTTTCCTGATGTATGAATATAAACTTTCAGCATTCCAGTATTTTATACCTTCTGAGGAAAATAGAGCATATATGCCTTCTCTTTCCGTTCTTCTCTTTATATTTAATGCCCTTAGCTGCATCGAATCTATTATATGCTCTACAGCAATATCACAGGCCAGATCATACAATCTCCTGTCCATTCCATTTTTAAAGGTAAAATGCAGGAAAATGCAATGCAACAACATGTGAAGCACCGAGCGGTTCACTTCTATTCTGGATGAACTATACAGATTGTACAAAAACATTGGATTAAAATATACAACATTTCCATCTGTAGCAAGTCCTAAATTATTTCCGTCTGATGAAACAGCCTCATCCATGGCATATCTAAGTGAGCTAAGTGCAATATCCAGATAATGCATATTGATATAGAGCTCATTTCTGGACTGCATGAAAATATCCATGCAAATCTGGTTCAGCTCATATTCCTCAAGCTGCTGTTCTCTTACAGGATTTATCATGCGAACTTAACTACGAGATGCTTAAGTATCTCTACAACGGTATCCATTGACTGGATAGAGATAAATTCATGTGCTCCATGACATCCACAGCCGCCTGTTCCGAGGTTAGGGCATGGAAGTCCCATAAATGAAAGAGTTGCTCCATCTGTGCCGCCTCTTATAGGATCTTCTATGGCAACATATCCCAGTTCCTTCATTGCCTCTCTGGCATTTATTATAAGTGCCTCGTGATCTGGCATAAGCTTTTCATACATATTTCTGTATGAATCCTCTATGCTAAGCTCACAGCAGCCTTCACCATATTTGAAGTTCATATAAGCTGCTGCCTTCTTAAGAAGTTCCTTTTTTAATTCCAGCTTTGAAGCATCATGATCCCTTACAATATATACAAGCTTTGCCTCTTCCACATGTCCTTCCATGTTGTTAAGATGGAAGAAGCCCATTCTATCCTTGGTTGAAGCAGGATTATCAAATACAGGAAGGAGACTCTGGAACTCCATGGCAAGAAGTGAGGCATTGACCATGATTCCAAAGGCAGAACCTGTATGTACACAGTTTCCATGAAGCTTTACAAAGGCTGAGGCTGCATTGAAATTCTCATAGCAAAGCTCTTTTAAATTTTCTCCATCCACAGTATATCCATATGTCGCATTTACCTTATCCATGTTGATTTTCTCAACACCTCTTCCAATCTCCTCATCTGGTGTAAATACAATTCTAAGCTCTGGATGCTTTACGTCATCATTATTAAGGAGATATTCGCAAAGAGTCATTATTTCTGATATACCTGCCTTGTCATCTGCTCCAAGAAGTGTAGTTCCATCTGTTACAATGATATCCTCTGAAATATGTTCCTTTAGCTCAGGGAACTGCTCTACTGTTGTAACGATATTAAGCTCCTTATTTAATACAATATCACTGCCATCGTAATTTCTAATTATCTGAGGCTTAATATCCTTTCCACTCATATCCATTGCTGTGTCCATATGCGCTACAAGAGCTAAAACAGGTCTGTCCTCTGCACCCTTTGATGCCGGTATAGTTCCATAAATGTATCCATTTTCATCCTGCTCTACATTTATAGCACCAAGAGATTTAAGCTCATCAGCAAGATAATAACCAAGTACAAGCTGTACTTTTGTAGATGGGCAGGTCTCACTTAATTCGTCTGACTGTGTGTCGAATGATATATATTTTAAAAATCTTTCATATGCTTTCATAATATTTTCCGCCTTTCCTATTTTTAATATCTTTATATGCAAGTAAAGAACGCATAATATGCGTTCTTTAGCTTAAGGTTTCAGCCAGCTGAAGCTGAAACATAATTATTATTTTATAATGCCATAATGCTTCATAGCGTAAGCTATTCCGTCATCTTCAACATTTCTTGTCACAAATTCCGCATATTCTTCAATAGCCTTGTCATGTTCACCCATAATGATAGCATGATCGACAACCTTTAACATATCTATGTCATTTGTACTATCACCAAAGACATATGTATTTTCAGGCTTTATATTGCAAAGCTCGAGTATCTTAAATACAGCGAAGCCTTTGCCATGACCATGAGGAACGCATTCATAAAATCCGTCTCCCCTGTCTATAAAATCAAAGATGTCTTGAAATCTTTCCTTGAAGCCATCTATGTCAGATTCTTCATCACTTAAAACGCAGAATTTACTAGGTCTGTATGCCTTGTCATCAAAATCCATAAATGTCATTCCATTTTGTGCTTTAATGAATTCTGCAACATTTAAGGATTCTTCAATTCGAAGATTTGGAGACGGGGATATTCCCTGTGGTCCCTCTAGGAATATATCTATATTGTAATTCATATAACAACTTCTGATATCTTCCATTATGTTTTCAGGAATGTAGTACACATAGAGCTGTTCATTTCCAAGTCTTAGATCTGTTCCGCATCCGCAAAGAAGTCCATCTGTTTCTATGTATTTGTCAAGATATGCTGCAAGTGGATAAACTCTTCCTGAGTTGATAAATACCAGATCCCCATTATCTCTTGCTTCCTTTATGGCTGTAAGAGCGGACTTAGGTATGGTTCCATTTTCACCCATCAATGTCCCATCTACATCAAAAAACAAGGCTCTTCTTTCTATCAAAATCTTTCCTCCAACTCTCCAAGCTGATTAACTCTTCTTTGGTGTCTGTCTCCTTCAAATGCAGCATCAAGCCATGAATCAACTATCATCTTGGCAAGCTCTGAACCAACAACTCTGGCACCAAAGCAGAGAACATTTGAATTATTATGCATACGGCTAAGCTTTGCACTATAAGGCTCTGAACAGCAGCAGGCTCTTATTCCCTTTACCTTATTGCAGGCAATAGATATTCCTACTCCGGTTCCACATATAGCTATGCCAAGATCTGCTTCTTTATTTACAACAGCCTTTGCAACCTTTTCTCCATACAATGGGTAATCAACACTATCGCTTGTATCTGTACCAACATTTAATACCTCAAAACCTCTGGACTCAAGATGTGCAAGTATTTCGTTCTTAAGCTCTACTGCTGAATGATCATTTCCAATTGCTATTTTCATAATGCTCTCCACTCCTATGCCTTAAACTGTACTTATTGATTCATGCTTATTTTATTATTTTATACTCCTCAGGAGAATAATGAACTATTCCTGTTCCATTATTTTCAAATTTGAAAGGAATATACAAAAGCTCTTCCATCGCTTTCATAACCTGCTCCTGTCTGTCAGGCTCAACATAAAATAACAGGAAACCGCCTCCGCCTGCTCCAAGCAGCTTACCGCCTGTAGCACCTGCATCTATGGCTTTTTTGTACATTTCGTCTATGCTTCCTGTACTTATCCCCTGTGAAAGTCCTCTCTTAAGCTCCCAGGTATGATGTAAAAGTCTTCCGAACTCGTTAAGGTCTACCTGCTTATCTACAAGAATATGTTCAGCCTCATCTACAAGTCCAAGCATTTCCTTAAGCTCAGCAGTCTTATCCTTCATGGCTTTCTTTGTTCCCACCTGTATCTCTGATGAAAATCTGGAAAAGCCTGTAAAAAAGAGCATAAGGTTATCATTTAACTGCTTCTTGCGTTCAGGTGAGATAATGATAGGATTAACCCTGTAGCCTGTAGCATCAAAATCAATCCTGTTAAGGCCACCAAAGGCCGCTGCTATCTGATCCTGTACTCCTCCGCTTTCATTGCATAGTACTCTCTCCAGATATATTGCATCATCTGCTAGCTTGCGCTTATCTGCATATTTTCCCTTTAAGGCATAAAATGCATTCATCATACCTACTGCAAATGAGCTTGAAGTTCCAAGTCCTGAACGGGCAGGAAGATCGGCATCGTAAGTTATCCTTAATTCATGCATATCTGCCATCTGCATGGCATTTCTGATAGCAGGATGAACTATGTCTGCTGTATGCTTAACTCTCTCTATTTTTGAATATATTATCTCATTTCTATAATCGAAAAATGGTGGAAGATGCCTTACACTGACATAGCAATATTTATCAAAAGTTGTTGATATTACTGCTCCACCATATTCCTTATAGAAATCCGGAAAATCAGTTCCTCCCCCAAAAAATGACATTCTGAAGGGTGTCTGTGTTATAACCATAAAACTATCCTATCTTCCAAATGAACTATTATTCAGCATCTACCTCTGCTGTCTCTTCTGTTTCTGCTTCGCTTGCTGCCTCTGATGCATCCGCTTCACTTGCTGCTTCAGCCTCGGCCTCTTCAGGTTCAACATAGGTTACCTTTGCGTTATCAGCAACAAATTTATTTGCAAGATTCTGTCTTACTGTATGCTCGACTCTTTCCTTACCTACCTGCTCGATAAGAGTATCAAGCTCTACTCCATTTTCATCAGCAAAGTCCTGAAGATCAGCATCTGTTACCTTAATATTTTCCTTATTGGCAATCTCATCCATAACAATTAACTGCTTTACAGTTTCTTCTGAAAGCTCAGCGATATTGCTTCTGAAACTTTCAAGTGTCTCGCCACTCATAGAAAGCATCTGTGCAAGACCTAAGCCATAAGCCTGCTTGATGTTTGGCTCATAGAAATTCTTTATAAGGTCGTCTGTTTTCCACTCAATAGCTTCCTCGCTAACCTCTATTTCTGAGTTCTCTATTACCTTCGCAATACAGTTGTAATAAAGCTCCTGCTTTGCGCTGTAGTCTACATTTTCCTGAAGAAGTTTTCTTACAGACTCCTTGTACTCAGCTACAGTTTTTGTATCAGGAGAAATTTCCTTCACGAGTTCGTCTGTAAGCTCTCTCTGACGTGTAATACTATTAACTGTTACTGTAAATACAACATCTGCTCCTGCAAGGTCAGCCTGATGATAATCCTCTGGGAATGTAAGGTTGATATCTAAAGTCTCGCCCTTCTTTGCACCGATAAGACCATCTTCGAAACCAGGTATAAACTGTCCGCTTCCAATTGTAAGAGGGAAGCCTTCAGCAGAACCACCTTCAAATTCAACTCCGTCCTTCTTACCTACATAATCTATATTTGCTGTATCTCCAAGCTTAACCTCATCGTCAACCTCTTCTGTATAGGCTGGCAAAATGTAATTTTCAATGTAGAGGTCTACTGTTTCATCAGCTACTGGCTCTGTCTTGGTAACTTCTACGGCTATATTTTTATATTCTCCGAGCTTGATTGTTCCAAGCTCCTCTGGCATTACAGGGTTTATCTTGTCAATTTCAGCCTGAACCTTTTCTATCTCAGCTGCAGCATCTGCTGCCTCTTCGCTGCTCTCCTGCTGAGCCTCACTTGCAGATGTTGTCTGTGTGTTTGTCTCAACCTTATCTGAGCCACAAGCTGTAAGTGCAATAATTGATGCGATAACTGCACACATTGCTGCAGTTTTCTTTAATCCTTTTTTTATCATTCTAAATCTCCTAAATGTCTTTTTTTATGTAATTATTTAAGCATTGATGGCTTAGGGAAATATCTAAACATCACCTTTGCAATAATTTTATCTTCTTCTATATATGGATTATTCCAGAATCTGGCATCCTTTGAGTTGTTACGGTTATCTCCCATAAAGAAATAACAACCTTCCGGAACCTCGAACTCCATGTCTCCTGTATAAAGCATAGGTTCTGCAATATAGCTCTCATCAAGCTTCTCTCCATTGACATAAACCGCTGCTGTTGCAAGCTCTGGATCTTCACCCGGATCATCTATAATTCCAGGAGGTATCTCATTTAGCTGTGATGCTTTCACGCTTCCCTCCTGCTTTATCTCAATCTTGTCTCCTGGCATACCTATGACTCTCTTTACATAATAAAGTGTCTTAGGTCTTGTAATTTCCTCCCCACAATAAGGACAGATATCCGGTGCCTGTGCTTCTCCCATAGCTCTGTTGCATCTGTTGCATATCCATCCGAATTTGAAAATGGAAATATCTCCTCTTTCAGGTTTTCCAAAAGTATAATGCAGTCTTGATCCTATAACTCTGTCATGTGACATGATTGTAGGCTCCATAGATCCTGTAGGTACCTTTGAATTTGCAATAATAAAGGTATTTAGTACAAACGCAATAAGGAAGGCTGAAACCAATATCTGAACCCAGCTTATAATTTCGCTTTTCCAGTTCACCGGTTCCTTCTCCTTCTTAGTCTTTCCTGATACCTTCTCTTCTTTTTTCTCTTCATTAAAATTTTCCATAGCGAGTCTATCATACCCCAATATAAGTCAAGTTTCAAGTTTTGAGATTTTAAGAAGTAATTAAAAAAGGATAAACTTATGAATTTGATATTATCTTCTCGTATAAATTAAATCCGTCATTCCATTATAAGATTGTACTTTAAGAAGTCGCAATTTTATCTCATGGTCTGCCTCTCCAAAAAGGCTGATACCAGCTCCCAAAATCGTTGGAATCACAGTAATGTAATAATTGTCAATCATATTTTCTTTTACCAACTGCCAAATCAGATTTGCACCACCACAAATCCATATACCTTTTCCATTTCCATTCTGCAATCTTTTTACCAGTTCCACAGGATTTTCATTAGTAAAATGAATTTTATCCGAAGATGCTTCAGAACGGTGCGTTACAACATAGGTTGTTAAATCCTCATAAACCCACTTCTCTGGCGAAAGTTCTGTAACAATCTGATGATAGGTATTCCATCCCATAATCACAGTATCAATGTCTTTTATAAAATCAGAGTAGGTGTCAATATTTTCATCGTCATTTCCCTGTCCAGCTAACCAATCTACTCTACCTTTACTATCTGCGATATAGCCGTCCAGACTCATTGCTATAAATAGCTTTATTTCTTTCACAAATGCTTCTCCTTACACAAAATAAGGGGAACAGGACTTACTCCCATTCCCCAAAATTTTATTTATAGTTATCTTAATTAGCCAAAGTATCTCTTAAGGAGACCCTCAAATGCCTTTCCGTGTCTAGCCTCGTCTCTTGCCATCTCATGAACTGTATCATGGATTGCATCAAGGTTAAGAGCCTTAGCTCTCTTAGCAAGATCAAACTTACCAGCTGTTGCTCCGTTCTCTGCTGCAACTCTTGCCTCAAGGTTCTTCTTTGTTGAATCTGTAAGAACTTCTCCAAGAAGCTCTGCAAACTTAGCTGCGTGCTCAGCCTCTTCTAAAGCTGCTCTTCTCCAGTACTCACCGATCTCTGGATATCCCTCTCTGTGAGCTACTCTTGCCATAGCAAGGTACATTCCAACCTCTGTGCACTCTCCCTCGAAGTTAGCTCTAAGGTCAGCCATGATATCCTCAGGTGCTCCCTGTGCTACACCTACAACGTGCTCTGCAGCCCATGTAAGCTCACCTACCTGCTCCTTGAACTTCTCTGCTGGTGCGTGACATACAGGACACTCTGCTGGTGCTACCTCTGCCTCTGTTACATATCCACATACTGTACATACCCAAGTTTTCATAGTTTAATTCTCCTTTATAAGTTATTAATTGATGTTTTTGATCTGAATTTAGATCTTTTCATATTTAATTGTTTTGTTATTTTGATAAAAGCTTACGCTTTATCTGCTATCTCTGTGTTCCTTACAGTCATTACATATTCCGTAATATACAAGGTCATGTGATTCGATACACCCTGGTGCCTTTGACTCAGCCGCACTATTTATCACTTTTTCTATATCTGCCGGAATATCAAATATCTTTCCACATCCTCTACAGATAAAATGATAATGCGGTGTAGTGTCATAATCAAAATGATCTGGTCCCTGAGTAAAGGTAATCTTCCTTATATCTCCTGATTCTACAAGCATATTCAGATTTCTGTATACTGTACCAAGACTAACATTTGGAAATTCTTCTCTTATTGAAGAGTATATCGCATCTGCTGTAGGATGTGAAGTATTGCCTGTCAGGAAGTCTTTAATAGCTTCTCTTTGTTTTGAATATTTTACGACTTTCATACAAGCTCCATGTTTTGTCTTTCTGTTTAACAATAATAGTAATCATTACTGTTATCATTATAATACTTGAGAGCTAAGGAAAAGTCAAGTGATTTTTGAAATAATTTTTGCCTTTATTCTTATCTTTGTTTTTATCTTTATCTTTATTTTTGTATTTATTTTTAATTTTTATCTTTTTGGAACTTTGTACCTATTTCTTCTGTTGGCGGATCTTTAGGTACAAAAATTTGCATTTTAGGCAGTTTTTGTACCTATCCCGGCTTGTGTAAACGTTTTTAGGTACAAACTTAACTCCAGCAAAGGTCGTTTTGTACCTTTTTAGCTTAGATAAGAGCGTTTTGGTACAATAGCTTGTTCTTTAGGCAGGTTTTGTACCTATCCCAGCTTATGTAATCCTTTACAGGTACAAACCAAGCTTCAGCAATGGCTCTTTTGTACCTTTTTACTCTTTTTTCTCCCATATAGATACAAAATCCCCCATGCACCAAAAGCACATGGGGAATCTATGTTTATCACTACGCTATGAAAGTTTACTTCTAAATATTTCCATCAATCTTATATTAACTCATTTATTTCATATATCAAATTAGCAAAATCCCAAGCCTTCTATTTTACTTTCAGCTGTGGATTTTACAAATTTACTTTCAGCTGTGAATCTTCACAAATCTTATGCTGTTTGGCTGGTTTACTGGAATATTTCTTCCATTCATAACTATAAGGCCATTGTCATAATCAATAGTAAAGAGTGAGATCTCATTTGTCTGATGATTAGCTACAGCAAGATGCTTTCCGTCAGGGAACAAGCTTATATCCTTAGGATAGTCGCCACTGATAGGAAGTGATGACTTGAGTGTAAGGAGTCCTGTATCCTTATCTCTGTCAAAAATAGTTACTGTATTTTCACCTGCATTAGAAACGAGCACATGATTTCCATCAGCTGTTATCCTGATTGCACATGCAGCAGTGAGCAGACTATCGTCATCCTTAAGTGTAGTTCTTACTGTCTGTATTTTTTCCATTATAGGTGCATTTTCACCAGGTTCAAAGGTAAATACTTCAATAACATTTTTTACTTCATAAATAAGGTACATGAATCTGCCATCTGCACTAAATCTGAAAAATCTAGGAGATGAGCCTCTTTCACATCTGATAGAATCAACCTGCTTAAGCTTATTTTCATTAAGATAAGGCTTGAATATTTTAACCTGATCAATACCAGAATCAGCAGATAATACATATTCATTGTGAGGTGTGAATCTGGTACAGGTTATATGTGGTCTGAATGTTCTGTCAGCAACAGAGCCATATCCTTTGTTATAGAACTGATCCACTATATCTCCAACGCTTCCATCTTCATTTACACTGAGAATAGTTGCCTTTCCATCATGATATCCTGAAACACATATATAGCTGTCATCACTGTTAATACTTAAATGGCAGCCTCTCATTCCATTTATCTTCTTGCTGTTAAGTCTCTTTATATTTCCATTGTCAAATATTCTAAAAGCAACGACTCCCTCATCTGCTATAGAATATAAAACTGGCTTTGTGTGTGAACATATAAGATAAGATGAATTATTTACCTCAACTTCACATCTAAACTTAAGCTGACCCTTTTCAAGATCTACATCATAACAGCCTATTCCCTTTGCCTCTCCTGTATATGAATATGAACCAACATATGCCATGTACTTATCAGCCATACTTTCCCCCTCCAGCATAAAATATTTCTTTTATTTATATATTTCTTTTTATAACTTCGGCTAAATATTTCTTTTTGAATTTCTTCTTGACTTTGTATTTTCCATAAAATATTTCTTCTAATAATAATATATCAGATATGGCAAAAATACCATACCTGATATATCCATTGAAAACATATTTTTATTTTTGTTTGTATTTAAAGTAAATATTCGGTCTAAACTTCCATTTATACTTTTAATCTAAGATCAGGCATTTGAAGCTGCAATCTTTACCTTGCTCCATAACTCAGAGATTACCTTTCTGGTTTCCTCATCATATACGAATACTTCGTCATTTTCATTGCCTGTTCTTGGAATATATGCGTCGATTCCTTCATAATCTCCGCCCTCGCCTGAAAGCTCTTCCATTACCTGCTTGTTTGGTGATGTGTATCCTACTGTAACAGAGTTATCAAGTGCACCCTCATACTCAGATACAAAATTAATGAACTCATGTGCAAGCTCTGGGTTTTCAGCATTCTTAGGAATTACCATTCCGTCAGACCAGAGGTTTGTTCCTGACTCAGGCATATAGAATCCCATGTTCTCATTTTCAGACATTATGTATGCAGCATCTCCTGAATATACAAGTCCGAGAGCCTTTCTGCCCTGAGCCATGCTGTCGATGATCTCATCTGTTACGATTTCAGGCTCCATGGTGTTAACACACTGAACAAGCCACTCATATGCCTCATTAAGCTCATTTACATCTGAAGTATTCATTGAATATCCAAGATGCTTAAGTGCCATCATAAATGAGTCTCTCTCTGAATCATAGAGGTAAATATCTCCCTTGTACTTTGGATTTGCGAAAATGCCAAAGCCATCTTTTTCAAGGTCAGCCATATCTACCTTTGTCTTGTCATAAACAATACCAACTGTTCCCCAGAAATATGGAACTGAGTACTCATTTTCAGGATCGTAAGGAAGTCCCTTTACTCCATCTGAAAGCTTGTCCATGCATGTAAGCTTTGACTTGTCGAGCTTCTGAAGGAGATCCTCACTTATAAGTCTCTCTATCATGTAATCACTTGGTACAAGAATATCAAAGGCATCTCCATTTGCTACCTTAATGTACATCTGCTCATTTGAATCGAATATATCCATAACGACTTTTGCGCCTGTCTTCTCTTCAAACATCTCAAACAGATTTTCACCGGTATATTCTCCCCAGTTATAGATGTGCAGTGTCTGTCCGGCATACTTCTTGCCTTCATCCTTGCTTCCGCCACATCCTGTAAGCGCAGCTGCACAAAGTACAGCAACTGCTCCTAATACAAAACTCTTTTTCATTCTCTTTTCTCCTTTAGCCTTTATTAAAATTTCTTTTAATCAAATTTATGAAAATAGCTTCATTTGTCAAATCTGACCCTCTAAGGCCTTTTTGCGAAGCTTCTTTTCCTTAATAATAGGTATAACATTTACAACTATCAGACCTATGGTTATGCTGACAACAACAAGTGTTGAAATAGCATTGATACTAGGATTTACACGTTTACTCATCGTGTACACCATGATGCTAAGGTTCTTTACTCCTCTTCCTGTTACGAAATATGAAATAATGAAATCATCAAATGACATTGTAAATGCTATAAGCGCACCTGAAAGTATACCTACCTTTATCTGTGGCACTATGACTTTTGTAAGCGCCTGCCATGGCGTTGCACCAAGATCCATAGCCGCCTCTGCAATATTTGGATCAAGTGACCTTATCTTTGGCATTACACTAAGTATTACATAAGGAATACAAAATGCGATATGTGCAAGTATCATTGTCATAAGACCTCTCTCTATTCCAAGCGTAATAAAGAAGAGCATAAGCCCTATTGCAGTTACTATCTCAGGGTTCATAATAGGAAAATCATTTAGCTGGGTTACAGCTTCCCTTACTACCTTCTTAGACTTTGAAAGTCCTATCGCACTTATCGTTCCAACGACTGTTGAAACCACGGTTGCTATCACTGCTACCAATATAGTGGTATATAACGATTCCATCATCGCAGAATCATTAAACATTTTTTTGTACCACTTTAAGCTAAATCCATCAAAATGAGTAAGTGATTTACTCTCATTAAATGAAAATGCAATCATGAAAATTATAGGCAAATAGAAAAATAAAATAGTAAGTGCCATAACGATCATCCCGACCCATCTTTTCTTCTTTTTCATAACGGCCCTCCTTACTTTCTAGCTGTCTCTTCTTTTTTATTTCCGCTTACACGGTCTTCTATTCTTCTAACCAGATACATACTGCACATCATTATCACTGCCATTATCATTGAAATAGCACTTCCGAAGTTCCACTCTCCAACAGTGATAAACTGATTCTCAATAATATTTCCTATAAGGAAATACTGTCCCCCGCCCAGGAGCTTTGGAATAAAGAATGAACTTACAGCTGGAAGGAATACAAGTGATATTCCGCTTACAACTCCCGGAAGTGACAGAGGAAGTGTAACCTTAAAAAAGGTCTGTACTCTGTTTGCTCCAAGGTCAAAGCTTGCTTCCTTCAGAGATTTATCCATCTTACAAAGAGAGGTATTTATCTGAAGAATCATAAAAGGTATAAAGTTATATACCATTCCAAGTAAAACTGCACCTTCTGTATAAAGAAGCTTATGGGTTCCAAAGCCCAGCATTTCGAGAAGTCGCTGTAAGATTCCGCCATCTGAAAGAAGTCCAATCCATGCATAGGTACGTACCAACATATTGATCCACATTGGTAAGGTTATGGCAAGTACAAGTATATTTCTAAGCTTGTCTGAGCTGTTTGCGATGAAATATGCTACAGGATAAGCAAGGAAAATGCAGATAACCGTTGTCTTAAATGCTATTTTCAAGGATCTCCATAAAACAAGTAGGAAATCAGGATCAGTAAAAAACTTCTTAAAATATTTTAAGGTAAATGAAAAAGTAACTATATCATTTCCTGTTTCCGTAAATGCATATAAAACCAAAAGCAGCATAGGAAGCAGCAGCATAATCAGACTCCATACAATATAAGGAATCGCCAGATGAGAAAATTTCTTCATTTATCCCTCCATCTTCTTCATTACATGAATGTCTTCTGGGAAGAAGTCGAGTCCAACCTCTATACCCTCTTCTACATAATCTGTTGTTCTGATTTTGAATTCTCTTCCTGTTGTCCAGAATGTTACCTTATATACACCCTCTTTGATTTCATCAGGATCAAAATCATAGTCTACACTTATATCTACGGATTCATTTTCATCACTTATCTTCCAGCCCTGCGCATTAGCCCAGGTCTTAAGATCTGTGTCAAGTGCAACCGACTCTCTAAGCTCATCTACAGTCTTAAAGAAGTTAAATGCACTTACTGCTTCGTTAGCCTTGACATTCTTTACGAATGGCTGGTTAACTACGTAAATGGATTTCTGTATCATTGTGCCTGATGAGGTGAAGAAGGTTACAGGATATTCTCCTATTTCTTCCTTTATATCATACTCAATCTTATTGATTGAAATATATTCATCCTTGTCTGGAAGCCAGGCCTGGGCATCTGCTCTTGCAATGATTTCCTTATCGTCAAGAAGTTTAACATCCTCTATATCTACAAAGAAATCATTTGCAGATATTTTTTCCTTTCCGTCTCCTGATGTTACCTCGTTATTCTTGATGACTCTCATATTAACTGTAACACTTGTTCCCGGTACAGTCTCAACCACAACCTCATAATGCATGCCCTTAAATAAAACGCTGAGCACCTCTCCTGTGAGCTTGCCCTCGCCAGGTTTTACAATATCTATATCCTCAGGTCTTATAATGATGTCTACAGGCTCATTAGGATCAAAATCATGATCTACGCATTCAAATGTTGTATCATCAAAAACAACCTTGTAATCCTCTGGCATACGTCCTGAGATTATATTGGATTCTCCTACGAAGTCAGCTACATATCTGTTGATTGGCTCGTTATATATATCCTGAGGGGTTCCAATCTGCTGAATTTCGCCATCCTTCATGATAACGATTTTGTCAGACATGGTAAGAGCCTCTTCCTGATCGTGGGTTACAAATATAAATGTAATTCCAACCTCCTGCTGGATGCGCTTAAGCTCATACTGCATTTCCTTTCTAAGCTTAAGATCCAGAGCTCCAAGAGGCTCATCAAGAAGAAGAACCTTAGGCTCATTTACAAGAGCTCTTGCTATTGCAACTCGCTGCTGCTGTCCACCTGAAAGCAGTGTAACATTTTTATTTTCATAGCCCTCAAGACCGATGAGTTTCAGCATCTTCATGACCTTCTGCTCTATTACGTCTGCACTCATCTTTTTGATTTTTAGGCCAAATGCAATATTCTGATAAACATTCATATGAGGAAAGAGCGCATATTTCTGGAATACTGTATTAAGCTCCCTTTTGTGTGGAGGAAGCTTAGTTATATCCTCTCCATCAAAAATAACTGTTCCCTCTGTTGGCTCAAGGAAGCCTCCAAGGATTCGAAGCAGTGTTGTTTTTCCACAGCCTGACGGACCTAAAAGAGTTACGAATTCATTTTCATTGATATCCAGATTTATTCCCTTAAGCACAAGCTGGTTATCATCAAAATTCATCACAATATTACGAAACTGAATAAGCTTTTTTTCTTCCATTTGCATTTCTCCCCTTCAGTATTGTTATGATCAAAACATTGGCGGTGTGGTTACCCACAATATCTTTGCTTCTGTATTTCCTGCATTAATAAGATAATGTTTTTTTCTTCCATCAATATAGAATGTTTCCCTGGCCTTGAGTCTGTACCTTTGTTCATCCTGCACCAAAATCACATTTCCCTTTAAGATATAGCCAAACTCCTCGCCATTGTAGCTCTCCATTATTTCAGAACTTCCCTTTGGTTTTAAAGTGAGCAAAATAGGCTCCATTGAATTCTTCTGTGCATTAGGAATTATCCATTCAATTGTATAGTCATCCTGCTCATCTACAAAAAAGTCCTGTGAGCCAAATACTATCTTTTCATCCTTTTCAGGCTGAAAAAACTCAGACAGAGTAGTTCCAAGTGCCTCAAGTATGTCCTCAAGTGTAGATATACTAGGGCTAGTCAGATTTCTCTCTACCTGCGACAAAAAGCCTTTTGTAAGCTCGCTTCTGGAAGCTAACTCTTCCAGTGTCAGATTTTTACGGAGTCTAAGCTCCTTTAGATTCTTACCTATATTCATGGCATCTCTCTTTGTATTGTATTACTAAACTTTAAATAAAATAAATCAAACATTCTCATTATACATATTCTTTCATATAATGCAAGTATTTATTAAATAAAATGTTCAATATATTAAACTTTTATCTCTCTGAACGCCTTTTCCACCGTATCGTAGCTATATCCCTTCCTCATAAGATAAGCATAATTTTTACGTTTTTCTGCTGGATCTACAAGTGCATCTTCAGACTTGATTCTCTTTCTGAGCAGCTTAATGCAAGCCTCCAGCTCTTCATCATCACTTATTTCTTCCAGAGCTTCCTTTATTTCTTCCTTTGATACACCCTTTTGATAGAGCTTCGCTTCCAGCTCGCGTCTTGAATATTTTCCTTTTTTACTGCCTACAAAACTTTCTGCATAGCGCTTATCGTCTATAAAGCTGTATCCCTCTAAAAATGCTACTGCCTCATTTATGGCATTTTCAGGATAAAAGCTTTCTTTTAGCTTCCTTATTACCTCTGCCCTGGTCTTCGAACCATTCTTGAGATAATAAAGAACTCTTTTTTTTGCTCTTGGAATTAAAATGTCTTTTTCAATGGCATAATACTCCTCTTCGCCAAGCTCATCTCCCTCTTTTAGTCTTAATTTTCTTAATTCGCCTGTGTAAAGCAAAAATACACATCCGCCATCATCCAGTATTATTTTCCTTCTTTTTTTATCATATTCTTTTATCTGCGTAATTTTCATCATAAAATTGTATCCTTAACGTTTATTTTTAATAGAAGAGAAATTACAAAAAAGGAACCCGCTACAGTAATTATTTACCGTATAGAGTTCCTTAATTTATTAATTATTCTTCATTCTTATTAGTTGCGGTCTCCTCTGCTTCTGTTTCACCGGCAATAAGTCCTCTGCTAACTCTAAGCTTATGATCAATCTCTGCAAAAACCTCTGGGTGTTCAACCAGATACTGCTTCGCATTTTCACGTCCCTGTCCAATCTTGGTTCCATTGTATGAAAACCATGAACCACTTTTGTCCACAAGACCATCATTTACTGCAAGATCAAGCACATCGCCTTCTTTGGAAATTCCCTTTCCATACATAATGTCAAATTCTGCCTCTTTAAATGGAGGAGCTATCTTATTCTTAACAACTTTTACTTTTACTCTGTTACCAACAGCATCTGAGCCCTGTTTAAGAGTTTCAACTCGTCTTACATCCATACGTACAGAGGCATAGAACTTGAGTGCTCTTCCTCCTGTTGTTGTTTCAGGACTGCCAAACATTACTCCAACCTTTTCTCTGAGCTGGTTGATAAATACAACTACACAATTTGATTTTGCGATAATACCTGTAAGTTTACGAAGAGCCTGTGACATAAGTCTAGCCTGAAGTCCTACAACAGATTCTCCCATCTCACCTTCAATTTCCTTCTTAGGTACGAGGGCCGCAACAGAGTCTACGATAATTACATCTACTGCTCCGCTTCTAACCATTGTATCAGCTATCTCCAAGGCCTGCTCTCCATTGTCCGGCTGTGAAATATAAAGATTATCTATATCTACTCCTATATTCTTAGCGTATACAGGATCAAGTGCATGCTCTGCATCTATAAAGCCCGCAATTCCTCCAAGTTTCTGAACTTCTGCTACTATATGGAGAGCTACAGTAGTTTTTCCTGAAGACTCAGGTCCATATATCTCAACTACTCTTCCCCTTGGAACTCCTCCGAGACCAAGAGCTGTATCAAGACTTAAAGATCCGGTAGAAACCGTCTGAATATTCATATTCTTCTGTGATTCTCCGAGCTTCATAACAGCACCCTGACCATATTCCTTTTCTATATGCTTAAGGGCTGCTTCTAATGCTTTTTGTTTCTCTTCTTTTGTTGCATCTTTATTTATTTCTCTATTTACTTCTTTACTTACTGCCATAATATTTCCTTTTCTATTAGTTTTAATATGACTATATAATTATCTGCCATCTCTATACTGTCATATATTTCTCTTGCGCTGTCAAGCTACAGTATAACATAAATAGAAAGAAAGCTCAGCAAAATATTGGAGGAATGTTGAATGTGAAAAATGAAATTTTAAATTCCGCACCCCCAATGGGCGGTGGAATTTACTTCTGCACAGTTAATATTTACCCTTTCATACAAAAATGTTATGGTTATATCTCCTTCTGACAGCAGTAGAAGGAGAAGTACTATGAGTAAATATATCCCTGGTAATCAAAAACACCTAAAATTTGAAAATCGTATTTATATTGAGAATGAATTGAATAAAGGCACATCCTTTAAAGATATAGCAAAATTCCTGTGCAAGGATCCTACAACCATCTCTAAAGAAGTCAAAGCACACCGCATATCTGATTGGTATCATAAAGGCACTTTTTATAACACTAAGAATTTCTGCATACATCGTTACCACTGCAAGAAAACAAATGTTTGCAAAAAGATAATTCTCTGTGGTATCAAATGCGCTTCTTGTCCTACCTGCAATCAGACCTGTCCAGACTTTGAAAAAGAGCGCTGTAAAAGACTTGATCAAGCACCTTATGTTTGTAATGGATGTGATAAAAAAATTAATCACTGTACCATCGCTCACAAATATAAATATGATGCTCGTTTCGCAGACCGTAAATATCGTGAAACTCTTTCTGATTCTCGTGCTGGTGTTAACATGACAAAGCATGAACTTCATCAAAAGGATATGATTATCACACCATTAATTGAACAAGGTCAATCACCTTATCAGATAGCGACAAATCATCCTGAACTAGATATATCTGTTAGAACGATATACAACTATCTTGATCAAGGATTATTTACTGCTCGTAACATTGATTTAAAGCGTAAAACCAAGTTTAAACCTCGTAAATGCCATAAAACGCAGATTTCAGATCGTTCTGTATTTATCAGTAGAACATACTCTGATTTCCAGGCTCTCAATCCTTCTGTATATGTTGAGATGGATACTGTACACTCTTCACGAGAATCTAAGAAAACACTCTTAACCTTCTTTTGATGCTGTACCATAATTGTTGACACTTTTTGCTCGTATATGGTGATATATAGA
>JAUNDV010000034.1 GCA_030525875.1 Eubacteriales bacterium
AAATATGGTCACTTTTATACTTGATGAACTTTTACACACAAAATTGGACTTGACCAAATATTTATTAAAGATTCATTTAATTTATCGTAAACACACCATAACGGATACTAACAGAATTTTATAGCACCATGATTATAGTACCAAGGCCTATCAAAATACATCCAATAAGAGCCTTTGGCGTAAATTCCTCATGCAAAAGCACAAATGCCAATACAAAGGTTATTACTACGCTTAATTTATCAACAGAAACAACTTTGTATGCCTCTCCAATTTGCAAGGCCTTGTAATAGCATAGCCATGAAATACCTGTAGCAAGACCTGAAAGTATAAGAAATATCCAGCTCTTCCTGCTTATATCTGATATACCACCTTGTGCATGTGTCAGAAATACCATTCCCCATGCCATTACTACTACAACAACTGTCCGGATTGCTGTTGCAAGATTTGAATTTACGCCATCTATGCCGACCTTTGCCAGTATAGAGGTAAATGCTGCAAATACAGCAGATAATAGTGCAAAAATAAACCACATATTAAATTACCTCCATGTTAACGTGAAAATCCGATAACTTTTATAGCTTTTAAATAAATAATAGATGACAGTAATAGTATGTCGATAGCAAAGATACACCACCACTACGTCATTTTAACTTATATTTGAGATTTCTGCCTTTGTTTACTTTTATGATCAGTCCTTTATCTAACATTTCACGTAAAAGAATGCTAGATGTGGACTGAGATACTCCCAGCAAATCATCTACATCTTTTCTTACAATGCACTCCTTTTTTTCAAACAATGAAAGAATCATTTTCATGCGTTCATTGTCAACTCCTTCTTTGAGTCTTTCTTTATTATAATTTAAGTTAGGTAAGGTAACCTTAAAAGCATTATTACTCACTTCAATAACAGGCTTTACCTCTTGATCTGCATAACATTCATTAATTTTCATAATGCCAGTGCCATAAGCTTCAATTAGCTTAAGACGATAAAAAACATTTGCTAACTTTTTATTACGCAAAGCAGATACTCCCAGCATTATATCACCATAGGAAATACCACGAACTAATCCACCGATAGTTACAAATTCTATACGCCCCTCAAAAATACTAATAAGAATGGATCCACTCACGGAATAATCCCGATGCACAAGTGCATTTAAAAGAGCTTCACGTAATGCTTCGGCAGGATAATCTCTCCTGTCAATTCGATCTAATCCTTTAAATTCTGCACGTGTATGATTGAATTGGTCGATATAGGTGTACGCCTCCTCAAGCTGTTCAAGCAAAGAACCTTTCAGCTCCTTACGATCCTTAAAAATACTTTTCTTGCTTCCCTCAAAAACAGCCATTTTTATAGTATGCGTACATTGATCTGACAGTAACATTCCAAGATTTGTATAAGTACCATCTTCTCCAATTATATTTAGTGTACGCTTCTGAGCATCGCCAAACTCTATATTTTTCTTATCAAAATACTCTTTCGCTTTTTTAAATGTAAGCTGCTGATTAATGGATCGTGCATCTTCGTAGCAGTCTCCGCTGGTTTCACGAATCATATTCAAAATTGCTGTTTCAGAAGCTGGAACTGAAGATGCACCTTGACGTACATATACCCCCTCTGAACGAATACCTTTAGAGTGTAAATAATAAGGTCTGGCTGTGCCACGTTGCACAGTTAAAATAATGACATCCTTATTTTCCATTTTCTCAACTGAGTAATCCGTGAACATTGTTACATCTGGACGTACAATATCTCGAATCATATTAGTTAAGCGGAGCATAGTATCATCTACATTATCGACACCATATATTGTTCCGTCATCATTAATACCGATATAAAGCCTTCCACCATTTGTATTTGCAAAAGCAATAACAGTGTACTTAATATCGTCCATATATTCTCGTTTGAACTCAATGTTCTTTCCTTCTATCAAGATAGTTACCTCCTTTTGCCAATTGTTGTTTTTCTAATTATTACTAATGATTACTAATTATATCTAATTATTATATAATTATCAAGTAATTAGATTTTTCCTCCAAAACTTAATTAATTCTAATTTTTATTATTCGAAATCCACTTTACAATGCAAGAAAATATTCCTCAATCCTTGGAATCAATACCTTATCCGCAGGTAACCAATCTAAACTGTACAATTCATCCTTGCCAAGCCAAGCCGAGGCTTCGTGTTCTTTTAATGTTAATTTTCCTGACTTTATTTCGCATAAAAAGCATTCCATTGACAAATGAAATTTTGGATAATCATATTCAACTGTGTCCAAACTCTTAAATGGACAAACTTCTGTATCAAGTTCTTCTTTGATTTCTCTAATTAAAGCTTCCTCAGCGGTTTCTCCTTCATTTATTTTTCCGCCTGGAAATTCCCAGCCATCTTTAAATTCTCCATATCCTCTTTGTGTAGCAAATACTCTTTTATTGTCAATAATAATTGCTGCAACAACCTTTACTATTTTCATTTGACCGATATGTTCTCCTTCATCCATTTACAATATATTCATATATATATCTT
>JAUNDV010000027.1 GCA_030525875.1 Eubacteriales bacterium
TAATCCGTGAGAGAAAAAAATACGATAGCTCCGAGGTAGAGGAAAATGATTTTACCTATGAAGAAAAAGGCTTTGAAAATTATGATGGATTATATGATCAGATAAACAATCTGGATGAGGACATACAGACGATTATAAAATTGAGATTTTACGAAGAACTATCATTAAAGGAAATTGCAGATATCATGAAAATGAATCTAAATACAACAAAATCAAAGTTATATAGAGGCCTAAATATACTTAAAATATCCATAAAGGAGGAAGAACTATGGAACGCATAAAAAAAGCAAAGAAATCGTATGATGAGATACCAATTCCAGATGAGCTTTCAAAGATAGTAGAAGCAGAGGTAAATAAATCAAAGAATAAAAGAAAAAAGACTAATATAATTCACTTTAGAAAATATTTTATCTCAATAGCCGCATCATTTATAGTAATTTGTACTGTAGCACTTAATACTAATGTAGCTTTTGCAAATGCTGTAGAAGACATACCTGTTATAGGTGTGATTGCAAAGGTACTTACCTTTAGATCTTATGAAACAAAAACAGATGATTTGATGGTAGCAGTTGATATTCCTAAGATAGAGACTATTTCTGAGGAATTTAAGGATTTAGAAAATTCTGTTAACGAAGAAATTTATAATTTATGCGAGAAATATTCTGATGAATCAGTGGAAAGAGCAATGGAATACAAAAAAGCATTTCTAGAGACTGGTGGAACAGAAGAAGAATGGAAAGAGCATAATCTGGCTGTAAAGGTCTGGTATGAAGTAAAATGTAAAACAGATAAATATTTATCACTAATAATAAGAAAAAATGAAAACTGGAACAATGCAGGTAATGAAAGCAAATATTATAACCTTGATTTAAAAAATGCTAAGCCTGTCCAACTTGAAGATTTATTCGGAAAGGATTATGCAGGTTTAGTTGAGAAAGAAGTTTTAAAGCAGATGAAAGCAAAAGATGAGATTCCATATTTTGATTTAGAATCTTTGGAAATAACAGCTGATACTAATTTCTATATAAATGAAATGGGAAATCCAGTGATTGTATTCGCTGAATATGAGATAGCTCCGGGTGCATTTGGAGAGCAGGAGTTTGAAATAAAATTTGATGAGAAAATTGAGGAATCACAGGTGGAGATAGAGAGTGATTCAGAGGCAGAGGCTACAAATGCAGATGATAATTTTTCTGTAGCTAGTGAAGATGCAGAAAGCTTTGCAAAACAGGTAAAAGCTGTCGTTGCAGATAAGAATTTTGAAGCTATAGCAGATTTAATCGCATATCCTGTTTATATTGGATTCGAGGATGGTGGTAAATCCATAGATAATAAAGAGGATTTCTTGAAGCTGGAGGTTGATTCAGTTTTAACAGAGGATTTGATTGATTCTGTAACAAATGCAGATATATCTGAACTTAATCCTAGTATGGCTGGATTTGTAATTTCAGAAAGCAATGGAGCTGCAAATATTGTTTTTGGACTTAGAGATGGAAAATTAGCAATAACTGGGATAAATCATTGATATTTAGCAAACTAAAATTTTATATGTACTGAATATACAAAAAGCCTGTTAAAGAGTACACTTTCATTATGAAGGTAAAACTGGAAAACTCTTTATAAGGCTTTTTTGTTATATGAAACGAAGAGAAAGAAAAAGTTAAGTTAATTTTTATTGTGCTGTATACGTTAAACTGCTATAACAAAGATATAAAGCACAGAAGTTTATTAGACACAGCAAGATTAAGGAGGGCACAATGTTTTATTTATTTGAGTTGATATTTCCGATAATATTTTTAATTGTTTTTGGTATGTGTATATTTGCATTTGCAAGAGGAGTAAAAACCTGGAATAAAAATAACAATTCTCCCCGCTTAACAGTTCCTGTAAGGGTTGTATCAAAACGCAGTGATGTTTCACATCACAATCAGGCTGTGGGAGGGGATGCTTCAGGTGCGCATGGATTTAATACTGTCTCAAATACTTCATATTACATTACTTTTGAGGTTGAGAGTGGAGACAGGATAGAGCTCAATGTGCAGGGCTCAGTTTATGGTATGATTGCAGAGGGAGATAAAGGTAAATTAACATTTCAGGGAACTCGTTATTTAGATTTCGAAAGAGATCAGCTTACAACAGGTGATATTTATAATGGATGATAGATTAAAGAAACAACTTGAATTTTCATTAGAGATAGATAAGGTGAAAAATATTTTTAGACAGACTCATTTATCAGGCAAGGGCAGAAATGAAAATGATGCAGAACATTCATGGCATTTGGCAATTATGGCATATCTGCTTAGAGAATATTCCAATGAGAAGATTGATATTGCCAAGGTTATGCTCATGTGTCTGATTCATGATATAGTTGAAATTGATGCAGGAGATACCTATGCTTATGACAGTGAGGCATTAAAGACGCAGAAGGCAAGGGAGGAAGCTGCAAAGAACAGGATATACTCAATTTTGCCAGATGATCAGAAAGCGGAATTAATGGCATTATTTGATGAATTTGAAGCCTATGAAACTCCAGAAGCTAAATTTGCCCATGCCATGGATAATCTTCAGCCTTTGATTTTGAATGATATTAATGAAGGTGGAGACTGGAGAGCACATGGAGTTACAGAAGAACAGATATATGGAAGACAGTCAAAAACACGCTTAGGTTCAGAGAAACTGTTTGAAGTAACTGATAATATCATCCAAAAAAATATCATGAATGGAAATATAAAAAGAACAGATGACAATAGAAGAAGTTAAAGATAATAAAAAGAAATATCTGGATTTACTGCTTCTTGCAGATGAGCAGGAGGATATGATAGATAGATATCTTGAGAATGGGACTATGTATATTCTTTGTGATAATGGAATCAAGGCTGAATGTGTAGTAACGGATGAGGAAAATGGTATTCTTGAATTAAAAAATATAGCAGTTTATAAAGAATATCAAAATAAGGGATATGGCAAAGCTTTGATAGATTTTCTTATCAAAAGATACTCTGGACTATATAAAAGCTTACAGGTAGGAACGGGAGACAGTATATTGACCGTTCCTTTTTATGAAAAATGTGGCTTTGTTCGTTCTCACAGCATAAAGAATTTCTTTACGGATAATTATGATCATCCAATATACGAAGCAGGAGTACAGCTGGTAGATATGGTGTATTTAAGCAGAGCTTTATAACCTAAGCATAGGTTTATAAGTATTTAGAATCATGTGCATTTTCATTCGCTATCTAATCATGCAAATAGTATTCTCTAACTAATTATGTAAATATTTAAAAAAGTTAGTATAAACTAATTGACATACCGAGTTAGTTGTGATAAACTCCAAACAGTTAAAAGAAACTAACTCAAATAAACCAATTAATAAAAACTTTAGCTTTAAGAAAGATAGGATAGAGAAATGAAGGTGATGTCATTGAATTTGTTAGATGCGAATTTAGGTGAAGAATATAAAATCAAGGGGATTTTGACAGAGGATGAAGAATTGGATTCATTTCTGTTCTCACTTGGCTGTTACAGTGGAGAACCTATTACAGTAGTTTCAAGATTCAAGTCAGGCTGTGTGGTATCCATTAAGGATGCAAGATATAACATTGACAATGATCTTGCAGGTGCAATAGCTATTTGAGCTTAAATAAATATTAAAATTAAAATAGTGATATTTTATCACTATTTTTTAAAGATAATAGGTTAGTTAAAACTAACAAAAATGGAGGACAAATAAATGAGAATAGCATTGGCTGGAAACCCTAACAGCGGTAAAACAACAATGTATAATGCTCTCACGGGCAGAAATGAAAAAGTTGGAAACTGGGCAGGAGTAACAGTAGACAGAAAAGAACATCCGATAAAGAGCAGCTTTAATGTAGCCGACAATGAGCTTATAGCTGTGGATCTCCCGGGAGCATACTCGATGTCTCCATTCACTCAGGAAGAAAGCATTACGAGTGAATATATTAAAAATGAGCATCCAGATGCCATTATTAATATAGTTGATGCAACAAATCTTAGCAGAAGTTTATTTTTTACAACTCAACTTTTAGAACTCGGCATTCCTTTGATTGTTGCTCTTAATAAATCTGATATCAATGAGAAAAAGAATACAAAAATTGATGAGGAATTACTGTCTAAGAAGCTTGGATGTCCAGTAGTGAAAACCATATCTACCAATGCTGTAGGACTTAAGGAGCTTATTTCTAAGACTAGCCTGTTGAAGCAAGGATTTCAAGTGCCTCCTTATACAGATGGAAATATTGATATTACAAACAAAGAGGAAGTTGAAAAAGCAGACAGACGTCGTTTCGAATTTGTTAATTCTATAGTTAAGGATGTAGAGCGAAGAGAGATATTAACAAAAATCAAAAATAAGCAGGATAAAATAGACGAGATAATTACACACAAGTTTATCGGTATTCCATTATTTGCTTTAATTATGTTCGCTGTCTTTTATATTTCACAGTCAACAGTGGGAACATGGATTGCGGACTGGATGGTTGGATATATTGAAACATTTCAGGCCTATGTGGGCGAGCTTACAGCTTCTGCAAATCCATTTTTACATGCGCTTTTAGTTGATGGAATAATTGGTGGTGTAGGAGCGGTTGTTGGATTCCTCCCATTGGTAATGGTTATGTATTTTCTTATAGCTCTCTTAGAGGACTGTGGATATATGGCAAGAGCGACCGTTGTACTTGATCCTATTTTTAAGAGAGTTGGTCTTTCTGGAAAGTCTGTAATACCTATGGTAATAGGAACAGGATGTGCAATACCTGGTATTATGGCTTGTCGTACAATACGAAATGAAAGAGAAAGAAGAGCGACAGCAATGCTCACACCATTTATGCCATGTGGAGCTAAGCTGCCTGTTATAGCTCTTTTTGCAGGAGCATTTTTTTCAGACGCATCATGGGTGGGAACACTTATGTATTTTGTTGGAATTTTATTGATATTCTTTGGAGCTCTTCTTGTAAATAAGATTACAGGATACAGATTCAGAAAATCATTTTTCATAATTGAGCTTCCAGAGTATAAATTCCCAAGTTTCAAGCTTGCATTTATGTCAATGCTGCAGAGAGGTAAGGCCTATATTGTAAAGGCGGGTACAATAATTCTTGTATGTAATGCCGCTGTCCAGATAATGCAGACCTTTGACTGGCAGCTTCAGCTTGTTGAAGAAGGAATGGAGCAGACTTCAATCCTTGCACAGATAGCTTCACCTTTTGCAGTTTTACTTATTCCTCTTGGCTTTGGCGTATGGCAGCTTGCTGCAGCAGCTATTACAGGCTTTATTGCAAAGGAAAATGTTGTTGGAACACTGGCAGTTGTATACGGACTCACTAATTTTATTGATACCGAAGAGCTTGCTCTTATTGGAGGGGGAAATGAAGTAGCTGCTGTAATGGGTCTTACAAAGGTGGCAGCTTTAGCTTATCTTATGTTTAACCTTTTTACACCGCCATGCTTTGCGGCAATAGGTGCAATGAATTCAGAAATTCAGGATAAAAAATGGTTATTTGGGGGAATTGCTCTCCAATTAGGCACTGGATACGTTGTAGCATTTATTGTATATCAGGTTGGAACACTTATTACAACCGGACATACAGGTGCAGGATTTTTACCTGGACTTATAGCAGTAATAACAATATTTGCAGTTGTCTGTGGCATGATATATAATACAAACAGAAAATTAGTTTCAAAATATAGATTAAGCGAGGCTTGATTTTAGAAAGAGGATAAAATGACAGACATAATTTTAGGACTTATAATAGCAATTTTGGTTTTAGCCGCTGTGTTATACATTTACAGAGAAAAGAAAAAGGGTGTTAAGTGTGTAGGCTGTCCTCATGCAGGAAGCTGTAGCAGTAAAAAAAGTGGTACGGGCTGTCATTAAATAAAATAATATAAGTTTCATACATGTTTTTATTATGACTGGGAGACTGTGTTGAAAGTGGATTATATATAGCTCTGCTTTTGACACGGTTTTTCTTTGTCGTAAAAGCGCAAAAAAATCAAGATTTTGATTGTATTTTTAGAAGAAAAATACTTTACAGTTTATTGTATTTTAAATATACTCTATTTATCTTAATATCGTATATACTTTCAGATATGGTGAAAGCGTTTCTACCGGGCTGCCATAATAGCCTGACTACGATGAAATATTTTCATTGGGCTTCTGTATTCACAGAAGTTTTTCTTGTTTGCGATGTTTTGATAAAAATATAAAGGATATACAAATTAATATCCCTTATTAACCGTATTTTCATAATGGAGGAAAAACAATGGAAAGAATTTATGTTGGAAAGACAAAGGATGTTTACAAGCTGGATAACGGAAATGTTATGCTTAAGTTTAAGGATGACTGCACAGGTAAGGATGGCGTTTTTGATCCAGGTGAGAATACCGTAGGTCTTACAATTGATGGTATCGGAAGAGCTAATCTTGAGACATCTATTTATTACTTCGAAATGTTAAAGAAAGCCGGCATTAAGACCCATTATGTAAGCGCAGATTTAGAAAATGCAACAATGGAAGTATTACCAGGCAAGGTATTCGGACATGGCCTTGAGGTTATCTGCCGCCTTGTAGCTACTGGTTCATTTATCCGTAGATATGGTGAGTACATCGAGGATGGAACTGTTTTAGATGGCGGATACGTAGAATGTACATTTAAAAATGATGAAAAGGGAGATCCACTTGTTACCGCAGAAGGTCTTGCAGCTCTTGGAGTTATGAGCGAGGAGATGTTCAAATCCATGAAGGAGCAGACCTTAAAGATCACAAAGATCGTAGCTGATGATTTAAAATCTATCGGACTTGATTTATGGGATATCAAGTTTGAGTTTGGTTATAATAACGACGAGGTTATTCTCATTGATGAAATTGCTTCAGGAAACATGAGAGTTTACCGTGATGGAAAGATTGTAGATCCTGTAGAATTAACCAAATTGATTTTAAACAGATAAGGAGTAGGTAATGGGTGGATTTTTTGGTGTTGTATCAAAAAACGATTGTGTTTTAGACTTGTATTTTGGCGTAGATTATCATTCACATCTTGGAACTAAAAAGGGAGGACTGGCTGTATATGGTGAGAATGGTTTTCAAAGATCAATCCACAATATTGAAAATTCGCCGTTTAGAACAAAATTTGAAAAAGAAATAGATAATTTTACCGGCAAGCTTGGTATAGGCTGTATTAGTGATTATGAGGCACAGCCTCTGCTTGTTAATTCACATCTGGGATCTTTTGCAATAACAACAGTTGGCCGTATTAATAATCTTGAAGAGCTTAAAGAGAAGTGCTTTAGATCAGGCACTTCTCACTTTCTTGAGATGAGCGGCGGAGAGATAAATCCTACAGAGCTTGTTGTTTCCTTGATCAATCAGAAGAAAACTATTGAGGAAGGACTTGAGCATGCTCAAAATGAAATCGATGGTTCTATGAGTATGCTTGTCCTTACAAAGGATGGAATTTACTGCTCAAGAGATAAATATGGAAGAACTCCGGTTGTCGTTGCACAAAAGGAGGATTCGACCTGTGTTTCATTTGAATCAAGTGCCTTCCTGAATCTTGGCTATCATCATTACAAGGATCTTGGACCAGGAGAGATTGCTTTTATAACCCATGATTCTTATCATCAGCTAAAGACAGCTGGAAACAAGATGAAGATGTGCGCTTTTCTCTGGGTTTATTATGGTTATCCAACATCAGAATATGAAGGCAAGAATGTTGAGATGGTAAGAAACCGCTGCGGACAGCTCCTTGCTAAGAGAGATAAAACAGATGTAGATGTAGTGGCAGGTGTTCCTGATAGCGGAATTGCAAGTGCTATAGGATATGCAAATGAAAGAAAGATGTTCTATGGAAGACCTTTTATCAAATATACCCCTACATGGCCTAGATCCTTTATGCCTTCTAATCAGCTTGAGAGAAAGAAAATAGCTAAGATGAAGCTTATACCTGTCCATGAAATGATACAGAACAAGAAGCTTCTGCTTATAGATGATTCGATAGTCAGAGGAACCCAGCTTGGTTCGACCAGCCAGTTTTTGTATGATTCAGGCGCTAAGGAAGTTCATGTAAGACCTGCATGTCCACCTATTATGTATGGCTGCAAATTCTTAAACTTCTCAAGAACCTCAAGTGTTAAAGAACTCATTACACGAAGAATGATTATGAAGCTTGAAGGAAAGGAAGAGATTGACGAGGAAACTTTAAAGAGATATTCTAATCCTGATACAGATGAATATAAGGCTATGGTTGAGGAAATCAGGAAGGCATCGGGATTCACAAGTCTTGACTTCGTACGTCTCGATGAACTAATAAAGGCTATTGGTATAAGACCTTGTGATCTGTGTACATATTGCTGGGACGGTAAAGAATAATGCTTAATAGAGAATCTATAAATAATTATGGAATGAATGTCTTTGATGATCTTGTGATGCAGTCTAGTCTTCCAAAGTCAACATACCGTGCATATAAGGAATGTATAGAAAAGGGAGAACCTCTTACAAGAGAAGTTGCAACAGCTATTGCAAATGCAATGAAGATCTGGGCACTTGAAAAGGGTGCTACTCATTTTACACACTGGTTCCTACCTATGACAGGACTTAATGCAGAAAAGCATGATGCATTCTTAGAACTTGATGGAGATAATCCAGTACTTGAATTTTCAGGGAAAACTCTTAGAAAGGGTGAATCTGATGCTTCATCATTTCCAAGCGGAGGCTTAAGAGCGACTTTTGAGGCAAGAGGATATACATCATGGGATGCTACTTCACATGCTTTTGTAAAAAATAATTCCTTATACATTCCAACGGTTTTTTGTTCATATAATGGTGAAGCTCTTGATATGAAGACACCGCTTCTAAAGTCAATGGATGTTTTGTCAAAGGCAGTTGCAAGAATTGCTCCGTATATTGGACTTGAGGATGTGAAGGGAGCTAAGCCTTATGTTGGAGCGGAGCAGGAGTATTTTTTAGTTCCTGATGAATATTACCAAAAGAGAATGGATCTTAAGCTCTGCGGAAGAACACTTTTTGGAGCAAAGGCACCAAAGGGGCAGGAGATGGATGACCATTACTTTGGAAGTATAAAGAGAAGGGTTCAGGCTTTTATGGAAGAGCTTGACACAGAACTTTGGAAATATGCCATACCTTCTAAGACAAAGCATAATGAAGCTGCTCCAGCGCAGCATGAGGTTGCCTGCATTTTCAGAAATGCAAATATAACCTGTGACAACAACCAGCTTCTTATGCAGCTTATGCAGGATATTGCAAAAAAGCATGGTTTGAGATGTCTGTTACATGAGAAGCCATTTGCAGGTGTTAACGGATCCGGTAAGCATAATAATTATTCTATAATTACAGATACAGGACTTAACCTTTGTAAGGAAAATTTTGACGAAGATGGATTTCTTCCATTTTTCGCTACCCTTGCATGTATAGTAAAGGGTGTGGATGAATTTTCAGATCTGCTCAGGGTTACTTGTGCCACAGCGGCAAATGACCTTAGACTTGGGGCTCTCGAAGCTCCTCCTGCAATTATTTCAATGTATCTGGGATCAAAGCTTAACGACAAGATAGATGCTATTATAGAGAAGAAAAACATTTTTTCTGAAAATAGCAGAGAGCGTTTTAATGCAGGTGTTGCGGCTGTATGTGATTTTACAAAGGATGACAATGACAGAAACCGCACCTCGCCTATGGCATTTACAGGAAACAAATTTGAATTCAGAACACTTGGATCTTCACAGTCAATAGCAGCTCTGAATACATTTTTAAACACAATTATTGCATATGAAATGAACAACATGTGTGATATGATTGAAAAGGGAGCTGATATCCTTTCTGTAATAAGAACTTTCTTTGAGGAACACAGAAGAATTCTTTTTGACGGAGATGGATATTCAGAGGAATGGATTAAGGAAGCTGAGAGAAGAGGTCTTCCTAATCGTAAGAATACTGTAGAGGCCTTGGAGCATTTCTTAGATGATAACAATGTAAATATGCTTTCAGGAATGGGAGTTTATACATTAGATGAGTTAAAATCACGCAAGGATATTCTGCTTGAGAATTATGCCAAGACAATACATGTAGAAGCTACTACAGCCCTTAGGATGGCTCAGTCAGAGCTTTATCCAGCCTGTCTAAGAAATCTTAGTGAAAATGCTGCTTCGCTTTTCAATCTTGAAAAGTGTGGTCTTGACTGTATATATCTTAGAAACGATGTTGAAGATTACAATGCTCATCTTCAAAAGGCAAACTTAATTATCAAAGAGCTTGAAAAAGCTCTCAATGAATATAACTGTATCGGTAGTGACAATCATAAAAAAGCACGATTTGCACACGATACACTACTTGAAAACATGAATATGCTGAGAATAGAAATAGATTACCTGGAGGAACTGACAGATAATAGCAAATGGCCGATACCAGATTATGTTGATCTGATGTTTGGCATTTGATTTTGCAGTAAGCTACAGTACTTAAAAAAATACAATTCTATTTGATGAAGGTATGTTAAGATACTATGTGTTATACAACTGACGGAATAGTGGATCACCACATGGGAGTATAATATATTAATGAGAGTCGACCGTCTGGGCTATTTTGTCCGGACGAGTGGGCTCTTTTTTCACTTTTTGGACAAAGCTTAAGTGAATGGAGGAAATAATCATGTTAACAGATGTACAGATTGCACAAAATACCAATATGCTTCCTATTAAAGAGGTTGCCTCAAAAATAGGACTGAGTGAGGATGATCTTGAGCTTTACGGAAAATATAAAGCAAAAATAAGCTTTGAAGCTATTGAGAGAGTGAAGGATAAGGCTGATGGCAAGCTTATACTTGTTACAGCAATTAATCCTACTCCTGCTGGCGAGGGAAAAACAACCGTTATGATAGGTCTCGGTCAGGCACTTAATAAAATAGGAAAAAATACTGTTGTTGCCATGCGAGAGCCATCTCTTGGACCATGCTTTGGAATCAAAGGTGGTGCAGCCGGAGGAGGTTATGCACAGGTTGTTCCTATGGAAGATATCAATCTTCATTTTACAGGGGATATTCATGCCATCACTGCTGCCAACAATTTAATTAGTGCAATGCTTGATAATTCACTCCAGCAGGGAAATCCACTTGATATCGATGAAAGACAGATAGTATGGAAGAGAGTAGTTGACCTCAATGACAGAGCTTTAAGACATATAGTTGTGGGTCTTGGAGGTAAGGTAAATGGAGTTCCAAGAGAGGATGGCTTTGATATTTCAGTTGCATCTGAAATAATGGGCATACTGTGCCTTTCAAATTCATTAAGCGACCTCAAGAAGAGAGTAGCTCGTTCCATAGTTGCCTATAATCACAAGGGAGAGCCAGTAACAGTTGATGATCTCAAAGCTACAGGAGCTGTTACACTTTTGCTCAAGGATGCAATAAAGCCAAATCTTGTACAGACTCTTGACCATTGTCCTGTGCTTGTACACGGAGGTCCTTTTGCAAACATTGCACATGGCTGTAACTCAGTTATGGCTACTAAACTTGCTCTTAAATTAGGTGATTATACTATTACCGAGGCAGGCTTTGGTGCAGATCTTGGAGCTGAGAAGTTCCTCGATATAAAATGCAGACAGGCAGATATCAGGCCTCAGGCAGTAGTTCTTGTTGCAACAATACGTGCACTTAAGATGCATGGCGGAGTAGATAAGAAAAATTTAGCTGCGGAAAATGTTGAAGCACTTTTAAAGGGAATGTCAAACCTTGAAAAGCATATTGAAAACATACATAAATATGGTCTTAATTGTGTCGTTGCAATTAATGCTTTCCCTACAGATACAGCTAGTGAGATAGAGGCTTTGAGTGACCGCCTTAATAGCATGGGTGTTCCATTTGCACTTAGCGAAGTCTGGGCAAAGGGAGCAGATGGAGGTATAGAGCTTGCAAAGAAGGTCATAGAGCTTGCTGAAAATGATAAATCAGAATTTAAACCTATATATGAGCTTGAGTTTTCAATAAAGGAAAAAATTGAAACTGTAGCAAAGGAAATATATGGAGCAAAGGACGTTGCATTTACAAAAAAGGCGAGAACAAAATTAAAACAGCTTGAAGAGCTTGGATTAAATAATTTGCCTGTATGTATTGCTAAAACCCAGTATTCACTTTCTGATGATGCTGCGCTTATAGGACGTCCTGAGGATTTCACAGTAGAAATTGCAGATCTTATTCCTAATACGGGAAGTGGATTTATCGTTGCTATTGCAGGAGATATAATGCGCATGCCTGGACTTCCAAAGGTTCCAGCTGCCAACAATATGGATATTCTTGATAATGGAGAGATTATAGGTCTGTTCTAAACAAACGGTTTAAAATAAAGAAAATATATATTTACAATAAAAAAATAATAAATATGCCAAGGAGAATTTTATGAAGGTTGCAGTAATAATGGGTTCAACCAGTGATTTAAAGAAGGTAGAGCCAGCCATTGACATTTTAAAGGAATACGGAGTAGAGCCAAAGGTACGCTGCTTAAGTGCACATAGAGCACATGCAGAGTTAAGTGCATTTATAGAAGAATGTAATCAGGATGATACAGTTGCATTTATTACAGCAGCTGGTATGGCAGCAGCACTTCCAGGTGTCGTAGCATCACAGACTGTTAAGCCTGTTATAGGTGTTCCTTTAAGCGGTGCAGTTCTTGATGGAATGGATGCTCTTATGTCAATAGTACAGATGCCAAGTGGAATTCCAGTTGCAACTGTAGCCATAAATGGAAGTAAAAATGCGGCTTATCTGGCACTTCAGTATTGTGCACTTATTGATGAGAGCATAAGGACAAAGCTTGAAGCGCATAGAAGCGAGATGAGAGAAGCTGCAAATGCTGCAAACGAAGAAATCATAAAAAAATATTCATAAATATATCTAAAAAAGGAGAAAATTGAAATGAGCCAGAAGTATAGAGAAGCAGGTGTAGATTTAGAGGCGGGATATGAGTCAGTAAGACTTATAAAATCACACGTTGCAAGAACACAGGTAAAGGGTGCAGTTGATTCAATCGGAGCCTTTGGAGGTATGTTTGATTTAAGCGCACTTGGTTTAAAGGAGCCTGTACTTGTTTCAGGCACAGATGGAGTAGGAACAAAGTTAATGATAGCATTTGACTGTGATAAGCATGACACTATTGGCATAGATGCAGTTGCTATGTGTGTAAATGATGTGCTGGTACAGGGTGCAATGCCTATATTTTTCCTTGACTATCTTGCAGTAGGAAAAAATACTCCAACAAAGATAGAGCAGCTTGTTAAGGGTGTCGCAGATGGCTGTGTTCAGTCTGAGTGTGCACTTATCGGAGGAGAAACAGCCGAGATGCCGGATATGTATGATGAAAATCACTATGATATAGCTGGATTTTGTGTTGGAGCGGTAGAAAAGAGCAAGCTGCTTACAAATGAGAAAATGCGCCCAGGTTTAAAGCTTGTTGGACTTCCTTCAACTGGCTGTCATTCAAATGGTTTTTCTCTTGTAAGAAAAGTTCTTATCAAGGATGCAAAGCTTGATCTTAATGAATTTTATCCAGAGTTTGGAAAGACACTTGGAGAAGAGCTTTTAACACCAACCAAGATCTATGTTAAGGCAATTAAGCATCTTCTTGAGAATAATGTTGATATAAAGGGAATGTCACATATCACAGGAGGCGGATTCTTTGAGAATATCCCACGTATGCTTAAGGATGGACAGGGTGTTAAGATTGACACAAATTCATTCCCACGTCCTAAGGTATTTGATCTTATTGAGGAAAAGGGTCAGATAGAGCATAAGGAAATGTATAACGTATTTAATATGGGAATAGGATTTATCATGGCTCTTGAAGAAGAGGATGTTAATACAGTTCTTAACTTACTCAGGGAAATTGGAGAAGAGGCTTATGTTATCGGTGAGGTAACAGATTCTGGAATGGTGGATTTATTATGGTAAACATTGCTGTATTTATCTCAGGCGGTGGAACTGATTTGCAAAGTATAATCGATGCTGAGAAGTCTGGCTTTATAAATGGAAAAATACAATGTGTCATTTCAAGTAAGAAAGATGCTTATGGACTTACAAGAGCTGCCAAAGCTGATATTCCGGCATTTTTCTCAAGAGATAATGATGAGATAGAAAAGCTGCTTGAGGAATATAAAATAGATCTTATAGTACTTGCAGGATATCTTGCAATAATACCAGACAGACTTATTAAAAAATATCCAGACAGCATTATAAATATTCATCCTGCACTGATTCCTTCATTCTGTGGAATGGGATACTATGGTATGCATGTTCATGAGGCTGCATTTAAAAAGGGAGTTAAGGTTGCGGGAGCAACAGTACATTTTGTAAGTAATGAGGTTGATGGAGGTCCGATAATCCTTCAGGAAGCCTGTGATGTAAGTAAGGCAGAGAGCCCTTATGAAATGCAGCAGATGGTACTTGAAATAGAACATAGAATTTTGCCACTGGCTGTTAAATATTATTGTAATGATCAGTTAGTTGTTAAAGACGAGAGGGTTATAATAAAATGAGAAGAGCACTTATTTCTGTAACAAACAAGAACGGAGTAGTTGATTTTGCAAAAGGCCTGGTTGAATTAGGCTTTGAGATAGTTTCTACAGGAGGAACACTTAAAGCTCTCAATGAAGGCGGAGTTAAGGCAATTGATATAGAAGATGTAACAGGTTTTCCAGAGATACTTGATGGACGAGTAAAGACACTTCATCCAATGGTTCATGGCGGATTATTATTTAGAAGAGATTTAAAAGAACATGTTGAAACTGTAGAGAAGATGGGAATCACACCTATTGATCTTGTATGCGTAAACCTGTACGAGTTTGAAAAGGCATTAAGAGAAGGAAAGCCAATGCCAGATATGATAGAAAATATCGATATCGGTGGACCTTCTATGGTAAGAAGTGCTGCTAAGAACTATAAGGACGTTCTTATTGTTACTGACAGCAGAGATTATGTTCCGGTTCTTGAAGCTATAAAGAATGATACAGCAGATGAGGCATTTAGATTAAATCTTGCATATAAGGCATTTAGTACAACGGCAGCTTATGATTCAATGATCTCAAGATATTTTGCAGAGCAGGTTGGAGATGAGTTCCCAGAGACACTTAATCTTTCTTTCAAGAAGGTTGAACATCTTCGTTATGGAGAAAATGCACAGCAGGCAGCAAATAAATATGAGGATACCTATGTATCAAAGAGCCTCCTTGATTATGAGCAGTTAAATGGTAAAGAGATTTCATTTAATAATGTAAATGATCTCTACGGAGCAGTCGCAGTTGTACGTGAGTTTGGTGATCAGATAGTTACAGCCGCTATAAAGCATTCTACACCATGTGGAGTAGCAATCGGAAATACTGTATTTGAGTCTTACAAAAAGGCATATGAAGCAGATCCTCAGTCTATCTTTGGAGGTATTGTTGCTACAAATGGTAAGATAGATAAGGCTACAGCTGAGAAAATGCATGAAATTTTCCTTGAAATAGTTGCTGCACCAGATTATGACGAGGATGCACTTGAGATATTAAAGACAAAGAAGAACTTAAGAATTTTAAAGCTTAAGAATCTGTGTGCTAGAGAAGCAAAGTACGATATAAAGTATCTTGAAGGAAAGGTTCTTGTGCAGGAGCTTAACAAGGAAATGATCAAGGAAATGAATATTGTCACTGAAGCAAAGCCAACAGAAGCTGAGATGAGTGACATGGAATTTGGCATGAGAGTTGTTAAGTATGTTAAGTCAAATGCAGTATGTATAGTTAAGGATGGAGTAACTCTTGCAATAGGTGGAGGACAGACTTCAAGAGTATGGGCACTTGAAAATGCTATACATAATAATCCTGATAAGGACTTCAATGGTGCAGTTCTTGCAAGTGATGCCTTCTTCCCATTTAATGACTGTGTAGAGGTTGCCCACAATGCAGGAATTAAGGCTATAGTTCAGCCTGGTGGAAGTATAAGGGATCAGGATTCAATTGACTTATGCAATGAGTATGGAATGTCAATGGTATTTACAGGATATCGTCATTTCAGACATTAATGGAGGACAGATGCGAGTTTTAGTTATTGGAAGCGGAGGACGTGAGTCCGCTATAGTATACAAATTATCAAAGAGTCCAAAGGTTGAAAAAATATATGCCATGCCGGGAAATCCGGGCATGGCAGCTTATGCGGAGCTGGTTTCTGGAAGTGTAACTGATTTTGATAAGATACTTGAATTTGTAAATTCAAATGCAATTGATCTTACTATAATTGGACCTGAGGTTCCTCTTTGCCTTGGACTTGCAGATATCCTTACTAAAGAGGGACATCTTGTATTTGGCCCATCAGCCAAGGCTGCAAGGCTTGAAGGTTCAAAGGCATATTCAAAGACATTTATGGAAAAATATAATATTCCAACAGCAGCTTATGTAGAGGTTGACAGCTATGAGGCTTCGCTTAAGGATATTGGAAATTTTAGCTATCCTTTAGTCATAAAAGCTGATGGACTTGCAGCTGGTAAGGGCGTTGTTATTTGTGAGGATGAAGCTACAGCAAAGCAGACACTTAAGGAAATGCTGGTAGATGGTATTTTGGATGGCGCTGGAAATAAAGTTGTAATCGAGGAGTTTTTAAAGGGCTTTGAATGCTCACTTCTTTGCTTCTGTGATGGAGATACAATAATTCCAATGGTTTCATGCAAGGATCACAAGCAGATCTTTGATAACAACAAGGGACCTAATACAGGAGGCATGGGAACAGTTTCACCTAATCCTTTCCTTCCTAAGGAAATTTCTGATAGATTTGAGGATGTTATATTAAGACCTTTTATGAAGGGATTAAAAGGAGAAGGACTTGATTTTAGAGGAGTCATTTTCATAGGACTTATGATCGATGGTGAAGATATAAAGGTTCTAGAGTTTAATGTACGTTTTGGAGACCCGGAGACACAGGTTATTAT
>JAUNDV010000008.1:0-76723 GCA_030525875.1 Eubacteriales bacterium
CTTTATAATGGCATAAAGGAGGTGTCTTAATGGCTACAATAACTGTAAGAATATATCCAGCTCTTTATGAGAGTTTAAATACTGTCTCTGAGCAAACCGGAATCCCTAAATCATCACTTATTCTTTATGCGCTCAATGATCAGCTTCGCTTAAAGAATAATTTTGAAGAATTAGATTACAGTCCTGTTTCCGGGAAATCAGATGATTCCATAAGATTTACATTGCGTTTGCCAGATTCACTAAAAGAACTGCTTCAAACTGCTTCTGCTGCCAATAACATATCTACCAATCAACTTATTAACGAGTGTGTAAACCATTTTAAAGTCTTATATTGGCAAGCTTATGCCAAAGAGCAATAAATATAAGCGCTGCTATTGATATGCCTGTTGTTTCACTTATTAGGTTCATCGCTTCATATAGATCGGCAGGCATTCTATAAGTTACAGTTTTCATGCTCTTTCCTCACAATTCCCATCCAAATACTTATTGAGATATTCTTCCACCTTTTGGACACTGTATAGTACAGTTCTGCCGTATTGAATTCTCGCACCTGATTCTTTCCCTATCTGAGTAGCTCTAGGAAGTCCCACATCCAGCATTCCTGCCAATTTTTCTGCTCTAACATATAATGGAAAATCAACTTTTCTATCTTTCGTTTTGTGCATTGTTCTCCTCCTCATAACGCTCTGGCAATGGCATCCATGCATTGACAAAGAAACCAAATGATGAATATGTAAAGTTATTACTGCCTGGATAAAATGCTTTTCTACCGCATTCATCTTCATCATATCTGCCCACAGATGGCGTAGGCCAATTTTTGAATGACACCAGCACATATTTACCTACCTCTGGCAACCTCTCCGTTATCGGTATCCATTTAAGTTCCATAGTCTTTCTTCTCCTTTCTGAAAATGCATTTAGGGTTAGTCACTAATTTTTTGCTTTCTTGGTTTTAAGAAAAAATCAGTATTCAAGTCTAATGCTCCACATATAAGCTCATATTCTTCAAATGTAAGTTTACGATTTCCATTAAGTGCTAGATTTAGTTTTGGTATAGGAATATTAGTTTCTCTTGCAATATAAGCCTGTGAAATTCCATTGTTATTCAAATAGTCTTTGATTTTTAATCCTACTTCCAATTTTCGACTCCTTTCTTTGTTTTTTCGATTTAATCGAATTTATCTGTATAATATATCGGATATTTCGAAATGTCAATACTTTTCTTCGATTTTCTCGAAACTTTTGTTTACAAATTCGAAATACTGTGATATTCTCATCTTAACGATATATAGGAGGAGTTGATTATGCAGGCTACATTTGGAAGCAAGATTAGAGAAGCAAGAAAAGCTAAAAAATATACTCAACGAGAACTTGCAAATTTAATAGGTGCTAAACATAATTCTGTAAGTGATTGGGAAAATGATAAGAATAAGCCTGACCCAGATACTATTGAATTACTTTGTGGAGTGCTTGATTTATCTCCTAATTACTTGTTAGCATCTAATTCTAATAATGAAAGCATTACCCTCCGTGAAAAGGGAATTATAAAAAAATACCGCACGCTTGATGCACACGGTAAAGATATGGTGGATACCATACTAGATAAGGAATATGACAGAGTGTGTGAGTCTGCTGCCGAGTATGACTACTTAGAACCTGTGGCAGCACACCAGCGTACAGACATAGAAGTAACTGACGAGATGATAGCACATGATGATGACTTGATGGATAATTTTGATAACTTTTGAGGAGTGATTGTATGACCTACGGCGAGCTTAAAGAATTGGCGGCCGAAAATGACATTGAAGTCAAAGAGCTTCCTCTTGTATCCAGTGATGGAAGGATACGAGGAAGAAAAATAGCTATAAGACATGATATAGAAACAAATGCAGAAAAGGCTTGTGTCCTTGCTGAGGAGCTTGGCCACTATTACACCTCTATTGGTAATATACTTGATACCTCTACACAGGTTGCTTCTAAGCAAGAGCTACGGGCAAGGAGATTCGCTCATAATCTGCTGATAGATTATGACCAGCTCTATAAGGCTAAGCTTAGCGGTTGCACCAGCTCGTATGAGATTGCTGAATACTTAGGAGTGGCTGAGTCGTTCCTCAATGAGGCGCTTGAGAACTTGAAGATGATATACGGCTTATCATTCTGCGCTGGTAAGTATCGTATTGACCTATTGGATACATTCGACATAACACTGCTTGACAGTACTGAGTAGGAGGATTAAATGAACGAATACGTTTATCCTGGAATATTTTCAATGAATGATGATGGAAGCTACACAGTAACTTTTCCAGACTTGGAAGGCTGTATTACTGAAGGAAAGACACTCAAAGAGGCTTTGAAAATGGCTCAGTCTGCTCTTACTCAATGGATTGAGTATCTTAATGATAATAAACTAGATATTCCTAGAGCTTCAGAACAGACAGCTATATCAGTAGAACCAAATGAATTTATTAATCTTGTTTATGCTGATATAAGAGATAACAAGGCCGTTAAAAGAACTTTAAGCATTCCAAAATGGATGGATGACAAGGCAAGTGAAGCCGGGCTTAGTCTTTCTAAGGTTCTTCAGGAAGCATTAAGAAACAAGTTTGATTAAATATACTCTCTTCATTGCATTATATACGTTATATAAACAATAAAAAAGCCCTCCATCTCTGGAAGGCAATGAATATTATGTGCTGGTTACGAGAACCGCTATAATACTCCCTCAACAAGATTATTATAGCACAGTTCTCCTACACCTGCATAGGTGTATTTTTTGTACTCAAATTTAGGAAGGAGAACATCATGAAAAAAAGAAATGATACACGCTATCAAAAAAACTTTCGTTTTCAAGGAAAACGCTATTCAGTCTATGGCAGATCTCTCAAAGAGGTTGAAATAAAAAAAGCGAAGAAGCTTCAGGAACTTCAGGAATGTATTGTAAACCGTGAAAATCCTACTATGAATACTTACTATGAAATATTTACAGAGCGAAGAAGAGATAGTATTAAGGAATCAACTATAAGAGGGCAGAAAAGCCAGTTTAACAAGTGTGCTAACGTGCCTATAATCAACGGTAAGACGTTTGGAGAGCTTCGCATTAGGGATGTTAAGGCTAGTGATATTCAAGCCGTGCAAACTGCTTTAAAAGGGCTCGGAAACTCCACTAGAACTATCAATGATGCACTCCATCATATTTCTCATGTATTCAATGAAGCTATTAAGGATAGAACGGTATCATATAACCCATGCATAGCAATCAACAGCCTTAGACGTACAGAGAGACCTGCAAGAGAAACCAAGCACAGATCCCTTACAAAAGAAGAAACTGCTTTATTCCTTGAAACTGCTGCCGATAGCTATTACCTCAATGCCTTCAAGTTTATGCTCTGCACTGGAATGAGACTAGGTGAAATGACTGCATTGCTTAGAAGTGACATTGACAGTAAATACATACATATCTCAAAAACAATCACAAGGAATGAAGACGGAGCCTATCTGATTGGTGACTCCGCTAAGACTTATGACAGCCACAGAGATATTCCTCTTACTAATCAGGCAAGGAGTATTATCTATGATCAGTTACAACTTAACAGCATCATGTTTGGGAATATTATAGATCCAAATAAACCTATATTTTTATCTTCAAAAGGCGAAATCCTTAGAGAATATACTTTTAACCGTGAGATAAAACGAATTACTCAGCTGTGTGGAATTGAAAAATTTACCTCGCATGCCTTCAGAGCTACTTTTGCCACTCGTTTCATTGAGCAGCGAAGTGGAGATTATAAGATACTCTCTGAAATTCTTGGCCACTCAGATGTTAAAATTACTCTCAATCTATATACGCATGTTATGGATGAAGCAAAAATTAAAGCTATGCAAGAACTTGAAATTGCATTTTAACGCATAAAAATAGCCTTACATTTTAACAGATGTAAGGTTATTTATTTTGAATTTTGACTGCCATTTTGACTGTCGCCCTGACAGTCAAATGCTATTTTTAGGAGAAATTATGACGAAACGTGACAATTTTTTGCAAAAAAATAATGCGGATGACAGGACTTGAACCTGCACGGTCGCCCACCAGAACCTAAATCTGGCGCGTCTGCCAATTCCGCCACATCCGCATTTACACAGGGCTAGCTGGATTCGAACCAGCGAATACAGCAGTCAAAGTGCTGTGCCTTACCGCTTGGCGATAGCCCCACAATATTTAAAATAAAAAAGACCGGCGCAGTCAACTGCGACAGTCTTGCTTGCGGGTGGGTAAAGGGACTCGAACCCTCGACCTTCAGAGCCACAATCTGACGCGCTAGCCAACTGTGCTATACCCACCATGATGATTACGACAGTAATCCTATGAGCCAGAAGGGATTCGAACCCCCGACCCTGCGCTTAGAAGGCGCATGCTCTATCCAACTGAGCTACTGACTCATGCCACTGTGTTACACAGCGCTCTACTATAATAGTAAATTATATTTGTTTTGTCAATTACTTTTTTGAATTTTTTTCATTTTTTTGCTTTTCAGGAAGATTTTAACAAACCTTCCTGAATCACAAATCTATTTACTCTTGAACTACTTATTCTTGATTTACTTAATCTTAATCTACTTGTTCTTGATATGCTTACTTTTAATCAACTTAAAAGTAGTCTGATTATGATTAATCAACAAGCTTCTCAAGCTCCTTAACATGCTCTGTCTCGTTTGAGGTCTTATGCTTAGCCTTCTTAGCGTAAAGATTTACTGCTGCCTGTGACTTCTTAATTGGCTGCATTGTTCCTGCTCCGGCAACACATCCTCCAGGACATGCCATACCTTCAAGAAGATATCCATTATACTTTCCTGCCTTTGCAAGTGTAAGAAGCTTTCTGCACTCCTTAAGTCCCTCAGCATTTGCAGTCTTAATTACCTTATCTGGGAAACGCTCATGGATTACATTAACTACAGACTGTGCAACGCCGCCTGAAACAGCAAAATTACGTCCATCTGCTGATGCTGTATTGATTTCTTCCTCTTCCTGAATATTTTCTATATCTACATGGTTAGCATCGAAGATACCAGCCATCTCCTCAAATGTAAGCACAAAGTCAACTTCTGATCTTACACTTCTTCTCATGGCCTCGAGCTTCTTAGCTGCACAAGGTCCTATAAATACAACCTTAGCATTTTTATGTTCAGACTTAATAAGTCTTGCTGTAAGAGTCATAGGTGTAAGTGCCATGCTTATGCAGTTTGCCTGCTCAGGGAAAAGCTTCTTAGCCATTACAGACCATGCAGGACAGCATGATGTTGCCATAAACGGGATTTTCTCTGGAACTTCCTGAACAAAATCAATTGCTTCCTGTGTTGCACAAAGATCTGCACCTACTGCAACCTCAATAATATCAGCAAAGCCTAACTGCTTCATTGCAGCTCTGAGCTTTCCTGGTGTAACCTTAGGTCCAAACTGTCCAACAAATGCAGGAGCAACTGCAGCATAAACTCTTTCTCCTGACTGGATAGATCTTATTACCTGGAAAATCTGTGACTTATCAGCAATCGCACCAAAAGGACAATTTACAAGACACTGTCCACATGATACACACTTATCATAATCTATCTCTGCCTTACCATTTTCATCAGTTGAAATAGCATCCATTCCACAGGCTGCAGCACAAGGTCTTTCCTGTACAATAATTGCATTGTATGCACATACATCAGCACATCTTCCACACTTAATGCACTTATCCTGATCAATGAATGATCTTCCATCTACTCTGTTAATTGAAACAGCATCCTTAGGACAAACCTCTACACAAGGATGTGCAAGACATCCCTGACATCCTTCAGTAACAATAACTCTCTTCTCTGCACATCCGTTACATGCAAACTTAATAATATTGATAAGAGGAGGTGTATAATATGTATCTGCCTTGTCTGCCTGCTCAATATTATCTGAAAGAGGTGCATGCTCTGAAGCATCTCTGCAAGGAAGACCCATAGCAAGTCTGAGGCGTTCTCCTACTATAGCTCTTTCAAGGAAAACGTCATTTCTAAAGTTTCCAACCTGTCCCGGAATTATCTTGTATGGCAACTCCTCAATTCTCTTGTCTACAGGCCACTCTGTATGATAAGCCATACGAGCAACTTCTCTAAATATCCTATGTCTGATTTCCTGAATACGTGTTTCTACGCCTCTCATTAACTTCCTCCTGTTTTTCTAGCTTTTTAATAAAATTCTATGTCCAAAATATCATATACACTAATCCCTGTTTTGTCCATCATAAAGTATGTATTTTTTATATAAATACATTATACATCGGTTCTATAAAGCTTTATCCCTGCTTTTTAGAAATAAATTCTCTTGGTGAACACCCTGCTTCCCTTTTAAACATCTTAGCAAAATAGCTAGGGCTGGAAAAGCCACAGTCAATGCATATCTGGGTAATTGAATATTTATTTTCAGTAAGCATACTGCATGATTTTAAAATTCTATATCTTATCAGATATTGTACGGGAGAGCAGCCTACAAGCTTCTTAAAGCTTCTTAGACACTCTCTTTCACAAATATTGGCGCAGCCTGCTATATCTGAAAGCTTAATCTGCTCATCAAAATGCTCATGAATAAAACTAAGCATGACCTTCATTCTCTCCATTTCACTATCATTAGAGTGAATCTCTGCTTCCCATAGTTCCCTACAATTTTCATATATTAAAATGAATACCTTTGTCAGCTTTTCCCTTATTTGGAATTCATATCCTGATTCTGCATTTTTATATTCTTCTATAGCTTCCTTTATATATCTAAGTGCCTCTTCCTGCCATGCTACGTCTTTACTTAGCACTATTACGCCAAGACTGGAAGCTGCTGTGACTGGCTGTATATATTTTTTCCAGAAAATGCTCTCCTCAGATCCATATATCATTCTCCCGTTAAATACTATTGTATTATATAAGGATTCGGATTTACCTGATGAAAGGTTATGATGAAGCACCTGGGAATTTATAAAGACCGCATCACCTTCCTCCAAAACTATTTTCTTGTCTGCGGCAAAGCAAAGTGTCTCACCCTTCTTCGCATACGTAATCTCATACTCGTCATGCCAATGCCAAGGTACAAAAATATTATTGTCATTTGGATAGAGGGCACAGGGAAATTCAAGACTTCCATGAACCTTTTCCTCCTGCTTATTTTCCGATATTTTATAAAAAGTGCTATTCTTCTCCATTATTTCACCCCTTTTACACATATCTTGTCCATTTTATTATAATATATAGCCAAATTGTTATAGTTTCAAGCCTGTGTCTTAACTAACATATGTCATTGAATTTTCCATTTGATAACTATGTTACTTTTGTTTTTATGAAGGAGGCTTTATGACAAAAAACCTTACAGAGGGTTCTCCATTTAAGCTTATACTAAGCTTTGCCATACCTATGTTTCTTGGAATGTTTTTCCAGCAGCTCTATAGTATGGTAGACACTATGATAGTAGGCAAATTTTTGGGAGTTGATCCTCTTGCTGGCGTTGGTTCAACCAGTTCACTAAATTTCATGGTACTTGGATTCTGCTCAGGCATATGCAACGGATTTGCAATACCTGTTTCGCAGACCTTTGGCGCTGGAAAATATTCTGAACTTAGAAAATACACAGCGAACAGTGCCATTTTATCAGTATGCGTATCTGTAATACTCACAATTGCCGTTACAATATTTTGTAAGCCTATATTAAAGCTTATGAATACACCTGATGAAATATTTGAATACGCATATATTTACATTTTTACGATATTTGCAGGTATTCCTTTTACATTTTTATACAATATCCTTGCCGGAATAATCCGTTCGCTAGGAGACAGCAGGACACCTGTAGTTTTTCTGCTTCTTTCTTCTGTGCTTAACGTTGTACTTGACCTTATATTTATACTTCCTCTTAATATGGGAGTTTTTGGAGCAGCCTTTGCAACTGTTGTTTCACAGGGAATATCTGGAATAATCTGCTTATTTTATATAAAAAAGAAATTTCAAATACTGCATATTTCTAAAAATGAGTGGAAATTCCGTCCATCTTATGCAAAAAAGCTCTGTCTTATAGGCATTCCTATGGGACTACAGTATTCGATAACAGCAATTGGTTCTCTCGTAATTCAGACTGCTGTAAATGGTCTCGGAGCAAGTGTTGTTGCTGGTGTAACAGCGGCGCAGAAGATAAATGCATTTGTAGCCTGTCCTCTTGACTCACTTGGTATGACTATGGCTCCTTACAGCGGACAAAATGCTGGTGCAGGTAAAACAGACAGAATAGCTAAGGGGCTTAAATCAGCTGTAATCATAGGTTTCACGACCTCAGCTATTTGTTTCTTCATAGTTACTATGTTCGGAAAACAGCTTTCGCTTCTCTTCCTTGACAAGTCAAATGTTGAAGAACTGGCTTATGCTTACAAATTTTTAGTCGCCTCTACTTCAGGCTTTTGCCTTTTGACACTGGTAAATACAGTGCGCTTTACCATACAGGGAATGGGCTTTACATTTTTTGCTATTATTGCAGGAGTCCTCGAAATGATAGCAAGAACCCTGGCCGGAGCCATACTTGTGCCTATTATTGGTTTTACCGGCATTTGTCTTTCCAATCCTCTTGCCTGGATATTTGCAGATATTTTCCTTGTGCCTGCATTTTTCTACTGTCTTAGAAAGCTAGAACGAAATAAAATCTAAATTTAAAATATAACAAGATAAATATGACAAGATAAACTACAACAAAAAAGCTGTTGCCAAAGTGATTTCAATAATTAAGCTAATCCGCTTTGCAACAGCCTTTTTTATGCTATTTTTTAACTTTATTTACAAACTTGTTTTATAGCCCTCTTCTTATTTATTCTTTGCTTTTCTATCATATAGAATTTTACCAGGGTCGTAACAAGCACAATACCAAGATTTAATGCAGCAATTTCTATGGCAAGTGTAGTTCCATAATTCATAAAGCCTTCCATATTTCCCTGAAAAAGATTAAATACCGTTCTGTACAAATCACCTCCCGGAATCTCAGGAAAAAGCATAGGAACTATCATCATTGTAGTAGGTGCCTTCAACACCCTTGCAAGAACCTCACATGAAAATGTAATCAGAATAGCTGTATAAAAATATCCCTGAAAAATACTTCCCGTAGTCTTATAAACAAGCAGATAAAACGCCCATCCTATCATTCCTCCACAGGCATTGATAAATATTCGTTTTCCATGAACATTAAAAAACATGGTAAAACAAAGCGAACCAAAAAAGGCCATTATTATCTGAAGAATATCTTTAATTTCCATATCGCTTCGTCCCCCTTATTAAAAAATTGATACAACTGTAACGAAGCCCAAAGCTATAGCTGCAGCACATATAGTCGCTGACAAAAATCCCATCATACCACTTATAAGATCATTATTAATCATATCTCTTACAGATGTCATAAGTCCTGATCCTGATATAAGAAGCATAATATTACCCATTACTATTTTGTCGTAGTTTTGTCCTATTCCAAGCTCAACAAGCACATAAATGACGGTTCCGACCAAAAATGAAACTATAAAATTAGTAACAAAGTTCTGCATATGTGCCCTCTTGACGACTGTTATTACAAAACACATAGCAAAACCTGACAAAAATGCGGCAAAAAAATCCATAAGATTTCCACCAAAAAACACGGTCATGCTTGAGGCTGTGAACATATATATGAAATATTTTGTAAGCTGTGAATAACTCTTGGTGTTATGAATCTTCTCTATTTCTTTAGAAAATTCCTCTTCACTAAGAAGCTTACTGCATATTTTCCTGCTTAACGCATTACAGGCCCTGACCTTTTCCATATCTACCGAAATGTTCATAACTCTCTTTAGCTGTGAGCTTATTATTCCCTCAGCATCCTCTACAGTTATCATTATACAGTTGGTAATCGTCATAACCTCTATCTGCCTAAAATTGTAAGCATTTCCAATTCTTGATAAGGTATCTTCTACCCTGCTTACTTCTGCTCCAGAGCTCAGCATAATAAAACCAAGTTCAAGAATATTCTTTGTAATTCCAGATGTATGACTGCTATTTGCTGAAAGCGCCATTATTTTATTCAGATCTGCAAGTTTTTGATCCATATGTAAAATACATCCTTTATTTTTTATATAATCCGGAAAGTAATTTTATCACAAAATAATATTTATAAAAGTCTTGTTATTACATTACTTAAAAAAAATACAAAAAACGCAAAACTAATGCAAAAAACCGGCATATCCTACTTTGGATACACCGGTTTATTATCTTATTTATTTTCAGTTTAAAATTTCAGATTTATCAAATAAGCTATAGCTTATCTCTGAACTCTTCCTGATCCATCTCCGCCTGCGAGGTTCTCAACGTCTGCTCTTGTTACAAGGTTGAAGTCTCCAGGAATTGTGTGCTTAAGAGCTGATGCTGCTACAGCATACTCAAGAGCTCCCTGCATATCCTTACCATCAAGAAGTCCGCAGATGCATCCTGCTGCAAATGAATCTCCACCACCAACTCTGTCAACGATAGGTGTTACAGAGTATGTCTTTGAATGATAGAACTCTCTTGTCTTTCCATCCATGATACATGCTGACCAGCCATTGTTTGAAGCAGAGTATGACTGACGGAGTGAAGAAATAACATACTTAAATCCAAACTTGTCGCACATCTGGTTGAAGATATCCTCATAACCTGCAAGGTTAAGCTCTCCCTTTGTTACATCTGTCTCAGCAGCCTTGAATCCAAGAACCTTCTCAGCATCCTCTTCATTTCCGATACAAACATCAACATACTGCATGAAGTTTGTCATAACTCTCTGAGCCTTCTCTGATGACCAGAGCTTCTTTCTGAAGTTAAGGTCAACAGAAACTGTAACTCCAGCCTTCTTTGCAGCCTTAAGAGCAGCCTCTGTAAGCTCGATAGCAGCATCTGAAACTGCAGGAGTAATTCCTGTGAAATGGAACCAGTCCGCATCCTTGAAAATCTCATCGAAATCAAACTCATCAGGAGTAGCTGTTGAAATTGAGCTGTGTGCACGATCATATACTACATTTGAAGCTCTCATTGCTGAACCAGTCTCAAGGAAGTAGATTCCAAGTCTCTCACCACTTCTTGCAATGTGCTTTGTACCAACATTATACTTTCTTAATGCTGCTACTGCGCAATCTCCAATAGGGTTTGCAGGTACAGCTGTAACGAAATCAGCCTCATGTCCATAGTTAGCGAGAGAAACTGCAACGTTAGCCTCTCCTCCACCATAGTTTACATCAAACTCATCTGCCTGAATAAATTTCTCATTATTAGGTGTTGAAAGACGGAGCATAATCTCTCCCATTGTAACAACCTTAGCCATCTTTATATCTCCTTAAAATCTTAATTTTTATTCTTACATTTTCAAAAAATCTGATCAATAACGATTCAGACTTCCAAAAGTCTGGGCGTATTTTTAATTAAATTTTTCTGTAAAATCCTTCTTAAGTACTAATTAGCCTCTTACTGAATGTACTATCTCAAGAGCTTCTCTGCAAAGCTGTGAAATCTTGTCAAACTCTCCAGCCTCGATCATGTTTGCCTTAACCATCCATGATCCACCACATGCAGCGATTGACTTACACTCAAGATAATCCTTTAAGTTGCCAGCACTGATTCCGCCTGTAGGCATGAACTTTAATCCTACATATGCTGCACACATAGCCTTAATTCTTGCAAGTCCGCCTGCCTGCTCTGCTGGGAAGAACTTAAGAACCTTGAGTCCTCTCTTAACTCCCTGTGCAACCTCTGATGGAGTGATTGTTCCAGGATATACAGGAACATTCTTCTCTATGCAGTAATCAACTATCTCTGGATCAAATCCTGGGCTTACAATAAACTTTGCGCCAGCATTAACTGCACGGTCAACCTGCTCCTTTGTAAGTACGGTTCCTGCTCCAACAAGCATCTCTGGATGATTCTCAGACATGATTCTGATTGACTCCTCTGCTGCAGCTGTTCTAAATGTAACCTCTGCACAAGCAAGTCCTCCATCACAAAGTGCTTTTGCAAGTGGCTCTGCATCCTTTGCGTCGTTTAATACAACTACTGGAACAACGCCAAATTTGCCTAACTTCTCGTTCATCTCTTCAAACATTTTTACTTTTCTCCTTTTCTTAAATCTTAAGAAATTGCCGGTCAGCCTGAACAGCGTAAAAATAAATCTTAAAAGCAAGAAAACCGCCGTTTATGCTTTACCTGCGTTTCGCTAAACGTTTTCATAATTTTATTATATTTTCAGTATATTTTCAATACTTATGTTGTTTTTTTAATGTTCTATATTTAAATCATTTTCTTATATGCTCAGGCTCCACTTTGAGGCATATGCTATATTTGATTAATTTTTTATAATTTCTATAAATTCTTTTTCTGTTATAATAGAAATATTCAATTCTTTTGCCTTTTTATTCTTTGATGACTGACTTAAACTATCATTATTGATTAAATATGTGGTTTTATTAGAAACTGAACCAGTAACTTTTCCACCTAAATTTTCAATAATTTCTTTAACCTCTCTTCGATTTGCAAAAATATTGACATCACCTGTTATTACAAAAACCATTCCATCCAGTTTAGTCTTTGGCAGTGAAAGTGCTTCTCCTCCAATTTCTATATTTACAGTTTCGCCTTCTTCTACATTGTCTGTTTTAATGTTAAGGAACTCAACTAGATGTTCTGCTTCTTCACATTTTTTTGAATCTTCGAAATATAAAACATAGGCTCTAGCTAAAACCTCTCCTATTCCATCTATCATATTCAAATCATCAAAATTCAGTTTCTTCATTTTTTCAAATGAATTATCAGCTGTCTTTGCTATTATTTTGGCATTTGATAAGCCTATTCCCGGTATCCCAAGACCATAAAGTAGTCTATAGCCTTCTGTTTCCCTTGCTTTTTCAATTGCATTTATAAGATTCAAATAAGATTTTTCACCAAAGCCCTCCATAGCTACAATTTCATCATGATATCTGTCTAGCTTAAATAAATCAGCGTACTCATGAATAAAACCTGCACTTATCAGCTTTTCCAGCTTCATTTCAGAAAGTCCGTCAATATTTAATGCATCTCTGCTACATAAAAGCTCAAATGCTTTTATTTTTTTTGCCGAGCAATCTGGATTAGTACAGTATAAGTAGGCTGCATCATTGTCTTTTCTTATCTCAGTTTTGCCCATGCATACAGGACATTTATCTGGAATATCAAGATTATTGGATTCCATAAGGTTTTCAGCTATCTGAGGTATAATCATATTCGCCTTGTATACAGTGATTTTATCTCCAATTCCAAGCTTGAGTTCACTTACTATACTCAAATTATGTAAACTTGCTCTTGTAACTGTAGTTCCTTCAAGCTCTACTGGATCAAATATCGCAACCGGATTAATAAGTCCGGTTCTGCTTGCAGACCATTCCACTTCTCTTAAGATCGTTTCAGCAGTTTCATCTGCCCATTTGAAAGCAATAGAATGTCGTGGAAATTTTGCTGTCCTGCCAAGACTTCTTCCATATTCCAGATCATTGTATGTAAGCACCAAACCATCTGAAGGATATTCATTATATGCTATTTTCTCTTTAAAGTACTCAATATCGCTGAATATTTTTTTTGAATCAGTAAGAACATGCTCTACTACCTCAAAGCCTTGTCTCCTGAGCCATTTCATTTGCTCTGTAAAAAACGCCTCCGGAGTAGCTGTGCTTATATACCTGCCTGCATCCGTACCTATATACCTGTTTATATCGGTACTTATATCCTTGCTCCTATCAGCACCTATATCCATGTCCATATCATCTGTAGCCTTGTCAGCATTTTCAGAAGGCTCTATATCGACAAGCTGAAATGCTATAAGTCTTACGTGCCTTTCCTTTGTTATCTGTGGATTGAGCTGTCTTACCGATCCCGAACAAAGGTTTCTTGGATTTTTATATTTAGCATCAGCATCTGGAATTTCTTCATTAATTTTCTCAAATGCCTTATATCCAATAACAGCCTCTCCCCTTATAACAAGCTTTCCTTTAAATGGAATCTTGTGTGGAAGATTTTCGAACTGCATTGCATTTTGTGTGATAAGCTCTCCAACCTCACCATTGCCTCTGGTAACAGCTCTGGTAAGCTCTCCATTTTCATAAGTAAGTACAATTGTCAGGCCATCAAGTTTCCAGCTTAATACGCCTTCCTTGTCCTTTAGCCATCTGCTGAGCACCTCTGGTTCCTTGGTCTTATCAAGTGAAAGCATAGGTGATTCATGTCTTATCTCTGGAAGCTCTGAAAGAACTTCATAACCAACCTTGTGTGTAGGTGAACCTGCAAGTACTATACCTGTTTCTTCTTCAAGTTCAAGAAGCTCATCGTACAACTTGTCATATGTCATATTTGACATAAGCTCCTTACTTCCTTGATAATATGCCCTTGCCGCTTCGTTGAGCCTTAATGTAAGCTCCTTTATTCTGTCTAGCTTTTCTGTCATATCCATATACTTTATCCTGTCTGTTATATTTATCCTGCTGTGTTATTTAAAAACTTATCAAATGTCTCCACATTCCTGTTTATAATTAGTTCCTCAGGAAAATGTATTTCATTGAGCATTTTTCTTGCTGTATCTATACGTCCTATATCTGTTGAAATATGTGCATCAGAAGCTATAGAAATAAACACGCCCTTTTCTGCACATTTTTCTGCAATACGTCTGCATGCGATAGCCTTATCCTGTCCGCTCTGTGTAAGAGTTGACTCATTAATCTCGATAGCTTTGCCAATTTTTTTAACTTCGTCAAGAACCATATCTTCATCAAAAATAAGTCCTGCCCTATTTATATGTCCTATAATCATAGATTTATTCTGAGAAATAGCAGCTATATACATTTCAGCAACTTGCACAGGGCTTGCCTCCCTCATTTCTTTGCTAACTCTATGTACACTTACAATATGATAATCTGTATATCCAAGCATATATTCATTCATACTGCTGCCATCACGCTGTAACTGATCGTACCCATACAAATCCCCATTTAGGTTTACAATATCTACCTCTGCGCCTCTATATACCTTTATGTCATGCCATATGCGTGGAATGATTTTCAAATTTATCAAAAACTGATAATCTCTTTTGTCATACTTGTCACCATGCCCCACCATAGAACTGTAATGATCTGTAACTCCAATGCCTGAAAGCCCAAGCATTGAAGCACTTATAACATTTTCTTCTAATGTACTGTATGCGTGTAATGAGCTTATTGTATGTGTATGAGTATCTATCAAGATTTTTTCCTCCATGCCATCTATTTATTAATATTTTAGATGGAAAAAATATTTACGTCAATGAGATATACAAGGTGATTGTAAATGACAAGATTTATACTTATATATGACAAGATTTGTACTTATAAATGACAAGATTTGTGGCACGCTGCGGTTTCTACTCGGTTTGCGCATCTTTTATCCGCCATTCGCGAAAACTCGCCTTTGGCTCAGACATTCGCTCGGTGGCGGAAATTAGCGCAAACCTCCTTACGAAAGCCTCGCTATCGTCACTGCATTCTTGTCATTTATTATTAAAACACTTATTAGGATTCAGTTGTACCTATCTCGGCTTGTGTAAACGTTTATAGGTACAAACATAGCTCCGGCAAGAGGCAGTTTGTACCTTTTTCTTCTACTGGCGGCCTTTTAGGTACAAAAGCTTGTGCTTCAGGCAGTTTTTTGTACCTATCTACACTTGTGTAAACGTTTTTAGGTACAACCCCACCTTTAACTAGGGAGTTTTTGTACCTATTCCAGCTTGTGTAAACCTTTACATGTACAAACATGTCTTCAGTGAAGGATAACACACGCCCTAACATCTTTCTTACTCTTCTTTCGCAAGCTTTTCTAATTTTTCCAGATCCAAGATTTCTATTGTTCCTCTGGATAATTTTACCAAGCCCTCAGACTGAAAATATTTGAGCATTCTTGTTATGACCTCTCTTGCTGTTCCGAGATGATTGGCTATATTTTCATGGGTCACCTTAAGTATATTGCTTTCCTCAATCGCAGACTCCTCATAAAGAAAGGCAGCAAGTCTTTTATCCATGCTTTTCCACATAATCTGCTCTAAGAGACTCATAACATCTGAAAATCTTGTTGCCATTATTTCATTGGTATAATTTGCAAGTGGAGCTGATTCTTCCATAACCTCTTTATAAATATTTGCAGGTATGAGCCAGTATTCTGTATCCTTCTCTGCCTCGATTATAATTTCGAAGGAGAGACTTTTCATTATGCATGAGGCAGACAGAAGGCACATATCTCTCTCAAATAACCTGTAAATACTTATCTCTCTTCCATCAGGAGATATAATATAGGCTCTCAAAAGACCGCTTTTTACTATAATAAGTCCTGTACATTCTATAGATCCACTGTGTACAACTGTTCCTTTTGCAGCTTTACGATTTAAAACTGAAGCAGCAAGCTTGTTCTTACTGTATTCATCTAATCTCTTCCATACTGGCAATGCCTCTGTAAAATCCATCCATTTCCCCCGTTCTTGGTTTTTCTTTACTTTTCTTCTAGTTATATATTCTTACTTTCGATATTTCCCCCGACAAACAATCAGAGCTCAAGTCTCATCTGACTCAAGCTCTGAAAATATATTCTTTTATTCTATTTTAATTGCCTTGAAGGATTCTTGCAAGCTCACTGTCCTGATTTAAGATAATTGTCTTATTGTCTCCCTTAAGGCTGGCCTTTAAGGCATCAAGCGAACGTACATAGTTGTAAAAATCTGCCTTGTCTTCATTGTTGTATGCCTCGCTAAGAATCTGCATGTATCCAGCTTCTCCGGATGCCTTTATTTTCTCAGCCTCAGCACTTGCCTTTGCTACTATCTCCTTGGCCGCTCTGTCAGTTTCATTGCGGATAAGATTTGACTCATACTTACCATCTGCTGTATATCCTGCTGCTATATTATTTCTCTCAGAAATCATACGCTCATATACAGATACCTTATTAGACTCAGGAAGATCCAGCTTCTTGGTTTCAACAGACAGAATCTCTATTCCATATGCCTCTGTTGAATCTCCAATATTGTCAAATATTGCCTGTGCAAGCTCACCATCACGTCCCGAAATAATATCTGACTGATTTGTTCTTGACATAACTGTTTTTACACTATTGTAAACTATATTTCCAATTCTTACTTCGGCATTTTCCTTGGACATATTAAGTGATGACCAGTACTTGATAGGGTCTGAAATCTGCCATATTACAAATGAATCTACTGTCATGACCTTCTTGTCCTTGGTTGTTACATCAGAAGGAACAAGGTCAGAAATCATTCTATAGTTTGGTATTGATCTTGTTGTCTGGATAAACGGAATCTTAAATGATGGACCCGGTGTGTCTATAACCTTTACAACAGAACCAAACTGTGTGATCATCTTATATTCATTAGGTCCTGTAATCACAAGACTGCTTTTTAAGAGTATCATTGCAAGCAGAGCTATCAAAATGACTGTGCCGGCACCTAATTTTTTACCGTTTTTCTTCATATCTCTGCCTCCTTACTGTGCTTTCTCAGCATTTTCTGCTGCTGGCTTCTCCGCTGGCTTTTCTTCTACCTTTGGGGCCTGATTAAAGCTGTCGAGCGGAAGAAGTGTCTGTGTTCCATTTCCGTTATCAATTACTACCTTAAGCTCAGGAAGTATATCTTCCATAGTTTCATAGAACATTCTCTTCTTTGTGATAAGCGGATACTTTACATATTCGTTATACATCTCATTAAATCTGGCAACCTGTCCCTCTGCCTCTGAAATTCTCTGCTGCTTATAAGCGTTGGCATTCTGCATAAGCTTATCTGCCTCTGCATTTGCTGCCGGAATCTGCTCTGACTGATATTTCTTTGCCTGATTTATTGCTGTATCCATAGACTGCTTAGCATCTTCTACAGCCTTAAATGCATTGCTTACCTCATCTGTAGGTGGCTCTGCATCCTGAAGCGTTACGTTTACAATTCCAAAGCCAATATTTTCCTCAAGAAGTCTCTGTGAGAGCTTTTCCTTGACCTTTGCCTGTATCTCGGCCTTACCTGTTGTAATTACATCATCTACATTGTAAACACCTACGGTATCTCTGATATAGCTCTGGGCAAGATTTTTTATTATCTCGTTAGCGCTGTCATTGTAAATAAATGCCTGTATAGGATCTGTTATCTGGTATTCTATATAGAAATCAACATTTACAAAGTTAAAATCCTTTGTTATCATCTCTGATTCTTCGCTTACTGAAACAGCTTCATCCTCTACATAGTCAGAATCCTGTCTGCTTGTGCTGTTATATCCTATAGCCATACCTCTGATATTCTTGGAAAGTTTATGTACATTCTGAATAAATGGTATTTTAAAATTAAGGCCTGATTTCGTATGCGCTTCTGGCTTTCCAAGTGTTGTTATTACAGCTACCTCGTCTTCCTTAAGCGTATAAAATGAATTAAGCCCTACAAGAGCAAGGATCATTGCTCCAAGCACAACTATTGTTGCCTTCTTAGTTTTCTTCTTAATTTCAGTAAAATCTGGTTTCTTTTGATTAAAATTCTGGTTTCCAGGATTAAAGCCCGGACCTCCTCCAAAGCCTCCCGGCCCCGGTCCACCCATATTATTAAAGTCGAACCTCATACTATACCCTCTTTTCTTGTTTTAAAATTATTTATCAATTTTGAAAAATAATTTAGCTTAGTATAACACAAAAGGAGAACAAAATGAATATATCCAGACTGTTCTCCTTGCGTTTTAATATTTATTTTATAATTGTAATTTAATGTTTATTACCGGACAGTTTTAAAGCCATAAAATGCTGACAAAATATCTATCAGCCTTCCTCTGTCTGCTCAATTACCTGTGATGCTGCCTTTGCTGCAACTTCCTCTTCCATTATCTTCTTGAGACTTACAAGCTTTACACAAAGTGTAAATAATCTGGCTGCAAGTGTTATTTCCTCAAGAGCCGGATATGATGGAGCAATACGGATATTTCTATCCAGAGGATCCTTTCCATATGGGAAGGTTGCTCCAGCAGGAGTAAGCTCTACACCTGCCTTCTTTGCCTTTGCTACTATTTCCTTAGCACAGCCTGGAAGAGAATCAAAGGAAATGAAATATCCTCCGTTTGGCTTTGTCCATGTTCCTATATCAAGTCCGCCAAGCTCTTCTGCAAAGATATTTTCAACAGCTTCAAACTTAGGTCTTAATATCTCAGCATGTTTTCTCATGTGCTCAACTACACCATGTATATTCTTAAAATATCTTACATGTCTAAGCTGGTTAACCTTGTCATGTCCTATAGTCTGATTCTGCATACAGTTCATGATATCTTCCATATTGTTCTTTGAAGCTGCGCAGGCTGCTATACCTGAGCCCGGGAAGCTTATCTTTGATGTAGACGCAAACTTGTACACAAGATCCGGATTTCCAGCTCTCTTACACTCAGCAAGGATCTCAATAAGATGATCCTGATGATGCTCATAAAGATGGTGCACTGTATAAGCATTGTCCCAGTAAATACGGAAATCAGGGGCAGCAGGCTCAAGTCTTGCAAATCTTCTTACAGTCTCGTCATCATATGAATTACCTGTAGGATTAGAATATTTAGGAACACACCAGATTCCCTTGATGCTCTCATCTTCCTTAACCAGTTTTTCTATCATATCCATATCAGGTCCTGTTTCAAGCATTGGAACATTTATCATTTTGATTCCAAAATATTCTGTTATAGCAAAATGTCTGTCATATCCAGGTACAACACAGAGGAATTTAACCTCAGGAAGCTTGCACCAAGGGGTAGAACCCATTACACCATGTGTATAGCTTCTGCTTACAAAATCAAACATGACATTGAGAGATGAATTTCCAAAAATGATTATGTTATTAGGATTTACCTCCATAATATCAGCAAGCAGTTCCTTTGCCTCAGGAATGCCACCAAGCACACCATAGTTACGGCAGTCAAAGCCGTCAACTCCTGTAAGATCAACCTCTGAATTAAGGACATCCATCATGCCCATAGAAAGATCCAGCTGCGCTGGTGATGGCTTACCCCTTGACATGTTAAGGCTAAGTGCCTGATACTGATAATCCTTATATTTCTTAGACAGCTCTCTGTATTCTGCCTGCTTTTCTGCCATTGTCATCTCAGTGTACTTTTTCATTGTATTTACCTCTTTATCTAAACAAAACTATATATTTCTTATAAATCTTATGGATTATATCACAGCAGCATTTTTACTGCAATCATTTGTCTTACGGATTACAGTTGCCGCAAGGGCTGAAGCCTCTCTCTATAAGTATCTCCCTTGAAAGTGAAGTATCAACTCTGTTTTCCTGTTTCATTCTCTTAATGCTGTTGCATGAAGGGTAGTGGAATTTGTTTGAGTTTACATTGAGAACATATCTTATATCCCCATTGCTTTCCTTAGTTTCTCCATGAGAAGCCTCATTTGCCTTAGTTTCCTGCTCAGCCTCCAAAGGATCATAATTTTCATCAAGTCTGCTGTTTCCAGAAACATAGTCAATTATAACTCCAGGCTGAACATTATATACAAATACATTAAAGCTAAGTCCAGCGCCTTTATCTTCAACAGATTTAGCCTCTATCTGAACACCTCTTGCCACAAGCTCATCACCTTCATACACAGGTGTAACTCTGTAAAGCACATGATAGCCTGTATCCTTTACAAAATCAGCCACCTGATTTTCGAAAGGCAACATTCCATCTACATTCATGTATCTTGTACCAGTAATTAGATTCTTCTCATTTGCATTTTCTCCTGCAAGCTGAAAACCTATAAGATGGCATCTGTTATATAAATAATTTCCATCTACCAGTCCCTGGTATTTTACAGTCTGCCAGCCGCTTGGCTTAATCATACCTATGCCTTCCCTCTCCTCTGTAGGCATAAGCTCTTCACAGATATTGGCATAGGCCATGCCACATCTTCCAAGCTCGTCAAGCTCACTGTATTTTTCAAAAGCCTCTGTAGTAAGCTCTTCATCTGAAAATGCTGGAACGTTACCATTTACATATTCAAATGCCTTGCCTGCATATTTTAACTCTCCAGAACCTAAAGCATTTGTAATTTCATTTACGTTTGAGTTTATTTCCTGCGCTGAAGCTTCTTCTATGCTTGTTAAGCTTTCCTGATTCTTTGCATAGGCATCACTGCTGCCACAGGCTCCAAGCATCAAAGAAAACATTAAAATAAGCGAAGCCAAATATCTCTTAGTCCTATTTTCCTTTATCATCTTCTTAAGCTCCTCCAAAATTTCTATTCACTATTACGGATTATAACCGATTTCATATATTTTTAACAGTTGCACTGTAGGATAAATCATAATATTATTATTTTAATAAAGGTTATTTATCTTATCAGGAGGCTTAAAATTGGATAAGGAATTTACAATTTACACAAAAATGAATAAGGCTGTGTTCAGGCAGTTCAGCTTCTTCAACTCTTTTATCTTGGATGGCAAATACAAGCCTATAGTTATTTTTCCTATAGCTATGTTCTTAGTAGGTGGCTTCTTCCTTGTAAAAGAAAATTATGGCTTTGCATCTACCATGCTTTGTCTCGGCGGACTTTATATCATCGGATATTTCTTCATTTATCAAAATGGTCTGAGACAGCAGATAAGCAAATTTAAGCTTGAAAATGATGTTCATGTATATACACTAAAATGTGATAAAAATGGCGTAGATATTTTTAATGATAAAGAAAAGACCAGAATCCTCTGGAATGAGATACACATGCTCTATGTTTATAAAACAAATTTTTATCTCTATATCGCTCCTCAAAGAGCTTTTATAATGCCTTTTAAGGATATAACAGAGGGAACTGCTTCGGAGCTTTTTTCATTTTTCAAAAGTGTTCTTCCAGCTGAAAAAATAGCTTTAAAGAAAGCTGCATTAAACTAACAAAACACTTGATATATAGGCTTAAAAATATTATAGTTAGATATAGGTTTTCACAGGATTTTGCTAATAAACTTTTAGGAGGTTATTATCATGAAATTCTTTATTGACACAGCAAATGTAGACGAGATCAGAGAAGCCAATGAAATGGGCATTATCTGTGGAGTAACAACTAATCCTTCACTTATTGCAAAGGAAGGAAGAGATTTTAATGAAGTAATCAAAGAGATTACATCTATTGTTGATGGGCCTATATCAGGTGAGGTCAAGGCAACCACAACCAAGGCTGCTGATATGATAGCAGAGGGACGTGAGATTGCAAAGATTCACCCTAATATGGTAGTTAAGATTCCTATGACACCTGAAGGATTGAAGGCTGTCAAGGTTCTTACAGCAGAAGGCATCAAGACAAATGTAACTCTTGTATTTTCAGCAAATCAGGCTCTTCTTGCAGCCAAGGCAGGAGCTACCTATGTTTCTCCATTCTTAGGAAGACTTGATGACATCTCAACAAACGGCACTGATCTTATTTATGATATAGTACAGATCTTCAGCAACTATCCCGAGATAGATACACAGATTATCTGTGCTTCAACAAGAAATCCTATGCATATAACAGAGTGTGCAAAGGCAGGTGCAGACATTGCTACAGTTCCATTTAAGGTTCTTATGCAGATGTTCAATCACCCTCTTACAGATATTGGAATTGAGAAATTCAAAAAGGATTATATTGCAGTATTTGGTGAGTAATACATAAATCATACGTTTAAAAAACACAGCGGTAATTAAGCTTTTTACCTGCTGTGTTTTTGTTTTGTAGGAATAACGAAATGCCTACATAAGTTAATTCATTTTATCCACAAGTTTTTTATAGATTCTGTCAAATATCCACGGCTCATTGCAATATTCTTCTAAATTTGCTATTGGTAACCAGCCAACCCTGCTATTTTCATCAGGCTTAATAAACAGCTCATCCTCTTCTTCTGCTTCCAACAGATAAGTAAGATTGTAATGCAGATGTGAAGAAACATAATGGCCTCTTTTTTCATGACCTGATACTGGAATTATTTCCACTGAAAATATATCATCCTTTAATGGATTTATATGCTCTATTCCAGTTTCCTCAGCAGCTTCCTTTAGCGCAACCTTTAATAGCTCTTCATCCCCATCTGCATGACCGCCAGTCCATGCCCATGAATTATATATATTGTGATAAGCCATCAGAACCTTATCTCTTTTTGTATTTATGATCCACGCTGAAGCAGTCATATGTCCATTTAAGCTTTCTCTGGTAAAGATTCTATCATTGCTTTTAAGCTCAGAGAGTATCAGACTCTTATCACTTTCTTCCTGCTCATTAAAAGGAATATATTTTTCCAACTCTAAAATAAGCTTCTCTCTGCTCATTTCTTCCTCCCAAGTAAATATACAGCTTAGTTATTTTCCTGATTTAAAATATCACAAAGAATTTCTACCGCATCTCCTATGCAATCGTTGCAGGATCTTATTACTTTGCCTGTATCAATGCCCTTAAGCTCTCTGCAGATAACTGTACTGTTTTTCTCTCTAAATCTCTCATGGCAGGCTGACATAAGCTTATAGCAATTTCTTTTTGTAGCTGGATTGTCTATGTTGCCATCTGACTCCAACAGCCCAATAACTATCGCCATACCTGACACAGCTCCACAGGTTCCCATTACTCCCATTCCTAGACCAAAGGCCTCTGCTGCCCTGAAAATGTCTTTCTCATCCATATTCAATATATCCGCAAAGGTGCAGGCAACAGCCTGGGCGCAGTTATATCTTCTATCCATATGCAGACTATGTGCATGCTTTATTCTATCTTGTTTATCCAAAACCATATTCCATTTTCCTTTATTTTATTTAACTTTACTTTATTTATCTCTGCTCTTATTTATCTTTAATTATTCGCCTTTATTCCTATTTATTTTATAAGAAATCCTTTCTCATAGGTGTAAATACATCCAGAAGCTTTGTGTCCTCAAGCGCTACTACACCATGAGGTACATTTGGAGCTGTCTGATAAGTATCTCCTGCCTTTAATATTCTTTTTTCATCCCCTATTGTAACCTCAAGACTTCCTGAAACAATATATCCTATCTGCTCATGTGGATGGCTGTGCATTGCCCCGACAGCCCCCTTTTCAAAAGTAAGCTCACAAAGCATAAGATTTTCTGAATATGTCATAATCTTTCTTGTTGTGCCTTCGCCTATATTTTTTTTCTCTGTTTCTTCATTGATTCCAAACATCGTCATACCTCCATTTTTAAAATACACTGAAGCCATTATAACATAAAAAGACAGGCGGGAATAACCCCAACCTGCCCTTGTTATAAGAAAATTATGGAAGATGTTAAATAAAATAATTAAGCTCTAAGCTCCCTGATATATGCAGCAAGTGCTTCATCCTGACAATGTGCGAAGAAAAGCTCTTCAAACTTCTCGCCTGCAAATGCTCCCTTAACAAGATCCTGATCAAGTGACTTAAATACTGTCACAAGATCCTGATTAAGTGTGTGCTTTCTAACCTCATCAAGAATCTTCTTGTTTCTCTGCTCAGGAACTGCTCTCTCTCTTGGATATCCCTGTCCTGATGGCTCACAGAAAAGCTTCTCGAATATGTACTCAAGATTGAGGTCTCCACCCCAGCCATAGCCCTTTGCGAATGGAAGAGCTACTGCATTTCCATCATTGATCTGTGCAAAGGTATATGCATCAAGAGCATCCTCTACATGTCCACAGATAACATTAGGGAATGAGTTACATGCAAGCATGGCACCCTCACCTGTTCCACAGCCTGTTACTACATAATCTGCTGCCTTTGAATTAAGAATAGCTGCTGCAAGTATACCTACCTGAACATATGTAAGCTGTGCTTCATCCTCAGCTGTATACATTCCGTAGTTGTCAACCTCAAAGCCATAGCCGTCAGCTACCTTCTTGAGTGCCTTGTAAATAATAGCATTCTTAGCACCCTGGCTATTTTCGTTAATTAAAGCGATTCTCATTTTTAAATACCTTCTTTCAAAATAATACTACATATATCTTATCTATGCAGATTACTGCCTAGATTATCTATTAAATTAATCTTCTCCTAAAATGCTTATCAGATTTCAGCCTTGATACGTGCAACAATCTTCTCTGTGCTTAATCCGTACTCATCAAGAAGGGCTGCTGGCTTTCCTGACTGTCCAAATCTGTCCTCAACACCGATCTTTGTAATAGGCTTTCTTCCATTGATAACATCCATAACAGCATCACCAAGTCCACCAATTACACTGTGCTCTTCAAGTGTAAATATCTTGTGTGATGAAGCAACATACTTCTCAATGATTTCTCTGTCTATAGGCTTTATGGTGTGCATATTTACAACTGCTACAGACTTGCCTTCCTTCAAAAGCTCCTCTGCTGCCTCAAGTGCATTACATACAACTATGCCTGTTGCAATGATTACAGCATCTGTACCCTCTCTTAAAACATTGGCCTTTCCAATTTCAAATGGCTGCTCAGGAAGAACAGGGCTAGGAAGTCTTCCAAGTCTTATATAAACAGGTCCGTCATACTCTGAAGCTGCCTTAACGGCCTTGTATACCTGATTTGCATCTGAAGGTGAAAGGATAGTCATACCAGGAAGCACTCTCATAAGAGCGATGTCCTCTATAGCCTCATGGCTTCCTCCATCCTCTCCAAGTGTAATTCCAGCATGTGTCATGCCGAACTTAACATTGAAATGAGGATAGCATACACCATTTCTGATCTGGTCATAAGCACGTCCTGCAAAAACAGCAAAGGTGCTGCAGAATGGAACAAGATCCATTGTTGACAAACCAGCTGCCATATCTACCATGTTTGCTTCCGCAATACCAGCATTGAAGAAACGCTCTGGGAACTTCTCCATGAACTTAGCTGTCATTGTTGCATGTGCAAGGTCTGCATCAAGTACAACGATTTTATCATTCTCTGCACCAAGCTTAGCAAGTGCCTCACCGTAAGCAACTCTAGTTGCAATTAATTCACTCATCTTATAATTCCTCCATTGCCTTATCAAGCTCTGCTAATGCTATCTCACGTTCTGCCTGGTTAGGTGCCTTGCCATGCCATCCAACCTGATTTTCCATGTATGAAACGCCCTTGCCCTTTACTGTATGAGCAATGATGCATTTAGGAACTCCCTCCTTGTGAGGAGCCTTAAGCGCTTCAATAACAGCTTCGATATCATTGCCGTCCTCAAGCTCGATAACGTCATATCCAAATGCTGTAAACTTTGCATTAAGATCCCCAAGAGGCATAACCTCATCATTTGATCCATCTATCTGAAGTCCATTATTATCTAAAATAACTGTGAAGTTATCAAGTTTGAACTTTGAAGCAGCCATTGATGCTTCCCATACAAGGCCTTCCTGAATCTCTCCGTCTCCTACCATTGTATAGATCTGCTCACCTGTTCCCTTAGCCTTAGCGCCTAAAGCCATTCCAACTGCTATAGAGATTCCCTGTCCTAAAGAACCAGTTGAAGCCTCAACACCCGGACATTTTCTGCAGTCAGGATGTCCCTGAAGGAAGCTGTGGATCTGTCTGAAGTTCTTAAACTCAGCCTTGTCAAAAAATCCAAGCTCTCCCAATACTCCGTAAAGAGCAGGTGCTGCATGTCCCTTACTAAGTACAAAGCGATCTCTTCCTTCCATCTTAGGATTCTTTGGATCTATATTCATTACACAGCCATGAAGGGCTACTAAAATATCTGTTGCAGATAAAGATCCTCCCGGATGTCCGCTGGCAGCATCTGCTGTCATATTAATGATATCTCTTCTAACATCGAGACTTAACTTTTTAAGTTCCTTGATATCCATCATTTCTCCTTTTTCGATTAATACTAATTTGACAATATCTACTATGTCCTACAATGATATATTATCCATATCAAAGTTAATCAGGTCAATATGTCTTTCCATATACATTTTAGCTACTTCGGCGTCTTTTGCCAACAGTGCATTTAAAATATTTTCATGCGCAGTGACTGCATTTCTTGAATTATGCTCAATTTTAAAGGTCTGCGCCCTAAATGTGCTTATGCGTTCATTTATCCTGTCGTTGATGAACATGAACATCTTATTCTTTGTCATCTTCATAATCTGAGTATGGAACTTTTCATCAAAGGCAGCTATTTTTGCAACATCCTTAGCCTCTACAGCATTTATAAATGTATTGTGTATGGATTTAAGCTCGTTTAGATCATCCTCACTGCATCTATTAACTGCAAGTACGATTGCTGCTGGCTCCAGAGCACTTCTGACCTCTATATAGTCATTTAGCTTTACTCTGTTTCTTCCAAACCAGTTAAGCAGCGCTTCATTTTCATTTTCAGATTTCTTAATAATAAAAGCGCCTCTTCCCGGTATTAATTCAACAAAGCCCTGTGCTTCGAGATTTCTAAATGCCTCTCTCACAGTTCCTCTGCCCACAGAAAGAGCATTGCAGACCTCCTGCTCTGTAGCAAGCTTGTCGCCGATCTTAACCTTATCTGACTTAATATAAGAAATTAAATAATCTATTGTTTTTTGTGTGAGTGAAATGTTCTTACTCATAATATTTTCCTTACTTAATTAAAAGGTTAGGAAGCCATGTTACTATCTGTGGTACATAGGTACATAATCCGAGTGTAACGAGTAATGGAATAATAAATGGAAGTATGCCCTTGTAAAGTACTTCTAACTTTAGCTTTGCAAGATCTGCAATTATGAACAGACATACTCCAAAAGGAGGTGTAACCTGTCCGATCATAAGGTTAAGTACCATAACTACACCAAAATGTACAAGATCTATTCCAAGTCCGTTTACGATTGGAAGAAGTACTGGAAGCATAAGTGTAAGAATAGCACCCGGCTCCATGAACATTCCAAGGATAAGCAGGATAATATTGATAACAAGCAGAATAACCATAGGATTTGAGCTTATTCCAAGAATAAAATCTGCTATCTGTCCTGAAATACCTTCCTTAACCATTATATATGTAAATAATGTTGATGTTCCGATAATAAATAATGTATTTGCTGATGTAATGGCAGAATCCAGAAGACACTTCTTAAATTCCTTCCAGCCCATTGATCTGTATACAAGAGTTGATATAACAAGTGAATATACAACTGCTATACATGAAGCCTCTGTTGGGGTAAACCATCCTGTTGTAAAGCCTGCAAGTATGATAAGTGGTGTAATAAGTGAAAGTATTGACTCACAGAAGCTCTTTATAAGTGCAGAAAGGCTGAATGCTGTTCTTGGATATCCTCTCTTTATAGCGAATATCAAAACAAGAACCATAAGTGCAAACCCCATAAGAAGTCCCGGAAGCACACCTCCCATAAAGAGCTTTGCTACGCTGACACTTGCTACAGATCCATATATGATAAGTGGAATACTTGGAGGGAAAATAGGTCCGATAACTGATGAGGCCGCTGTAACAGCTGCTGAAAATTCATCATCATAACCATTATCCTTCATGGCCTTCATTTCGATAGTTCCAAGTCCGCCTGCATCAGCTGCTGCTGAACCTGACATACCAGCAAAAATAATACTTGCAACTATATTGGCGTGTCCAAGTCCTCCAGGAATCCATCCTACAAGATTCTTTGCAAAGCCAAAGATCTTTTCTGTGATCTTTCCTTCATTCATAAGATTTCCTGCAAGTATAAACAGGGGAACTGCTATAAGAAGGTATGAATCAACACCTGTTGTCATCTTCTGTCCAATGACCATAAGAGGATAATCAAGTGCAAAGCAGCCACAGATTGCTCCTGCACCGATTGCTATACTTATAGGTGCACCTATTATGAGAAGTATTATAAATACTAAAACGAATACTATCATTGCTCAGCTCCTCCCTTTACTAATAAATTTGATGTTCTGTCAATAAGCTGATAAATAGTATCAAGTGCAATGAAGCCTCCGGCTATAGCCATAGGCAGGAAATGCCATGCCTTTGATAAAAACTGCATTGTTGAGAAATAGCTGGTGCTCAATATTGGATACATATTGATGTATGAAAGAACCATTGTAACGCCCAGCATAAAGCTAAATATCTTTGCAACATACCAAAATACCGTCTGTATTTTCTTATTAACACGAGTGTATATCATGTCCAGGGAAATCATTCTGTCCTGATCATATAAGACTATAAGTCCTATAAATGCCATCCACATAAACAGGAAACCGCACAGCTCTGTCGTAGCTCTAAATGATTTATTTGCAATATTTCTGAGTACAAGCTCGTACATCATGATTAAAATTATGCCTGATACACAAAGCATTACTATCAGGGATGCCAGCTTAACTATAAGGTCTATTATTTTTCTGTAAGCTTTCAAAGTATTGTCTCCTTAAAGAAAATCAGCAGAAACTCTTGTAGCTCCTGCTGATTAAATTATTGTTATTACTTGTTAAGAGCGAGAATTGAGTTTACGATTTCTGCATCATACCATGACTCAGACTCATATCTCTTATAGAAATCCTCTCCGCCAAGAGCAGCCTTGAAGCTTTCTACATCAGGAGCATCGTCAAACTGTACGCCAGCCTCTTCAAGTGTCTTTCTTGCTGCTTCATTATCTTCCTTGATTACATCAAATGAATACTTAGCAGCTACCTTAGCCTGCTCCTTAAGGATCTCCTGATATTCTACAGGAAGCTTCTCCCAGGAATCCTTATTTGCTGCCATTGTGCATCCCATCCACATATAGTTGATGAAGCTGAAATATTTGATATCGTCATAAGTAGCATTAGCTACGAGGTGGTAAGTTGCATTATCCTGGCCTTCAGCAGTTCCATTTGAAAGCGCTATAGCAAGCTCTGGAAGTGCAAGTGCAACAGGGTTAGCACCAAGTGTCTCCCATACATCAAGATACATCTGGCTTGTTGGTACACGAAGCTTAACTCCCTTAACATCCTCTGCTGTATGAATAGGCTTATTTGTGGTTGAAACCTGTCTCATACCATTGTCTCCCTCAGCGAGGTAAACGAGACCAACCTTGTCCATATCTGCGAAGATCTTCTCACCGATCTCTCCGTTTGTTACTTCATATGCCTGATCAGCATCCTTGAAAAGGAATGGAAGATCAAGAAGCTTTGCCTTGTCATAGAACTCTGTAAATCCAGAAGTTCCAGCAAATACTATATCAATTGTACCCATACGTGTTGACTGAAGAGCCTCGGCATCATTTCCAAGCTCATTTGAATGATGAGCATCAAGAGTAATCTTGCCATTTGATGCCTCTTCAACAAGTCTCTTATACTCTAAAATTGTCTTTGTAGGTACTGAATTTTCATTACCTGGTGAATAAATAGTAAGTTTTACAGGCTCAAGTGCATCAAGTCCGCATGCTGCCTCTCCCTGTGCTGACTCAGCAGCCTGTGCAGTTGTTTCTTCTGCCTTTGTTTCCTCTGCTTTCTTGCCTCCGCATGCTGTAAGGCTACCCACTACCATAGTCGCTGCAAGAGTTAATGCTACGATCTTTCTCATTTTTACTTCTCCCTTGTTTTTGCTACACGTTTTACTGTCTAAATACCTGTAATTTGCTTTTAATCGTTAAAATGCGTCCTAGTCATTGATTTCAAAGTCTGGATATCCATCTTTGAAATCAAGAATATAGACACAATGATTGTATGACAATCATGTAGGTTTAAACAGCTTTTGCATACAATTATAATATAAAAATCCAGATCGTATGACAATCCACAAAACAGCTAAACTTATTTAAGTTTTTTTGTGTACTTTTACATGTTTTCAAGTCTTATATACTCAGGAAGTCCATTTTTAAATGAAGTTTTATTTTCTCCCTGTATAAGAGGAAGGACATAGTCAATAAATTCCTTTTTAATGCCATTTTGAGTGCTGTTGATCCACTCTGCTGGGAACTTCTTTTCAAAATTGCATATTTCTGATACATCCTTGGTTACGTAATTAACCTTGTATCCATAGGAATCGTCCCTTTCCATGCATACCATTTTTCCGCTCTCACCTCTAAGAGCTGCCTTAACGGCACTTTTTCCAACACCTGCTGCTTCTTCAATATCAGTAAGCGATGCAAGAACAGATGAACATCTCTGCGGGAGATTAAGCTCAATTGAACGGCATTTTATATTTAATTCAGCCTTAACCTTTCTTTCTAAGACCTTGCCGCAGCCAGCAAGCATTTTATGACCAAAGCCATCAACAGCACTGTCACCTTCATATTCACATATAAGCTTGCCATCAGCATCAATTATTCCCTCTGAAACACAGACTACAACAGAATTATTTTTGCTCAGTGCCACCTTTAAATCCTTGATAAAATTGTCCATATCAAAAGCGACCTCTGGAAGATAAATAAGCATAGGATTAGGGCTGTATTTTCCTCCTGCAAGTGCTGAAGCCGCTGTAAGCCATCCGGCATGTCTTCCCATGATTTCTATTATTGTAACTACAGGATTTCTATATACACCTGCATCAAAAATAACATCTCTTACCGTAGAAGCTATATATTTTGCTGCTGAGCCATAACCTGGAGTATGATCTGTGTTTACAAGATCATTGTCAACGGTCTTTGGCACACCTATAAAGCGAACCTCAGATTTATAAAGCTCTGCTGCCTTCTGAAGCTTGCTGACAGTGTCCATGGAATCATTTCCGCCAATATAGAAAAATGCACCTATCTCAAGCTTTTCAAAGGCCTCAAAAACTCTCTTATAGCTTATATCTGTAATATCCTCTGGAAGCTTATATCTGCATGAGCCTAAAAATGCAGCAGGTGTTCTTCTTAACAGCTCCAGCTTGTCTTTTTCATCAAAAAAATTGCGAAGATTTATATATTCCCCGTTCATAAAACCCTCTATTCCATGAACCATGCCATATACATTTGCAATTTCATCACTTTCAAAGGCCTCTTTTATTACTCCGTACAATGAACTATTAATTACTGCTGTAGGACCTCCAGACTGTCCGACTATAATGTTTATTTTCTTCATCAGGCTTCTCCTCTATGTTATTTTATAGTTTTACAATTATTTTCCCGGTTATAATCATCTCTCATTGAGATTCAGAACATCACAGATCTTAAGCTCTGTGAAATCCTTATAAATCTCTCTTATATTTTTCTCTATTTCCTTAACATATCCCGGCGCAGCTATCATAATCACATCCACAGGATGCTCAAGATAATGCTCTGGTCCTACTATAGGTATATGGCTTGCCGGTGCATATCTTCCCTGTTTAAATGAAGCAGAGTCAATTATATAAGAAGCATATCCGGAAAGCTCAGTCGTAGCCGCAATAGTAAGTCCCTGATGTCCAGCTCCCCAAAGTGCAAGCTTCCTTCCTTCTTTCCTAAGCTCATCTATATAGTTCTTCATTTCGCTTGTCTTTAGCTCATATTTTTTCTTAAAGACTGCCCTGATTTCCTCATCTATATCTGAAAATGCTGTATTGTCAATTTCCGGCTTCATCTCTTCCTTAACTTTTCTTACAACACAGACTATCGTATCTCCAATGCCTATATATTTTTCTTCGAGGACACTAAAGCCACAGTATTCACACAAGAATCTCAATGATTCCATTGAATAATTTGCAATATGATCTCTTATCAGCTCGTAATAATTTCCATCCTTAAGAATATATTCGAATGAAGGAACTGAAATAATTCCATATCCACCCTCTCTAAGATTGTGGTGCATACACTTTAGCATAGACACAGGATCCGGCTGATGCTCAAGAAAATTAAAGGAAAGAAAACAGTCAAAATTTCCTCCATCTATATCTATGTCCTCTCTATCCGGGAAAATGTTGAATATTTTATTATCATAATTCTTCACCCATTTTTCTCCGGAAGAATACATATTATCAGCAATATCTTTAAGCTTTTTTTCTGCTATAAGTGCATTTTCCTTATTGGCCTCAGTTCCGTAAATATTAACTGGAAACTCTCGAAGGACAGCAAGAAAATCTCCATTTCCGCAGCCGCACTCTATCCATTTTCCTTCAGAAAGACCATATTTTTCTATCATATGCCTGTAGTCGTTTCTTCTCAGCTCTTTCATCGTTTCAGAAAGTCCGACTGCTCTTATGACATCCTTATAATAGTCTACAGGCTCGCAGTCAAACTGAACCAGTCCACAATGCTTACAGGTGTAAAGATCCAGATTGATTCCTTTATCATTGGAAAGTTCTTCCTTCTTAGGCAGCCCTTGTGCAGATTCTGGCATGTTCCAAAAGCGCACCAATGGCTCAGAGCCAAGCTCTGAGCCACATACAAGGCAAACATTTTTATTGTTTTTCTTATTTATCATTGGTATTTTCCTTATTATCTTCCTTTATAGCTTCAGGATTTGATACATTTACAGCAGCATCTGTTGTATCAGGTGCATCAAAATTAATTCTTTCCTCTTCAACTACCAAAGGTCTCTTCATAACTCTCTGATTTATACTCAGAATATATTCACCAAGAAGTCCTATAAAAAATATCTGGACACTTCCTATAAACAGCATTCCTATAAGAAGAGGTGCTGTTCCTGCCGGAAAACGATCCCACCACACAAGCTTCATTATGAGATATATGATAGCTACTATCATGCATATAGCAGAACAAATTGCTCCTGCAAAAGTCGCTATCCTAAGTCCTACCTTGGTATATGAAGTAAAGCCTAGCATCGCAGCATCATAAAGAGTATAAAAATTGTTTGATGTCTTTCCGGCCCTTCTCTTAGGCTGGTCGTAAGGTATTTCCTTCCTCTTAAAACCAAGCTCAGCTACAAGACCTCTCAAAAAAGGTGTAGGATCATCCAGATTTCTAAGTACATCCATAAAAGCTCTGTCATAAAGACCAAAGCCAGTAAAATGCTCAATCTGCTCAACCTGTGAAAATTTCTTGATCAGCTTATAGTACATGCATCTGAAAGCATATATAATCTTTCCATCTGTACTATGTGCCTTTACTCCAATAACTATCTTATAGCCTTCTGCCCAGTTTTTGACATACTCTGCTATAAGCTCAGGCGGATCCTGAAAATCTGCTGCCATAAGCATGGTCGCATCCCCGTCTGTCTGCAGCATACCATAGTACGGACTGTTGAACTGTCCAAAGTTCTTTGCATTAAAAATAGCTTTTATATGTACAGGATCTTTTTTACAAAGCTCTCTTAGAAGCTCTCTTGTCCTGTCTGCAGAATCATTATCTATAAATAAAACATCATAATCATAAGCCTTAAGCACAGGCTGCTCATCAAATTGCTTCTTAATAGCCTCTGCCATAGGTCCAACATTTGCTTCCTCGTTATAGCAAGGAATAACTATACTGATTTTTTTTCTTTTGTTTTCTGACATTACATGCCTTTCTGATTCATTTTATATTAACATAGGTATTGTATCAGAAAATAATACCTCAGGCAACTTATAGCTCAACCATAATCTTAATCAGGCCTCTGCCCTTTTTATTCATAAGCTCCAAAGCCTCTGGTATCTTATCCCTTCCCTTAAAGCAGTGTGTGACCAGTCTTTCAGCCTCTATGTCTTCATATGAAAGCATCTTTTCAACTATATGTCTTCCTCCAAGACTTAAGCTAAACTTGAAGGTTTTTCCTGCCATGCCACGTCCGAGGGAAAATACAGGAAGCCCTATCATTTCCTGACCTTCCTGATATTCTACCGAAACCACTATTCCAGTACCATATTTGACTATATCACAGGCCTCTGCAACAGCCGCTCTTCCTCCTCCACAGATAAGCACTCTGTCAACGCCTTTATTTTCTGTCATATTAAGTATTCTGTCTACCTCAGGCTTATTAAGAGCATTTGCCAGCGGGCTTCTCTTATCCCTGTAAACATCCATACTTTCATCATAACTTCCAAATATAACTGAGCCATCCTGATATGCTATAAATACATCTGCACCAAAATGTCTGCTTAGCTCTATGCTTTCTTTTCTTGAGGCTGAGCCAACTACTATGACCTTACCTGCTCCCAGCTTTTTAGCTGCGGCAATGGCCATAAGTCCTATTGCTCCAGCTCCAATAACGCAGACCGTCTGACCATCTTCTATCTCAGCCTTAATTGCTGCTGTAAATCCTGTAGGCATAACATCTGCTGCCATGAGTCCTTTTCTAATGTCCAGTTCCTCAGGTAAATGCACAAGATTCATATCAGCCTTTGGAACCTTGAAGAATTCTGCCCACATTCCATTTATATTTCGTCCAAGTTTTGTTCCTGAAAAGTTTGAATACTCGTGTCCTGTTCCATCTTCTTCATCCGGCATGACAGCAGAAACAATAACCCTGTCACCAGCTTTAAAATCCTTCACAAGACTTCCCGTCTCCACTACTTCTGCTATGCCCTCATGTCCCAGCACAAGATTATCCCTTCTTGGACCATTTCCGGCATAAACTGTATGAACATCTGAAGAACAGGGCGATACTGCAAGTGGCTTTAATATGGCAGCATATCTGTCATCATCTTCATGCTCATCTATATAAGGCTTATCCAGCTCTTTTTCAACTATACTGCCTTTTTTATCAAATACATAAGCCCACATTAATGAACATCTCCCTCTTTATAAATATCGTATTATTCATTTTCTTTACCAATCGCCCTATCCTTTAGAATATCGTCCCTAAGCTCCCTTATACCTTCCTCAAAGCTTCGTTCTTCTTTGAATCCAAGGGCTTTAAGCTTTGAAATATCCGGTCTGAGTGAGGTATTTCCCTCTGCCCTGTCAGGAAGCACAGCAAAATTCTTCCTGCTCTTAGAATTACATATCCTATATATTTCCTCTATATACCATCTAAGAGGATGAATCTCCGAACCTGCAATATTTATAATCATTGGATCAGCCTTATCAAATTCATAAGTACAAAGCAGGACAAGTGCCTTCACGGCATCCTCTATATGCATATAGTTCCAGTCCTGCAAGGCTTCCCCAAAATCCATGTCCTTATTTTCAACGAAATTTTTTATGCAGGTATTTACAAGCGAGGTCTCATGATCACCTTTGCCATAAACTGAAAATATTCTCGTATGTATAAATTTGATTTTGTGCTTATTATCCCTGTCCAAATTATATTTTTCGCATATTTTAGCACCAAGCTCTCCAAATTCAAGCTTTGCCCTGCCATATTCACTTACAGGATTACAAACATTTTCCTCTGACTGGAAGATAATGCCACTTTCAGGTCTTCCGTATTCGGCCTGTGAGCCTGCAAATATAAATCTTTCTGCACCTAATTCTATAGCTGTTCTAAGTGTTTCTTCAGACATTTTCACATTAAAATCCTGAATTGTGGCATCTGACCTTCCTGCCGATCCAACACCTGCCCAGGCAAAATGCAAAACTGTTGTTTTTCCATCAAGTGAAGCTTTGAGCTCATCCATTTCTCTATCTGAAAGCTCATTAAAACTATGCCTTAGGCAGATTACCTTATTTCCATTAGCTTCCAGCCTCCCGGCCATTTTTCTTCCTATAAAGCTGCTTGCTCCTGTTATTATTACATTCATATTTATTCCTCAACAGGCTTTATCAGAAGATTTGACATAAGCTCTTCTTCTGAAAGGAATGGGCACAGATCCTCAAGCGGAGGACTTGAAAGGCTTCCATCAGGATGCTTCTTAACTGCTGATCTTGGCTCAAAAGCCTGATCTGTTGAAACTATGACCTCACAGATACAAGGTCCATTTACCTTGAGGGTTTCATCAATAGCTGAGTCAAGCTCAGTATTATGCTCGGCCCTGAAATATGGAATTTCGAAAGCATCAGCTATTTTCCTGAAGTTTGGAAAGCTTAAATCAAAGCTGTCATTTCCTATTCCTACAAGAGGCTCGCCTGCAAACAGGTTTGTCTGGGTCTGCCTTATGCTGTGGTATCCTCCATTATTTATAAGGAAAATCTTGATAGGCATATTATGTGAAGCTATAGTCTGAAGTTCCTGAAGATTCATCATTATCGAACCATCACCTGTAGGGCAGATTATATCATGCTCATTGTACTCAGGATAATGCTCCCCTCTTCCTTTCCAGTATTTTCCTTTGCCTGCTGTCACTATCTGGCCAAGAGCATAGGCCTTATCACTAAGTCTTTGCTCCTCCAGCTTATCTTCTGTCAGTTTATTATTCAGCTCTTCCGGATTAATAACTCTTCCTGAAACATCATGACAGGCAACACAGGCACCTATGGCAGCCGGAAGATCATAGCCCATACTTGCTATGGCATCCTGGGATATGAATCTGCTTCCATCCTTTATCTTATAGGTCTGACCACCTGCAACACAGGCTGAACCATTTCCTACTACTGTAATCTGTTCCTCGCTAAGCTTGTCACTAAGTACATTGAAAAATTCGTATATATTTGCTGGCTCATCTGATCCATGAGCTGCATAGTCATCTCTGTATACAGAATATTTTTTCATCCAATAGCTACAGGTTTCCCACCAGTTCATGCCCGGAAGACCTTCTCCTCCCTGAAAAACATAGCTGCCGCCTGTCTCGTATCCCATTTCTTTAAGCTTACCTGCATATCTGTAAGCATTTTTATGCCCCTCATAACCAAGCTCGCTAAGCTTTTCATCTAGGGCTCTAAGCAGATTTGCAGCATCAGCATGTATAGGGATATCAATATGAACTGAAGGCTTCTTAAGCTCCTCTTCGTCTATATCACATACGACAGTAAATGCCTCTCTTGCCCAGGTCTTAAAATTATATCCAACCTGTCTTATATTAAGCCTTGAGCCCACAGAAAGAATGAAGTCTGCATTTTGCACAGCAAAATTACCCGGCCTGTCTCCACGTCCTCCAGGCTGACCTGCCTTAAGCGGATGCTCAGACTGGATTATATCTATACCATTCCAGCCTACGACTACTGGTATGCCAAGTCTGTCTGCAACTCTTAGGAAAAGATCCTCTGCTCCTGCAATACGTATACCATTTCCAGTATAAAAAACTGGCCTCTTGGCATTTTCTATACGGTCTATTATCTCTGTAATAACAGGACTATCCTTGTCTAAAAGCTCACATTTTCTTTGTATATACTGCTTTTTGATTGCTATCTTAAGAAGAGGGTCTGCCTCATCTGAAAGTGCATATCTATCCCTTTCACCCTCATCAATAGCTGCCTTTACTATCTGCTCTCTATCCTCCAGAGCCTCGGCCTTGGCATACATCTCCGCTTCATAGGCTTCCGGATCAAATCCATAAAGCTCATCCTCTTCAATAAAGGTTCCCTGAACATCCACAGGGATATCCAGCCAGCATGGACCCGGCCTTCCTGTCTGGGCTATATAAATGCACTTTTCGAGTTCGTATCTTATACTCATCGGATCAAGTATCATTTTTGAATACTTGGTCATACATCCTACACTTCTTAAAATGTCGAACTCCTGATCACCCATAGCCCTAATACCAACACCTGACCATCTGGCTGTATTGTCAAATCTTACCTGACCTGACAGTACTATCATTGGTATGGAATCCAGCCATGCTCCTACAACACCTGTAATTGCATTTGTTCCTCCAGGACCTGTTGTTACACACAGACAGGCTGGCTTATTATATATTCTGGCATAGCTTTCTGCCGCTATGGCACAGGACTGCTCATGATGCATATAAAGAGTATTCATACCATGCTCGTGCCCCAGTCCATCATTTAAATGCATTGCCCCGCCGCCTGTTACTGAGAAATTCTGTGTTATTCCATTCTTAACCAGCAGCTTTGCAACATATTTTGCAAGTTTTATCTTCATAGGCTATATCCCTCATTTCTATTTTTTATATAAATGTGTCATTTCAGAATTTCTGGTAAATATGTTATTTCTTATATTTAAAACTACTATGTTTTAGTATAATTGTAACAAGCAATACGTGTCAACTTTTCTAACTTTTTACTTTCCTATTATTTTCTTATATTTTTCTTTCATAAATATAAAAACCGCCCTGCGGATATATGAGATTTCTTTCTAAGCTTAGACTTAAGAGCCAGCTTATATGAAAATGTTCATATCTCCACAAGGCGGTATATTTTACCATATGCATTTAAGCATTTTATTTATTAAATTTTGACATCCCGAAAACGATAAGGGCAATAAGAGCCATTACTATAAAGAGTCCAAGCATTCCCTGCCACATCATATTAAGGGCTGTAATAAGATTTGCGCTCATAAATACCTCCATTATCTAAAGAATCCAAGGATGATTCCACCGGCAACTGCTGATGCTATCTGACCTGAAACGTTTGCTCCAACTGCATGCATAAGAAGGTGGTTGGTTGGATCCTCCTGAAGTCCCATCTTCTGGACAACTCTTGCTGACATAGGGAAAGCAGAAATTCCTGCTGCACCTACGAGAGGGTTAACCTTATTCTTTGAGAAGAGGTTGATGAATTTTGCAAGAAGGCATCCACCAATAGTATCAAATACAAAAGCTACAAGACCTAATACCATGATAAGGATTGTACTTGGCTGTACGAACTGCTCAGCTCTCATACTAAATGAAATAGTAATACCAAGAAGAAGAGTAATAAGGTTAGCAAGTCCGTTCTGCGCTGTATCTGAAAGTGAATTTAAGCATCCGCACTCTCTGATAAGGTTTCCAAACATGATCATTCCGATAAGTGAAACTGAATCAGGAGCAACAAAGCCTGCTATAAATGTAACTATTATAGGGAAAGCGATCTTTGCTGACTTTGAAACACTGCCTGGTGCATAAGGCATACGGATCATTCTTTCCTTCTTTGTTGTTACAAGCTTAATAGCCATAGGCTGCACGATTGGAACCAGAGCCATATATGAATAAGCTGCAACAGCTATAGGTCCGATATAGTTAGAATTAAGAACCTGTGATACAAGAATAGAGGTAGGTCCGTCAGCTGCTCCGATGATTCCAATTGAAGCTGCATCCTTTAAATCAAATCCAAGAACAACAGCGAAAACTATTGTAAGGAAAATACCAAACTGTGCTGCCGCTCCAAAAAGGAACATCTTAGGATTTGAAAGAAGCGGACCAAAGTCGATCATAGCTCCTATACCTATAAATAAAAGCAATGGAAATGCCTCAGATGCTGCAATTCCTGTTTCAAAGAGCCACTGGATTATACCATGTGTCTCACCAATTCCTGCCATAGTCTGGTTGATTGCCGCTGACATTGGAAGGTTTACAAGTATAGCACCAAATCCCATAGGGAGAAGAAGTGCTGGCTCATAGTCCTTCTTAATAGCAAACCAGATAAGAAGAATACCAACTCCGTACATAACAAGCTGCTGCCATGTCACAGAGGTTATACCTTCCCACAAAAAGCTTAACTCCTGCATATTTTTCCTCCTAGCTAAAAAAACAAAATGACTTTTTATAAAGGGTTTCAATTAAATACATAAAAGAATGCAACTTTACATCTTCTTAATTATAACATGATTTACCCAGTCATATTACATAAGAAAAAGACCGAGGCAGAACCAAAGATTCTGCATCCGGTCTTGTTACCATCTTAAGGCTGAATACGCCAGGCTTTATGCCGTACTGTTGACGTATCATTTATAACTACTCCCCTTTTGCTATGAGTATAATAAACAAAGCCATCTGATTTGTCAACTCCTCAAAACGCTCTTTAAATAATTTGCTCTGCCTGCTCTTTAAATAATTTAGCTTTTCTTTATTTCCCCACTGTGTTAAGGTAATTAGCAAAATATATTTTAATGGAGGAAATCATCCCATGATTACCGATCTTACCAAAGATCATCCTGATCATACACTTTGGCGTTTTTTACTTCCCTTATTTTTAAGCGTAATGTTCCAGCAGCTTTACAATATTGCAGACAGTATGATTGCCGGCCGCTTTGCTGGAGAACAGGCCTTGGCTGCCGTAGGAGCTTCATATCCTATCACTATTATTTTTATGGCATTTGCCGTTGGCAGCAATCTTGGAACCTCTGTAGTCGTTTCAAGGCTATTTGGTGCTAAGGACTATAAAAATATGAAAACAGCTGTAAGTACTTCTTTAATATCCTGTGGCCTATTAAGCCTTGCACTTACCCTATTTGGAATTTTAACCTGTCCTTTAATGATGAGATTAATACATACTCCTTCAGATATTTTCTCTGATGGAGTGCTTTATCTCGAAATATATGTATATGGACTCGCTTTCCTTATCTTTTATAACGTTGCTACTGGTATTTTTACAGCTCTTGGCGATTCAAAGACTCCGCTCTATTTTCTCATTGGATCATCAATAGGAAACATTATACTAGATTACATTTTCGTAGCTGAATTTCATATGGGAGTTGCCGGTGTGGCCTGGGCAACCTTTATCGCTCAGGGCATCTCTGCTGTGCTGGCTATGATAAGCCTGTTTCTTCGTCTAAAGACAATAAAATGCAAGGAAAATAGTGCATTATTTAGCTTCAATATACTTAATCAGATTGCTTCCATTGCTATTCCAAGTATTATGCAGCAAAGTGTACTATCTGTAGGAAACTTATTTGTGCAGAATATAGTTAACCAGTTTGGTTCCTCTGTCATCGCAGGATATTCAGCAGCAATCAAACTTAATACCTTTGCCATAAATTCCTTTATGTCTCTCGGGAACTGCTTATCAAGCTATACAGCACAAAACCTTGGAGCAAAAAAGCCAGAAAGAATACCTATGGGCTTTCGCAGTGGCATAAGGCTTTCTCTATTGGCAGCCATACCATTTTTTGTTATTTATTTCTTCTTTGGAAATTTTATAATGGACATGTTTTTGAAGGATGGAAGTATAGAAGCTCTCCAGTCTGGTATGGATTTTCTAAAAATAGTAAGTCCATTTTACTTTATGATTTCTATAAAGCTCATGTGTGATGGTATACTCAGAGGCTCAGGCGCCATGTCATACTTTGTCATGGCAACCATACCTGATCTTATACTCCGCATATTGATTGCCAAAATACTCATAAACTGGTTTGGAAGTACAGGAATATGGATGGCCTGGCCTTTTGGCTGGATAATTGCAACTATTCTTACTCTGGTATTTTACAGAGATGTTGTAAGAAAACAGCGTAATCTGTACTTATAATAAAATATTCCTTTTACTTTTTATAAATTTTGATTTAATAAATACCTAAAAAGGAGCCATTGTTTCTTAGATGAATTCTCATCTATTTACAATAGCTCCTTTAATTTTTGCTGTTATTCAGGCATTATTCAAAATCTTATTGTGGCATTTTCTAATAAATTAGCCAATATTTGCCTCTACTGCCTTAAGGTATGCATCAACAAGTGCATCATCCTTACATGTTTCTCTAACGATATCAACGATTCCGTCTGTCTTAGCCTTAAGATCCTGACGAATTGTTCCAAGCTGGTCAAAGTCGATGAATGTCATTCCATTGTCGATAAGGTTCTGTTTGAATGTATCAAGAGTCTTATCTGCCTGCTCACATGCAAGCTTCTCAACCTCTGCACATACTTCCTTTACAAGCTCCTTGTAAACATCTGGAAGTGCATTGTATGTGCTTGATCCCATAAGCATTGTAACTGTGTGATATACATGGTTAGAGTTTGTGAAATACTTCTGAACCTCATAGAGCTTATTATCGTTGATAATGTTGTATGGGTTCTCCTGGCTGTCGATTACTCCCTGCTGTAAGCTTAAGTAAAGCTCTGAGAAATCGATAGGTGTTGGGTTAGCGCCTAACATCTTCCAGAAAGCAACCTGATCTGGGTTTGTAAGTGTACGGATATTAAGTCCATTGAAGTCCTCAGCTGACTTGATTTCCTTGTTTGTGCTAAGGCATCTGAATCCCTGGTCTGCAAGGAGAACAAGCTCAAGTCCTGCTGCCTGATGATCCTTGTTAAGAAGCTCACGAACTGTAGGGTCTGCAAATACCTTACGTGCCTGCTCTACATTGTCATAGAGGAAAGGAATATCAACGATTGCACCTGCTGGTATTGTGTTAACAAGTGCGTGAAGACCTGATACAAGGAAGGTAAGGTCTCCAGCCTGACATGATGTAAGCATATCTGACTCTGAACCAAGCTGGGCATTAGGATAAATATTAACTGTAATGTTTCCGCCTGATTTCTCTTCAAGAAGTCTCTTTGCCTGCTCTGCAACATACTGGTTCAATGATTCCATATTACCATTATGTCCGATGCTCATTGTCATCTTTGGCATATCTGCATTATCTGTTGATGCAGAAGCTTCACTTGACTCACTACCTGCTGTCTGTGCAGCTGTTGTCTCTTCTGCCTTATTTCCTCCACATGCTGCAAGAGACATAACCATTGCTGCTGTAAGAGCAGCTGCTATAGCTTTCTTAAATACTCTCATGATTTACTCCTTTATCTGACCTCTTATGAGGTTTTAATACTAATAAAATTATTTCATATAATGTTTAACAACTAATTATGTTTAATACCAATTTAAATCATTACCAGTGAGAAGAATGGTACAAAGGTAAGTACTAACAAGGCAAGTCCGAACATTCCGATTGCTGGAAGTGCCTTACGTGCAATCTCCATAGGTGGTACGCCTGTAAGTGTACTTGCTACGTACAGGTTAACACCAACAGGAGGTGTTACAAATCCAATAGCAAGGTTAACTACCATGATGATACCAAAGTGGATAGGATGAACTCCTACTGCCTGAACTATCGGGAGAAGGATAGGTGTTAAAATAAGAATTGCAGGGCTTGTATCCATGATCATTCCTACAAAGAGTAAGAAGATGTTGATGCAGATAAGGAGAAGTACCTTATTAAGTCCAAGTCCTCCAACCCATGTTGCAACCATCTGAGGTGCCTGAAGTATTGCGAGCACACGTCCAAATGCTGCTGCAGCTGCAATAATAAATATAATTGTTGAATATGTACGTACAGCCTCTCTGAAAGCTTCCACACAATCCTTAAAATTCATTGTCTTGTAAACAAAGAGTCCGATTATCAATGAATATACTACAGAAATAACTGCTGCTTCTGTAGGTGTTGTAACTCCTGAATAAATACCACCAAGAATTATAACAGGGCTCATAAGTGCCCAGAAGCTCTCCTTGAGGAGCTTGCCAAGACCCTTTGCACGAAGGCTGTCAACTTCCTTCTTGATCTTTTCCTTGTCCTCTCCTCTTACCTTACAGTAAATATATGCATAAAGCATAAGGAAAGCACCGATAAGAAGACCAGGAACGATTCCTGAAATAAACATTTTACCAACTGACTCACCTGATGAGTTAGCATACATGATAAATGGAATACTTGGAGGAATAATAACACCAAGTCCACCGGCTATTGCAACAAGTGAAGCTGCAAATGTAAGATCATAGCCTAAGCTTACAAGTATAGGAATAGTCATGGTACCTACGGCTGCTGTTGTTGCAGGTGCTGATCCAGAGATAGCTCCATAGAACAAACAGGTTACAATAACTGCTGCAGGTAAACCTGAGGTAACTTTTCCCAAGAAATAAGCGAATACATCGAAAATCTTCTTTGAAATTCCACCCTTAGCCATGATAACACCAGAAAGGATGAACATTGGAACTGCAAGAAGAGGAGTACTCTCAAGACCTCCAAGTGCCTGACGTACAACGAATGCGAAGTTCGCAGGAACAGAAGGATCTATCATAGCAGGGAACAAGCTTACACAAAGAAGTATAAGTCCTATAGGCATTCCCAGTATAAGGAGTATAAATAATACAGCCATTATTCCACCTAACATTATTTATTTTCCTCCTTTCCACCTAATTCCTTCCACGCTTTAAACATATTTTGAATTGTTCTGACAAAAGACAGGGCAAATCCTACTGGAAGAGAAAGGAAAATCCAGGCTCTTGAAATAGGTATTGCTGTTCCCATCTGTGTGATAGTAGGAACTACATCCATTGAAACCTTAGTCATTACTGCAAATAATACAAGCAATAATACCTGCATAAGCAGATTAATTATCTGACGTACCTTTACAGGCATCATATTGATAAACAGATCTGTTTTCATTGCACTTCCGTTTCTAAGTGTAAAACTCAGTGTCAGCATTCCAGACCACATGAAAATGTATCTGCAAAGTTCCTCTGACCAGGCAAGTGATGTACCCATGAGTTTTCTGAAAATAATCTGTAAAGTAAGGACTACTACAATTACTGCAAGTCCAACTGTAAGGAGAACCTCTTCAAAATGTTCATCCAGCCATTTTACAGCTTTCATCTTTTTACCTCTCAATTTTAATTTAAATAAACTCAATATGCATTGAGACTTTTATTTGCATAACTCTTCACGTAAAACATTTACATGATTCTTCATCATATCCTTCATTGATGTTGTAAAATGCCACATGTCATTACCAACGATGATCATATTGAAGCCATCCTCAATGCCTCTTCTCATATTCTCTGCTGTTGGAGGAACTACAGGACCAAGTACGCCTATTCCCTTCTTCTGTGCCTTTTCTACAAGAACCTTAAATGCATCATGAACTTCCGGACTCATTGAATATCCTACAGGAAGTCCCTTTGATACTGCATAATCTACAGGTCCAAAGTTAATTGCATCTATTCCAGGAACATCTAAGATCTCATCGATATTCTCTGTGAACTCCCAATCCTCATCCATAGGGATAACCATTGTATCTCTGTTCTGCTGGGCCATGTACTCATTCCAGTCAAAGTTCTCATAGCCATAGTTTGCAGCTCTTACATTTGACTCTCCGCCTCTGTGTCCCATAGGATTGAACTTTGCTGCATCTACAGCTGCTCTTGCCATCTCTGCTGTCTTGCAATGAGGAATAACAACTCCATCAGCGCCCCACTCAAGTACCTTACGTATTGTAACCGGCTCTACATCAGGAACACGTACTAAGATAGAAATATCCTTGCCCTTGCAAGCCATGATCTGCTTCTCAAAATCTGCATCAAATGACCAGTTTGAGTGCTCAAGATCAAGATAGATGAAATCAAGGCCTGAACGAGCTATGGTTTCAATTACACATATTGCTCCTGTATAGCATGTCATACCAAATACAGGACCCTTTTTAAGCTTTTCCTTAAGTGTCATAATACTTATCTCCCTTCAAGATTGTTTCTGTATCAAATTCATGTCTTAATTTTATATAAAATTTTTATAAATTACACTTGAATAAAAAGCCTTCAACTCTTAATATCTTGCACTGATTGTAAAAAAAGAAGCCTATAAAATATGGCTCTTAGAGCTATATTTTATAGGTCTTTCTTCTACTATATTCCATTTTCTATAATTGTTTCAGAAATAATTACTATTTATAAGTCTGATTCTGCTTCTCCTTTTTTAATCCTTTCAATAATTTCAAGTTCTTCCTTGGTAACTATACCTTCATCCAGATACTTCTCATATACTATCTCTGAAGCCTTCTTAAATTCGTTTCTCTCCTCTTCTGTAAGCTCATATATTTCTGAATATGCCATTATCTGCTTTAAATCATTTTCCTTTTCTTTTTCCTCATACTGTCTCTCAAGGCTGATCATGGTTTTTGCACATTCTCTTATTATTTTTTCATATTCAGGCGGAAGCGAGTTAAGCCATTTTGAATTGACATAAAATGGATTTGGATGAAACTGGTAATCTATCTTAGTAAAATATTTCTGGACCTCATAAAATCTCATGCTTACTATATTGCTCCATGGATTTTCCTGTCCGTCTGCTATTCCCTGCTTCAGGCTCTGGTAAATATCATTATATGGTATATTAACAAGCTCTGCCCCAAAGGCCTCCATAGTATCTCTTATGGTTTCAATATCATTAACCCTGATCCTGAGACCTTTCATATCATCTGGAGATTTAATTGGCCTTACATTGTTGGAAAGCTGTCTGAATCCTCCTCCACAGCCTATACCAAGTACTTCTATTCCCTTTGACTGTGATTCCTTGCATATATCCATCATAAAATCAGATTCCAGCAGACGGTACATTTCGGTTTCATCATCAGCCAGAAATGGCAGAGTGAAAATACTTAATTTAGGAACAATGTCAAAGCCTCCGCCCCATACTCCCTGCAAGGTTCCTTCCTCAACCTCTTTGTGCATATCAAGCTCTGTACCAAGCTGTCCTGATGGAAATATGTTAACTATGACTCCGCCATCCGTCCTTTCTTCCACCATCGACTTAAAAACCCTGAGCACTCTATGCCTTATACTTCCCACACCATGGCCGTGTCCTATCTGCATGGTAAATATCTCTTCAGGCTGTATGCTCGAAACCTCATTCTGAATATCTTTTTTATCATAATTATAAACAAAAGCTATACAGGCAATAAGCATTATAGAAACGAAAGCTGTCTTTGCTATTCTTTTCATTACTATCTACCCTCTTCCTGAAACTGGTATCTATATTTGATTGGGGAAATACCCTCAGCCTTCTTAAATGTTATAGTAAAATAATTAGGCTCAGAATATCCAACCATGGCACTTATCTGTTTAACCGTGTACTCTTCGTGCCTTAAAAGCTCCTTGGCTTTATTTATTCTTGTCTGTATAAGATAATCCATGATAGTCCTGTCTGTATGCTGCTTAAAAAGTCTGTTGAGATAAAATTTGCTATAGCCTGCTTTTTCTGCAATCATGTCCAGTGTAAGATGTTTTTCATAATTTGTATCTATAAACTCTCTGATATTTTTCACAGCTGCCAGACCATCTACATTTTTTATCTGCTCCTCGTCAGCATTTTCATCCTGAAACTCCTGAATATCCCCTATACTTGCTCTCGCCTCATCAAAGCTTTTCTCAATCTGGCTTATATCTTCAAAGGTACTTCCTCGTCCGCATATGAGAGGCAGACGTTTGTTTAAAAAGCCCCTTCTTATACACTCCTCTATAAGCTTTATATCCTCTGCGCTAAAGCCCTCTGGGAAAAATACTATAAATGTTGCTGTAGCATTACGCCACTGGCTAAGCACCTTGATATCAAAATACGAAAGATTTTCCTTGATTTCATCAAGCGCCTCTTTCTTCAGATTTTCGTCTATATCACCGGCATTCCAGGCACAAAAAACTGCCCCCTCTGCTTCAAAGGGAATGCCCAGGGTATCAAGATAATATAAGACATCCTCATCTATCTTTCCTGTAGCCAGCCTTGCGAGTATCTTCTGTCCCATATGGTCAAGCATGTTTTTGACTCTTTTATCCCACTTTGCAGCCTCAGTTTCTTCTTCCAATTCTTCAGCAGCCTTATTTAAGGCTGTAAGAAACTGCTCTTTTTTTACAGGCTTTACCAGAAAATCCATAGCTCCAAGCTTTAGTGCTTTTCTTGCATATTCAAAATAATCATAGGCTGTGGAAAAAATCACCTTAAAAGGATAATCAGCATTTTTAAACTGCTCAAATGCATCAAGTCCGCTTAGTCCAGGCATATTTATATCAAGTATTATTATGTCTGGATGATATAACAGGGTCTTTTTTACTACATCATTTCCATCTGAGCATTCAATGATTTCCTCAATATCAAGATTTGACTGTCTGATAAAAAAGCTTAGGGCCTCCCTTTCCAAAGCTTCATCATCTGCAATAAGAATTTTATACATAATCCCCCTCCTTAATCAGTCTGCCTTTTTTATTTAAATTTATTGTTCTTCATTTATTAATGGCAGCCTGATAGCAACGATAGTTCCAGCTCCTTTTTTGCTGTAAATACTAAATGAATCTTCTCGTCCCGTATAGTACCTTATTCGCTGGCATGTATTTCTTACTCCTATACGCTTTGATGTGTTCACATCTCTTATCTGCATAAGGCGCTTTCTGTCCATACCCATTCCATTATCAGCTATACGGATAAGGCAATATCCACCTCTTTTTCTTATATCTATTATTATAGTGCCCCCCTCGGTCTTAGGTTCAATACCATGGATAATAGCGTTTTCCACGAGAGGCTGTAATGAAAACTTAGGAAGCTTCACCGAATTGAGCAAAGCTTTGTCTACCTGCCCTCCTACTTTTATTCTGTCTGAAAATCTAAGCTTCTGGATATTCAGATATTTTTCTGTTACCTTAAGCTCCTGTATGAGCTCTGCCGGAACATTGGCATCCGTCAGATTATATCTAAGCAGATCAGCAAGTGAATCCAGCATCATCATAGCCTGTTCATTTCTTCCAAACATGATTGTCCGGTTTATACTATTCAAAGTATTAAAAAGAAAATGTGGGTTTGTCTGTGACTGCAGAGCCATAAATCTTGTTTCCTCAAGCAGTTTTTCAACCTCGATATTTTTCTTTTGCTCCAGTATAAGCTTCTTCTCTGCATCCATTTTTGCGTTTTCAGCCTGAATTTTATTTCTTATACCTTCACACATCTGATCAAAGGTTTCTGCAAGTACACCTATGTCATTTGCAGCCTTTATATTGTTAGGTTTTACATCAAAATTACCAGAAGCAATTTCTACTGCCTGATCATAGAGTATGTTTATTGGTCTTGTCATATTTCTATAAATATACAAGCTTACAGCAAGCACTCCAAACACAGACAATACCGTTATAATAAGGTTTACATAAATCGACATGGTCTGCCTTTGATCCACTGTTTCCAAGGTCTTTATACTCATATTAAGATTATATTCCAGTAATTCATCAGAATAATTCTCAAGATATCTGAGTATAACAGCTGCCTCGTCTGCGCTACCAAAGTAATCAGCATTATTTGTATTATACAAATATGCTGTATTTCCACATTCTGAATAATACGCATCAAATGAAACCGTTATACTGTTTAAAAGGTACTTGGCTTCCTCATCCTCCGCAATATTATGAAGTCTGTTTAACCTCTCTGTAATTATCTCATACATATCATTAAGCTCTGCAAGAGAAGTCCTGTTTCCGGTTTTCAAAAAATCGACCATTCTTTTATCGCAAAGCTGGATATCCTTTTTCAGCTCTATAATCTCAGAATACTGCTCTATTTCTCTTTCATATCTGTCGTTGAATCTGCTAAGCAAAATGTAATTATATACAGCAAACATTATAAAGCCTATAAGAACTGCAATAAGAAGCGCATTAATCTGCGCTCCTACAGAAAGTCTGAGTTTGTTTAACAGTTTCTTCGCTTTCAATTGAATCTTTCTTCCTTAAAATCAATTTTATCGTCTGCTTTTATAATATTAGTCCATTTTGTTTTAAAATTCAGCATTAATGACTTTTGATATTCATAGGTATCTGCTGCACATTCTTCAAGTATCTTCTTTTTTTCAGGGTCAAGACTATTAAAGCTGTCTGTATTGATAAGAAGCACATCAGGAAAATATGCATAATCTGTAAGTCTTAAATAATGTATATATTTTCCATAATCATTACAAATAAATTCACAAAAGCCTGACTCGCCATACTGGACGTCTCCTGAGCTTAAAAGCCTGTAAATACTCATTCCACCCAAATCCACAGCTGCCCTCGCTCCCATCTCACTCATCAGCTTATTCATAACAAGACAGTCTGTGGTTTTTACCTTAGTTCCTTTTAGATCACTTTTGCTGTTTATAGCATTATTGCTGCTGTAAAAACATCTAAGATCAGGATAATACCATACAAGTGGTGTTATTTTCTCCATCTGGCAATCATTTCTAAGCAGTTCCTCAGACTTATGGAACCATTCGATTTGATTTCCTGGACCTGTATATCTCTCTGGCGTTAAATATTTTCTTATTGCAGGCACTGCATCTGAAAGCTCGAGTGAGTTAACCCTTGCCATGGCAATACCTCCAAATTTCATCTGTTCGAGGATTTCACTTGGAGTTCCAAGCTCACAATCATAATATACCTTTATCTTTATCTTGCCGTCGCTTCTTTCTTCAACAAGATTAGCAAAATAATCCATTGATTTAGCTGAAGGATGTTCCTTTGGCATAGTTTCTGCAAGCCTGAATACAAGTGCCTCTTCACCTGCTACCTCATCCTCTTTATTTGAAGCTATGCTGCTTTCCAAATTATCCACAGATTTATGATATATATCGCAACCTGTCAACATATACATGCAAGTAAGCAATATAAATAAGATTATCGCAATTATTCGATTTTTCCTTTTTTTAGAATTTTTATTTTGCATGTATATCCTGTCTCCTGATATTTTTTACTGTATCAATACTTTATCTTTATCATTCCATTATCTTTTCGCTCAATCAGCTGCTGTGGGTAAGCATCTCTTTTAATCTCCATCGATATATTCCTCGTTTTTGTTCATCTGCACGTTTTTTAGTAATAATATTCTATTATAAAACAAAATATGTTTCAATATTCATTCCCGGTTTATGTATATGTGCGTATTTTATGTAATGCACAAAAAACTCCCCAGGACCGAAGTCCTGAGGAGTGCAAAATACTTTTTGAAATTGTCTGTCCTGCAACAGAGAGATTATCTCTTTGAGAACTGTGGAGCCTTACGAGCCTTCTTGAGACCGTATTTCTTACGCTCCTTCATACGTGAATCACGTGTAAGGAATCCTTCCTTCTTAAGAACAGATCTGTTCTCTGTATCCTCCTGAAGAAGTGCACGTGAAAGGCCGTGTCTGATAGCACCTGCCTGTCCTGCCATTCCACCACCGTGAACATTAACTGTGATGTCGAACTTACCCTCGTTCTCTGTAGCTACGAGTGGCTGACGAACGATAACCTTGAGTGTCTCAAGACCAAAATACTCGTCGATGCTCTTTCCATTGATTGTGATTGTTCCATTACCTGGAGTAACGTATACTCTTGCGATAGATTTCTTTCTACGTCCTGTGCCGTAATATCTAACTGATGCCATTTAACTTGTCCTCCTTCCGATTAAAATGTAAGCTCTACTGGCTTCTGAGCTGCATGCTTGTGATCTGGTCCGCAGTATACAAAAAGCTTCTTGTACATCTGGTTTCCAAGTGCTCCCTTAGGAAGCATACCCTTAACTGCGTGCTCGATAACTCTCTCTGGGTGCTTGTTAAGCATCTCCTGAAGAGTTACTTCCTTTGCTCCGCCTACATAATCAGAATGGCTGAAGTATGTCTTCTGTGTCATCTTCTTACCTGTAACTGCAAACTTCTCTGCATTTACGATGATTACGTAATCTCCACAATCCATAAATGGAGTATATGTTGGTTTGTTCTTTCCTCTTAACACCTTAGCCACTTCTGAAGCAAGGCGTCCAAGTGTCTTATCTGTTGCATCAACTACATACCAGTTTCTCTCGATGGTTGATGGTGTTGCCATAAAACTTTTCATGGTTACCCTCCTATTAAATTTAAATAATAGATTTCATTCCAAATGCTTCACCGGGGCTGTGGTGCCTGCATTTTTCCAACAAAAATATGCTGCTAGATATAAACAGCTTTTATATTATAAGTAATTATAATCCTTATGTCAAGCCAAATATCCAATTATATCGTCCAAAGATTCAAATTCTTTATCGACATATTTTGTCTTTTCTTCCAGACTTACCGGGCTTAGATCAGGTATAAAAAACACCTTTGCTCCAGATCTTCTTCCAGCTATGATTCCATTTAGTGAATCCTCTGCAACGGCACAATTTTCTATATTCTCTCCCACATTTTTTGCTGCAAGAAGGAAAATGTCAGGATCTGGCTTTCCATGTTCAATCATATCGCCTGTAACTATAGCATCAAAATACTCTGAAAGTCCGCTTATCTCAATATATCTTTCTGCCATTTCCTTTATAGTAGATGTGGCAAGAGCTATTTTGATACCATTCTCTTTAAGAAACTTGAAGAGCTCTACAAGTCCCTTCTTAAAAGGAACGCCATTTTTGTTGATTTCTTCTTTTACATAAAGCTGTCTTTTTGCTCTCTCTTCAAAGTAATCCTTTTCATAATTAAAATATTCATTAAAATGTCTGCTTCCTTCTTTAAGTGAGGCGCCTCTCATTTTATTGAGAAGCTCATCCGGAATATCATATCCATTTTCCTTAGCCACCTTTTTCCAGCACCTGTAATAAAGTCTTTCTGTATCAAATAAAGTTCCATCCATATCAAAAAGGATAGCCTTGATCATAAGATTTCCTCCTCATATTCCATATCTATTAAGCAAAGTCCTCTTGCCTCAGCTGTAGGTCCTGCCTTCTGCCTGTCCTTTGATTCCAGTATTTCTCCTACATATTCAGGACTATAAAGTCCTGTACCGACTCTTAGAAGTGTTCCTGCAATGATCCTTACCATATTGTAGAGGAAACCTCCGCCTGTTATCCTGATTCTGATCATTCCATAATATCCCTTTTGCGGAAGTTCAAGCACTTCTGTATTCGTAGTCATATCCAGTGATTCCTCATTTTTAGAAAGCTCCGATGCTTCAGAATTATTTACTGCCCTGACTGCCCTGTCATATCTAAGCTCATGCTCAGTTTCTATGTCTATGGAATAAATTTCTCTTACTGCGCTTCCACCTTCTATAAGAACCTGCGAATCTGGATTTGTAAATGAAGTAAAGTCATGCTCTCCGATGAGATATCTCGCTGCCTCCCTCATTTTTTCAACATTCAAAGGATAGTAGCAATGATGTGCATAAAGCCTTGTCATAGGATTTTCAATTCTCTCACTGAAAATGCTGTACTCATATGTCTTTATACAATTATTCTTTCTAGGATGCCAGCCCAGTCCACATTCCCTTGAGCTTGTGATCCTAATATCCAGGGGAAGGCGCTGATTTATTGCCATTGCAAACTTTTCTGCTGGTATTCTGGTATTTGTATCAAAAACAGCTACATTTCCATATGCATGCACACCGCTGTCTGTCCTGCTTGCTCCTATTACCTGGATACTCTCCCCTGTAAGCTCTGAAATCGCCTTGTTAAGTCTTCCTTCTACGGAATCTCCAGCTGGCTGTGACTGCCAGCCTATGTAATTTGTACCATCATATGCTATTTTCAGAAAAATACGTCTCAAATTATTCTCCTTTAAGCAATCTCAAGATTTCATTTTTAGCTTCTTCAACAGTTCCTATTTCCGGATCTATATCCACGCCCTGCTTGATAAGGTCTGCTGCAAGATAGGTAAGCTGGGGTGCTGAAAGCCCAATCTTCTCAAGCTCCTTATACTCTCTAAACACAGCCTTTGGAACATCATTGTACTTTAGTTCTCCCTTGTCGAGCACAAGCAGCTTGTCAGCATACTTTGCTATATCATCCATGCTATGAGAAACAAGCACTATGGTTATTCCCTTTTCACGATGAAGCTTATCTATAGTATCAAGGATTTCATCTCTTCCCTTTGGGTCAAGTCCTGCTGTTGGCTCATCCAAAATAAGAACCTCCGGTTCCATGGAAAGCACGCCAGCTATAGCAGCTCTTCTCTTTTGTCCTCCTGAAAGCTCAAAAGGACTTCTTTCATAAAAAACTTCATTCATACCGGCAAGCTTCAAAGCTTCTATAGCCTTCTCCCTTGCCTCCTCGTCTGAAAATCCCATATTTTTAGGACCATACATTACATCTCTTATGACATCCTCTTCAAAAAGCTGGTATTCCGGATACTGAAATACCAGTCCAACCCTACTTCTAAGCTGCTTTAAGGAATAGGATTCAGCAAAAATGTCCTCTCCCTTAAAGAAAACTGTTCCACTTGAAGGCTTTATCAGTCCATTTAAATGCTGGATAAGAGTTGATTTTCCTGAACCTGTATGCCCTATCAGTCCTACAAAGCTTCCTTCCTCTATTTCAAATGAAATATCCTTTATGGCATAGGACTGCATAACAGTTCCAGCCTGATATATATGTGTCAAATTGTCTACTTTAATGATTGCTGCCATCTTTTTCTCTGTACTTTCTTATAAACGAATTATTTATCTTGATAAAAACATCAGACTTAAATAAATGAGCATTATGATATATGCTTTTTTATCAAGAGCTGTATAGCGAAGAGGCTTCATCTTGGTTCTGCCTTCTCCTCCGTGATAGCATCTTGCTTCCATAGCCATGGCAAGATCTGATGCCCTGCGGAAAGCAGAAATAAACAGAGGAACCAGCAAAGGTATCATAGCCTTTGCCTTCTGTATAAGTCCTCCTGTTTCGAAATCAGCTCCTCTTGCCATCTGTGCCTTCATAATTTTATCAGTTTCCTCAACAAGGATAGGTATAAATCTAAGTGCTATCGACATCATCATAGCTATTTCGTGTACAGGAACACCAATTTTATTAAATACAGCAAGTCCCTTTTCAATTCCATCTGTCAGCTGGTTAGGTGTTGTTGTAAGTGTCATTACAGATGAACCTATAACCAGATAAATAAGTCTGACTGCCATGAAGGCTGAAAGAACAAGTCCCTCCCAGGTGATTTTAAGGAAGCCTATTTTAAAAATCGGAGTTCCATCAGTCAAAAACAAGTTGAATGAAACAGATAAAATAAGCAAAAATACAATTGCCTTTAGACCCTTTGTAATAAATTTAAAAGGGACATGACTCAGTCTGATCATTACAGCGAGAAAGATTGTAGCAATAACATAGCCTGCTACAGATTTAGTTATAAATAATGAAAGCAGAAATACCATGGTTCCGGTCAGCTTTGTACGTGGATCCAGACTATGTATACAGCTTTCTACAGGATAATACTGTCCTATTGTAATATCTCTAAGCATAATTTATTGTCTTTTTCTTGCAGCTTCCTTCATCATAGGTAAAATGTGAGCTACAAATTCCTCTCTTGTAAGAATACCCTCAGGCAGATTAACGCCTGCCTTCTTTAACTCATAGCTAAGCTCAGTTATCTGTGGAACACAGAGCTTAAGAGCCTTAAGCTCATCTACTCTGGAAAATATCTCCCTAGGCGTTCCATCCATTACAGCCCTGCCCTTATCCATAACAATTATCCTGTCAGCCTCTACAGCCTCTTCCATATAATGTGTTATATGAACAATGGTAATGCCCTCTCTTTTATTGAGCTCGTGAGCTGTTTTCAAGACCTCTTTTCTTCCATTTGGGTCAAGCATTGCCGTTGGCTCATCCAAAATAATACATTCCGGCTTCATTGCCATCACACCCGCAATAGCTACTCTTTGCTTCTGGCCTCCTGAAAGTCTGTTTGGCGATTTAAGCCTGTAGGCCTGCATACCTACTGCCTTAAGAGACGCATCCACTCTCTTCCAGATTTCATCTGTAGGCACGCCAATATTTTCAGGGCCAAAACCTACATCCTCTTCTACAACATTAGCAATTATCTGATTGTCCGGATTCTGGAATACCATTCCAGCTGTCTCTCTTACCTTTAGAAGCTTGCTTTCATCCTGGGTATCCATACCGCCAACAAGGATAGTTCCATCCTTAGGACACTGAAGTCCATTTATCAGCTTTGCAAATGTAGACTTTCCTGAACCATTATGCCCCAAAATGCATACAAAGCTTCCCTTTTCTATCTCAAGGTTAAGGTCACTTAACGCCTCATTTACCTCTTCTATGTTGTCATTTTCATCTCTGCGTATATAATCAAAAAATATATGCGCAGCCTTAATCATCTTCATCAGCCTTTACCTCTTAGTCCCTTTGGTGAAGTCGCCTGAAAATATTGCCCATATTTCCTTACAATATTATAATGCAGCATTTTCGATTTCATTTAATACAGCCATGACTCCATCTGAAAGAACAGAGGATTTCATCTTTTCAACATAGCTGTCTCTGCTATCATAAAGCTCTCTGACTGCATTTAAGAGACTTTCATCATTTAAATCCTCTTCTTTAAGAACCATGGAATATCCCTGCTTCTCAAAGGATTCTGCATTTAAAATCTGATCTCCTCTGCTTGCTGCCTGTGAAAGCGGAATAAGTAAATTGGGCTTCTTTAAGGCAAGTATCTCACAAATAGCATTTGCTCCGGCACGTGAAACAAGCAGATCTGAAGCTGCAAAAAGATCCTTAAGCTCCTTATCCACATATTCAAACTGGATATATCCCTTCTTATTTGAAAGTTTTTCGTCTATATTTCCCTTGCCACAGATATGTATTATATCAAACTGCTCGCTAAGCTTATCGAGAATTGATCTTACTGCATTGTTTACCTTGACTGAACCAAGAGAACCTCCAATAACAAGAAGCACTGGCTTATTTCCTTCAAATCCGCAAAACTCTAAGCCTCTTTCCCTGCTTCCTGTAAGTATTTCCTCTCTTATAGGTGTTCCTGTGAGCACAGCCTTTTCCTTAGGCAGATACTTAAGTGTCTCAGGGAAATTGCAGCAGATTCTTGAAGCATTAGGTGCTGAAAGCTTGTTGGCAAGACCCGGTGTCATATCTGATTCATGGGCTACTACAGGTACCTTTTTATGTGCCGCTGCCATGGTTACAGGCACAGCAACAAAGCCACCCTTTGAAAATATAACATCCGGCTTAAATTTCTTTATTATCTTCCTTGCCTGAAAATATCCTCTGATGACCTTAAATGGATCTGTAAAGTTTTTCCAGTCAAAATATCGTCTAAGCTTACCACTTGAAATGCCTACGTATTCGATACCAGCATCCTCAATAAGCTTCTTTTCAATTCCTGTATAAGAACCAATATATAGTATTTCCCAGTCTCTTTCCTTAAGCTTAGGGATAAGAGCAAGGTTTGGTGTAACATGACCTGCAGTTCCACCGCCTGTCAGTATTATTCTTTTCAATCCGTTTTCCTCCGGTCGTTTTATTATTAATCGTGTATCATTTTAAGTCGCAAATCTGCATTTGTAAACATTTACAGCCTTACTTTCTCTTAGGTGTGATATTTAATACCGTACATATAACAAAGATTGCTGAAAGCATGAGCTGGAAAAGTATGCTTACAATAGGATAAAATCTTAAAAAAGCTCTCTCCGGACTCAGACTCAGGGCATCAAATAATTTTCCTAAAAAGCTTACCTCACCAATTGCATTTGCGAGCATGCTTAATATAGTCGTAGCTGGGTTAAACACAAGCATATAGGCCAGATAATTGTTGCCATTTCCAGCAAAATTTGCCGAAAGCACTGCAATGACCACTGTTCCAATACATATAAATGCAGTTATCGCATAGGCTATGGCTGTAGATCTTATACTCGTACTTCCTATTGAACTTGCAAAGATTCCTATGCACAAAAATAAAAGTATCATAGGTATCATGGAAAGCATAATGAGTATAGTCTTCATGGTACTTACGCCCCCAAAGAGAAGAGGTATCATCATTGCTGGTATACAGGATATCAGCATTACTACTATGCTCCAAAGCGAGGAGATTATCTTTCCGCCTATTATGTCCATAGGCTTCATAAGGGTTATAAGCATAAGATCCATGGTCTTTGTCTGTCTTTCGCCCGATATACCTCCGGCTGTCAATGATGGGGCTACAAGCACTATAAGTCCAAACCATATCATAACTACAAGAATATAAATACTTATAAAGGCCTCGTATTCATTTTCAGCACTGTGCTGCATCCTGGCTGTAACTCCAAAAACTCCTAAGAGGCCAACAAGAAACAGTACGGCATTTATTCCAGATATGACAAGAGGTATGGTATAGCTTCTGCTTTGAACCATCATATCCCTCTTTAAAATAGGATTAACCTTCATCAGTAGCTCTCCTCTCCTGCCTCGTAGGACATAAGTGTTCGTTCCTCTCCATGCCCTGTAAGCTGCATGAAAATGCTTTCCAGCGATCCTTTTTCTCTTGAAAAGCTCCTTACAGGAAGATTTTGTGCAACAAGTTTTTTTAGAAGCTCTGCCTCCTGCTTTGCATTTCCCTCAAAGTTTATCATTATATCATTTCCTTTGATTGCCATGGACTTAACTTCCTTTTCAGATTTGAGGAATTTCACTGTAGGAGTTATCTTTGAAGCAACGGAAATGATAATAGGATTTTGGGCTGTTACCATTTTCATAACATCCATAAGCCGTCCTGACATAACCAGACTCCCCTGGTCTATGATACCTATATCTGTGCAAAGCTCAGAAATATCACTCAGAATGTGGGAGCTTATAACTATGGTCTTTCCACCATCTGACAGCTCTCCTACTATCTGCTTAAACTCATATCTTGTTCTAGGATCAAGTCCTGAAGTTGGCTCATCCATGATAAGGATCTTAGGATCATGAATAAGAGCTCTGGCAAGCGAAAGCTTCTGCTTCATTCCTCTGGACAAGGCATCCACATAAAAATCCGACCTGTCCATCAGATCTACATATTTTAGAAGCTTATCTATCCTCTTTCTGGCCTTGAGTCCATTTATATCGTAGCAGGAAGCAAAAAATTCCATATACTCATAGACCTTAAGATTGCTATAAACACCAAATGAATCAGGAACATAACCAATACGTCTCTTGAGCCTGATATTATCTGTGCCAGCCTTCATGTCATCTATCATAACCGTGCCCTCATCAGGGTACATAATTCCTGTCATGATCTTTATAGCAGTCGTCTTTCCCGCACCATTAGGTCCTACAAAGCCGTAGAGGGCGCCCTCATCTATCTCGAGATTAAGTCCGTCCAGAGCACAATATTTTCCGTAAAATTTTTTAACATTTTCCACTTTCAGCATTATTTTTCCACCCCCGTAACTGTAAGTACAGGCAGGAACATGTTAATGCCTGCTTCAGCATTTTCATCAGGAATATATCTCACATTGATGGTATTTGCCGGTGAGAGATAAGGGCTAAGCTCTTCCTTGGTAAAATGCAATTTTCCACTGTCTATAAGATCATAGGTGCTGGTGCTGTAATTATATATCGCCTTTGCCCCCTGAAATGCCATAAGCCTGCTTCCATCTTCATCATTTCTTCCAGAAAATTCCTGGGACAGATTATGAAAATTAAGTCCTGTAAGCTCCATATCTGTTCCCAAGCTATACTCAAGTACAACCGCAGCACTTCCTCTGGTTGTATTTGTATCTGCCTGATAATCACCCGAAATTATCTTTGGCTCCTGTGAAAGAACAGACCTGTAATATTCCCCGCCCTGACTAAGGTCTATATCAACAGGCGCAACTATCAAAGATATGCCATAGCTCTCAGCTATATTATTTTCCCTTAGGTCCTTATTTTCCTCTGAAAATGCTATAACCCTTGCACCCGGATAATAGCTGCTTAACGATTCCTGCATATAATATGAGAGCACATTTGTCTTTGCAAGTGCCTTAAGATATTCCCTGCTGCCCTCCTTAGCTTCATCCAGACCTGTTATATATCTTGCAGTAAGTCCCATAGAGCCGGTTGGACCATAGAGAAGATTTTCCCCTTCTATTTTCCGCTCTTCACCGCTCCTTATATCTCCAATATATAGAAGTCTTCCATACAAAAGCAAGGTCACATCCTCCAGATCATTTTCTGTAAGATTTTTAATACTTCCTACCAGTTGCTCGTCATATAATCTGACTGTAAGTTCGACCGGCATTGTACCTGTATTTTCCGACTTCTTGTAGATTTCAAAGCAATTTTCTGAAAATGGCTTTACATTTTCTGCCTTTATGATATTCCTGTCCTCTTTTCGCAAAATGGAAATGGAGCTGTCAGGATATTCACTGACCCTTGTTTCATTTTCCTTTGTAGCATTTTTTACGATAGGCTGGATCATGCTGTCCTTTGAAAGACCTATCTCAATATTTGTCTTTACCGGTGTTGAGATATTGATAAAGCCTGTTTCGTCAACATTTTCCTCTGTTATCTCTCTGATCATTGCATAGTTTACGAATGGTCCGTCAAATCTTACTGATGAGTTGAGAAGCCACAGTACAAGGGCTGCACAGGACGATACGAAAATAGCTGCAAAAGAATAATAGCTGCCTACGCCGCGATATTTCATAAAGAAATAAAGTCCCGGTCCTATCAGAAGTACATAGCTTATAGACACAAGAAAATAGAAAAATACCATAGGCATTCTATCTGGATCTACGTTATTTACAAGCTGTTCTGCCGAAATAAAGCTTTGGGCATCTGCATTAAGCTTTGAAAATCTCTTGATTCTGGATGATCCCATGAGGGACTGAAGCAGCTCATCTGTATATCCCAGCTGTTCAGCACAGAAATCTGAAATATCGCAAAGACTATAGGCTGTTAATCCAATAACTCCGCTCTCCACGGAAACAGTAGTCATAACAGCCGTATCTCCAGACTGCATGACCTGTGTCCCCTCTGGTATATAAATATCTCTTACTGGTAGCTTTATAACTGCTCCGTCAGGTCCGTCTGTGCTATATTTTATGCCCATGTTTACATCCCTGATCTCGGCCTCGCTTATCTCAAGATCCTTGATTTTTGCCCTGAATCTTCCAATACTCTCTACGCTGTTTCCTGTTCCAATAAGGAGACTACCGCCATTTTTTACCCATCCCCATATAGCCTCTATAACCTCATCCGAAAGCCTGTTTACATTAAAATCTGAAATCACTATAACATCCAGCTGGTCAAGTCCCTCTTCATTTGTAGGGATATCTCCCGGTGTAAGTGATACTGTTCTGGTCTTTAGCTCTGAATTTGATATACTAACTCCCCTGAAATAAGACAGCTTCTCAGGCCTGTTGGAAAGTATTCCTATAAGTATCTCTGCACCATTTCCCTGAACCTTTATTGCGCTTTCCTTTTCTGCTAAAACAAGGCCAGCTTCATCTTCAAGTCTTATATTAATTTTATTTACATCATCCGAAATTGAAATAGTACCTTTTACGTCCTCTGTTTTGCCATCCTCTACATTTACAGGATATACATAACGCATCAGCTTATCATTTTCATTTGGAATCTCAAGAATAATACTTCCATTTATAGTACTTCCCAGATAGTTATCAATCTCAATATTTACAGGCAGGAATCTGCCTGACTTGGCAATATTGTTGTAGCCATAGCTCAGCTTTAAGCCAACACCCGGCTTATTATGATATGACGGCTGGTCTGACTCTTCATCTATATTTATAACTACATCTGAAGCTTCTTTGACATCTTTTATATTTTCAGCCCTGCTGTCATGCACAAACAGCGGCATCATAAAAAATGCCGCTGCTATAAGTATTCTTTTCCAAAATCCAGAAAATATCATATGTATCTTTCGTCCTTATGCCCTAATGAAATTTTCATTGTTTTTATCAAAATGTATCTTGAGCCTTACTGTAAAAATAGTTCCATTTAAGTCAGAGCTTACCGAGATACTTCCTCCATGCATATTTACTATATCCTTAACTATTGCAAGTCCCAGTCCGCTTCCACCTGTCTGCGTAGACCTTGCCTGATCTACCCTGTAAAACTTGTTGAAAATAAACGGCATATCTTTTTCTGGAATGATATATCCAAAGTTGATTACCTGGACTTCAACTATGTCCTGCTCTATATCAGCATTTACCCTGACTATTACTCTCTTGCCATCAGCTCCGTATTTAATAGCATTTCCTATAAGATTATCAAAAAGTCTTGCTATAAGATTGCCGTCAGCAGTAATCTCAAGTGAACTGACATTACTTTTTATCTCATAAGAAAGGCCTCTTTCCACAAAATTAGGATAGGCCTCTTCCAGAAGCTGCTCCAAGAGCTTTACGACATCTACATAGCTTACCTTCATTGTTATCTTTCCATAGCTAAGCTTTGTAAAGCTAAAAAGGTCCTCAATAAGCTGCTCCAATCTCTTTGCCTTATTAAATGCAATCTGTAAGTATTTTTGTCTTAGCTCGTCACTAAGCTTTGGTCCTCCGTCTCTGGATAAAAGCTCCAGATAGCCTATGATAGATGTGAGCGGAGTCTTAAGGTCATGGGCTATATTGGTGATAAGCTCCGTCTTGGACTGCTCAGCCTCTCTCTCAAGCTCCAGAAGCTTCTTTAGATCTTCGCTCATTTTGTTGATATTTTCAGCCATTTCTGAAAATTCATCATCCCCTGCAACTTCTATCCTGGAATTAAGATTTCCCTTTGAGATTTCCTTTACTCCCTTTGAGATCTTTGTAATATAGGCTATCGATCTTCTCTCAAGCATATAAAATATCACAGCAAAAAGAGCTACAGCAGTGATTATATAGACAAATACAGCCGATGAAGTATGCAAACCTACAGCAGCAAAGTCCTCGCTTTCATAACCCGTTATAAAGTTAATAAGCCTGCCCATATTAAATATAAGCAGGCTTTCTATAATGCATACAATGAAAGCAGAGATCATTATATTCAGAACAAATCTTGTCCTGTATCTCTTTGTAAGATCATTATTATTTTTCAATCTTATATCCCACGCCCCATACAGTAGAAATTATCTTATCCTGACGTGTATCCTCCTTCATCTTTCCTCTAAGACGACGAATATGCACCATTACCGTGTTGTTGGCCTCATAGACCTTTTCATTCCAGACCTTTTCGAATATTTCGTCTGTAGAAAATACTTTTCCCGGATTTGAGGCAAGCAGATAAAGAATGTCAAACTCAATAGGTGTAAGCTTGATTTCCTCATCATCAATAAGCACCTTGTGGTTATCCTTATTGATAGAAAGACCTCTGATAACTATTTCTGAAGAATCCTTCTCTGCTGTACTATTGTTAGGATTAAGCTGTGTATAACGTCTAAGCTGTGACTTAACTCTGGCAGTAAGCTCAAGTGGATTAAATGGCTTTGTCACATAGTCGTCAGCACCTGTTCCAAGACCCATGATCTTATCCAGGTCTGAGCCCTTTGCACTAAGCATGATAATAGGAATATTGGATATCTCCCTAATCTTTCTGCACATGGTAATGCCATCCATGCCAGGCATCATAATATCAAGAAGAACCAGATGTATATCATCATCATTTAAAATCTGTAATCCTTCCATTGCATCACTTGCCTTAAATACCTTATAACCATCAGATACAAGATATATCTCTACAAGATCAGCTATTTCATTTTCATCATCAACTACAAGTATATTTATATCAGGCATATCTCTCCCTCTTTCTCTTCAACCATAGATTAATTAAATATAAACTAATCATATATAAGCTAATCAAAATATAAATTAACTATATTGTATACGAAAATGAAGGAAAAGTCTTTTCACTTTCCTGAAATTTTTGATAAATTTAACAATTCCGACTGTTATTTGAGCTATTTTAACCTCTTTGAGGACTTTCCAGAGGTATAAAACAACGCTTTCCCGTCCGATCCTGCTCTTTTTCAAATACCTCTGCTATAAGCATTGCCTCCTTCATGAAAGTTTCCTGACTGCTCACAGCCTCATCCTTAGGTACGTTCTGCTTTCTATAGCTTCCATCAGGCATAAGTATGCTGGCTTTCTTAGTATCACTAAGCTGAACATCCAAAATATGCTGGACCTTAAGCTTATTCTTCTCTTCCAGAACAGGGAATACTATCTCAACTCGCTTATCGAGATTACGTGGCATCCAGTCGGCAGAGCCCATGTAATACAATGGCTCACCTGCATTTTCAAATCTGAAAATTCTTGCATGCTCAAGGTATCTTCCAACTATACTTCTCACTGTTATATTTTCACTAAGTCCCTTTATACCAGCCTTAAGAGAGCATATACCTCTTACTATAAGCTCAATCTTAACACCCTTTTGTGAAGCATTGTAAAGAGCTGCAATGATTTCCCTGTCACACAGGGAGTTCATCTTTGCAGTTATTGAGGCAGGAAGTCCCTTTGAGGCATTTTCAGCCTCACGATTGATACGCATAAGCATCCATTCCCTGAGCCAAAGCGGAGCACATATCAGCTCGTTCCAGTTCTCAGGCTCTGAATATCCTGAAAGCATGTTAAATACAGCTGTCGCATCCTCTCCAATTCGTGAGTCAGCTGTCATAATGCCACAGTCAGTATAAAGCTTTGCAGTAGAATCATTGTAATTTCCTGTGCCAAGATGCACATAACACCTTATTCCATCATCCTCTCTTCTAACCACCAGGGTTATCTTAGAATGAGTCTTAAGTCCAAGCAGACCATATATAACATGACAGCCCGCCTTCTCCAGTCTTATCGCCCAGTTGATATTATTTTCCTCATCAAAACGAGCCTTAAGCTCAACAAGTACAGTAACCTGCTTGCCATTTGAGGCCGCCTCCTCAAGAGCTGCTATTATCGGTGAAGTAGAGCTTACCCTGTATAAGGTCTGCTTAATGGCAAGTACATTTGGATCAACTGCCGCCTTCTTTATAAACTCAACTACAGGCTCAAAGCTATTGTATGGATGATGCAGGAAAATGTCTCCCTTCCTGATATTTGTGAATATATCATCCTCATTCATAAGCTCAGGAACAGGTCTTGGAATGTATTTTTTATCTTTAAATGCATCAAAGCCATCTACTGAATAGAGTTTCATAAGGAAGGTCAGATCCAGAGGTCCGTCTATATAATAAATATCCTCTTCATCCACCCATAGCTCTGCTTTAAGGATCTCTACAAGCCTCTTATCGGCCTGCTTATCTATCTCAAGTCTTATGGCATCGCCCTTTCTTCTTTTCTTGAGCTGCTTCTTGATCTCATTTAGAAGATTTTCAGCCTCATCCTCATCAAGGCTGAAATCAGCATCTCTCATAATTCTAAAGGCAGCAGTGTTTAAAATGTCGTATTTAGAAAAGAGCTGGTCTATATTTTTTTCTATAACAGTTTCAAGTAAAATGAATACTCTCTCTGTTCTAATTCCGTCTCTATCTACACAAGGTCTTACAGGAAGCTCTATAATCCTAGGAAGTACGGAAGGAACCTGAACCATTGCAAACTCGGTATCTCCATTAGTCTCAGCATCAGACTTTCTCTGCACTAAAGCAGCTATGTTAAGTGTCTTATTAAGTATAAGCGGAAATGGTCTTGAAGAATCCACAGCCATAGGTGTAAGTACAGGATAAATATTTTCCTTAAAATACTGGTTAAGATAAGACTGCTCAGACTTATCAAGCTCTTCCCAGTCTGTAATCAACTTCACCTTAGCCTCTTTGTGAAGCTCAGTGATGACAGACTCCCTCAGCACCTTATACTGCTCGCAAACCATCTTATGCGCTGTCTCTGATACTCTTGAAAACTGCTCTGAAGCTGTCATACCTGAGATATCAGTCTTCTTATATCCAGCATGCATCATACTCTTTAATGAAGCTACTCTTACCATAAAGAATTCATCCAGATTAGAAGCCGTAATACTAAGAAATTTGAGCCTTTCAAAAAGCAGATTGTCCCTATCTTCTGCCTCTTCCAATATGCGCTGATTAAAAAGAAGCCAGCTTAATTCTCTATTGTAATAATTGTCAGGTGCAAAAAAATCGATCTTGTTTTCCATAATTTATACCAGCTTTCTGTTCTGCTTAAGCACAGGTCTTAATCCAAATATTTCCTCAAAAAACTCACTGCTCTCTTCTATAGATATCCTCTCAACCGTAAGATCTCCATCATATGAAGCCTGAATCCTAAGCTCCTTGTCGTGTTCATTTACCTTGATATCTGTCTTGTTCATCTTACTTGAATGACTTCTGTCAAGTGCTGAGGCCAGCTTCAATATAGCCGTCATCTTAGCTGTACGTATAGGATCAGCATCAAGTGCGGCCTCCTCCTCATCAAAGCTTTGATTACGGAACTTAACACAGGTAGCTATCTGCTTTCTTTCAGCATGTGAAAGTCCTATTATCTCAGTTGACATAATTATATAGTAACTGCAGTTATCTGCATTTTTTATGCTGATAAACTTGCCACAGTTTGACAATATGGCTGCTATCTGAAGAAGAAGTCTGTCTCTTTGCGTAAGTCCGCTCATCTTCCTAAGTGCATCAAAAATCTGCAAGGAATAAGTCTCTACTCTCTCTGCATGCTTTGTACTGCAACGGTAGCGCTTTGCCATATTTCTTGACTCTGAAATAATATCCTGTTCAAAATCATGCTCTACGCTGATAAGCTTCTTTTCTGTGCCATAATGCAAGGCAATTCCATCACATAGACGGCTTCCCGGAAAATACAGGCTGTCTACACCTGTTATCTCTATAATTCTCTCGATGTATATGGAAGTAACGAAAAGTATCTTGGCATAGTTTCTGCCTATGCCGTCATTTTCCTCAAGCGAATGTATGCCATTAAGCCTAAGCTCATAGCAGGCATTTAAAACTTCCTCTGCACTAAGCTCTCTATTCATCAGCTCAGGCTTCATCCTGCTCCAATATCTGTATAAAATATTTTCGCCTGTGCCTACGAGAGTATGTATATCCTGTCCCTTAAGATATAGTTTCCTATAATTAAGCAGTTCTGTATCTATTATTTCCCTTGTTCTTTTGTAAAGCTGCTCATCGGTAAGACTTGTCTTTTCAAAAATAGTCCCAAGCTTTACAGCTCCTATAGGAAGATTCTCTGTTGAGATAAGTACATCCTTATCAAATACTGAAAGCTGTAATGAACCATAGCCTGAGTCCATAATCAGAGTTCCTGTATGAATAACTCCTGTAAATATCTTTCCATAGGCAGCAAGCGCCTTGTAGCTGATATAGCGCTGTTCGGAATTTGAAATTATATCCACCTTCATGCCTGTCCTTACTCTTATCTGGTCAAGCACGATAGCACTGTTTGCGGCTTCCCTGAGTGCCATGGTTGCATATACCCTGTAATCATCTGCAGAATAGGACTTAAGTATATTCCCAAAATCCTTGAGTATATCACAGAGCTGCTGCACTGAATTATATGAAAGCTTGCCATTTAACAGGGTATCTCTGCCAAGTGGCAAAAGCTTTGATGCCCTCTCTATGAGCCTTAGCTTCTTTCCTTCCTTTATCTCATATACACATAGCTCTGTTTCCATACTTCCTATGCAGATTGCACCAAATATTTTATATGCCATACCCATGACCTCTTTTCGCAATATAAACGCAAATTATAAGTTTCATTTTATTGTACTACAGTATATTGTTATTTTATCATTTGATTGAGGTAAAATTCTAGTAAAATATTGGGAATGGTGGGGATTGCGTAAAATGAATAACCCGACAGGGAATACGTTAATTGATAAATATACTTTAAAATCTTGTATAAATCAAAAAAGCCTAATCTTCTTAATAAAGATTAAGCTCGCAGTTCATCATTCAATTATTAAATAATTGGTGATGCACTCTTTTTTTCATACAATTACAATTTACACTGTAACCGCCAAATAGTTTATAAGTTTTCTCTATCCTTCTGGACGCCCTGATCTCGCCCATTCTCAAAAATATCACTGGTAAAGCTGTTCAATCCATCATTGAACGTCTGCCATAAGGAATCTTTTGGAACCAGCAGAACCGCATCTCCGAGCTGCTGCACAACCACCTCATCCACTTTAAATCGAAATTTCTCTGGTAGACACACAGCCTGGCTTGATCCATTTTCAAAAATTTTCGCTATATCCATAGCTGTCACCTCCCACTTCGATTTTCTCAATCCTCAATATCCGTATACTGGTTTTTCATTCTCTTAAGCTCAGTATATATGCTTTCCTTAAGGTAAAGCCCCGGTTTCTTCTTGTATTCCTCTGGAAGAGTCTTTATATCAACCGGCTCTCCAAAATGTATAACAACCTTAGATGGCTTTATATAAGGCATATGCTTTTCAAAGATGTTAGCTGAACCATATATTGAAACCGGTATAACCTTACAGCCTGCCTTTTGTGCAATCTTAAGGCTTCCCTCGTGAAACTCCATCATATCAAGAGATGATGTGGCATCGCCTCTTGTGCCCTCAGGATAAATAAATATTGATATACCTGATTTCACATACTCAATTGCCTTAAGGATGGTCTTGAGTCCCTCTTTAATATTATCCCTGTCCAAAAATAAACAGCTTATTCTGTCCATCCAGAGAGGGAGCAAGGGAATCTTTTGAATCTCCTTTTTTGCCACAAAGCCTGTAGGACGCTTCATCATGACATAACATACCAGTATGTCAAAATAAGATCTGTGATTTCCTACAAACAATACAGGCTCATCCTCAGGAATATTTTCCTGACCTGAAGCATACATCTTTACGCCACAGATTTTGAGAAGTCCTCTAAAGACCATCTGGATAATGACAAATGCCTGTCTGTCAGCAAGGCTCTTATTTTTCTTTGCAAGAAGCACTTCAAATAAAACAACTGGCAAAGACAATATCAAAAATAAAATAATTAACAGTAATAAAATTATTGCTCTGATCATGCCGGTAAAAATACCCCGTCTTTCATAATTTTCGTCTTACTTTTTCGCCTTATGCTTTTTCGCTATACTTCGCTACATTCAGGCATATCTTAAATCTGACTTTTAAAGTCATATCATTCATTTAAAGTACATCTGAAAAATGAGGACGAAGCTTTGTAAATATTTTCAGACCAAAATAAAACAAAATAATAGTTACGCCCCAGAAATAAATAGTATTCATAGGTCTTTCAAAGAACCAGTTTCCTGTAAGCATGCTGTCTCTATATCCATAGACTATATAGTAAAAAGGATTGAGCTTAAAAAGTGGCGCCATCCATGGATGATTCTGTGTAAACATACCATCCCAGTACATAATAGGTGCCAGCCACATTCCAAACTGCATACAAATATTTACTATCTGTGCCATGTCCTTAAAGAAAACATTGATAGCACTAGTAAAATATCCTATGGCAAGAGCTAACATTGAAGCCGCAAAGCTATAGTAAACAAGCTGCAGCCAGCTTGCCTTAGGCATATATCCGGCAATTACAAATACAGCAAACATTATGGCAATAAAGCAAAGATGTACCATGAGTGCTGATAAAAGCTTGATAATAGGCAGGAGTTCAACTGGGAAAACGACCTTCTTTACAAGATAGTTATACTCCTGCATATTGTTCGTTATGCCCTGCACCGCCTCCTGAAAGAAAAACCACGGAACAAGTCCCGGTATAAGCCAGATAACATAAGGCGTATCTGGCACAGGAGGTACTGATTTCATACCTAACTGGAAAATAAAGAAGAAAATAAGCACTGTAACTATAGGCTGTATAAACATCCAGACTACACCAAAGTATGAGCCGACAAACTTCTTCTTAAAATCCGATTTAGCAAGCTCAAGAATCATTTTCCTCTTATTCTTAAGCTCAGTCAATAAATCCTTGATTATATGCATAGCTTCACCCTGACTTATCTTTCGAAGCGGAAAGTATCCTTAAGTCCGCCCCACTTGGTATCCTTGTCAGACATAATAAGCTCCATGCCCTCTTCTATAGGCCACTCAACTCCGATCTCAGGGTCGTTGTAAATAAGTCCGCCCTCATCGCCCGGATGATAGAAGTCTGTGCACTTATATGCAAATTCTGCTACATCTGAAAGAACAAGGAAGCCGTGTGCAAATCCCTCTGGAATATAGAACTGCTTCTTATTTTCCTCTGTAAGCTCAACTCCGTACCACATTCCGTAGGTCTCTGAGTTAACTCTGAGGTCTACAGCAACATCAAATACACTTCCTCTCACAGCTCTTACCAGCTTTCCCTGAGGAAATTCCTTCTGATAATGAAGTCCTCTAAGCACACCCTTCTGTGAGCAGGACTGATTATCCTGTACAAATACCATGTTAAGACCTGCCTCATTAAAATCATTTTGATTGTAGGTCTCCATAAAATATCCTCTGGCATCCTTGAATACTGTAGGCTCTATAACATAAAGTCCCTCGATTACCTTGCCATTTTTCTCACATGCAGTAACTTTTATCTTTCCCATTTTATCCTCCAAAATATATCCGCTTTAAATTATCTCAAAAATCCGTATATTACCACCTTATAAATGGTCATCCAAAGTACGACAGCTGTTAAAAGCGTCATAATATAATACCATACTGGCCTTATTGTTTCAAGGCATGTCAGCCCAGTGCTCTTATGTAGAATCCTGTTATTAAACATTTTCATTAAAAATGTACAAAATGATGAAACAAGGAAATACAGCGGAAACATAAAAGGTATAAAATATCTTCCCTGTACTCCTGCTATTTCTGCTGCCCCCGGCTCAGTAAATGCCACATACATAGATGTCCACACAAGAGCGCAGGAAAAGCCACCGATTATCACTGTGAAAATTCCCTGCTTCAAATCAGCTGGTCGCTTTATGTCATTTACAAAGAAGCTGATTAAAAGCATGACAAGAACCGGCTGGTAATAGCCCTTAAATGCCGTGTCTCCATTCACAAGATGTCCCATGAATGTAGTACAGTCCGCCCCAAAGAAGCACTGAGGTATCCAGCTTATCATCTGCTTTATCAAAAGCCATGCATAGGCAAAAGGATTGGCAAGTATATATCCGACCTGTGAAACCTCAGAGGTTGCACCTCCCCTTGCATCGCCTGTCTCTGACGGAGCCACAACTGTAGGCAGGATAAAGCTTGCTATAAGCATTACAAATAATACAACTACAAGCAGGCTATACACATGTCTGTCCCTATTCGATTTGAAAGCATTTTCCAGCACCATGAGCATAAGAAGTATAAGCGGTGCATAGACCGCCTTTGGCAGACAGCCCAGGAAAATAAAGACTGCTGCCAGCAGGAAATACAGGTAATTTCCGCTTATATATTTTCCCATCGCCATGCTTCTGTCCACTGCCCTAAGACAAACTGAAAGTCCCAGACATATAGCTCCTGTTACAAAAGGATCATATGAAAATGTAGATGCAAGGAAAATATTTTCAGGAAGCAGAGCGATGATAAACATGAGCACCTTTCCCTGAGGCAGGAGCGCTATTGAAAAAAACATTAGCAGGGCATACATAAGCAGATTTGCAAATCTGGTAAAAAGAAGCACCATATCCCAGCCAAGTCCAAGTCCCTCGCACAACTTCATCATACCTGCCATAGAAAAATATGCCGGCATTCGGTTTGCCAAGGTCACAAAATCCGGATTTCGTTCTCCATTTTCATAATCTCCGTATTTCGACAGATGATAATTAAATAAAATATTTTCCTCATGCGTATCTGGCTGTGCCTCAGGATTGTTGTATTCTGTTATCATCATCTGATACAGGATTGCATCAGAGATATGGAGTTCCCCATCTGGAAATGCTGCCATATCCGCAACTGCCTGAATATGAGCTTCCTCATCAAAGCCGATTTTATTTAATGGCATGGAGAAGCTCATGAAGCCACCAACAGTAAGTATTAAAAGCAAAAATGCATATTCGAGTCTTTTGACAAAAAAACTTCCAAATAGCGCTAAAGCTCCGATTGTAAGTCCGAGTAAAAAGCCAAAAGCAGCCATATATTTATTTTTACACAAGGTGTTATCTATTAAGACATCTCCAAGTTTTAGCTGTTCACTTGGAAGATTTGACTCCTTATCCAAGAGTTCTATTTTAATTTCTTTTATATTTTCTTTCTGAATCCTGAATACTGCCTCTGCCACATAAATAGGCTGAAGCTCTTCAATTGTTTCGCTTAAAGATCCTGCCTCTCCATCCTCATATAGAAGCTCAAGTTTAAGCTTTGCTGGTCGTCCTGAAGTATTCGATATATTTAACTTTAATCTCTCTATATAGGCTGGCAGCTTTAATAAATCCGCTGTTTTATTTTCCTGTGGCAGCTTATGGCTTATTGTATATTTGCCTGAATTTTCCTCTTTGACCTCGAGGGCAAATACCGCTCTCTCTTCCTTATTAATTTTTAATAGTTCTGCATTGTCCAGCAAAACTGCTCCACACGCACAAAACAGAGCAAGAATAAAAACGGCAATAAATTTCATTATCACCGGTGCTTTACTCCTGCCCTGTAGATTTTTATAATCCATTTCAAATCTCCTGAAGACCTGCCTCCACAATAAGGAGGCCGTCTCCCATATTTTATACTATAAGTCCGCCGCCAAGCAGCCTGTTTTCCTCATCATAAAAAACTGCCGCCTGACCCGGAGTAACCGCTCTAACCGGCTGTTCAAAGCTTACAAGATAACGTCCATCTTCCTTAGCCCTTGTTATAACTGCCCTTGTTCCCTTGTCTGCATAGCGTATCTTTACGATTGCATTAAGTCTTGCATCTGCATCCCATGCTGAAATATTTTCAAAGTCCACAGCTTGAAAATTCACCTTTTCGCATATAAGGCTATCTGAAAATACTTCCTCATTGTCTGACAGCACGACTTCATTGCTAAGCGGTCTTATCTCCCTTACAAAGATACGTTTGCCAAGTGCAATTCCAAGTCCCTTTCTCTGTCCAACCGTATAATTGATGATTCCCTTATGCTGTCCTAGAATATTTCCATGGATATCCACAAAATTACCCGGTTCATTCCATTTTAGGTCTGTCTTATCCACAGAGTTAGGATTTATATCCTCTGGCAAAAGCTCTCTATGCCTCTCGATAAAGCCTGCATAATCCTTGTCTGGAATAAAGCATATTTCCTGACTATCTGGCTTATCTGAATTAAAAAGCCCTGCCTCACACGCTATGGCTCTCACCTCATCCTTGTTGTAGCCTGAAAGCGGCATAATAGTATGACTTAGCTCTTCCTGAGTCAGATTATAAAGAGCATAGCTCTGATCCTTGTCAAGCTTGTCCGCCTTCTTTATATAATATCTGCCTTCCAGCTCTCCTATGCCAGAATAATGGCCTGTTGCAACCTTATCTGCCCCCTGCTCCCTCATGCAGTCAAGCAGAGTCTGCCACTTAACACGTCTGTTGCAGATACAGCAAGGATTAGGGGTTCTTCCATGAACATATTCAGATATAAAATACCTGATGACTTCCTCTTCAAACTCCTTACGCCTGTCCATTACTACAAAAGGAATGTCCAGCTTCTCTGCTATTTTCCTTGCATCCTCAAGCTCTCTTAAACTTCTTTCTGTATCAAAGGTACGCATGGTACAGCCTATTACTTCATTTCCAGCCTTCTTAAGCAGATATGCGGCAACAGAGCTGTCCACTCCACCTGAAAGTCCAATGACTATCTTCAAATATATTTATCCTCTCATTCCAAAGTAAAGAAGTACAACAATACCAAGAACTATACGGTAATATCCAAATACAGCAAAATCGTGCTTTCTGATATAGCTCATAAGGTATCTGATAGTATAAAGCGCAACTATAAATGAAATAGACATTCCAAGTATTATAGTTACCCACTGGCTGCCGTTAAATCCAAAGCCATTGATAAGCACTACAAACGGGTTGTAACTGCCTACAGCCTCAAATCCGTATTTAAGTATCTTAAGAAGACTTGCGCCAAACATTACAGGTATTCCAAGATAAAATGAAAATTCCGCAGCTGCAGCTCTTCCACAGCCCAGGAGCATTGCACCAAGTATTGTAGCTCCTGATCTTGAGGTTCCTGGCACTAATGAAAGGCACTGGAACATACCTATAAATAAAGCTGTGCGATAGCTTATATCGGCAGTTCTCATTATAGGGAAATATTTTGATTTATTTTGGTGTTCAAGCCATATAAAGGCAATACCATAGGCAATAAGCATTATCGCTATCACTGTTGGTGTGCTTAAATAATTGTCCAAAATGTCATCCAGCGGAAGTCCTACAATGGCTGCTGGGAGACAGGCTATGATTATCTTAGACCAGAGCATCCAGGTATTTCTCTTCTGGATGCGGGTCTTCTCTCTTGAAAATGGCCAAAGCTTCTTCCAGTAGAGCACTACAACTGCAAGTATAGCTCCGAGCTGGATAACGACCTTAAAAACGTTCCAAAAGGCTTCCGGCTGATTCAAATGTACAAGCTCTTCAACCAAAATCAGATGTCCTGTTGAGGAAATAGGAAGCCACTCGGTATATCCTTCCACTATTCCAAAGAGTAAAATCTTAAGTAATTCAATAAAATCCATATAAAACCTCAGTTTCAAATATTTATTAGTCGGCAAACTTAAAGATTAGGAATCTGCCAGTCTATAGGCTCGATTCCATTTTCCTTTAAAAATTCATTAGCCTTAACAAAATGATTACATCCAAAAAATCCATAGCTTGCTGAAAGCGGACTTGGATGCGGAGCCATAAGTACAAGATGCTTTGGATTATTCAGCATAGCCTTTTTCTCCTGCGCCGGCCTTCCCCATAGCATAAATACTATCGGCCTGTCCTCATTATTTAGCGCTCTGATGGCTGCATCGGTAAATTCCTGCCATCCAAAGGATCTGTGTGAAAATGCTTCATGTGCCCTTACTGTAAGCACAGTGTTTAAAAGCAAGACTCCCTGCTTTGCCCATGGTATCAGACTTCCATTGTTAGGTATGTAGCAATTAAGCTCTGTATTGAGCTCTTTATATATATTTTTAAGAGATGGAGGAATCTTCACTCCAGGCTTAACAGAAAATGAAAGACCATGTGCCTGTCCTTCTCCGTGATAAGGATCCTGCCCTAATATAACTACTCTTACACTCTTAAGAGGAGTAAGCTCAAAGGCTGAAAAAAGGTCCTCCGGAGCTGGGAAAACCTGCTCTGTCTCATAAGCATGCTTTACCTTTTGGTATAATTCCCTATAATATGGCTTCTTAAATTCAGGTTCAAGCGGTACAAGCCAATCGTTATCTATCGCCATTTTCTTAAAATATTTCCTTTCTGGTTTAATTTATAAGTTTCATCTCTATGAGCTTCTCAAGTATCTGGACTGCATTTGTTGCAGCTCCCTTGCGAAGCTGGTCAAATGAAATCCACATATTAAAGCCCTTAGGATTAACTATATCCTTACGTATTCTTCCTACGTAGGTAAGATCTGTATCTGTGCTTGTAATAGGCATAGGATAAATGAAATGCTCCTTGTCGTCCTGAACAACTATATTTTCCTCTGCCTTAAGCAGCTCAATACATTCTTCTACGCTAAGCTCCTTCTCTGTTTCAAAATAAACTGACTCACAGTGGCTTCTTACAACCGGTACTCTTACTGCTGCTGAAGGAGTGATGCCTATATTTTCATCGTCAAAGATCTTGTGTGTCTCCCAGACAAGTTTCATTTCTTCTTTGGTATATCCGCCATCTACCCACACATCGATCTGAGGAATCAGGTTAAATGCAATCTGATGCTGAAAATGCTCTGGCTTTACCTCTCTTCCACTGAGTACATCTTCAGTCTGCTCCAAGAGTTCCTCCATGGCTTCCTTACCTGCACCTGAGCAAGCCTGATAAGTAGAAACTATAACTCGCTTAAGCCCTGCTGCCATGTAAATAGGATTGAGTGCTGTAACCAGCAAAATTGTGGAGCAGTTAGGATTAGCAATAAGATTGTGATGTCCTCTGAGTGCCTCTGGATTCACCTCAGGAACAACGAGAGGTACATCATTTTCATATCTGAATGTACTTGAATTATCAATAACCACGCAGCCAAGCTCTGCTGCCTGTCTTCCATAGAGCTTTGATGCCTGCCCACCTGCAAAAAGAGCTACATCCACATCCTTGAATGAGTCGAGAGTACATTCCTCAACTGTGTATTCTTTGCCTCCCACGCTAAGCACTTCACCAGCACTTCTCTTGGAAGCAAGCAGCTTAAGAGAGGTGTAGTTTATATTTCTCTCTTCAATAACCTTAAGAATCTCTGTACCAACGGCACCTGTAGCACCAACGACTGCAATTGAAAGCTTATTCATAACTATCCCCTCCTAGTACTTTTATATCAAATTTGCAAGTCAATAATACCTTTAATATTACTACTAAAGCCATGTATAAGACAATAGGAAAATGTGAAAATGTGGGGGCTATGCTCTCTATGTGCATAACTTGTTTCCTGAGAGGGCTTTGTACCTATTCCAGCTTGTGTAAACGTTTTTAGGTACAAACTTACCTCCCCTGAGGGGTGTTTTGTACCTTTTTCGCCTTTTTTTCGTCCCTTTAGGTACAAAAGCTTGTGCTTTAGGCAGGTTTTGTACCTATCCCAGCTTGTGTAAACCTTTATAGGTACAAACTCACTTCTCCTGAGGGGTGTTTTGTACCTTTTTCGCCTTTTTTCGTCCCTTTAGGTACAAAAGCTTGTGCTTTAGGCAGGTTTTGTACCTAT
>JAUNDV010000008.1:76823-76921 GCA_030525875.1 Eubacteriales bacterium
CCCAGCTTGTGTAAACCTTTACAGGTACAAACTCACTTCTCCCGAAGTTATGTCCATATAATGGTGTAAAAATAAAATGGAAAGAGCCAATGCTCATC
>JAUNDV010000035.1 GCA_030525875.1 Eubacteriales bacterium
TAAATTATTGTTTATAAGAAAAGGAAGTATAAGAATGGAGATATTACCAAAAGATTATCCTGCTCGTGCTATTGGAGCAGATGCTAGAAAACTTGTTCACTATATATTTCCTTCGGCGAATTGGGAATATCGAGAGTCAACGGGAAATGATTGTGGCACTGATTGTATATTAGAGCTTATTGAGAAGGAGCAATGGACGAATAAAAAATAGAAGGTCAGATAAAAGGTACATTAAAACCTAATAAACTGAAAGCATATCGTTGTTTTTCTATTCCTCTAGACGTAAAGACTATAAATTATGGATTAAGTTGTGCGAATGCATTTGTACTATTTTATGTAGATGTTCAATCGAAAGAGGTTTATTATTTGCCAATACAAGAGCACTTCATAGAAAATCCTAATTTATTTGAGCGACTTGAGTGTAATATATCAACGATGAATTTACATATTCCTTGTGATAACTTAGTGAAAAATCATGATTTTGACTTGCAAAATATTGCGAAGACGATATATGTTGATGGGCCTTCTAGAAATCTAAGAAGAGTGAATTGAGTAACAAACTCTTAGCAGTGGCAAGAGTATTTATAAGAAAATGCCACTGTTTATTGTTCTCTTATATTAAGGAGAATAAGACTATGAAACAAGATTTCATTAGAGAAGTTATTCAAGGCATGTTGCCATACTTGAATAATGCACAAAGTGAAAAGTTACAAGAAGTTTTGGGGTATTCTTTAGCAAAGTATGAAATTGCGGAGAATCAAAAGGAGGATACTACCTTAGTACAGGATTATGTAGCGTTGTTCTTAGCTGCAAAGCGTATAGAGGGATGTTCTGAGAAATCTCTGAAGTACTATAGGGCGACTATTCAGGCAATGCTTGATGCATTGCAAAAAGATGTGAAGCATATTGTAACTGATGATATCCGAAGGTATTTGACGGCGTACCAGGAAAAGAAGCAATCAAGTAAGGTGACCATCGATAATATACGGCGTATTTTATCCAGCTTCTTTTCATGGTTAGAGGATGAGGACTATATTTTAAAAAGTCCGGTGAGACGCATTCATCGGATTAAGACCAGTACCAATATCAAGGAAACGTATTCCGATGAAGCGTTGGAATTATTAAGGGATCACTGCACTGAGTTAAGGGACTTGGCCATGATTGATATGTTGGCTTCGACAGGCATGCGTGTAGGAGAAATGGTACTATTAAATCGATGCGATATTGATTTTAACGAGCGAGAATGTGTGGTGTTTGGGAAAGGGAGCAAAGAACGTGTCGTCTATTTTGATGCCAGAACCAAGATTCATTTGCAAAATTATTTAGACAGTAGAACGGATAACAATCCGGCGTTGTTTGTATCGCTAAAATCGCCACACGAAAGATTAAAAATCGGTGGTGTAGAGGCACGCTTGCGTGGATTAGGGAAGCGATTGGGCTTGCAAAAAGTACATCCACATAAATTTAGACGTACCTTAGCAACAATGGCGATTGATAAAGGGATGCCCATCGAGCAGTTACAACAGTTACTGGGGCATAGAAAGATAGATACAACCTTGCAATATGCAATGGTTAAGCAGAGTAATGTGAAGATTGCACATAGGAAATATATTGGATAGAGGAGAAATATTTAATGCAAGAATACGAACTTGGTTCTGTATGTTCAAGATTAAGTAGTGGGAAAAATATTTCATCAAAATTAGTATCAAGTGATGGAAAATATCCTGTATATGGAGGTAATGGACTTCGAGGCTACACTAATCAATCAAATTTTGAAGGAGAGTGTGCAATAGTAGGTCGTCAAGGTGCTTTTTGTGGGAACGTTCGATATTTTAAAGGTGAAGCGTATATGACAGAACATGCTGTTATAGTATGTGCAAATGAAAATCACAATACCCGTTATTTAGCATATCTATTATCGACAATGAACCTTGGCAGACTTTCAGGACAATCTGCTCAACCGGGTTTATCTGTAAAAACGTTATCAAAGCAAATTATAAAATTACCAGAGATTGCAGTGCAGAATAAAGTGGTGGAAGTACTTTCAAGGCTAGATGAAAAAGTATCTATAAATGAGAAGATAAACAATAATTTA